>CAZVKJ010000004.1:0-153890 GCA_964626855.1 uncultured Bacteroidales bacterium
TGGCAAAAAGCGGAATTTATTTAGTGATAGGATGACTGTCTGAGGCGCAGGATCAGCGCGCAGTCATCCTATCACTTGCTTAGCGTAACGAAAAAATTGGCATTTTCTTACAAACACTAAATATGCGGTTTGATTAAAATGTATGATAGAAAAATCCTTTGGTGTGTGAGCAATGCGCACGAAAGGATTTTTGTACTTTCGGAGCCATGTGATGGTTTGCGGGGATGATTTGTTGCACTAGTGGAGCCGAGAGTGTGAGAGTGTCCAGTTAAACTATGCCCGATAGAACATATAATGGTTTGTTTTTAAAAAAGGATAAATAAATTTTTATTTTCATACATTATTTCGTTAATTTTGGTCTATAGTTACAAACGCTAACAAATATTTGTAAATGTTTGTAAGCATTTATATGCGGGTATTAGTAAATATTAATGCTGAAATCCAGAAATTTATAATATAAGGATGGAATGTGAGTGCATTAAAAGCTAAAGTAGAATTAACAGTAATAGGCTAACATAATCGTTAGCAGCTATTTAAAGATAAAAATGAAATAAGTTTTATATACATTAAATTGTAAAAAATAAATAAAATGATTGAACTTAAAACATTTGCAGAAAAGCAAGCTGAGGCAGCAACTAAACTTCCAGCTTTTAATAATGTAGCATTATTAGGTCTAAAAGAACAGGTTTCAGAAATGTTGAGTATGATTGGAAGAGTTAAAGAAATATTCTCAACCTATACTAAACATGACATTAGCCATGTTGAAGAAATGCTAAAACATTTAGATTGGGTTATCCCACCATCTACGCAAAAATTCATGACTCCGACCGATTGGCTTCTTTTAACATTATCAATTTATTTTCATGATTTGGGAATGATTGTAACTTCAAAAGAATTTGAAAATAGAAATAATAATCCTGCTTACACAAATTTTCTAAAATTTATCGAAACGGATCAAAAAGGTAAAGATTATTTTATTAGATCAAAGAAAATGGGAAAAGAGGAACGGGAAAAATTCTTTTTTCAGGAGTTTATACGAGAGAATCATGCAACAAGGATAAAGGAGTGGATTACTGGTCGAAATTCATGGCGTTCGGAAAAAGAAATAAAACCTATTTCTGAAAAAGTTTCAAAATTATTAGATTCATTGCCGACAAGATTTAGGGAACATTTAGCCATAGTTTGTGAAAGTCATCATCTTAATAACCTCAATAGATTAGATTTATATCCTCTTTGTCAAAGATATGGCAATGAAAAATTTGAAATGGCAAATGTTCAATATGTTGCTATAATCTTACGCACCGTTGATTTAATTCACATAACAAAAGATCGGACTCCTTCAATAATGTTTAAGACGATTTCATTTTCAGATCTTAAAGGGGTTGAAGAATGGGAAAAACAAAGAGGCGTATTTGTTGTTAGACATGCTGGAAGAGAATTTGATCTTAAAGATGAGAACACTCATGTTATAACCGTAAGTGCAGATTTTACTGAAGAGCGACCATTTTTTTCACTTACTGAATATATTTCATGGGCAGATACTGAAATAAAACTTTCTAAACGATGGAACGATCAAAGTAGAGAACAGAAAGATTCAAAGGAATATATTTTTCCTTGGCAATCAATAATAGGAGATCTACGTGTAGAAGGAAATCAACCGCAACAAATGCGTTTTGAATTTGATAGAGGAAAATTGCTTGATTTGTTGGTAGGTCATGCTATTTATAATGACCCAACGGTTGCTATACGTGAACTAATTCAAAATGGGATTGATGCTGTTCGATTTCAGTATCTTCTTGACAAAAAGAATGAAGTTAATAAGGGAAAAACAAATGTGAAATTAGGCAAAATTATTGTTTATTGGGATGCAAATACAAGGAAACTTATTATTGAGGATAATGGAACTGGAATGGATTGGGATATAATTAAGTTTCATTTAATGCGTGTTGGTTCTTCTTTTTATGCTACACCACAATTCTTAAATGAATATAAATCTTTTACTCCAATATCACGATTTGGAATCGGAATCCTTACATGTTTTATGATTTCTGATGACATTGAGATTGTTACTGTTAAAGGTTCAAACGGACATAGAATTCGTATGTCTTCAGTACATGCTGATTATTTATTAAGAGAACTCCCTCTAGGTGATTCCTTACTTAAAGATATAGAACCGCATGGTACTAGGGTTACTTTGACACTTCGCGAAAGTGTTGAACTTTCACAAAAATCTATTGAAGAAATACTTAGGTATTGGATTATTTTACCAGAATGTCAAGTTGAATATATAGAAACAGGTAATTCACCGGTCAAGATTGGCTTTAATAATCCAAAGGAAGCCTTAAAGTATTATTATGATATAATTATAAAAGATTCAAAAAATCCGACACAATATCAAGATATTGAATATGTGAATTCAACCTTTCAAATCGAAGATGGTAATTATGATATGGTGGTTGCTGTAAAATCAGGCTGGTTTTCTCAAAAGTCATTTGCGAATTGTCCCCCATTACCTCTGCCTCATATTTGTATTGAAGGTATTAGGGTTTCGAATGAATTACCTGGTTTTATTGATTCTTCTAATAATATTCCTGTTCTTTTATCAGTTAGGGGAGTTTCAGGGCTAAGAACTACTGTTTCCAGATCAGGATTAGAAGCAGATGATAAATATTACAACCTTGGTGGCATTATTGTTGAATTTCTTTTAAATTATGTAAAAGATGAAATAATTCGTATATCAAATGAAAAAGGCAAACCTCTTTCTCGTGCATCTTCAGTGGGAAAATGGTTAATTTCGGATATTAATAATTCAATTAGATTAAAGCCTGTTAAGAACAAATTCAATGAACTCAAACAAAAAATATCATATTTTGTTATTGAGGAAATAGATGATAGTAATAAAGATTCTAAAGTCGAACGAAAATTAATAAGTTCAGAAGTACTACAAAAGCAAAATACATTATGGACTATTGAATCAAGACTTGTTGATTCATTAGGAATTATTTCGCGTGATTTAGGTCGTGAATTAAGTTTAAATGAGTTTATTCTTTCTTTAGCTCCTGAACATAAGGATCTTGGACATACTCCAATAATTCCAGATGCCCATCAATTTATATCTGATATTTATACTTCCCACCACCCAGATTTAGTGCAATTCAGTAAACTATATCAACAGACGGCAATACGTTGGGTCAGCGGATTCACAGAAAGTTTTGCAAATATTGTAAATACCTCAGTTGATGAAAAATTTGATTTAGCATATAGAAATGAATTAAAGTCGCTTCAGCATTTTCATGATTTTGAAACTGACTTTATTCGAGTAGATCGCCCATTTATTTATATCGCTGAAGTAATTGGAGATGAAAAAAATATATTTATCATAAAATCGAGAATGATTACAATATTACGTAAGGATACTGAATTAGCTTCAATATGGAACTTAATCCTCACAATTTTTAAATCTTCCTTTTATAAAAAAGATGCTCATAGTTGCGCTTTATTGACCATGTTTGTTGCAGTATTTGACATATGTATATGTCGAAATGAATCCACATTTTATTCCTATACTTTAAGAGAACGTTTTAGGAGCCAAAATGAAAAGAATGCAATTTGGAAAGAATTCTCTGTTAAAGTAAATAAAGTTTTAGAAAAATATAAAATCGAAGGGAGCATTCCAGAATCTTATGAACTATTTTCAAAATCGAAAATATTTAATGCATCTGATTATTGGAGAGATTGGTTCAGAAAAGACAGATCTTAAAAACATGATATAATATATAATCAGCTGCTAACTTTGTGTCAGCAATCAGCTGTGGTGCGGGGTTTTCAGACAGGTCAGTTCTTTTATTCAGTGTGCGGTTTGGTGGTCGCCGCGGCGACAGGAAAGGGAGCATAAATTGCCGCCGTCCGTCATGCTTGATCGTCAGGTTTAATTTTGAGAAACAAAACAGAATTATTAATTAACCAAAAAAACATCTTCAATATGAAACAGCTTTTGCCTGTTCTAATAATCATCTTTCTTTTTACTGCCTGTAAAAAAGAGAAATATGGCAATGTAAATCAACAAATAAAGTGCACAAATACGCTTAACAAAAGCAAGAATAAGTCTTTAGCCGGTACAAATGATTTGAAATATACTCAATTTGGTGATTTTATTATGGCTCTAACCCCTGATAGTTTTATTGGGAAGATAAGAAATGCCCGATACTTCGACCAATCTAACACCTTGTCAGCAGTAATTATTTTATTTGGACCTGAAGTAAATACCGGTAACGATGGTGTTGCAATGGATTTTTCTAGCAATTCCACCATTTCTGTTGCACCCATGCTGAGCGGGAATGTGCGGTCGAATGAGAATGGAGAACCGGGTGGTTATTTTAAAGAGGATGTTACATTCGACCTGTTTTATATTGGTCTGGGGCTTGAAATGGAAATTTCTTTACCTGCGCAATACAGCGGTATCACATTGGATCAGTTTAAGGACAGCTCGGCATATTACCAGCAAAACGGTCTTGAAATAACAACAAATCAATGGGCGCTAAATAAACCTGTTGATACATTAAGCCAATTCAATGTGGAACAAATGGAATTTTATTTTGGAAGAACTAATAGCACAAGTATTTCAGTTGGAAATAATCCTCAGCAGGGTTTTGGTAATCCTAATGGAACGATTATAAGAAGTGCAAAATTTGAATCATGGACACTTACACCTCCAGCATCCGGACAAACAAAGACTATTGTTTCTGTTTTAGGATTTAACAGCGATAATATTATTCAGATTTATGCAGGTGTTGACAACATTCCATATACCAAAGATGATGTAATTGTGTTTGAACCTAAGTTTTGGGAAAGAATTTTCTTGAATGTTGAAATAAATGTAAACTAAACTTTATGGGGCAATCCGCGGCGATACAGGGCATTTGGCATAGAACGTTCTTTTTATTAACTTTACGGCTGGTGGGACGGGAAACGGTTTTTATCCGCCAGCGGCGGATGCCGCCGCTTGCCACACTGAGCTGGTAGGATTTATGTGATAAATTAGGTATAAGCAACATAGATAATCGAGTTACCACCAATGCTAAAAAAACGACAATGATAAAACAGACAGCAATATTCATTTTGGGTTTGACTTTGATTTTTAATCAAGCGAACGGACAGACATTTAAGAAACAATTCAATGACTTGGCTTCTAAAAAAGATACCATTGGACAGCAACAACTTTTACAAAAATGGGAAAAGGCTGATAGCAACGATCCTGAACTTTTTGTTGCCTACTTCAATTATTATGTAAATAAAAGCAGAAACGAAATAATAACTCTTGGGCAGAATCCCAAAGGGAAAGACGTTTTGCAGATTATGGACCAAGATACGTCAAAAAAAGAACCTGTTGGTTTTATCTATGGCGATACTTACTACAATCCTGAATTATTAAGTAAAGGTTTTGACTGGATAAGCAAAGGAATTGAAATGAACCCAAACAGACTTGATATGCGGTTCGGAAAAATCTATATGTTTGGACAAATTGAAGACTATGAAAACTTTACAAAAGAAATAATCAAAACCATTGATTACTCAGCAATAAATAATAACAAATGGACCTGGGCTGACAGCAAACCACTTGACGAACCTAAAGACTTTATGTTAGGTTCAATTCAAGATTACCAAGTGCAACTCTACAATACTGAAAATGACAGCCTTCTCAATAACATGAAACGTATTGCTGAGATTGTTTTAAAATATTACCCTGACCATATTGAAAGTTTGTCAAACCTTTCAGTAGTTTTTATGCTTCAAAAGCAGTATGATAAAGCATTGGAGCTTTTGCTGAAAGCAGAGAAACTTAATCCAAAAGACTACATTGTTTTAAGTAATATTGCACAAGTGTATAAACAAAAAGGCGATACAAAAAATGCAATTAAATATTACGAACTGACAATAAAATACGGTGACGAACAAGCAAAACAATACTCAAAAGAACAAATTAAAGAACTAGAAAAGAAATAAAAGCACAAAGGCTGTAGGCAATAAGGGGATTAGTGGTATTCGAAGGTTATTAGCCTACTTTAGTTTTTCGTGTAACTTAATAGGAAATCGCCCCAAATCCCATACTGCATAAAGCCTCCACCGATATACCCAGTATTCAGAATCAAAGATAATATGAAAATATTTTTTTATGCTTTAACTATTTTTACTTTCCTCTCAACCAGCACAGCTCAAACGACAAGTGGTAATTATGCCTGCAAGAAAGAGGCGAAAGAATTATGGAGAGAATTAGCTGACAGCGGAAGGTATCAGGACGCCATCAGGATTTTGCTGGACAGTATTCAGACAAGTAAACAAAAGAATAAAAATGGGACATATTGGCACGTCGGACAACTTTATGCTTGTAATAATGAATATGCTTTTGCCATTAAATATATGAAAAAATCAACAAGTTTTTTCGACAAAGTTTTTGACAGGGAATGGTGGTTATATTATAACGGGACAATTGCTTTTCTAAAAAAAGACAAGAAAAAACTAAAGAATTATAATGACAAGTTGTGGAAAAAGCATTCCGGCTACTATTATTATAATGCTTGCAAATTGAAAGCATTGTACGAAAATTTTGACAAGCCTTATAGATTAGCTTATGATGTGTCTTGTAAATAAAATTACTGCGCAACTTTCTCTAATATTCAGCGGCAGTCCAGGGATTCAGACAATAACGTCGTTTTTATTAATCGTTCTGGCGAATGTTAACGTGATGAGATGATTAAACGAGTATTTTCAGATAACCCCTGTAATAATTTGGCGTTTAAGTCAAACATTGAAAATATGAACATATATTTGGACCGGCATAAAATGAACATCAAAAGCATATATGTGTTTTTTAATTTGACTATGATACATTAATGAAGTTGCCGTTATGCAAGGTAGAAGTATAGAATTCATTTATTGGTTTGCCTATTTTAATCTCGACTCGCCCAGTGTACGATACAGGGGCAAATATCCATTAGACTTTTTTAAGGAACATAATGGGATAAACTCTTTCTTTGTGGTTCCTGATTATTCTCCGCGGGGAATAATCTTTTTTTTAAAAGCGTATTTTTCAGCCCTGTTTTTCAGGAAAAAAAACTCATTAATTGTCATTCAAAGGGTACAGTCGGATTTTATATATGCCAACCTTTTAAAATTGCTTATCAGGATTCGAAATCACGATACGGTTTATGACCTTGACGATGCCGACTATTTAGAAGTAAATCCCCAATCAATTCATTATTTTGCCAGGCACTGCGAAAAAATTTCGGCAGGCAGCAGGCAAATTGAAACCTATTTAAAACGGTTTAACCACAGGATTGTCCATACAAGTTCACCCATTGTTGACCTGGGAATAGTCAGGAAATCAAAGAATACAAATTTTACGATCGGATGGATAGGCGGATTCGGCGGAGATCATAAAAGAAGCCTTATCGACCTGGTTTTTCCGGCTATGAAAGAACTCACTTTTCCTTTTAAAGTTGTTATTCTCGGAGTACAAGATCCCAATGATGCGGAGTTTATCAGGAAATACTTTAAAGATAATCCCAATATTGAAATCGAAATCCCGCTGGAAATCAACTGGAATGACGAAGCAGGCCTTCAAAAAAGAATAGTATTATTTGATGTCGGAATAGCAACATTAGCCAATAACCAGCTGCAGTTATCCAAATCGGGAATCAAAGTAAAGCAGTATATGAATAATGGAGTCCCTGTATTAAGTACTGACCTGCCGGAAAACAACAGCGTGGTGGTGGACGGTGTAAACGGGTATTATTGCACCATGGCAAATGATTTTAAACAGAGGCTGATTCAATTCTATCATATGCCTGATGCCGAATATTTACGGTTTCTACGCAATGCGAGAAAATCAATATGTAACTTTGATCATAACAAATATTTGTCGGATTTTGAAAAGATTAAAAATGATATTTGACCATTAACATGAGGCACGAGGCCCGTTGAGAAAGCCCCGCAGCTAATAGCCCAGCAGAGTCGTTTTTGATGTTGAACATCATTTGCTGAGATTCACTGAAATCATTATCGTAAAATGTATGGCGCACTTGGTAAATCTTTGATTTGTAGAAACAAAATCTAAATTTGTATTTTCGTTTTCACACAACACCAAATAATATCAGAAAATATAAGATCATCATGTTGAAATAAAAATAATGTCGTATCTTTAAATGAAAAATATGATTTGTTTGCTCAAACAACAGGATTATAATACCTGGATAGCGTTTGCAAAAGAAGTGGAGCCTCTGTTTGGGCCGATGGCAGATTCTGAGGAATTCAGGGACGGAATAACAAAATGTATTCAAAATAATAATGCATTCGGCATATATAATGACGAAGGGATTTTAGCCGGAATTATTGCACTGGATAGAGATCATAATGAAATATTATGGTTGGCAGTCGGGAAAAAATTTCGTGGAAATAAGTTTGGAGATAAGTTAGTCAAAAAGGCTATTGAAGAACTTGAAGTGAACGGCGATATCTATGTTCAGACATTTTCACGAAAAACTGAGGAGGGGAAATATGCCAGAATTATTTATGAAAACAACGGGTTTGTTGATTTGAGAGATGCAGGTATAAATCCGGCAAATATTGAAACCGTTATAATGGTTAAAAGGAAAATATAGCGTTCGGATGGAAACACATATTTATAAATCAGATAAAGGCGATATAGAGTACTTATTTGAAGGAAGTGGCCCCATCGTATTGATTTCTCACGGAGTAACCGGGGGCGTCGATCAGTGTAAAGGCTTATCCGAAAGATACCTTGGCCTGGGCTACAGGTGTCTGTATGTTTCGCGTTTTGGTTATCTGAATTCTTCATTTCCTGATAACGCGTCAGCCCGGCTTCAGGCAAAAGCATATAGCGACATGTTGGATTACCTGGGTATCGGCAGCGTTTATATTTTTGGAAATTCAGCCGGGAGTACTTCTGCCTTACATTTTGCAATAGACTCTCCCGAAAAATGCCAGGGCTTAATACTGGTTTCCCCAAATGTTCCGGGAAACAAAAAGGCCTTACCTCCCAGGCTATTTATGAGTTTGATTTTTGGCATTGATTTTTTGTATTGGCCGGTCATTAAGTTATTTGGAAGATATATGTTGCAGATGTTTGTGCCGGTAGCCGTTGAAAGAGCATTGACAAAGATTCAGAGAGGCGAGCTGATCGACGAGGTGTTTATGGCTTCTTACCCGATAACAAGACGCACAAAAGGGGTGTTGTTTGATACGTATGTCTCAAATCCGTCCATTAATGAAGGAATGGCATACGATAAAATAAAGTCGCCGGCATTGATCATCCATGCCGTTGATGATCCTGCACCACCAATTGAAGGTGCCCGCATACTTTCAAAAAAAATAATGAATAGTAAATTTGTTCCTTTTCAAACTGGCGGACATTTAATATTGAATCACGAAAATGAAATCAAAGATTCCATCAGGGAGTTCATATGCCGGAAAACATAACGCCCTTTTATGCATATTAGCCGGCATGTCAACAGATCATATCCTGCGCGGTGTGCGACAGGTTTGCATTTTACGTTGGGGTAAATAAATTTTATAACGGGCAATGCATACGCAACCATGGCATACTGCAACAGGTATTACCGCAAGCTGTTAAGTAGTGTCTCATAGAAAACACAATATAAATATTAAACAAGGAGAAAACCAATGAATGTTTTAAGTATTAACGGAAGCCCTGCCGGGCAGGCAAGCAACACAAACATTATGATACAGGCCGTTTTAAAGGGTTTTGAGTCTGCTTCAAATATCATCAGCAATATATTTCTGTCTGAAAAACATATTGAATATTGTAGGGGCTGCCATTCATGCTGGTTTAAAACTCCCGGCGAATGCGTCATTCATGATGATATGACGGAAATAATTATACAAATTAAGCACAGTGACGTGGTGATTTTTGGCTCGCCGCTTTACTTCAATAATATTTCTGGAACCTTAAAGGTTTTTTTTGACAGGTTGACAGCAATGGGTGGTGATCCGCGTAATAATGCGGCAGGTGAAAACAAGAAGGCAACTTCATTTATAATGATCTCAAATTGTGGTTTTCCCTACAGGTCACAATTTGATGTTGTATCTCTCTGGATAAATAATATTTCAAAAATGCTGCAGGTTAATTTAATTGCGGAGTTTTATACAACCAATGGAAAGGTGCTGACTCAGGCAAATGAAGATCATGCGTGTCACAGAAACAATTATCTTGAATTTTTGGCAGCCTGTGGGAATGATATATGTAACAATGGAAGATTGTCAGATGAGTCAAAAGTATTGCTGACCAGGGATATATTAGAGTTTTAACATTGTTTCAACGCCTCCACCTGCAAGGTTTTGTCGCTTGCTAATGTTTTTTTTCATTAAAACACAAATAAGTGGCCGAAAAAATTGTTCAATTGATAAATAATGTTGTATCTTTATATAAAATTTTAATCAAGGCAGGTTAGATTTGAAATCCTACCGCAAACATTAACATTGATTGATATGAAAAAGTTTTTGATCGTAATCTTGTTTTTTGTTCAGTATCAACTTATGCAGGGACAAAACGTATGGCTACAGAAAGCATCTTATCCGGGTATCAGTGGAAGTTTTTCCGCATGTTTTGTGATGAATAACAAAGCATATGTCGGCGGAGGTGTGTACACTACGTCCGGCGATTTTTATGAATATGATTATTCATCTGACACATGGACGGCTATGGCAAATATTCCTTCAGATAAGCGGAAATTTAAATCTTTTGCACTGGGATCGTATGGTTATGTCGTTACTTCAGATTCATTATTCAGGTATGATATCCCGGCTGATACGTGGCAGGGAATGGGGGTGCTGCCATTTTCAAATGCAGACAATAGTAAGACGGCATTTTCCTTAAACGGCAAAGGATATGCTGTGTTAGGAAATGATAGTACCGTATGGGAATATGACGCTGCCGCGAATGCCTGGACACAAAAAAATAATGGGCCGAAAGCCATTGCAGACCCGGCATCTTTTATAATGCAAAATAAGGTTTACTTCGTAGGCGGAGAAATTGGCTCTTCGCATATTTCAGATGTCTGGCAATACAGCCCGCAAACGGATCAGTGGGTGCCGAAGGCAGGTTTTCCGGGATACCCACGGTCAGGGAGTGCAGGATTTAGTATTAATGACAAAGGATACCTTGGATTAGGTATTGGCGTTTCCTGTACCAATGATTTTTGGGAATATAATGATACGACGGATAGCTGGCAGCAGATCGACAGCATTGCAGAAACATGTAACTTCGGCGCTGTGGGATTTTCAATAGCAAATTCCGGATTTATTGTCAATGGATGTGAACCTTTCGGAGGTTATTTACCTTATTTCGGATTATGGGAATACACGAAGCCGTCCCTCGTGATGAATGCAAATGAAAGCAACAGGTACTTTAAAATATACCCCAATCCTGCATCCGGCTATTTTGTAGTTTCGGGGCCGGTTAAGGGATTAAGCCAGATTGTAGTTGCAGGAACTGACGGGAAAATAGTCTGGTGTAAAAACAGTTTTACAAATGATCAGGTAATCATTGATGGTTCCCGTTTCTGTAGCGGGCTCTATAATATTATAATCACAGGAGACAATTTTGTTGAATCGGAAAAAATTGTTATTGAAAAACATTAAAGTCCGATAAAAATTAAACTTGTAATAAAGGATGTAAATAAAAGTATCCGTTGTTTTCCTCGGTCATAAAGGAAGAATTGATTTTCAGCAATTTACATCCTTTAGGACTGAGGTATAATAAATTGCTGAAAAGCAATTCATGCTATCTTTGCAGTTGGAGTACGACTTTAAGTCGTGCTCCAACTGCAAAATCAAAACACATTTCTCGAATCCCGTTCCTTTTTTATTTCAATATTTTTTTCCGTTTTGGCTATGGATTTTCCTTTATTGAAACGGAAACTCACTTCAAGCATCAGAAAGTTTTTAATGATGCCTACATCATATTTCCTCGACTCTGTGTATAAATCTGTTTTGATATAGGATCCCTGGTACTGTTCAACGCCCCAATTCAGTGGCACAAAATAAAGCAGCATCACACTCAGCCGTTGCTTGAAAAAAGGCTGCTTCAGAAATATGATCCAGAAGTCGACATCGTCTTTGTTATATCCCTGCGCCGTAATGCTTTTACGCATGTTCTTCTGGTACTGGAAACCGGTCATCGTATATTTTTTCTGGTTTTGATAAATAAAGCTGCCCAGCATCGCCCAGTCATTTACATGGTTTGTTTTGCCTGCATAGTTAATATAGCCGCTGTTTAAGTCGGCATTTGCCTGCAGGAAAAAGACTTTGGCAATGGGAACGGAAAAACGGGCTTCAACACCGTACTTCCTGTAGTTTCCTGCGTTGCTGTATGTGTATTCAAATATGTTATCCGGACGAAGGGCGCCGGTTTCTGTAATGTAATTATTCGAAAATTGATAATATGGCTCAATCGTGATAAGCCCTCTGAGGATATTGGTCTGCAGTGAGATTTTGTGTGTTACTTCAGGCTTCAGATTGGGGTTCCCCGTACGGATACTGTGTAAATCAATTACAGAAGAAAAAGGGTTGGTCTGGCTGATATTCGGGTAATTGCTTTCCGACCTGTACTTCACCTTAAAATCCAGAGACTTCCACGGTTGATATTTGATATCGGCATAAGGTTGAAAAATGATGTATGAATTTTTCTGCCCGCCGGCGTTTGGAGAACTTGTTTCAGCTACCCCGCCGAATTTTATTCCGAATGTTTTGTTTTTTTGCCACGAAAAGTAAGCATAGAGTTTATTGCGGAAATCAGAATATGTAAATGGGGCGCTCATCGATTCAACAATGTATGTACTATGAAGTTTCTGCCATGAATTTCCGTAACCGGCCTGAAGGTTTATTTTGTTTTTAAATGTATGAGCATATTCTAAAAAAAAATCTGTGGTGTTTTTGTCATCCTTTTCTTCTTCATTTCTGTTGTTGAGCAGGAGGTCTTTATATAGGTTAAAGGTTTGGCACCGGTAATTTGAGAATGTAAAATTCGTATTGATTGAATTTTTTTCATCGGGTTTATACTGGTAAAACACAGAGCCGTATGCCGTGGAGGTATTCGATTTATTGCTGGATTCTGCAATATATTGATTGAGGATGCCGTTGCTGCCTGTTTCCGTCACAAAATAGTTTTCGGTGGTTTTATTCAGGCTTATGGGCTGTGATGACAAGCTTCCTTCAAAGCTGATGGTCTGTTTCGGGTTGATATAGTAGTCGGCCCCCAGGGTGTAATTATGGTCAAGCCGTAAAATGTTCAGATTCATGTCATCCTTATTCAAAGGTTCCTTGGTTGTAACAAAACCGCCGGTATTGTATTCCTGCGTGATGAACGACTGCAGGTTAAAATGAGCAAAACTACTACTGTATTTGGCATACAGATTCACCTTATTATAGACATAATTAAATGTTGCTGAAGCCCTGTTCTGGGTAAGAATGTTTCCGGCTTTATGCTCATCGGCATCCAGGGTGGTTTGATCGTAGAGGAAAAGTTCGGTGCCCTGGTAATCTTTTTTTAGGATGATGTTTATGACAGCCGAATAACCCTCCAGGGCATAACGGCCGCCCGGGTCCCTGATGATCTCGACTTTTTTCATGCGGTCGGGCGCAAGGTTTTTGACGTATTCCTGGTCTTTTTCAATGCCATCCACCAGTATGATCACCTTTGCATCATTATCAACTTTAATAGAATTATTGTAGTTGTCGTAAGAAACACCGTTGATTTTATTCAGAACATCTTTAGCGCTGGCGGCACCGGCCTTGAGCTTGTCGGTGACGATCTGCATGTCCCTGTCGAGTTGGTTTTCGCTTGAGCTTTCCTTTATCGAAACCTCGCTCAGCGTTTTTGAGGTGGGTTCAAGTTTGATTACGCCGAGAAAAACATTTTCATAAACGGGGGTGAGCGCCGTGGTGTCGGTATTAAAGCCGATAAAACTAAATACGAAGCGGTAAACACCGGGGGATAGGGGGATGTTGAAAAATCCGTTTTGGTCGGTAACGCCTCCGGTGATTAGGCTGTCTTTTTCATTTAACACGGAGATGGAACAGAACTCAAGCGTGTTCTTTGTCCGGGCATCTTTTACCTGGCCTGTAACATCCGATTTTCCGCCTGCCATGATAAATCCGCTGTTGATCAAAAGGAGCACAAATAAAAATATACTTTTCATGATAAGGTTTCGTTTTTTTTTCAGATTATTGGACACCCGAAAAATTGAAAAGTTACAGATGGGGATTAATTTTTAGTTTGATCCCAAAAATGCTTGCTCAAATGACCTTTATGCAAGGCCGTGAACCCTCAGTGTTACTCCGGTTAATGCAAGGTGTTGAACCACAAAGCCCACGGCAGACAAAAGTACAAAAGAAGAATTTTAATGAAAAAAGGATAAATAAATTTTTATATTCATACATTATTTCGTTAATTTTGTTCTATAATTACAAATACTTACCAATATTTGTAAATGTTTGTAACTTTATGTAAGCGATTTTTTAATAATTTATATGCAGAATTACAAATACTTACGATGTTTGATAGATAGTATGGACGATAAGAACTAAAGTAACAATAACAGTATTACTGCAACACAAAAGTTAGCAGCAAGTTTAGAAAAAAGAGAAGTGCGAAGTAAAAATTGATTTATTAGGAAACAGATTATTTAAAACAAAAATACACAAATCATGTTTGAGAAAATCATAGAAAGACAATTTAGAATTGATTTATTCGAAAAGGACAAAAATCCAAGAGTAACTTTTACTAAATTGAAATACTCTTATAACTATTTTTTAGCGTGTATTGTCGTTGATAATTTCTCAACAAACAACTCATTTGACAAGTGGATTTATGGAGAAGCATTACCAGCAGACATAAAAAGTATTGGTGAAACAAATATAATTGTTAATAATAATAAACTAGAAGATGAAATAAATTGGATCTTATTGAGCATTAGAAAATACAAAAATGAAATCAATAAATTTTTAACTTATAAAAAACAATTTGAAGCTAAATTATTAACTGGAGACTATGAAAAGGCTGAAGAAATATTAAATTTGGTTGATTCTCAAATTTCAATGTCTTTATGGAGTATTGAAAATCGTTTTTTATTAATTGAACTCAGAAAAGGGTTAAAGGAGAATACCGGTTTTCTTAATGATATTAACATTCAAAACAATAAGTCATTTATCAGATACTTAGCGCATTTTTATAGTACAAAAGCTGAAAAAGAACTTTCTGTTAATCGATATGAAGTAAATTTAGTAAAGTTTCTATTGCCTTTAATGGAAAAAGGATTCAATGCTGATTTAGAGTATTATTTTTTCAAGCTAAATCCATTTGTAAAAAATAATTACGAACATTTATCAGAAATTCTCGCATTTGAAAACTACAATTCAATAATTGATAAATATATATCATTAATAAGAGTCTTTCAGATTATTATTACGAATTTGACTGATACTGACAAAGAGTTGAAGGATTTTATTAGAAATAGATTATATTATTTAGATAAAAAAGTTGAAGATAATAATATAAAAATACTTAGAAGTGTAGTTGGAAATGAATTGGAAGAAATTTCTTTAAATTCAAATGACAAAAGTTATATATCAATATTAGACTTATATACGTCTGGTGAGTATGAAGTCTGTCAAAAAATGATTGAAACTGCACTTAATTTAGATCCATTAATTTTTGAATTCTATCCAATTTATATTAAATCATTATTACATCAAAAAAAAGAATTAAATTATGGTAAAAAAAATTCTTTTCAAGGTCAAATATTAGCGTCATTATTAGAATTGTATAAAAAGGAAAATAACCCTGTTGATTCTGGAATAATCTTAAAAAAGATTGCATATAATCTAAGCAATATTTCAAACATATCTTTTTCAATAACTGACATCGTAAAATCAGAAATAGAGAATGATGATTCATTTAATAAACTGTCACAGATAAACGCTTCATTTTTAAATCCACAATTATCAAAAATCCACAATAACCAAAATAAAATTCTTGATCTTCTTGCCAAAAAAACCTCAAATTCAAGCACAATCTTTTTATTGACGGCATTTTTAAAAGATACAATAAATGATATTGAATCTAAATCAAATATTGATATAACTAGAATTAGTTATTATCAAGCTAAAAGGCATCAATTAAATGAAAACTATGATGAAGCAAGCAAAATTTGGGAAAGATTATTGGAAATTGAACTTTTAAATTACAAAGTTGAAAAGGTACTAATAAATCTCTTCTTCTGTAAAGCAAAATTAAGCGAATTTGATTCTTGTATTAATTTGTATGTCAAATATTATTTTAAAAATAAATATTTGGTTCAAAGATTAAATGTAGATATAGTTAAAAATGAAATTAAAAAAGCTAAATATAACAATATTATTCATTCCATAGAACTACCATTATTTTTTTACTTAACAAATTCTGAGGGCTATGATATTCACACGGCCTATGAATGTTTTTTAATGAATAATGACTGTGAAAAAGCTTCAGAATTAATTGACAAAATAGATTCATATGATAATTATCTTATATTTTTTCTTAAAAATATATGCAATCTTGAAGTATTTAAACATTCCCCAGCAATTACAAATACAAAAAACAAATTTAATGAGCGAATCAAAATATGTCAATATTTAATTAAAGTTGATCCTCAAAATAAGGAAGAATATAAAGAAGAAGAAACTCTTTTATCAAACAGATTAATAATTCAAAAAGGATTACAAGAAATTGATGAAAGTAAAATTTATGTTAATCAGGATAGTATAATTTTAAATGAACTAAAAGATTTAAAATCTATATTTAATAGATACGTTTCTATTGCTCAACTATCTGATGAAAAAGGAATTGCATTTATAAATTTGGGCTCTGAAAGGATGTATAATGTCTCATTGCAAGAAGAAACAACAATGGATGTTGAGTTTTCAAAAGATCCTCAATATGATATATTTAAAGAAATATTTTATGAAATAAGGGATAAGTTTTTATATAGTAAATATGGATTGAAATTAAACCTAAGTACAAGAATTCGCCATGGTGTTTTAGAAGGTGAAATTCGTTCTGAATTTGTTTTGTTAAACTTGATTACAGAGAAGGAAAATGCATCAAATGTTTACAAACAAAATAAACAGTTAAGAGCGATTATGCAATCATATAATGATGAACAAACCTGTATAATTTTTGATAAATTGATTTCTGAATTTTCTGAACAAATTGATAGTTTAATTTATGACGAAATTCTTGCTAAATACCTCCTTATTAAAACTGAAAAAGAAAACCCAGATGGTTGGTTAGATTACAAGTATGATGAAGTTGAATTACAAGTGCTTTACTCTTTAATTTACAAAAACATAACAAGTTACAATGAGTTTATAGATTCTATTTTTAAAGACCTTTGGAACAGAACAAATAAGAATCTAATAGAGATTCAAATTAAACTTAAAAATGAATTCAGAGATAAATTTTACGATGTTATATATGTTTTTGAAAATAAACTACAACAATCTAACGTAGTACTCCCAGATGAATTACTTACAAATTTGACAGTTATAAAAACTAAAGTCGAAAATAAATTATCTAAAATTGCAAGTTGGTTTACTATTACTGATTCACAAATATCTGATTTTGATCTTAATAAAATAGTAGAAGTTTGTTGTGAATCTCTTCACAATCATTATACATCTAAAAACTTAATTTTAGACAAAAAAATTGAATATCACGGACTTATTAAGGGTCAGTATTTTACTCATTTAGTCTATTTGCTAAGAATATTTTTTCAAAATATTCTTGATTATTGTGAAGAAGACAATGTAAACATATTCCTTAGTATTCGAGAATCTAAAAATGTACTAAATATAAAAATTGAAAACAAGCTAAAAGATAACGAAGACATACAGGTACTAAAAGAAAAAATAAAAATAGAAGATGATATAATAAAATCTCAATTAGATAAAAAGTCCGGATTATACAAAGCTTTGAATATAGTTAGAACTAGCTTTGAAGATGATAAAAATGAATTATTCATTGACATTATAGAAAATAAGTTTTGTGTGTCAGTTGATTTAAATCTTAATAAGATATTAGCATGAAAGTTTTATTAATTGAAGATACTGATCTTAAAAAAGAACAGATAGCTGCTTTTGTTTCGGAAGAATATCCATCTATTTATTTAGAACTGAGAAAGTCATATAATTCTGGACTAAGAGAAATAATTAAGAATCAAGATTACTCATTAATACTTCTAGATATGAGTTTGCCTAATTATGACATCGCTCCAGGTGAAACAGGTGGTGATTTTGAAAGTATGGCTGGTAGTTTTCTTTTACAAGAGATGTATAGAAGAGACATCAATATAAATGTAGCAATTGTTACAATGTATAAAAACTATACAGATGAAGAATTTAATTCGGGCTTAAAAGATAGCTTCTCTAATTATTTAGGAGTTGTATATTTTAATTTGAATAAACCTGATAGTTGGAAAAAAGAATTAAGAACGATTTTTAAATCTATAAATCTATGATTAACATAATAATAGTCGAAGACAACAACGACAAATTAGTAAAAATTCAAGATCTGATAAAAACTGAAATTGATATTCCTGAACAGAATGTATCAACAGCAAAGAATGTCAAAGAAGCAAAGATCATTATGCGTAATACAACTTTTGATTTAATGATTCTCGATTTAGTACTCCCATTAGATGAAGATGATAATGAAAGTCCCGAAAATGGGATTTCATTTTTAAAAACTATACAAACAAACCCTACTATAAATCCTCCAATTCATATTGTTGGTTTGACTAGTTTTACGGATTTAATAGAACAATATGCAGCAGAATTTACGAAGTACTTATGGTATTTAATTGAATATAAAGGTGATGAGTCAGATTGGAAGGAAAAACTTAAAGAAATATTTTTCCATTTGATTAAAGTTAGAAAAGAGTTCTTAAATCCAATTAATATTAAATACGATTTTGATATTGCTGTTATTTGTGCTTTACATAATCCCGAACTTGTTCAAATATTGAAGATTCCAGCTAACTGGGAAAAATATTCAATACAAAACGATGCAACTCAATATTTTATTGGAATCTTTGAAAGAGGTGCAAAAAGATTAAAAGTAGTTTGTGCTTCCCCTCCTCAAATGGGCATGGTTGCATCTGCAACTTTATCTATGAAGATGATTAATTCTTTTAAACCCAAATATATTGCCATGACAGGAATCGCTGCGGGTTATTCTGGAAATGATTTAGGATATGGGGATATCTTAATTGCAGATCAATCTTACGACGGAACGAGTGGTAAGATAATAACTCTTGAGAATCTCGATAAAAGTTTTTCCCCTAATCCTACCCCAATTCCTATAGATTCTGATTTAAAAGAAAAATTAAGAGGATTTGAGAATCATGAAATTCTATCAAAGATAAAAAGAAAATTTAACGGGAATTTACCTAACACTGAACTTAAAATTAAAGTTGGACCTTTAGTATCAGTTCCTTTTGTTATACAAAACGAAATTGAGTTTAAAAGCTTCAGGGACAATCAAAGAAAACTAATTGGTTTAGAAATGGAAGCATTTGGTATTTTTTATAGTGCAAATAATGCTCCCAATCCCAAGCCCAAACCAATTGTAATTAAATCTGTATGTGATTTTGGTGACAGTAAGAAGGATGATAACTATCAGATTTATGCAGCATTTACAAGTGCACAATTTTTCTATGAATTTGCATTGAACGAATTATAAAGACAGAAAAACGAGCTGCTAACAACAAGTAGGGTCAATGCCACAGAAAAAAGTCTCAGCTAAACGGATAAAAGAGTGCATTCGCGGCACTGAACCTACTTGCAGCCGTTTGCGGCAATTGTAGAAAAATCTAATGAATAGAATCAGGATAATATTATTTTTCCTTGCATCATTGACAGTCTATTCTTGTAACAGGCCACCCGACCTGACAGAGGATGAAATCAATAATATATTAAATGGGATATTGGCCATCGACAGCAATATTTGTATTGGACAATTATGCTGGAAATATAATGATTTAGCATGGGAAGACGAGTACAAAAAAGTATTTACTTCGTCAGACATCAGATTTATCAATAGACAGAAACGCTTGTTCAGTAACCTGAGAATCAAACCGAATATCTTGCAATGTTATTGGCCGACAAAGAAAAAATTCGACTATTTTGATATAGTAGACACAAATTGGACAAAGGGGGGTGTTCATCATTTCTCTTTCCCTTTAATATCAGTAGACAGAAATAAGGTTATCCTGCAAACAGTATTTGACTGCAACATGCCACTTTGTAGTTGGAGTGACGTAAGCTTATATGTCAGAAAAAATGGAAAATGGAAATTGGAGAAAACGTTTCAGTCTTGGCTAAGTTGAAAAATAAAAGTGATGAAAAAAATAACCACATGCAGTTAACTTTGTGTCGACAGGCAGCGGTAGGGCAAGGTTAGTGAACATTTTAAGGCTTCTTAACCGGGCCTGTGGTTAGTTAAAAAACAGTACTTCTATCACTACTTCCGAACCCTGTTGTGGGATCAAACGCTTATCTGACTTTTGTATAGTACTACCTTGGCTATGTTCATATAAAATGTACATCGGAAATCATTGTCCCAAATATTTTTATGCCAAATGGTTATGAGAATAATGATAAATTTTAGGTTAATTCAAACATTATCATTATTTTTAATGGTATCATTTTTAATTGCCGAAGTACACGATTGGACTGATACGGGCAGGGGATGAAATGGCAGAATAAATGAAAGCAGGCAGGCAAGTGATGGAACGTATTATTACGTTAATATTGACCAGGGTAATGATGGAAAAAGTCGGAATTTGCAGGGAATATTCACCTTGTTAAGGTAACAGAAATGAAAAAAGTATTGTTCAGCGGATTTTGCATAATTATTTTTTCTTTTTGTCTTTGGCTCATTTCCTTTGACCGTGTTGTTGCCCAATGCAGCATTGAGGCATGTCCTGATATTACTTTTTGCCCGGGAGCATCTGCACAACTGGTGGCTTCAGGAGGGGTAAGTCCGGGCAGCTATACCTGGTCGCCATCAACAGGATTGAACAGCACTACAATTTATAATCCTGTCGCAAGCCCGTTAGTCACAACTACCTATTATGTCACAGGCAACGGCACATTAGGCAACGTAATTATCAACGGCGATTTTTCACAGGGAAACACAGGCTTTTCCTGTAATTATAATTATAATTCTAATCTTGTTCCCGAAGGAAATTATTATGTCGGTACAAATCCTCATACCTTTCATGGCGGATTTGTCAATTTTTATGATCATACCAGCGGATCAGGAAATATGATGATTGTTAATGGTGCGGGTGTGCCTAATACCAATGTGTGGTGCCAGACGGTGCCTGTTACACCAAATACGGATTATGATTTTGCGACATGGGCCTGCAATGTAAGTAATTCGGGAAGTCCGGCACTGTTGCAATTTTCAATTAATGGCCAACCACTTGGGTCAATATTTTCCGTGAATGCTGTGACCTGCATCTGGAATCAGTTTTTTGCAATTTGGAATTCGGGAAGTAATACTACTGCTACCATTTGCATTGTTAATCAGAATACAACACTGGTGGGCAATGACTTTGCCCTTGACGATATATTGTTTGCACCGGTATGCTATGGAATAGATTCGGTTACAGTCTTTGTTGACCAGGTAAACATTTCGGCAAGTCCTGCCAATCCGGCTATTTGTCCGGGGCACTCTGTAACGCTTTCTGCTTCGGGTGCAAGCACCTATACATGGATTCCGGGGAATACGCCCGGCTCCACTGTTGCCGGAGCTCAGATCACCGTTTCTCCTGTTACAACTACCATCTACACGATAACGGGTACAGATGCTATTGGGTGTACCGGCTCAACAAGCGTTACCGTCAATGTCGGTTATCCGGTTATATCAGGCGTTCTTTCTGTTTGTACAAATTCATCGACTCAGCTTGCCGGAACTGGCCAGCCGGCTGTTTCAGGCGCCTGGGTATCCTCAAACACCGGTGTTGCTTCAGTAAATAATTCAGGTATGGCCATTGGTGTTTCAGCCGGTACAAGTATTATAACCTATACCGACATTGCGGGTTGTACGGCAACGGCAACGCTGACTGTTAACACAACACCTTTAGTAGTAGCTCTTTCAAATGTTTTTGTGTGCGACAGCGGCACGGTCGCCGCGACAAATTTTACCAGCAATCCACCCGGAGGAGTATTTTCGTGGACAAATTCCAATACAACTATCGGGCTGGGAGCGGGGGGTACGGGAAACATCCCCTCGTTTACGGCAATAAATAACACATCCTCACCAGCAAACGTAATAATTACAGTTGTTTCTACCCTGAACAATTGTACAGGCCCTCCTTCTGCCTATACCATTACCGTATACCCATCGCCTAACGTCAATGCCCCGGTAGATATTGATGTTTGCGATGGTACCCTGATGTTGGCATCAACATTTAACGGCCCGCTACCGGGGACAACATTATCATGGACAAACAGTAATACGGCTGTCGGGCTTCCGGCAGGAGGTTCCGGCGACGTGCCGCAATTTAATGCAACGAATGCCGGTACAACACCTGTATTGGCCACCATCGTTGTAATTCCCACTGGAAATGTTTGCACAACTGCCCCTGTTACATACCACCTCACAGTTAATCCCATACCTTCTGTCACCATGCCTGCCGATACGTCAGTCTGTCATGGTGCAATTGTCGGCGCTTCAATATATACAGGTACTGTGGCTGGAACAACATTTACATGGACAAATTCAAATGCGTCAGTAGGCCTTGCAGCCAGCGGCATTGGAAATGTGCCTTCATTTACAGCCATAAATACGGGAAATATCCCTGTTGTGGCCAACATCACAGTTACTCCTGCCGCCAACAATTGCACCGGAATACCTTCCGTATATAGCATCATTGTGAGTCCGGCACCCCTGATAACCTTTTCTTCCTTGCCGCAACTTTGTATTTCTTCGCCACCCTTGTCGCTTACACACGCGATACCGGCTGGAGGTATTTATTCTGGCGCCGGCGTCACCGGGAATATCTTTGATCCTTCGGTTGCAGGCATTGGAATGCATACCATATCATACACTTATACGGATACAAATAGCGGTTGTAGCAATACAGGCACAACACAGATTGTGGTCACTGATGGGTTATCAATTTCGGTATCGCCTGAAAATCCTTTTATTTGTGAGGGCAACAGTATTATACTGCATGCTTCGGGAGCATCATCGTTCACATGGCAACCTGTTACTGGTTTATCTTCCAGCCTGGGCGATCAGGTTATTGCATCACCTGCAATGACCACTGTTTATACTGTTCAGGGCAGTAATCCTGATGGTTGTGCAGGTTCAGCTACAGTGGCCGTTGGAATATATAATGTGCCTGTATTGGCTGTTACGTCTTTTCCCAAAGAAGGATGCAGCCCGCTAAAGGTGAATTTTGGCTATGTGCCTATTGGGCCCATCGATACCAACACCATGTATTGGAATTTCGGTGATCTTTCTTCATCAGAAAATTCATCTGTTAGAGCATTTCCTGCGCATACGTTTATCAACCAGGGGGAATATGCTGTTTATCTGGGCGCACATACAACGGAAGGATGCCCTGTATCGTGCACAGATACCGTGCTTGCTTTTCCGGTTCCGGTGGCTGATTTCTATTATAATCCCCCGGTAGCCAGTTTATACGATCCCAAAATAAATTTTATTGACCTGTCTGCAGACGGCACTTCCTGGTTATGGGATTTTGGTGATCCTGCTTCATTTAATAGTAACAGCTCAAACCTGCAGAATCCTGTTCATACTTTCAGCGATTCTGGTTCATTCCTGGTGCAGCTCATTGTATACAGTGATAATAGCTGTTCCGATACTATAGAAAAGCCCATCAGGATTTATCCCGAGATCATCATTTTTATCCCAAATGCGTTCACTCCAAATCACGACGGGCGCAACGAAACGTTCAGACCAATAATCACTGGAATTGATAAAGAAGGTTACCTGTTTTATATTTTTGACCGGTGGGGGAAAATGGAGTTTAATACCAGTGATCCGCAGGAAGGCTGGGACGGCAAGAATAGTGGCCGGGAATGCGAGATGGGAGTATATGTATACATGGTTGCATATCGTAGTATGACGGGTAAAGAATTTAAAGAAAGAGGTATTGTAAATTTGATCAGATAAATATTGATAAAAATATTTACCCGATTTAACCTGTCTTATTCATACCCAGTTGTTCGAAGTTTGCACCATAGGTGCTCCTACGGAGTAACTTCGAACTTATAATACCAAATTGAAATATCAATTAGTCCAATAGGACGTATTGATATTTCTCATTTGGTTATGCCGATGGTTAAAATAAATAGTGCAAACGAGGGAAACGAAGTTTGGACTATATTATTTTTCCAATCGGTATAAAATGTAGTTTGCAACTATAATCATGCATTACCGGTCGTTACTTTTTTTACATACAAACAGGTAATCGTGCGCATATTAAAGCTGAATAAACTAAGCCATTATATTCAGAAAAAGTTTCCGGGAAGGAAATAATATTTTTAAAAAGAAATAATATTTATATTTGTTTGTATAAAAGGGAACAGCATAAAGCTACCTGGCTGAAGACCGTGAATAGGAGCATACAAAGGTAAAGCTGGAAATAAGTTTCCGGTAATATTTCGTAGTTAGACAGACAGTAGACGGACAGACACAATTTAAGAATAATAGAGCCATGCTACACATGAATCCAGAATCTTACAGTGAAACAAAAGTTAAACTTTTGTTGATTTACTATTTTAGTTTTGGAGTCTATGCAATTCCGCCAATTTGTATAGTTCTCTTCTTTCTTAATGTTTGTGAGACCTCAATATATTTCTGGTTGACATTTTTGCTTGGTACTCTTCCTTGTGCTTTTGTAGGCACAATTCTTTTTTTTATAGGCTGGAAAATCTCAATCAAGAGAAATATCAGAAAAAACATCACCGTTGGAATGCTTGGGACAATATTTGGAATAATGGGAATCATTATTGGAGTTGCACTTTGGGGACTATTTTACTTGGTAGTTGGAAGCTAGTTTATGATTGACTTGACACACAAACTGACATTGATAAAAATAAATACTACCGCTAATAGGGCTATAAAAGCAAATCTCTATTATTTGAGGAACATGAAAATGAGGGCAGCTCGTTTATTTTTTATTCATCAAACTGGCTACCGTTTATTTTGGGTTTACAGCTAATGGTAAAGCCCTCGGGGATAACTTTTGACCCAATTTTTTCTTCGAGGTCGGTCTTTTTTGTGATTGGGAATTCGACCTGGCATTTTCATATACCGGTTCCGCAGGTTTTTTTAACGATAAAGGAATCTTATCAAATTGAAATTACGGCGTGGATAAAATTTATACTGTTTTACCTCAGTGAGTTTTTATACCTTTGCTATTCTCTGAAAATATATGAGCATGAAATTCACAGCGCAACAACTGGCCCAGGTGCTGAACGGCACGGTAGAGGGCAATCCCGAAGCAAGCATCAGTAAGCTTGCGAAAATAGAAGAAGGTGATGAAGAATCACTTACGTTCCTGGCCAATCCGGCATACAAGCATTTTATATATACTACCAGGGCTGCCGTAGTCATTGTAAATAAAGATTTTGTCCCCGAGCAAAGCATTAGTGCTACGCTTGTCAGGGTTGACAATGCCTATACCGCTTTTTCGACGCTGCTCGAAATGTATAACCAGATAAAGCAAAATAAGACGGGCATTTCTGAAAAGGCCGTCATTGCTGAATCGGCAAAGATCGGTAAAAACGTATATATAGGTGCACAGGCTGTGATAGGCGACAATGTTGTGCTTGGTGACAATGTGAAAATATATCCGCTATGCTATGTTGGCGATAATGTTGTTATTGGCGGCAACACCACGCTTTATGCTTCGGTGACTATTTATTCCGACAATATTATCGGCAACAACTGTATCATTCATTCCGGCGTGGTGATAGGTGCCGATGGTTTTGGCTTTGCGCCACAGACGGACGGAACATATAAAAAAGTTACGCAAACAGGTAATGTGATTGTTGATGATGATGTAGAGATTGGCGCCAATACAACTATCGACCGCGCCACGCTGGGCTCAACACGCATACATAAAGGTTGTAAAATCGACAACCTGGTGATGATTGCTCATAATGTTGAAGTGGGTGAGAACACGGTTATCGTTTCACAGACAGGAATAGCGGGCTCAACAAGAGTCGGTAATAGCTGTACCATTGGAGGCCAGGTAGGTATTGTAGGTCATATTACCATTGCCGATCATGTGATGATACAGGCCCAGTCGGGGATAGCTTCCAGCATAAAAGAAAAAGGCGCTATTGTTCAGGGTGCGCCGGCATTCAATATCAAAGATTACCTGCGCTCGTACGTGCATTACAAGAACCTGCCGAAAATCGTCGACCGGCTGAATGCACTGGAAAAGGAGCTGGCCGAACTCAGGAATAAGTAGGCATACAGCGGTTTTATTAAAGGGCGACTCTAAAAACTTCAAATTTCTTTGTTTGTCTTCGTTCTTCAAATCCTCATATACGCTCAGTATACTGCGGTTTTCAGAACTTCGACCGCCTCGAACTTTTTTGTTTTTAGAGATGCCCGATCGAGGTTGTTAGAGACACCCATAAATCCATCTGACACTCGGCTAATAAAAAAACTACAGATTATAAGATTTAGACAAAACGAGGTTTGCCGGAACACCTCGCGTTGCTTGTGTATTTGCTGATGTTTAACCCCTACGGGGTAACACCATGATTTGTCTTATCATACCTTTACTATACTTTAAGCCCTACGGGCTATGGTTTTCAAGAGTATGTCGTAACAACCATCTTACCGCGTAGCGGTTATAAGTATTTTATGTTTTTAGGTTTGTTTAACCCCTACGGGGTAACACTATGATTTATTTTATCTTACCCTTACTATACTTTAAGCCTTACGGGCTATTGCGATATACGCAATAAAACTTTACCGCGTAGCGGTTAAAGTATTTTATGTTTTTGGGTTTGTTTAACCCCTACGGGGTAACTCTATTACTTTTCTTATCTTACTCTTACTAAACTTTAAGCCCTACGGGCTATTACGATATACGCAATAAATGTTTTACCGCGTAGCGGTTATAAGTATTGCATGTTCTTTTGGTTTTGTTTAACCCCAACGGGGTAACACTGTGTTTATTTTATCTTACTCTTACTATACTTTAAGCCCTACGGGCTATGGTTTTCAAGAATATGTCGTAACAACCATCTTGCCGTGTTGGGGTTATATGTATGGTATGTAAAAATCTCTTTACCGCGTAGCGGTTAAAGTATTTTATGTTTTTGTGTTTGTTTAACCCCTACGGGGTAACTCTATTACTTTTCTTATCTTACTCTTACTAAACTTTAAGCCCTACGGGCTATTACGATATACGCAATAAAAGCTTTACCGCGTAACGGTTAAAGTATGGTATGTAAAAACCCAAAGATGATAACTTTCCCCGTAGGGGATATACTTCAAAAAATCATTAATGCTTACAATAAAATAATTGATTATCTTTAACCAAAAAGGTCACCCCCAAATAAAAACCATAATCATGAAACCTGGCAATTTCACACAATTACAAATTCAAATGGTTTTTGCAGTTAAAAACCGTGAAGCACTTTTGCACAAAGATTTCAGAATACGTGTCTTTGAATACATGAGTGGGATACTCAGAGAAATGAAGCACAAATCCATTATTATAAACGGAGTTTCGGACCACGTTCATGTTTTTTTAGGCCTGAATCCTGCGTTATCAATTTCTGATACTGTACATGAATTGAAACGGAGTTCTTCAATTTTTATTAAAGAAAACAAATTGTGCAAAAGTAAATTCTCATGGCAGGAAGGCTATGGTGCATTTTCTTATAGCAAATCTCAGGTTGAGAAAGTATACAATTATATTCAAAACCAGGAAGCTCATCATAAAAGAAAAACATTTAGGGAAGAGTATCTTGAGTTTCTGGACAAATATGAAGTTATATATGATGAACGGTTTCTTTTTGAATTCTTTGACCTATAACCCCTACGGGGTAACACTATGATTTATTATATCTTACCTTTACTATACTTTAAGCCCTACGGGCTATGGTTTTCAGGAATATGTCATAACAACCATCTTACCGTGTAGCGGTTATAAGTATTTTATGTTTTTGAGTTTGTTTAACCCCTACAGGGTAACCTTCTTCTAGGTGCCATTATTTGTATTAAACTTTAAGCCCGACGGGCTATTACAATATTCGCTGTAAAAGCTTTACCGCGTAGCGGTTAAAGTATTGTACATAAAAACCAAAAGATGATGACTTTCCCCGTAGGGGATATACTAACAGATTTAATTTTCTTGCAAGTAAACTGGAAAATGGGTTACTCGTTTGGTTTTGTTTAACCCCTACGGGGTAACACTGTGATTTATTTTATCATACTCTTACTATACTTTAAGCCCTACGGGCTATTGCGATATTCGCTGTAAAAGCTTTACCGCGTAGCGGTTAAAGTATTATAAAAACATCCGGATAAAAGTCAATATTTTCCCCGTAGGGGATACACAAAAAAAGCTTTCCTAAAAAAACTGCTCACTGTCAACTGTCAATTGCTAACTGCTAACTACTAACTACTAACTACTAACTACTAACTACTAACTACTAACTGCCAACAGTCCTACCAGCTCGATCCGCCGCCGCCGCCAAAGCCGCCGCCCGAGAATCCGCCGCCGCCAAAACCGCTGAACCCGCCGCCACCACCAAAGGAGCTGAATCCGGAACTGTGAGAACCAGAGCCTGAAGAAGAACCTGGTGTATAATGATAATTAAAGTTATGGTCCATGTGATACATGCTTGAGATCATGGAAGAAACAAGTAAGGATGTCGTAAATGTACCGTGATCGGCCGACTGGTACCATACCGGCGCTGAATTGATCAGGTCTTTAAATTTTTCAGCCCACAGGCTTCCCAGGCCCATAACAATGGCAAACGAAACCGTTTCATCAAAATATCTCGGGTTTTCCTGCAACAGTCCTTTGAGCTTGTCGCTTTCGGCCCGCTCAATGAATTCCCTGAAACCAAGCAGTTCCATATAGCGGTCCATGCCAAAATGCCCGCGTTTGGGCATGATCATACCGAAAAGATAAACTAGTCCCGATGATAACACAATGCAAAATTGGAACTGCAACCAGCTATAGCCGCTGAATAGTGAAGCAAAGATGCCTATACCAAGAATAAAAAACGAGATGATTTTGAGGAAAGTGCTGAATCCCCTGGTGCCCGGCACATAGAACTGTTGTTTTTTTGAATAGGCATGCAACTCTTTGTCGGTTTCATTCATGGTGATATAAAAAGAATTTTTTAATGAGCTCACCTTAACGGTGTTGTTTCGATCTTTGAATAATCCACCAAACATTTTCCTTTCGAAATTTTTTGCATCGTCAGGCAGTTCCCTCAGTTTCGTTAATTCATAATCTTTACTTCCCGCGAATGCCTTAATTTCTTTTATGGAGATTAATCCATGGCCTGCCCAGTAATATATGAGGGAAACCAAGTCGCGTTTGTGCAGCTTATTGTCCCATAAAAATCCTGCTTCGGCAGGCGTTATATCTTTTGGTGGCTTATATTGAACAACAATGGAGGTTCTTTTATCGCGGCCAAAGAAAAACCATATTATGAATAAAATGATCAACAGGATGAAAGGATAGAACAGGAGCTTATTGTTTTTCCAGATGATTTTCCATGTCAGCATGCCGGAAACAGACAGGTTGTTTTTGGGCAGCCAGATTTTCAGAAATGGCGTTTCATTGGCCATTAGCGGCCTGTTGAGTTTACAGGTTATGATATTGTTTGATGTCGTAAATTTCAGAAGTTGCAAGGTGTCATTATTTATGTCAAACAACGTCTTTATCATATCCGCTTTTACGCCTTCAGGCAGAATGATCCTGATGGTGCCTTTTTTTACAGGTTCATCCAGAGCAGATAGCAATGGCTTATTCAGAAAGTAGGTGCCATTTACTTTGCTGAACAGGCCAAATATATCATATTCGTAACTGAATAATGAATCGGCTGTTGCTTTATCATTGCCCCAGTAAATGGAATTATAATAGCTGTTTCCGTAACGATATGCATCATCCTGGCCGCTTACCGTAAGATTATTAACAAGCAGTTTGGTGTAACCGCTTAATAATGACCAGTCGGGTTGAAGTACATGGAGGCCTTTGTTGGCGGCGAGGTCATCATAATATGAAAAATTCTCATTGGCAGTGAAACTATGGTCAGGGCCAGCGGGATTTTTAAACATCACCTTGTACAACTGTTTTATATGAAGGCTTCCATTTTTGTTTATGGTAATTTCAGTAAGAAAATCATTAATATAATAGTTTTTGGCAAAAATCCCGATGGGCATTTTTGTTTTGTCGAAACCCGCGTCACTCAATGATTCTGTCATGATTACGGCATCCGTAGCAAATACTTTATCATATTTGATAATATACGTTTTTGTTTTAACATCCCATGTTAAATCCGGCGTTACAGGATGGTCTTCACTGGTTCTGAAAAAACGGAAAAGGGTATTTTCAATATTGATGGCGGGATCGGCTGATATTTCTGCGGTGAAGCCATTGAAGGGTTCTCCTGACATTTCACCTGTGAAAGGCCATTGAATTTCTGCCCTTCCCCTTTCAAAACGCACAGCCCCCCATACTTTATAACGATAAGTAACCGTAATCTTTCCCGAAAATTCTTTGGAACTGTATAGGTTTATGAACTTGTTTTTGCCTTCCCTTTGTGCATAAAACTGTGCGTCATTTACGCCGGGCGTAATGTAATTCACCGAAACATTTTTTAGAATATAATCCTTGATAAGAGATGTGTCGTTTGGTTTCAGGGTGTTAAAATCACGATTGAAAGATGTCTGCGGAAATATGAGAACCACATCATATTTCTCTTCTATATCAAGGGATGCATCGTTGTTGATTTTTACTTTTATATTAAGTTTGTCGGTATAAAAATTCTTTGCCAGGTCGGTGATGGGTATGTTCGTATTTTCGAAAAAAGATAACGGAAACCTTACCACCAAAGTCATTCCTTCGTTTGCATTCAGTGCGGCAGTTAGGCTTCCTGTTATTGATGTGGGATTAATTTTATATACGGCATTATTGTCTTTGGATCCTTCGGGACCGGTGAAAAGCAAAATATCATCATTGGTCAGCTTAAGGGATTTGGGCAGGCTGATGTTGAACCCGGCTTTGGCAATGGAGCAATCCCACTGATGCCCGATGAGATTCCAGTAAAGTTCGGTGTGGTCGCTGAACTTATTAAGGCCGCCCCACACCACATACCTGATAACATACTTCTGGTTGCCTTCCACATATTTGTCAGCCGAACCTATTTTTATTTTCAGGAAATCGCCTTCGTAAGAAGGAGTGAACTCAAAACCTTCAACACTGATGTCTTTAATCAGCAATTCGTAATCGGCCGAAAAGCTTGCCCGCTCGGCTTTCTCCTTTCCCGGAAAATCAAATTGGCTATAACGGAAAGGTATCGACCTGATGATTCCATGCCGCTGTTCTTTATAATGAACATCAATGGTTTCGGTTACAACGATGGAACTGTTGGCATTCATCTTCATGTCAATGAAATATGCGGTGATGTCGAAAGCTTCTGAAAATCCTGTGATGCCAGACAAGATAAGTATGGCAAGCAAAAATATTTTTTTCATGTATTTATTTTTTTATTTCGACCCTGATCACTTCGCGTTCAATATTTTCAATTTCAAAAAACTCTGCCGTTTTAAATCCGAATATTTTTGCGAAAATGTTCCCGGGAAAAGATTCAACGGCGGTATTATTGTCACGTACCACGGCATTATAATATCTGCGGGCGTTTTGCAGGGTGTCTTCAACATCAATCAGAGAATCCTGCAACTTGATGAAATTCTGGTTGGCCAGCAGGTCGGGATAATTTTCCACAGTGACAAGGATGTTCTTTAAAACAGAGATCAGGTTATTCTCTGCCGCCTCATGTTCTTTGACCGTTGTGGCATTTTCAGCCTGCGACCTGTATTTGGCCACATTTTCGAAGAGTCCTTTTTCATGAGCGGCATAACCTTTCACCGATTCCACAAGATTAGGAATGAGAGAGTACCGCCGCTTGAGCTGCACATCGATATCGCTCCATGCATTTTTTATTCTGTTGCGGTAAGCGATGAATTTGTTGAAAAAAATAACAGTGAATAGAAGCAGCAGTGCGACGATTGCTATTATTACATATATGGCCATAAATTTATAATTTGATTTATATCCGATGCCGGATTAATAAAAACAAAAGTAGAAGAAAATCATGCTATTTGCAAATTTCTTTGATGACCTGTCCGGCTGTCGGGTTACCCAGCTCAAATGATTTGTGCCAGTCTTCGCATGCGCCTGTGGTATCGCTTACATTGAGGCGGGTGAGTCCCCTGTTGAACAGTACCACATTATCCCGGGGATTAAATTTTAGTGCGGTGCTGTAATCGTCGATGGCGCCATGATAATCCTTCATCATGGCCCTGATATTGGCTCTGTTGCTGAATGCTTCGCCATCATTGGGCTCGAGGCTGATGGCCTTGTTTACGTCGTTGAGGGCGCCATTGAGGTTGCCGATGGTTGCTTTCAAAACGCCACGGTTATTATATGCTTTTTGAAGTTCTGGGTTGAGAGCAATGGCTTTATTATAGTCTTTGAGAGCGGCAGCCGTGTCTCTCAGCCCGTCGAAAGCCATGCCCCGGTTGTTAAAAGCTTCGGCAACGGTATCGTTTAATTTAATGGAAAGGTTCAGATCCTGCAGGGCGGCCTGGTAATCCTTAAACTCAATGAGAACATGGCCGCGGTTGGTGAGGCACTGGTCAAACAACGGATATAGTTGCAGCGTTTTATTGTAATCCTGCAATGCTCCCTGGTAATCTTTTTGCTCATTCTTATAATTTCCACGCATCCAGTATGGGAGGTAATTTTCCGGATATTTTTTTATAATATCTGTAAACAGCGTATTTCCGTCTTTCCATACTTTGGTTCTTTCCCATGTTAGAAAAGACATGATCATCACAAACACGATGCTTAGAAAAACGGCATTTTTTTTAACAGATTCTTTCTGGATACCCGAAATCCACTGGCCGGCGATAAAAAACAAACCGATATAGGAAACATAGCTGTATCGCTCGGCAGTGATGGCATTACCCACTGAAATAATCTGCAGCATGATGGAGATTACGACCAGGAAAAATGAAACGCCAAATATTTTCTCACGCAACAGCTTTGTCTTTCTGATGGTCAGCCAGATCAACAAAAGGAGGAGCGGCAGTGAAGCATAATAATACCAGGGTAAAAAGGCACTTTTTACGTCGGGGTAATAGTGCATGGCAGAAAGCTTGAAAGGCGCAATGACCTTTACAACATAGAAGACTATCGTATAAGTGAACATGAAGATCCGGTCAACGATGCTGTAATAAGAAATATCCTTCATGGCTCCCTGCTGCGAAAATAAAGCCAGGACGCCGAATAACAGCGCCGGTAATACAAAGGGAATTTTTTCAATGACAATCTTTGCATTGATTTTTCTTCTTTTATAAATATCGATAGCGATCATGATCACAGGAAGTGTAACGGCAGCTGATTTCGATAACAGTGAAAGTATGAAAAGAAACAGGCTGATCCAATAGAACTTTTTCTTTTGATCCGCTTCAAGATATTTTGAATATAATAGCAGCGCTCCAAGATAAAACACCGTATACAGCACATCCTTGCGCTCCGAAATCCAGGCCACCGATTCTACGTGCATGGGATGCAATGCAAATAATGCCGAAACAAGCAATGCTGAAAAACGTTGGCCGCTTAATTTCTCAATCAGCTTGTAAACCAGAAATGTATTTATTAAATGAAGTATTAAATTAAAAAGGTGGAATGGAAACGGATTTTGCCCGTAAATATGCTTTTCAAAGAAAAAAGTAAGCGTAGTTAAGGGATGGTAATTGCCAACATAAAAGGTCGAAAAAATATCCTTTACCGAGTTGAAGTTAAATTCCTTGATATATGGGTTTTTAACGATGTAATCAGTATCATCAAGGCTGGCAAAACCATTAAACAGAGAACCTGCATATGCAATGGCCGTAAGTACAATGATGGCATAAATCGTCCAGGGTGGAAACTGCAATGATTTTTTTTGCACTGGAGTATTTTTAGAAATCTTGTGATTCTGCGGCTTTGCAGGTATTTTTTTCTCAGGCTTGTTAGCCATAATATCTATTTATTTAAAAATTCATCACACAAATGTACAAAAACAATAATCATCTTCTTATATGTTCCCCGTGACATCAGGGCGGCAATCAAACTGATGAAATTCAGATTTGTGACTGTATTCAAAGTGCGATATTATTTATTACAAATCTGTTTTACAAAATCAGCCGCCGGTGCGTATCCGAGATCAAGGGCTTTATGAAAGTCTTCGCAGGCACCGTCTATATCTTTAAGGTTAAACTTGGTATTAGCACGGTTGAAGTAAGCTATCTTGTCTTTTGGATCGATGGTTAAAACTTTATTGCAATCTTCGATAGCTCCATTATAATCCTTGAGCAGGTTCTTTATTCCGGCCCTGTTGCGGTATGCTTCGCTGTCATTAGGATCCAGGCTGATGGCTTTATTCATATCCTCAAGTGCACCCTGGGTATTTCCCATACTGAATTTCAGCACCGCCCGGTTGGTGTATCCTTTCGATAACTTTGGATTAAGTTTAAGGGCTTTGTTAAAGTCGCGCAGCCCGGCAGCCGAATCGCCCAACTGGGCATAGGCCATGCCGCGGTCGCTGTATGTTTCGGCAACCGTAGAGTCTATCTGTATTGACTGAGTCAGGTCACGCAGTGCATTCTGATAATCGTTAAAACCTTTGAGAAGCACCTTCCCGCGCGCTGCAAGGCTTGGCGCATATTTCTGGAACAACTGTATCGACTTGTTATAGTCGTTCAGTGCATTCTGGTAATCGTTACGCTTATAATAAATATTGCCACGCATCCAGTAAGCAGGATATCTGTCAGGATATTTTTTTACCACATCATTGAAAAGTACTACACCGTCTTTCCATACACCGATACGGTCCCAGGCAACAACAGAATAAACGATGATCAGAAACCAATACCCGAACAAGATCGTTTTTTGAAGGGATTTTTTCTGAATTCCCGCTATCCATTGTCCTGCAATATAAAACAACCCGAAGTAGGCGACGTAGGAGTAGCGTTCCGAAGTGATGGTATCGCCGACAGAAATAAGCTGAAGCATGATGGAGATCGCGATGAGAAAGAAGAACATCCCGAAAAGCAATTCCCGCCTGAGCGCCGAACGCCTTATGACAAGCCATGCCACCACCAGCAGGAAGGGCACCGAGGCATAATAATACCATGGCAGCATATCGCTGTTGGGGTAATAATGCATAACAGACATATGGAAAGGGGCAATAAGCTTGACGATATAAAATGAAACAGAATAGGATAGCATGAATATCCTGTCAATGAACGAAAATGAGGTGGATACTTCTTTCATCGCGTCCTGTTGTGAGAGAATGGCCAGTATGCCGAAAAGCACGGAAAGGGCCAGGAATGGTACTTTTTCGAGGAACATCCTTACATTGAGTTTTCGGCTTTTATAGAGGTCAAACACGATGAGGATTACCGGAAGGGTGACGGATGCCGATTTTGATAAAAGAGAGAGTATAAAAAGTATCAGGCAAATGAAGTAGTATTTGATTTTATAATCTTTCAGGTACAACAGGTATACAATCAATGCCGCTAAGTAAAACATGGTATAAAGCACATCCTTGAGTTCTGCCGTCCAGGCCACGGATTCCACGTGCATGGGATGAATGGCAAACAGCAGTGAAACGATCAGTGCCGTAAGGCTTTTTCCGCTTAATTTCTCGGCAAGTTTGTACACAAGAAAAATGTTTACCAGGTGAAACAACACATTTATGATATGATAGGGCATCGGATTAAAGCCGAACAGGCTGTATTCGATCATGTAGGTCAGTAATGTCAGCGGAAAATAGTTGCAGTCATAAAATGAAGAAAAGATAATCTTTATAGTATCAAAGCTTAAATTCTTGCTGTAAGGATTATTAAATAGATAGATATCGTCATCAAGGTTGACAAACCCATTCAAAAATGACCGCAAATATATTATTACTGTAAAAGCCAGAACGGCATAAATGGCCCAGTGAGGTACCTGTAATGTGTTACTCTGCAGGCTGCTCTTTTTTTGAGGCTTTTGCTGTACGGTGTTTTTTTTATTCTGTTGCTTTACGGCCATAACTATGGGTTTTACATTACAAACTTTAATTGAATATTTCTGTTGTCATTTGCAATAATACTGTAAATATTCCGATGCCTGCTTATTACCCAAAGATTGTGCAGTACGCCAGTCGTTGCAGGCATCGCTGGTTTTTCCCATTCTGTATTTACATGATGCAGCACTTACGAGGGCATTTGAATTTGAGGGGTTGATTTTATAGGCAGTTTCAAAATCATTGCATGCCTGTTCAAATTTATTTTCTTCGAAGTAGGTCTGCCCCCGGTTTTCATATGATTTATCATCTCTGGCATTTAAGCTGATTGCCTGGTTAAAACACTGTATTGCGCTCTGGTAATCTTTTTTTGATCTGAGGGCAATGCCTTTATTGTAATATGCAACATTGTGTTCATGATTTATGCGTAGTGCGTGGTCATACTCAGCGATGGCCCTGTCAAAATCTCCTTTGGTGTAATAAATGATCCCGCGGTTTGTATAACAAATAAAATAGGTTGAATCCACTTCAATGGCTTTATTGTAATTTTCAAGTGCACGGTCAATATCATTCAACCTGTAATAGCAGTTGCCACGGTTACAATAGGTGATGGCAAATTTGTGGGGAAACTTGACGCTTAAGGCTTTATTATAATCTTCGAGAGCCCCCTGTATGTCATTGTTGTACGTCTTTGCATTACCTCTTGCCATATAAGCATGGCCGTAATCCGGGTATTGGCTGACGATTTTATCAAAAATGGTTACGCCGTCTTTCCAGGTTTTATTTTGCTCCCAGCTGATCACCGAAAATATGATGCAGGCCAAAATGGAAATGACCAGTGCAGTTGTGCCTTTCACAGGTTTTGCAGCGCCGGGCATTCCGGCAATAAACCAGCCAATGCAGATAAAAAAACCAACGTGGCCCAGGTAAACATATCGTTCAGCAACAATGGCATAGCCTACAGGGATCAGTTGTAACATCAGCGCCATGGAAATAATGAAAAACATGCCTCCATAAAAAATATACGGCCTCTTTTTGTATTGCAGAATTATCATGACAACCAAGGCAATTACAACAGGAAGGCTGGCATAAAAATACCATTGCATCCCATTTCCGGGATAATAATGCATGGCAGCAAGCCCGAAAGGGACGATGGTTTTGATGATATAATAGAGCAGGGCATAGGAAGCAATAAATATCCTGTCGAAAAAGGTATAAACAGACACCGTTGATTCATTTAATGCTTTTTGCCCGGCCTGAGCATAAATGGTTACAATACCTATTGCAATAGCAAGAAGTAAATATGGAATTTTTTCGAGCCATGCAATTTTGGTCATGGGCCTTTTCAGAATATAATCTGTCAGCAATAAAATGAATGGAAATATCACTCCTGTAGACTTTGAAAGCAACGACAGGAGAAACAGGAAGAAGGCAATGATGTATCCCGATTTTTTCAGTTTGCCTTGTGCATAAAACGAATAAACGATCATGCCTGCCATGAAGAAGAAGAAGAACAATACGTCTTTTCTTTCGGTGACCCAGGCAACGGATTCAGTATGCATGGGGTGAACGGCAAATAGCAGTGCAACAACAAAAGAGGCTGTGTTATTTTTTAAAATTATTCGGGCGAAATAAAAAACAAGTAAAACATTAATAGCATGTAATAATATGTTTTCGGTATGGAAAGCCGTTGGGTTCATGCCAAACAGGGCAAAATCAATTCCAAGCGAGAGTAAGGTTAAGGGATGGTAATTTCCCAGGTTGTATTGATTAAAATAGTTGAGGAAATTCTGCCAGTTCAGTTGCTGAACCATGGAGTTATCTAGCAGGTACATGTTATCATCCCAGTTGTTGGCCAGCCCGTTGGTATAGGCTTTGGCGTATACCACCAGCGTTATAATTACCAACAGGGCAGGTAAGATGATGGCCTGAAAGTTTAGTTCCTTTTTTGAATTTTTACCAATTGATTTAGAATTACTCTTGTTTTTATTTTTCTCTTTTGTACGTTTATCCATTTTGGTTTTCTTTAATCGAAAAAACTATCATTATTTAATTTATATATGCATCTTATATGTGCATCCTGATTTGTGCCAGGGATTCAAGGTGCCTTAATAAAGAAATACGATTGAGCTACATCATTATTTACAATATTTTTTTATCATGTCACCTGCATTTTGGTCGCCGAGGTTTAGCGCGCTGTTCCAGTCTTCGCAGGCGCCGCTTGTATCACTGGTATTCAGTCGTGCCATTCCCCGGTTGAAAAACAATTGGTTGTCGTCAGGCTTAAGTTGGAGCGCCGCGTTGTAATCATTGATGGCTCCCCGGTAATCTTTTATTAATGTTTTTATATTGGCACGGTTGCAATAACTGTTGCTTTCTTTTGGATTCAGCAATATTGCTTTATCAGCATCTTCAATGGCTCCCGAAATGTTTCCCATGATGGCTCTGAGAATGCAACGGTTATTGTAGGCGCTTTGCATTTTCGGATCCTTTTTTATGGCTTTGTTAAAATCGCGTAATGCAGCAGCAGTATCATTCATGCCCTGGTAAGCCATGCCCCTGTTGTTGAAGACATCGGCTGCAGTAGTATCCATTGTCAATGATTTATTAAGGTCAGCCAGTGCCGCCTGGTATTGTTTTTTGTCGATAAGGATTTTACCACGACTTGCAAGGCATTCATTGATGTTGGGGTTTAATTGCAATGCCATATTAAAATCTTGTAATGCCCCATCATAATCTTTCAGTTCATTTTTGAAAAACGCTCTTGTTTTGAATGCTACCGGGCTTTCCGGGTATTTTTTTACCACATCGTCGAACAACGTGATGCCACTTTTCCAGACACCAATCCTGTCCCAGGTTAAATAGGAGAACATTAAAATAAAGATTCCACTCACAATCATAGCAAGTTTCAAACGTTCCGGCCTCTGAATTTTCGAGATCCAATGGCCAATGATAAAGAAAGTGCCGATGTACGAGACATAGGTGTACCGTTCTGAAGTTATGGCTACTCCTACAGAAATAACCTGGAGCATGATGGATATCACGATAAGGAAAAATGCCGTGCCGAATATTTTTTCACGCCGCATCCGGGAAGGTTTTACAATAATAAAGATGATAAATAACAAAAATGGCAGTGATGCAAAGAATTCCCACGGCAGGGTATTGGTCGCAAACTTATCGGGATAATAGTGCATGGCCGATAAGTTGACGGGCGCAATCATCATGATGATGTAATAAGAGATTGTATACGTAAATAAGAAAATACGTTCAAAGACCGTATAAAACGGGGTAAAGTCCGACAATGATTCTTCCTGGGAAAACAGGGCAATAATTCCAAAAAGCAAGGATAACAGGAAGAATGGAACTTTTTCGGCAAACAATTTAACGCTGAACTTTCTTTTCTTATAAATATCGATAGCCAGCATGATCACCGGAAGAGTCACGGAAGCTGATTTAGAAAGAAGTGATAAAATAAACAGCAGTATGCAAACCCAATAATATCTCGCCTTGAAGTTAAATCCGGATTTCATGAAATTAAGGTATGCTGTCAATGCACCTAAATAAAAGACGGTATACAGCACATCTTTTCGTTCGGCAATCCAGGCCACGGATTCAACATGCATGGGATGAACCCCGAATATGGCCGCAACAAATACAGCAGTAAATTCCTGCCCACTAAGCTTTTTGATAAAAAGGTAGACGAGAAAGACATTGGCAAGATGGAGCAACATATTGAGCAGGTGATATGGAAACGGATTTAATCCGAACAAGCGGTATTCAAAAAGATAGGTGAGCATCGACAACGGCTGGTAGTTCCCCACATAGAATGACGAAAAAATTGTTTTAATCCCGTTAAAACTGAAATCCATGATGTCTTTATTCTTACACACGTAACCATCATCATCCCAGGTAACAAAACCATTGAACAGCGATCTTAGATAAATTACTGCTGTGAGCGTAAGTACTGCATAAATGGCCCATGGAGGAATCTTCCAGGCCTTTTTTTGTACTCCTGTCACCGGGGTGGCGGGAGCTTTTTTTACTTGAATTTGCTTTTTATATTTTGGTTTTTCTGCCATAGTTTATTCGATAACATTACGATGTCAACCAATAATTTATAAAGTTATAACGATGTAAGTAAATAATTCCGGAATGCATAATACATAGATATGATTCGATCATAAATCATCATTTGTTACAAATAAGATTAATCATATTTTCTGCATTCTTGTCACCAAAGCTTAATGACTTATGCCATTCCTCGCATGCACCTGAAGTGTCATTTACATTCAATTTTGCCATGCCCAGGTTGAACATCACCTCATTATCTTTTGGTTTGAGCCTGAGAGCGGCGTTATAATCTTCAATAGCTCCAGGGTAATCTTTTTGCAGGGTTTTGATGTTTGCCCTGGTGCAATAGCTGACACTTTCCTCGGGGTCTATACTGATGGCTTTGTTTACATCTTCAATAGCTCCCGGGATATTTCCCATGATGGCTTTCAGGATGCTGCGGTTGTTATAGGCGTGATACATATCAGGGGTCATACTGATGGCTTTATTAAAATCACGCATGGCGCCTGATGTATCATTAAGCCCCTGGAGTGCCATACCCCGGTTATTAAAGGCGTTGGCCTTGGAAGAATCGAGATCAATAGCCAGGTTCAGGTCATTGAGCGCATTTTTATAGTCTCTGAATTCTACCAGAACACTGCCGCGTGTAACCAAACAATCCTGGAACAAAGGGTTTAATGAAAGCGCTTTGTTGCAATCCTGAAGTGCTCCCTGGAAATCATCATGAGATTTTTTAAAAATAGCCCTGGTGTTATATCCGTCTGGATTGTCGGGGTATTTTTTCACCACATCATCAAAAAGAGTAAAACAACTGTCCCAGACTTTTATCCTGTCCCAGCTAAGGTATGAAAACATGATCAGAAATAATGCGCTTACCACAAGCATAAAACGTTTCAGGGTGGGCTTCGGTATTTGCACAATCCATTGCCCGGCAATATAAAATAACCCGATATATGAAATATACGAGTATCGTTCTGCTGCAATGGCATTGCCCACCGAAATGATCTGAAGCATGATGGAAATTACGATAAGGAAAAAGAAAACGCCGAAGAGCTTTTCGCGACGCAAGCTTGTTTTTCTTACCAGCCACACCACAAGCAGCAGTAAAAACGGAAGCGCCGCATAAAACATCCAGGGTAATGATTTGCCATGGGTCAAAGGATAATAATGCATGGCGGATAATTTGAATGGCGCAACAAGCTTGACAATATAAAACGACAGTGTATAACAGAAATAAAAAAATTTGTCGATAATAGAGGTGGAGGCTTCACCCCGCGCTTCTTTTTGTGAAAGCAAGGCAATGATTCCAAATAATAATGCCAGGGCAAAAAACGGGATTTTTTCTACAAGCATTTTTGCATTGAACTTCCTGTTTTTATATAAATCCATTGCAATCATCAGCACAGGCAGTGTTACCGCGGCCGATTTAGAGAGCAATGATAAAATAAACATGAACAGGCAAATCCAGTAATGTTTCCATTTTAGGCCTGATGTAAGATAGTTTACATAAGCGATCAATGCTGCCAGGAAAAACAATGAGTACATCACATCTTTACGCTCAGCAACCCAGGCTACCGATTCAACATGCAAGGGGTGTAATGCAAACATAGCTGCCGCAAATAACGCCGTAAACCTTTGTTCACTCAACTTTTCAACAAATTTGTAAACAAGAAATGTATTGACCAGGTGAAGAAATACGCTCGTAAAATGATAGGGAAGGGGGTTCAGCCCAAAAAAACGGTATTCAAAAAAGTAAGTCAACATGGTGAGCGGCTGATAATTGGCCACATAGTAAGAAGAGAATAATGTTTTTATGCCTTCAAAACTGAAATTCCTGATGTCGAAGTTCTTGGTAACGTAACCACTGTCGTCCCATTCTACAAATCCATTGAATAAAGCCTGTGAATAAACCAGGGCCGTGATAACTAGTACTGCATATATTGCCCAGGGAGGAACCGGAATGGTTTTTTTTTGAAAATTATTTTTCAGGGAAATGGTCTTTTGTGGAATAGTTTTCTTTTTATTGCTGGGTTTAGCGGGCATAAAAGTTTTTATAATTATTAAATTATTCTTACAAATGTATAGAAAATCATTTAATGAAAAAATTGCCTTTGTAAAAATTTGAATAACCTATTTATGTGGGACATTTCGGATGCCGCTCTGTTTCATGATTACAGAGACCTGCAATATGAAAAAGAGGCTGTTTCACGGTGATTGTCCGGGGAACAGCCTCTGATGAGTGATAAATTGGTACTGAAATGATGCTTATTGCAGTGGTGCTACTATTTCAATCAGTTCAGGAAGGTCCATTTCTATGGATTTCAGTCTTTCGATGGTAGGAACACCGCCGGGTGTCCATCCGCGGCGTTTGTACACGGCATCAAGCAGTTTTTCATATTGTTCTTCACGATATTTACGCGTGATGGCAACTTTTTCTTCTGTTGACTTTCCTTCCGGATCGATACCGATCTTTTCCTTCATTTGTTTGTCGTAGCGTTCCTGGCGTGATTCATATTCTTCAACGGTTACAGGGCCGGCTGCACGGTATGGCTGAGCATCGTGTTTACGAAGGCCTTTACCACAGCGAATATTGAATATCCGCTGGAACTGGTATACACGTTCTGATTGAACAATAAGGGATTTTTTATCTAGTTCGAGGCCGGTAACGGCTTTGTAAATGGTAACATAATTGTCGACGTGTTCGGGAACTTTGCCCGGTTCGTCCTGTAAATGGTTGTCGGCAGGTTCCACATCGTTCCATGGGAGCTTACATAAGCCCTGCAGTCCAAACCAGGTACGGAACATCGGGAAATAATATAATGCTTCAGCTTTATTCTCGAATGTGGGAATCTGGTTGTTTACCATATCCATGAAGATCAGCCATGCTTCATCATGCTGGGGGCCTTTGTTGGTCATGGCATAACCGCCCTGTTGAGCGAGTGATTCCTTAGATACGTATTGTGAATATTCAAGGCCTTTGTTTTCCATTCCGATATCCTGCAGGAATTGCGGGTCGCCCCAGCCTTTTTCAGCGAACAATTCTTTCATTTTGTGTACGCCTTGCCCGGCAATAACTCCGAAGCCTTCGCCGCGTGAAAGCTGGTGGAGTAGTTCCATTGCGCCGTCCTCATTACCAAAGTTGAGTTTTAATCCACCAGTGCGTTCTTCATTGATAATCCCGTTTTCGTAACATTCCATTACGAATCCGAGTATGGTTCCCCAGGTGATGGTGCATATTCCGTAAGTATCGCAGTAAAAGTTGGCTTCAATGGTAAAGTCCGGGTTGAAAATTCCGGCGCAGGAACCTAAGGAAGCAGCTGTTTCATACTCAGGCCCGTCAACAATAACTTTCTGTCCTTTATACGGCCCGGTGCGGAGTTCGTAATTATCAACACCTTTGGCGCATGACATATTGCATCCAATCCAGCAGCCGTCGGGCATGTTTTGGGTGAAACGTTCCTTGTAGCGTTCTGCATGAACTTTTATAGCGTCGGGATGGCTGCCGAATTTAAAATTGTGTGTCGGGAACAGGTCATAATCATTCATGATATGGGTAAGGTGTGCGGTGCCAATTTTACGCATCTGGCACTGTGAATCGTCAAGTTCGCGCATTTCCTTGTTAAAACGTTTTCCGCGTTCCATGATGGGTTCCATGTCAACAACGTTGTTGAGGTTGCCTTTTACTCCCGGAACCTTGGCTACGACGGCTTTTATCTTTTTGTCGCGGAGTACGGTCCCAAGTCCGCCTCTGCCGGCCTGTTTCAGACGGACAACTTTACGTTTCATATCAAAAAATGTAAAGTTCAGGCATCCAATAAGTGAATGATCGGCAGCCGTACCGGCAGAAACAACAGACACATTCATTTTATCTTTTTCGTCATTGGCAAATATTTCATGTAATTCTTCACCAATAACATGGCTGTCGATAGGAAGGTCTCCGGCATCAAATATTTCAACTTTTCCATTAACGCCATCAATATAGATGATGACCTCCTTGTCGGATTTTCCCTGAATTTCCATCGAGTCAAATCCGGAAAATTTCATAAATGGCCCGAAATACCCGCCAACATTACTGTCGATCGGAATATGCGTTTGTGGCGATAAGGCGACAACCAATGATTTTCCGGTGCCGGAATATTGTGTAATACCGCATATAGGGCCGGTACTAATCACAATCTCATTTTCAGGGTCATTCCATTTTGTTTCAGGTTTGGTTGCTTCCCACAAAAGTTTCAGGCCAAAACCCTTACCACCGACAAACTTATCCTTCATCAGCTGTGTGACGGGCTTCTCCTTAATTTCATGATTGCCAACATTCACGTACAGTGTACGCATATTGTAACCCTTTTCAATAGGTTTCAGTGTGTATTGCCATTCCTTCAGAAGGCTGTGCTTACTTCTAAATTCCTGTAGATTCATATTATTCTTTTTATAAAAATTTCTTTGTTACAAAAGTAATAATATTATCGGATTTTATTCTGAAAGTATTAAAAATATTGATATGCAGACATGTGCATAACGATTATCTTTATGGCTTTTCAGGGAAAAAGAGGCGTCAAATTATTGACTATGTATTCATGAAAAGCAAAAACTCTTCGTTGGTCTGGGTGAATTTCATTTTATCTTTGAGAAATTCCATAGCTTCCACGGGATTCATGTCGGCCAGGTGGTTTCGCAGAACCCAGATACGTTGCAGCGCTTCTTTTTCATGAAGCAGGTCGTCGCGGCGTGTGCTGGATGCTACAATATCGATAGACGGGAAAATACGTTTATTGGAAAGTTTTCGTTCGAGCTGGAGCTCCATATTGCCGGTTCCTTTAAATTCTTCGAAAATTACTTCGTCCATTTTGGAGCCGGTTTCGGTAAGCGCTGTTGCAATGATGGTAAGGGAGCCTCCGTTTTCGATCTGTCGTGCAGCGCCGAAAAACTTCTTTGGTTTTTGCAGTGCTGAGGCTTCAACACCTCCGGATAAAACTTTTCCGGATGCCGGTGCCACGGTGTTGTATGCACGAGCCAGGCGTGTGATGGAATCGAGTAATATCATAACATCATGTCCGCATTCAACAAGGCGTTTTGCTTTTTCAAGAACAATATTGGCGATTTTTACATGCCTGTCGGCGGGTTCATCAAAGGTAGATGCAATAACTTCAGCGTTGACACTGCGCTGCATATCGGTTACTTCTTCCGGGCGTTCATCAACAAGCAGAATGATCAGATAAACTTCCGGATGATTATAAGCAACGGCATTTGCAATTTCCTTCAGGATCATGGTTTTACCTGTTTTAGGTTGAGCGACGATGAGGCCGCGCTGGCCTTTACCTATAGGCGTAAAAAGGTCAATGATGCGGGAGGTGATGGTCATTTGCGGATGACCTGTAAGTTTTAGTTTCTTTTCTGGGAATAGCGGTGTGAGATGGTCAAAGTTCACGCGGTCACGCACCTGCTCAGAGCTAAGGCCATTGATATGTTCCACTTTGATAAGCGGAAAATACTTTTCGCCTTCTTTAGGCGGACGAATTTTGCCCCTGACAGTATCGCCGGTTTTTAGTCCGAACAGCTTGATCTGCGATTGTGAAACATATATATCATCTGGTGAATTCAGGTAATTATAATCTGATGAGCGCAGGAAGCCATAACCGTCGGGCATAATTTCGAGTACGCCCTCACAGGATACAATGCCTTCGAAGTCGAAGGAATATTCCGGTTGTTTTTCCCGCTGCGGGCGGTTTTTAAATTGGTTATCCCGCTGATAACGTTCCTGGTCCATAGGTTTGGACTCTTCAGTGGCTGTTGCCTCATCTTTAACGACGTTTTCCGGTACTGATTTATTCTCTGTATCTGCAGGAGTTTCAGGAGTGTTTTCTTTTTCCGCGGCAACGGCTTCCTGTTTTTCATCATAAGGATGCTGCGGAATCCGGGCAACGGGTTCTTCGTCATCAAAGGAAGGTAGCAGAAAATCGAATTTTTTTGCTTCTTCCTGAAAGAGTTCTTTTTTGTAGACCTTGTCTGGATGTGATTCCGGCTTTTCCGTCTGGGGTTCCTGTACTTTTTGTTCTTCGGTTTTAAAAAGAATTTTAGGTTGTTGTTCCCGGATTTTATGTTCTCTTTTATGTTCCTGTTGTTCAGGTTTTTCTTTTGAAGCGGGTTTGTCGAATCCTTTATTTTTGGGGAAATTGTTTTGGTCTTTTTGTTTTTTTTCAAAAACCTTTACCGGTTCAGCCGGTTTAGGTTGCTCGCCAGTAGCTTGTTGTTGTTTCATTTCCGGGTTTTCAATGCGAGTACGCCTTTGGGCGATCTTTCTCCGGTTTTTTCCGTTTTCTTCATGGCTTTTTTCTACCGGCTTGTTTATATCTGGTTTAATAGCCTGGATGTCAAGAATTTTGTGTATGAGGTCCTTTTTGCGCAGGTCTTCGTAATCGGGAACATTAAGTTTTTCGGCAATTTCCTGCAATTCAGGAATAGTCATACCATTCAGGTCAATAATATTATACATAGAATGTAATTTAGTTAAAATGCTTGGTTTTTCAAAAGATCAAAAATGAAAATTAGGGTTATCCGGATGTTTCAGTTAACGGTTGTTAGTGAAACGGAATATTTCATAAGGGAAAATTCGCTGCAAATATACATTTTTTAATTTAGCAAGCAAAAAGAAAAATTATTTATTCACCATTTTTACATCGAGGGCATCTCTCAGCCCGTTGCCCATCAGCATGAATGCAAGCACGGTGAGCATAATGGCTATACCGGGCGCTATGGCAAGGTATGCTGAATCCAGAATGATATACCCGTAATGTTCTTTGATCATCGTACCCCACGATGGCATGGGCGGCTGAACGCCGATACCCAGAAAACTTAATCCGGCTTCTATCAGGATGGCAGAGGCAAAGTTGGCCGCTGAAATAACAATGACAGGCGCAAGGACATTGGGCAAAATATGTTTAAAGATGATACGCGTATTGGAAAACCCAAGAGCGACGCCGGCTTCAACAAATTCTTTTTCGCGAATGCTCAGAAACTGTCCGCGTACAACACGGGCAACTTCAACCCACATGGTAAGCCCTACGGCAATAAATACCTGCCAGAATCCTTTGCCCAGCACAAATGTTATGGCAATAACAAGTAATAATGTGGGTATCGACCACACCACATTGATGAACCACATGATCAGGTTGTCGACCCAGCCTTTGAAATACCCGGCCATAGCTCCAAGAAATATCCCGATGACCAGCGAAATAAAAACAGAAATAAAGCCCACCGATAAACTGACACGTGTGCCGATCATGATCTGGCTGAGTACATCGCGCCCAAAACGGTCAGTGCCAAGTAAAAACCTTTTTGTAATGATATTTTCAGTTTCAATTCTTTTTTGCATGGCGGTTACATCTTCAGAAAAATCTTTGCCGCTGATATCTTTAAACAATAAAGTATTGCCGCTTTTTGTGATTTCATTTACATCGGGTGAGAGGGCGTATATCACATCAGCCAGGTTGAATGACCTGATTTCTCCATTATTTGGCTTCATCCCCGTATACTCTTCCACAAATATCTTATCATCCTGAAAATAATACTTGTCAATAGGGATGTACAGGTAGTTATCCCTGGCGCCAAAGAACATTTTACTGAAAAAGCCTTTATGATCATAAGGATCATTTTTACATACTTTCAGCATCTTTACTTTAAACCCCGGTTTTTTTGTGGTCAGTTCCAGAAATTGCTGATTGGCGTATGGTGTTGAATCAGGGGTTATGGTATAGCCAAGGATGGCTACGAGGGCAAGGAATAATACAAAAGCCACCGATATTATGGCCATGCGGTCTTTGAAAAGCTTCCGCAAGGCGAGTTTTGACAAGGAACCTGAAGCTGAATATTGCTTCTTTTTAAACATAGGGGTGGTCTTATAACCGCAAAAATATCATTATCTTTTCAATAAATTTTATTTGACATACCTATTTATTATTTTTACAAAAAAAATTGATATGGAAGCATTTTGTCATTATAAGCATTTTAATATTCATTATAAACATCAGGGTACAGGCCATACCGTTGTGCTTATACATGGGTTTACCGAGTCGCTGAACATCTGGAATGAATTTTCTGAGCGGCTGTCTGAATTTTATCATGTGGTTACCGTTGATCTGCCGGGCCACGGGTTAAGCGAATGTGTGGCAAATGTCCATACGATGGAGATAATGGCCGATTGTATAAAAACCGTTCTGGCTGAACTCGGAATAAAGGAATGCGTGATTATCGGGCATTCCATGGGTGGCTATGTCACCCTGGCCTTTGCAGAGGAAAATCCTGCCATGGTTAGGGGCCTGGGGCTTTTTCATTCCAATGCATTTCCCGATAGCGCTGAAACAATTAAAAACCGCATGCGCACCAATAACATTATTAAAAACAACCATTTTAATTTCCTGAGTGAATTTATCCCGTCCCTGTTTGCACCGGCAAACCAAATGAAATTCGTTTCAGAAATTAATGCGATGGTCAATGAATCAAAAAGAATGTCTGCCGATGCTGTGATTGCTGCAAATTCCGGAATGGCTGAACGTCCTGACAGGACGCATGTCTTAAAGAATGCTTCTTGCCCGGTTTTATTTATTGCAGGTAAACTTGATACGCGTATACCTTTTGATAAGGTGGTGGAACAGATAGGTATGCCCAACGATAGTGTGGCCCTGTTGCTTGGCGATATTGCCCACATGGGTTATCTCGAAGCAAAGGAAAAAACTTATTATGCTGTGAAAACCTTTATTGACGGATGTTTTTGAGTGGTTCATAAAAAATAAAAGTCCATGAAAGCAGTTTGTAAAATTTGGATGTTGTGCCTGGCCACAATGTTGTTTGTCCGCTGTGCCTCAAATGAGACGGCAAATTCAGACACTGTTAAGCAATCCGAGATTTATCAGAATTATTCGGTAAGTTATAATAATGCCGAAAAAGAGCTGACAGCTACAGCATCATTCCGTTTCGGAGGGGCTAACGGAACCACCTTATTGCTGGTGAAACCCTCCGGGGTGCTCTTTGAAAACCAGGAGATGCCGAACGAAAATAATGTTTTTTCAGGAACTTATTATGAAATGAATATCCAGACCGACCTGAAAGCCGGTTATACATTTGTATACACTGATGGTGACGGTAAAACCTATACCAACCATGCTGTTGTTATTCCTGCCGAAATAAAAAATTGCCCGTTGCAGATAGATAAAAACAAAGGCTTTTCAGTAGAATGGGATTATCCCTTGCAAAATGGCGAGACCATAAACTTATATATCGAAGATAAATCAAACAATTCATCATTTGTTTTTAATAATGTGGTAGGGTCAAAAAGCATGAAAATGAATACAGATGAATTGAAAAATATTACGCCTGGCGAGGTAGATATATACTTAGTGAGGTCGAATGCTTCAGCACTTGCTAATGCAACGCATCTGGGAGGCAAGATGACGGCAAGCTATACCTCGCGAAAGATTGAGGTGAAACTTGTTGGACAAGAGCCAAAGAATGATGAAGAAGATACTTTAGGTAATAATAAATAGTGTTTGCACGGATTATGGATAGCACACTTATTCAGGATTGAATATTATGACCCGCAAGGCGGGTCAAATGTGAATAACCCCGTACAAAGTGCGGGGTAAGAAAAACACGAATCCCACAATCCTAAAAGGATTGAATAATAAAATAAATAAGAGTACTTACACACAAATTCGGTATCAGTGTTTAATGACAGAATATTATTTTGAAGTGTCGGAACGAATAAATTATAATTTTGGGTATTGGATAGCACACTTATTCAGGCTTGAATATAATGACCCGCAAGGCGGGTCAAATGTGAATAACCCCGTACAAAGTGCGGGGTAAGAAAAACGCGAAGTCCCCAATCCTGAAAAGGATTGAATAATAATATAAATATGAGTACTTACACACAAATTCTTTATCAGTGTTTAATGACAGAAAATTATTTTGATGTGTCGTAACGAATAAATTATAATTTTGGGTATTGGATAGCACATTTATTTAGGATTGAATATAATGACCCGCAAAGCGGGTCAAATGTGAATAACCCCGTACAAAGTGCGGGGTAAGAAAAACGCGAAGTCCCCAATCCTAAAAAGGATTGAATAATAATATAAATATGAGTACTTACACACAAATTCTGTATCAGTTGGTTTTTTCAACCTGGAATCATGAAAAAACGCTTGATGAAAAAGGACAGGAATCTCTATATAAGTATATTTCAGGAATTCTTAAAAATAAAAATTGTCATCTATACCAGATAAATGGTGTAGAGAACCACATTCATATTGTAACCCATATACATCCATCAGTCCCTCTTGCAAGCCTGATTAAAGATATAAAACTTGCCTGTTCTTCATGGAATAAAATGACCGGTAATTTTAAAAACTTCAAGGGGTGGCAAGAAGGGTACGGTGCTTTTACCTATTCAATAAAAGATAAAAACCGACTGATTAATTATGTAAAAGAACAGAAAAACCATCACAAAATTAAATCGTTCAGAGAAGAATATAAGGAGTTACTAATAGAGCACGGGGTTGAGTTTGATGAAAAATATCTTCTTTGATGGTTCAACCCTTATCAGGGTTGGATGGTACATTGTGTTTTACCCCGCACTTTGTACGGGGTTATTCATATTCAATCCCTTCGGGATTTAACTTGATAATTCGCAAATTGGGCTAAAGCCAGGAATTTTAGTATATTATAATAGAGGCTGTATCAAAAGTCAGAATCAGTGTTTATTTTGCCATAGTGAACCTTCGTGTGTACCTTGTGTCCCTTTGTGGTTCAACCCTTATCAGGGTTGGATGGTACATTGTGCTTTACCCCGCATTCGATACGGGGTTATTCATATTCAATTCCTTAGGGATTGAACCTGATAATTCACAAATTGGGCTATTAGTAACCGCATTTATTAAGGACTTCAGCCCTGAAGGGAAAATTTGAGAATGAATCAGTTTAGAAACAGTACAAGAAAATAAAATTGACACCCGGCTGTTTTCTAATTCTTCAGCACTTTATTCACGAGGTCTGCGGCTTCCTGCAGCTTGATGGCCGAAAAAACTTTCAGGCCCGATTTGTCGATAATCTCTTTGGCTTCTTCAGCATTCGTGCCCTGCAACCTTACAATGATAGGTACTTTGATTTCTCCTATACTTTTATAGGCATCTACAATGCCGTTGGCAACCCTGTCGCAGCGGACAATGCCGCCAAAGATGTTCACAAGTATGGCTTTTACATTGGGGTCGCTGAGGATGATCCGGAACGCTTCCTCCACACGTTTGGCGTTGGCGGAACCGCCAACATCAAGAAAATTTGCCGGCGCACCGCCCGATAGCTTTATGATATCCATAGTTGCCATGGCCAGGCCGGCGCCGTTCACCATGCAGCCGACATTGCCGTCAAGCTTGATAAAATTCAAACCGAACTTACCGGCTTCCACCTCCGTGGGATTTTCTTCCGAAAGATCGCGCATATTTAAAATAATGCAATGACGATACAAAGCATTGTTATCAGCAACCATCTTGGCATCGGCAGCATAAATTTTGTTGTCGGAGGCTTTAATCACCGGGTTTATTTCAAGCAGGGAGAGGTCGCAACCGATGTACGCATCATAAAGGTTTCTGAGAAAAACCTGCATATACTTGTAAGCATCGCCTTCCAACCCCAGATTGAATGCAATACGGCGGCATTGAAAAGGCTGTATGCCCAGTGCGGGATGTATTTCTTCCTTAAAGATCTGTTCGGGTGTTTCTTCGGCTACCTTTTCAATGTCCATGCCTCCGCGCGGCGAATACATAATAATATTCCTGCCTGTTTGCCGGTTGAGCAACATTCCAACGTAAAACTCTTTTATCGGGTCTGGCCCGGGATAATAAATATTCTGTTCAATCAGCACCTTATGCACTGTCTTACCTTCGGCTTTTGTTTGTGGCGTTACCAGCTGCATCCCTATGATCTGCGCAGCAAAATCGAATACTTCCTGGTAATTTGAGGCTATTTTTACTCCACCGCCCTTGCCTCTGCCACCGGCGTGTATCTGGGCTTTCACTGCAAATTTTTCAGAGCCGGTGTTGGCATTTACCAACTGCGCTGCATTTCTGGCCTCCTCCGGGGTGCCAGCAACTAAACCCTCGGGAACACTGACATGGTATGTTCTAAGCAAATCTTTTGCTTGATACTCATGTAAATTCATAAAATGTGTTTTTATTGTTACCAAAATTAATGAAAATATTTGACTTTTACCCGGATAAGAATATTGATCATTAATAAAAATGTAACCTTATAATAATTGAAATGTCCTATTAATAACAAGATTTTAAACCGGGAAATATGTATTAGTTCTTATAATTATTTATTTTCGCATAGATGAAGGACATGATCAGAATTTTATGCCCGTTATTGTTTATTGTTTTTTTTATTCAGGAGAATTATGCCCAGAAAAAAACAGCCCGTGCGGCCCGGTTTGCATTACCTCCTAAAATAGATGGCCTGCTGAATGATGATTGCTGGCGTTCATGCGATTCCATTGATGATTTCACCCAATATGTGCCCGTGTATAATGTAAAACCTTCGCAACAGACTGTTGTAAGGATAGGATATGATGATGAAGCTGTGTATATCAGTGCCATGTTGTATGACAGCAGCCCCGACAGCGTTTTTGCCGAAATCGGTAACCGTGATGACGACCTGAATGCAGATCATTTTTCCGTGCAATTTGATACATACAATATGCAGGAGGATGCCTATACTTTTTTGGTATGGGCATCGGGAACACAATATGATTACAGGAAGAATGACGCTACATACAATGCTGTATGGCAGAGCGCTGTAAAGATTAATGATCAAGGCTGGGCCTGCGAGATGAAGATCAGCTATTCAGCCCTGCGTTTTCCCAAGACCAAAGAGCAAACCTGGGGACTGCAGTTTTCGAGAGGTATACGCCGGCATCGCGAAACCGACCAGTGGGCGCTGCAAATAAAGACCAATGTTAATGCTCTGAAGGATTGGGGCGTGCTTACCGGAGTCAGCGAAGTTAAACCACCGCTGCGCTTATCCCTTACCCCGTTTCTTTCGCTGTATGGTGATCACTATCCGTATAACGAAAAAGGAAAAAGTAATTTCTCCTATTCATTTAGCGGTGGGCTTGATCTGAAATACGGCATCAATGAAAGTTTTACACTGGATGTGACGTTGCTGCCCGATTTCAGCCAGGTACAGTCGGACTACCAGATAAAGAATATTACCGCTTTTGAAACAGTATATGAAGATTACCGGCCATTTTTTACGGAGGCAATCGATATGTTCAAGGAGGGCGACCTGTTTTACACCCGTAGGATAGGGCGAATCCCCGATGGTTTCTTCAGCGTTTATGATTCATTGGCCGATGGCGGGATCGTGAAGAAAAATCCCGGGCAGGCCAAGCTGCTCAACGCGGTAAAATTTTCGGGCCGTACTAAAAAAGGAACCGGCATCGGGATTTTCAATGCCCTCACCAATAACATGTATGCTGTTTTGGAGGATTCACCGGGAAATACGCGAAAAATACTAACTGAACCGCTGACGAATTACAACATTATGGTTCTTGACCAGATTCTGAAAAATAACTCGAAAATATATTTTGTCAATACCGATGTATTACGCGCAAAAAATTATGACGACGCCAATGTATCCTTGTTTGGGTTGACACTGTATGACAAAAAAAATATGTTTCAGTTTGCCGGCTCAGCGGCCATGAGCCTGAAAATTCATAAGCCCGACAGCGCCGGCGGAAAGATCAGCAATACGATGGGATTCAAAAGTGACCTTAGCTTTGGCAAGGTCAGCGGTAATTTTCAGTTCAGCATCTACAGAAATGAAATGAGCGATACCTGGGATGCCAACGATATGGGGGTTACCTTGCAGAACAACTTAACCACCACCGGATTTACGCTGAAATATAATATTTTTGAGCCTTTCTGGAAGTTCAGGGAAATGTACTCCCAGATCAATGTTTATTATAAGGAAAATTTTCTGGCCAAAAGGCCAGAGGAGTTCAGGATTGAACTGAGCAATAACTTTACTACAAACAAGTACCTTACCGTATGGGAAAGCATTGTCGTTAACCCGATCATAGTTTATAATTTTGCCGATACACGCGTGCCGGGGCGATTTTTCAGGATGGACAGGTGGTACTATGCCAACCTTGGTTTTTCGTCCGATTACCGCAAGACGTTTGCCCTCGACATGAACTTTGAATACTGGCAGGATATACTTGGCGATGGCCAGTATTTCGGATTGACAACGTCTCCGATCTTCAAAATAAACAAGCATTTTACATTTAAAATTACCAACAAGTATGAGGATAACGGCAATGATGTCGGTTATGCCGATATTGATGAGCTTGACAATATTATAATCGGAAAGCGCGACATCACTACCGTTGAGAATACCATCACGGCGCGCTATATGTTTAAAAACAGCCTGTCGCTAAGCCTTACCGCAAGGCATTACTGGTCGAAAGGGCGTTACTCAGAATTTTATAAGGTGGATAATGACGGTGTGCTGATCACCGATCCCTTGTATCACCCCGGCGGCGCCTATGATTTTAATTTTAATGCCTTCAATATTGATTTGATGTTTTATTGGGAATTTGCACCTGGCAGCAGCCTGAATGTAACTTATAAAAATAACCTTGTTCATGATGGTACTGTGGTGATTCCATCATATTTCAGAAATTTCGGAAGTATATTTTCAGAAAAACAGCTAAATTCGCTCTCGGTAAAGGTCATATATTACCTGGATTATTTACAGGTGAAAAACCTGGTAAACAAGAAAAGACTGAAAAAAAACACGACATGATAAAGGCAGCAGGTATTCAAAAATCATATGGTACGCTTAAAGTTTTAAAGGGCATTGATCTAAATATTGCCAAGGGCGAAATTGTTGCAATATCAGGCGCTTCAGGCGCCGGTAAAACGACCTTGCTGCAAATTATAGGCACGCTCGACCGGGCCGATTCCGGCTCTGTTGAAATCAATGGCACCAGAATAAGTACGCTGAACGATAAAAAGCTTGCGGCCTTCCGTAACCGGCATATAGGTTTTGTATTTCAGTTTCATCATTTGCTTCCGGAGTTCACCGCTTTTGAAAATGTATGCATTCCTGCTTATATTGCAAAGGCTTCCAGAAAAGATGCGGAGGGCAGGGCAAAAGAAATCCTGGGTTTTTTGGGGCTTACTGAACGCTTGTCACATAAGCCGGCCCAGTTGTCGGGCGGTGAGCAGCAGCGTGTGGCCGTGGCGCGTGCCCTCATCAATAACCCGGATATAGTCCTTGCCGATGAGCCCTCAGGAAACCTGGATTCAGAAAATGCCAAAGAACTTCACAAACTGTTTTTTGATCTGAGGGATAAGTTTAACCAGACCTTTGTAATTGTAACCCATAACATGGAATTCGCGGGCATGTCTGACCGCACGCTGTTTATGAAGGACGGGCTGATACAGCAATAATTTTCTTGAAAGATATGAACTATTGGTGGCAAACTATCATTGTCCGTATGCTGATTTATTGGACTTATTGAATTGTCTGGCGGTGGGGCGGCTGCTAGATTAGCCATCGTTTATTTTCTCAAATCTCTTTCATTTAATAATTGAAATTCATATTAATATTAGCCAATTTTTCTTCAAAAACCTTTTCTACCAGATAAGGTGCGGTTTTGTATATCAAATATGTCCTCCGGAATATTCCATGATGCGTTTCTAATTCATACCATGTGATAAAACATTTATCTGGTAGCATTTTGATTTTAATATACGAATCAATTTCAAATAAATTTATACTATCAATAATTTTAAAGGTAAAAAGTTGAAAAGATGGTTTTTCTGTTCCAAATCCCATAAAAGAATAATTATTATCTTTATAATCTTCTATAATTTTAATCATCTCCGAATCCGAACAAATAACATATCTCTGAGCTTCAAGTGAGTGCCATTTTAATGCAAACAATTCTCCCATTTGATTAAACAAAAGGTATTGTAAAAATCCTTCTTCAGTATTATCAGGTGTTACATTATTAAAAGCTCTCCTCTGAGGGTTATCAAGAAAATTGTTGAAGAAGAGACGTCGGTTGTTTTCCACAGAATCCTTATTTGGAACATTCTTTTCAATAATTTTTTGCCCAATATATTTATTAAGATCAAAATCTTTTTCTTTAACGTATATAATCGGGGTACCATCTAAGAAATAATCGGCAAAATACACTGAACATTCAAATCCTTGGCGTATCTTAAGTTTATCAAACATTTGCATATAGACATCAATATCAAATGTTGATGAATCAATAATATTTGGCATATAATAAGTATTCGTTTCAGATGTGTCCCTGCATATTTCCACTGAATCTTGATAAGCTTGAACTTTTTTTATAAAATCACAATAATTCTGCGCTTCGATATAATGCGTCAACAATAAAATGGACAGGAAACAAATTAAAATTTCCTTTATAAAAAGTTTTTGCTTTGATTTTCTTTGTTTCATAGACTTTTAAATGGTTTCTAATAGTCAGTGCATGCTTCCTATGCCGCCACTGCCCCGTTAAAATTTCATATAAAGATACAGCATTATTTATCAATTTGGACGTGTCTTCTGAAATTTTTTCGGAGGTATGGAAACAAATATTTTGTTAGTAGTCAGAGACTACTTATTATTAAGTCCGAAGTCGCAGACTTCGGACAACAAGTTACCACCAGTTATTCTTTCAATTCCAAATGTCATAGTTTTTCAATTTGGTCAATTATAGCCTTAAACAGGCAATAAACATCTTGCATCTCATTCAACGAATTCACAGAGCGGCCAACCATTCCCATAATTTTTAATTGTTTTGATTCTCTTTCACATGATATTGAAAAAATATTTGTTTTCAGGATTAAAGGAATTATTGAATCTGCATTTAGGATGTTTTTAATTATCCTTTTATCAGAACCTTTAACTAAATATTTTTTGTCAAAATCAGGATTAGAAATCTCAATATCATGGTTGCTAAAAACCTTTAAAAATCTGTCAGCAAAATCTTCTTGGGTAATAGTAAAGTCAACATTCTTGTCTGAATTGATTATGCAAACCACTTTAAAAGGGTGGGTGTCCGATTCGTTAAACTCAATCTGTCCGTTTTCAAAAGGAACTATCAAATTGAATAAAGTCAAATCTCTTGAAACAGTTTGTTTCACCTTAAATGATCCACCTGTCTGTTTTGCAAAGTCAGTCCAGAACGACTGTTTTGCAGAAACATCAACAAACCCTTTTGTCTGGGTTACAAATAATTGTCTCAAAATATTGTCTGTTGGTTTCTTCACTTTCATATAATTGGTGGTAACGGTGGGGGCTTTGCAGCGGGCGGAACTTGAACATTCCCGCCGACTCACCCCGTCCATAAAGTTAATTAATATTTCCATTCGTTTCAGTTTTTTCCCGTTTTCAGCCGGAGGCAAGGCCACTGTGTTGTATGCCGTTTTATTTCCTATATTTTGTAAAAATTTTTTTCAATATTTTCTCATTCTTTGAATATTTGTAAAAATTTTCCTCTTTTAATAAAGAACCTAGGACTAAATCATTAATTTTCTCATTATCTTGATTTGTTTCAGATAAACATGTTAAGTGATTTAAAAGAGTTTCATAATATTTATCAATATAGTAGTCCTTATAACTTTGAACCTTTTCTTGAGATTCAATATTAATTTGAAAATCAGGAAAATTTAAATCTAAATATTGATAATAAGGAAGCGAATTGAACCTTGGGAACTTATTGATAATCTCCATCGCTAAATCATACTTTGGGGGTTTTGCTATATTTATAAATCCCCATATTTGAAGTCCACAGAGTCTCATTACCTCTAGAAAAAATATTGATTTTTCTGTATCATCCTTTAACCCGTATGAATTTAAATCAAAATTAATTTTTGACATGTCAAAAGGCTTTACTTTATTCCCGTAACAAGCAAAGAGCATTGAATAATAATTATCTACCAAATCTTGGGACAATAGGTTCTTGTTTTCCAAATCTTTTATTATCTCATTGTTGTTTCTTGGATTGTCTTCTCTCAGATTATAATTAATGTGAACAATAATATACAAGAATTTCAAATCAACATCACTTGGTCTTTTCAAATATGTGTCTGACAATATTGAACTATTTTCTCGTATTGCCTCTCGGATAAATTTAGCAGGATATGCTAACGTTGTTGAATCATATTTATTTAAACTTTCTAGGAATTCAGATGGGGGATTATTTCTAAACATAAATTGTCTATATGCTTTTCCTAATTCAATTAATCCATCATTAATTTGTCCAAATGAAATCTGAGAGGTAAAAATCAGAATTCCGATAAAGCTTTTTAATATTTTCTTTGTCATATTTTAGTTATTTATGTCTTTTTACTACTAGTCAGTGTCTGCTTTCTATGCCGCCCAACCCCGTTAAAATTTCATATAAAGATACGGCATTATTAATCAATCTTGACATATCTTATTAAATTTTCGGCGTGGTGGAATCAAAATGTTGTTAGTAGTCAAAGACTACTTTTTATTAAGTCCGAAGTCGCAGACTTCGGACAACAAGGTGCAAATATTTTTGTTGATATTCTTTTGAAAAAACAGTAGAAACAGCATCAGAAGCGAGCGGGGTCTATTTCAGCAATATTTCATTTATTGCCCTGGTAAACTCGGCTTTGGGCATGGCGCCCATGCTCATCTGCGGCTGGCCATTCAACGGGCAGAATAATATACTCGGGATGCTCTGAATGCCGAATGCTGCCGACAGTTCCTCTTCTTCTTCAGTGTTCACCTTGTAAATATCAACTTTGCCTGCAAACTCTTTTGATAATTCTTCCAGGATGGGGGCCACCATTTTGCATGGTCCGCACCAGTCGGCATAAAAATCAATGATACAAGGCAAAGTTCCCTTGAATTTCCATTCGGTCTCCGCTTCATAATCGAATACCTTTTCTTTAAATGATTCTTTTGTCAAGTGTTCCATATCCAAACTAATTAACTAATCACTAATTAACTATTAACTATTAACTTAATAACTATCCTCCTAATCACTGATCGCTGGCGCCTTACAAATATAACTCTTATCTTCCACCTGGTCAACAAAAAACGTTGCCAGGTCAGCACGCGAAACCATCAGGTTTATTTTATCTTTACCATAATATCCCACATGCTTAATACCCTTTGCCGGTGCATTGGTCAGGATGGCGAGCCTCACCAGGGTCCAGTCCAGACCGGAATCCCTGATAATTTTGCCAATACTTCTGATTTCGTGGTACGCTCCTGGAATAACTTTTTTTACAATGCTCACCAAAAGCCTGAATTTAAAAGGTTTTGCATCATTTTCCTCATCAACGCTGGCGGTGCCCATGGCAACCAGCCTGCGGACATGGTGCTTTTTCATGGCATCGACAAGGTTTTGTGTGCCTTCGCTCAATTCCGTGGTTTTTACATTTGTACTGGCACCAAGGATGCTGATCACAGCATCCGCGCCGTTTATGGCAGATTCAATTTTTGAAATATCGCTCAATGTTCCTTTTATCACCGTTAAGTGTTCATCCTGGAAAGTAATCTTTTCAGGGCTTCTGGCGTAAGCAACCACATCATAACCTTTAGAAAGAGCATATTTTACAATCAGTTGCCCCGATGGGCCTGTTGAACCAAATACGGCTATTTTCATGCAATTTTATTATTGGTAAACCGGGAAAGATATCGTGTGTTTTTCATTGTATTTCAGCAGGAAGTGATGAATCATTTTCCGCTTCTGCCGGGTTTTCTGTAATTCCTGGTAAAGCTCTTCATCATGTGCTTTCAGGAAATCGCTGAAATCTTTATAGTTAAAAAGAAACGTAGTGCCTGTATTAAAATCCAGGAGATATTCCGTATAATCATTTGACGGCCCGACATAAGCAACAGGTTGCGGCGACATGAAAAGATCGTGCTGCATATCATCTTTATTGTATGCCATAAAGTGTGACAATGCCCCGACAATAAACATACGATAAAAATACCCCGTGTAACCCTGGCTAAAATACAGTATGCCGTTTTTACAATAGCCGAAACACTTGTCGAGGGTGCAGGTTTTTTTGCTTCCGATAGAATCAGGGCAGGGGTATCTTAGAATGATACTGCCTTCCTCACCATAAATTTTGTCCTTTATAACTTCAAAATCAGGAAGCGAGGGCTTGTTGTTTTTGAATTCCTTAAAACTCTGGTATATGCCGTCGTTGAATTTAAAATCGCGGGAATATTTTACAAAGGTGGTGTCGTTTTGTGCGGAGAGACGCGAAAACAGAGGACAAATAATTAAAATTGCCAGTACGGTTCTTAGTGCCAATATCTTGACATGGCCATGTTTGAGCATATGTTTGCAGTAGATTGAAGCCAAAACAGTTTCGGTTTGATTTATAAACAAAATTACAAATTTAATTTTTATCGGACCTAATTAGTGTCAATAAGAAAACTCCTGTTTGTAAAATGAAATGTCAAGTTTGAGGAGGAAGAAGTTCTGAAAACCGCAGCAAACTGAGCGTATATGAGGATTTGAACAACGAAGACAAACAATGAAATTTGAAGTTTTTGGAGGTGCCCTATTATTTGAGCGGAAATTTAATACCTTGAGAATCCATGTTTAAACCGCAGCTGATCGAAATTTACGCTGTAGATAAGCTCGGATAAAATCTTGCTGTTGTTGAATAAATAAGTGGTTCTTATCCCCAGGCTTATGGGCGCAAGAAACCTCAGAAAATGAAAATCGCTCACAACCGCTATGCCTGCCGAGCTTAATGAGTGCCGATTGTTATCCTTTTCAACCACATAAGCGTAATCATAGTAAAAAGAAGCCCTGAAACGCTTGATATAAAGCAATGATCCGATGCTCCAGTCAGGATAGAATAAAGGCATTTCATACGAACTGTTACAGACAAGCGTCTTTTTAAAATTACCGCTGTCAAAGCCATGAGGCAGGTTCACCAGGTCGCTGAAGATATAATCTTTTCCAAGCCTTTGCTGGTATGCGCCATAGATACTGAGGCTGTGATGCCTGCCGATGCCGGGGAAATAAAGCCGTGCCTGAACGGCTGAAATATCACCAAGTTGTGCCCCTGAAAATGGTGTATGCGCGTAGTCAAATTCCAGCAGTTGGCCCCAGCGGGGATTGATATCCCTGGCTGAAGTTTTCAGGATATTGTATCCATAAATACGATAATTCATCGCTTGGTAAAACCCTGAAAATGCATCATCAGGATAATTTTTCAGGGGGATGAGTTTGTTATAATCAAACGTAATTTCCGGCTTCAGGAAAAGGTAATATTTCCCTGCTTCAAAATTGAAAGGAATATTGATGCCGGCATTCAAATCCAGAACATTATAGGTAATTGTATCGGTCCTGGCAAAGTTGTATGAAAATCCCAGATCAATTTCCGGATACCATCCCCGGTAGCTGAATTGTGCATAAACCCGCGACTGTGGCTTGTTCCACTCATGTTCATAACCTGCACTGAAAAACATAGTGCTCAAAAGGTTTTGAGACTGGATTTCAATACCGGGTTTTACCGTGGTGTTGTCGGCATTTATTGATAAGGGCCCCCAGCTGTGAAAATTGAAAAGGTTCAGAAACTTTGAATAATGTTTAACAGGGTATGTTTTTTTGTCAGCGCCATAAAAGTCTATTGTTTTTGTTGATGGTGTAATGAGCGACTGGTAGAGTTTGTCAGAATGATCTGTAATGATTTCCAATGCTTCCCACGTTGCCGTGTCCGTTTTACATACGGCCGGCCTGTATCCGTCGGCTGTGTATTCCGAATAAAGCAATTCTTCGCCATCATCTGATATTGAAGGGTCAGAGGCGCCATATAATGTCGATGTTACCCTGAAGATTTTTTTTGTCCGGGTATTCAGCGCATAGATATCATTTATTCCTGAATAACCAGCAATAAAAAATACCGTATTTTTATAAATCAGGGGCTGGGCAATCTCGGTATAACCGGCTTCTGTCAGATCAGTTGATTTTCCCAGGCTGTCGAGCAGGCAAATACGTTTTCCATAACGGTTCAGGGCAATGTAAACAATCTCTTTACCTGTTTCGGACCAGCGTGGCGTCATCAGAAAATCTTCCGGTTCTGCATCGAAAATCTTTTTAAAATCCCCGGTTTCAGCATCAATGACCGCTAGTGATGACCGGTCGTTGGTGCTTTGCCCGGTGCAGACAATGTTTTTTCCCTGTTTATCAAGGTCGGGAGCAAAAAAGCGTGTCCGGTGTGTAAGCTTACGGCTCCGGTGTTTTTTCAGATCATAAACTTTAATTACCGAATAAGAGCGGTTTTCCCAGCGTGGGTCTGAGGTGTTCTCTGCCCAGGTTATTTTATCTCCGTCCTTGCTGAATGATGCAGATGAATATGCCCCGGGTGTGAACAGGCGATGCTCTTTTCCGGAACTGTCAATACAAATAAAGCGTGTAACATCGTTCAGCCCCGAGCGGACACACAAATAGCTATTGCCATTCAAATACTTTGGAAAGTTAAAACTGGCATATAACTTATTTTCCGGGATTTTTATCAGAACGGATTCCGACAATTTGGTCCGCGACTTTTGTTCCGTCCACAGGCTGTCAAGCCGGTGAAAACAAAATTTATAAAGCTCAACCTTGTTCATACCGCTCACCTGCTTTTGCCCCTGGTTGAACGGAATGATCATGACTGGGACCCGTGCCGTTTTTTCAAGAGCTTTTTCCCAGAGGGAATCCGTGTAATATTTTCTTGCCGCAGCAACAAGTTGGTAGCCGAATTCATACCTGCCGGGCGTAAAACTCTTATAGGAGCCAAAACAGGCTTTGTTATAATTATACAACCCTTTTTCCATGACCTGTGCCCTGATTTTCATGGTAAACTGCGGGGTTCTGCCCCTGCCGCTGTTACTGAAAGCCGTTTCAGTGCAAACGGCATCACCTTCGATAAACCAGAATGGGACAAATGCCCCTAATATGCCGGCTGTAGCCTGCTGCCCGAAAATGCAGGACAATGCCCGTGAAAAACCTCTGTTGATCTTGCTGTACTGTATCACATGCCTGAATTCATGCAACATAAGCTGGTCGTACCAGGGCTGGGCATAATCGTCCTGGCCGGGGCAGGTAAAAAACTCTATCCTCTTCGGGGCCCAGGGCACTTCAGCATTTGAGATAACGGAATTATTATGGAGTACAACAGGGATCCTGGCAGGGCTTACCTTCATATCTTTACTTAAAGGCCCGTAAACCTGCTCAAAGCCATTGGCGATATATTGTGCCTGTCGTTCAAAGCCCGAAGGGAAAATGATCCTGAAATGCTCTGTTTTGATCACATTCCATTTTACAGTGGCAGGATCCTGGCCAAGGCTGTAAAACTGAGCATGGACCGTGACCGTTAATAACAGAAAAAATATAATAAGTATTTTTTTTAATAGACTCATAGCCGGGCTGATATGCCAAAAGTACAAAATGCAGTAAATATTCTTGAATGAAACTTTGAATAACTTTTTGAAAAACGTAACTTTGTTGAAAATTAGTGATATGAAATTCATTATAAAAGTCTTAATAACAGCCTGTGCAGTGATGTTCACCGCATGGCTTCTGCCGCATATAGAGGTTGATAATTTCTGGACCTGTATTCTTGTAGCATTTGTACTGGCAATATTGAATGCTATGGTGAGGCCGGTTTTATTATTTATCAGTATTCCGGCTACTATTCTGACATTGGGATTGTTCATTTTTGTTATCAATGCTTTGATCATCATCATTGCCTCCTATTTTGTTGACGGCTTTAAAGTGGAAGGCTTCTGGTGGGCTTTATTGTGCAGTATCATTGTTTCATTTGTTAGCAGCGTGTTGAACAGCCTGGTTCATGGTAATAAAAATAGTCAGGAGGTTCAGAGGTAAGGGTTTTGACACGTGAAGCGTTTTAAATGAATGAGTAAAATGGAACTTTCCGATATTATCAACCACCTGGGAGAAGAGCGAAACGAGTACTATAATTCGGTTGCGCCACCGATTGTCAGGACAAGTAATTTTTGTTTCGCTAGTGTTGAAGAGATGCGGTGCAATATCAATAAGGAATTTGAGGTTCCGTTTTATACACGGGGAAATAACCCTACCGTAAGCATTTTGCGAAAAAAAATGGCAGCGCTTGAAAAGACCGAAGATGCACTTATTACCTCAAGCGGCTGTGCGGCGATCAGTGCAGCAGTGTTCGGAAACCTTTCAGCAGGCGATCATGCGATCTGCGTGAAAAATTGCTATAGCTGGACGCACACGCTGTTCAATGATATCCTGAGGAGGTTCGGCGTCCATGTCAGCATTATTGACGGTACACGCGTGGAATTCTTTAAAAATGCCATTACGCCGCATACACGGCTGATCATGCTGGAAAGCCCCACATCTTTCATGATGGAATTGCAGGATCTGAGAGCGATTGCAGCCTTGGCAAAAACGCATGAAATAACAACCGTTATCGACAACAGCTATTCAACGCCTCTCTTTCAGAATCCCGCAGAAATGGGTATCGACATTGTGGTTCATTCGGCTTCAAAGTATTTAGGGGGGCATAGCGACCTTATTGCCGGAGTGATATGTTCTTCTGAGAAAATGATACGCAGGCTTTTTGCGCAGGAATACCTTGCCTTTGGCGGGATCATCACACCGGATAATGCATGGCTGATTCTACGGGGCATGCGAACCTTGCCATTGCGGATGAATCAGGTGTACCAGACCTGCCGGAAGGTTGTCGATTTTCTGGAAGACCATCCCAAGGTGGAAAAAGTGTTGTGGCCCTTTGCAAAGAGTTTTCCGCAGTCTGAGCTTGCATCAAAGCAGATGAAAGGAGCCGGCGGGCTGTTTTCTTTTACCTTGAAAACAAAAGAGATGGAACGCGTTGATGCTTTTTGCAATAAGTTGAAACACTTTTTGCTGGCCTGCTCATGGGGCGGGCACGAATCGCTGGTTTTCCCGGCATCGGTGCTTTACAGCTCGCAGAATAATAATAAGGAACTACCGTTTAACCTGGTGCGCATGAATATAGGACTGGAAGAGGCCGATGTGCTGATTGCCGATATTCAGCAAGCCCTGGAGCATGTCTGATAATGATAAAACAAGTCAAATGGGATTTTAAAATCTTCATAACATGACAGTCTTGGTTAACATCGTCAGCTGGCTTGAGCACCACAGTGCGCCTTGTTTATTTAAAAAATTGACTGGATTTGCCTGCCCGGGCTGCGGAACACAACGCGCGGTCATTGAACTTTTAAAAGGAAATTTGTTGAATAGTATAAAGGAGTGGCCCGCCTTATTACCTGTGGCTTTTATGATGATTTACCTCATGCTGTTTTTAATTTTTAGATTCAAAAATGGCCTGAAAATATTACAGATCAGTTTTATAATAAATGCGATCATCATACTTATCAATTACATTTATAAGTTATTTTTGTAAAACGAACGTTTTGTCTGCCACAACAAATCATGATGATAAGTTGTTTGAATAAATTTAAAATTTTATGAATAAGAAACATTGAACGATATGGAAGAGCAACAAACAGAATTTCAAAGCCCTGTCACCGGGCAGAAAATGATCCCGTATTCTATTACTGCCATGGTGTTTGGGATTGTATCCATCGTGGTAATGTGTTATTTTGGCTGGGTTGCAGCCATTGTAGCCCTGGTGTTACACAAAAAGGGAATGAGGATTTATAATGAAAATCCTTCTGATTATAAACAAGGATCGCTTAGCATGATGCGAACGGCAAAGGTTTGCGGAATAATAGGTCTGATCGTTTCTATTGTATCAACCGTGTTATATCTGTTGTATTTTGTTTTTATCCTGGGATTGTCTACATATTCCTTTAATTCAGCCATACATTACTAATCATGAAAATACTCCCTGTCAGCCAGGTACGTGAGGCGGATGCCTATACCATATCCAATGAACCTGTTGCTTCTGTCGACCTTATGGAGCGTGCCGCAACAAAATGTTCCAACTGGATTCTTCAGCATCTGGGGCGGGGCAGAAGCTATAAGATATTTTGCGGTACCGGCAACAATGGCGGTGATGGCTTGGTAATAGCACGTCATCTCGCCGAAAAAAATGTCCGGGTTGAAATCTTCATCGTACGTTACAGTGATAAATGCTCAGAGGATTTTTCTTTAAATATGTCACGTCTGACGAAGATCAGGAAAATCAAAATTGTTGACATAAATAATCAGGAGGATATCCCGGCTATAAATTCAACAGATATTGTCATTGATGCCATCTTTGGTTCGGGATTGACAAAGCCGGTTATTGAGGGTATTGCGGCAGAGGTTATTGATGCTGTAAACCAAAGCAGGGCTGAAGTGGTTGCTGTTGATATTCCATCGGGGCTCTTTGGTGAGGATAATACTGAGAATACGGGAAAAATTATCCAGGCCCGGCATACCCTCACATTCCAGTTTCCGAAGCTTTCATTTTTCTTTGCATCAAATGAGAAGTATGTTGGCAGCTGGCAGGTCCTTCCCATCGGCTTGCATCCTGAGTTTATCAGGAATGTTGATGTGAGGAACTATTATACGGAGCATGACGACTGCAAAGCGCTTATAAAACCAAGAAATAGGTTTTCTCATAAAGGTACTTACGGGCATGCATTGCTTGTGTGTGGCTCGTATGGAAAGATAGGTGCTGCGGTGCTTGCTGCGCGCGCCTGCCTCCGCTCGGGTGCCGGCCTGGTTACTTCTCATCTTCCCAAATGCGGATATAAGATCATGCAAACGGCTGCACCGGAGATCATGTGCAGCATTGACAGCGATAAAGAGGTGCCGTCGGATCATGTTGATATTAAACAGTATAATGCCGTGGGTATCGGGCCGGGCATCGGCAATGATGAAAAGACTCAGAAAGCCTTGAAATTGCTGGTTCAAAACTGTAACAGCCCCGTGGTTTTTGATGCTGATGCCTTAAATATCCTTTCGGAAAACCCGACCTGGATTCCTTTTGTGCCGAAGAATTCAATATTTACCCCTCACCCAAAGGAATTTGAACGTCTGGCCGGTAAAAGTTCAAATGAAACGGAAAGACAGAAAAGGCAGGTTGAATTCTCAAAGAAACACGGAATATATGTCGTTTTAAAAGGCGCGTACACGTGCATCAGCACGCCGGCGGGCGATTGTTATTTTAATTCTTCCGGCAACCCGGGCATGGCTACCGCTGGCAGTGGTGATGTGCTGACCGGCATCATCACGGGTTTGCTTGCGCAGGGCTACACGCCTTTCGAAGCCAGTATCCTGGGTGTATATGTTCATGGCTTTGCCGGCGACCTTGCCGCGAAACGGTATGGTTATGAAGCTACAACGGCTTCCGAGATCATCAATATGCTGGGGAAAGCCTTTTTAAGATTAAAAACGCTGTCAGATCAATAATTCAGCTATTTCTTTTCTTGTCCGGGGCTTCAGTGCCCTTTTCTGCAAATGTTCCGGCAATGATGCAATGTCTCCGTGATATCCAACGGCTGCAACGGATATAAGCGAATATTCCTCTGTGATGTTGAAATGCTCACGAGCCTTTTCCTGGCTGTAACCGCCCATCTGGTGAACATAAATGCCCTGTTCCATCGCAGCGATAATAAAGTTCATCATCGCCATGCCGGTATCATACTGATGGTAGGGGTTGGGCTTACCGTTGTATGAAGAAAACTTTTTTGCCATAACAAGAATTAGGACTGGCGCAGATTTCGCCCATTCTTTGTTGGTATCAGCAAGGCAATCAAAGAGTTTTTCATATTGTTTGCTGTCTTTTTTCGGGCAGACAATAAATCGCCAGGGCTGTTCATTAAATGCAGAGGGTGCCCAGCGGGCTGCTTCAAAAAGCTGCAACAGCATTTCATGATCTACTTCTTTTTCAGAAAATATGACCGGGCTGTAACGCTTAAAAATAATTTCTGTAGCTGTCATGGTTGTTGATAAATGATGGACACATTAATTTTAAATCCTTGTTCTGTTGCATCAAAGATACTTAGTTTTACGACCATCTGAAAATGATTTTTCAGGTAAATCTCCTTCAGATGGCATTGAGTTCAGCTATACGCCTGAGTGCTTGTCAGCGGTATATTTTATCCTTTTATGATGAATTCGTTTAAAAATTCATTATTTTTGAAAAAAATCGTCTATGAGAAAATGGCTTTTCCTGTTTATTTCCGCCATATTGTTTTTATCATGTGGTGGCGCCGGTGATAATGCAAAGAAAGAGGATACTGCTGCAGATTCAGCAAATAATGATGAAAAAGTTGCCGTGACCAAACCTGTGATGCTGGATGAAATATCCTTTCGCCAAAAGGTTTATGACTATGTGGCGGATAAGGATCTTAAATTTCTTGGCAACAAGCCTTGTCTTATTGATTTTTATGCCGACTGGTGCGGGCCCTGCCGCAGGCTTGCCCCGATATTGGAAGAGATTGCCGGAGATTATACCGGTAAGATAAATGTTTATAAAGTGAATATTGATGATAATCCTAAAGTAGCTACATACTTTCAGATTACAAATATTCCCGCGGTACTGTTATGTCCTATGCAGGGCAGGCCGCAGATTATGGTAGGCTTGTACCCTAAAGCGGAATATATTAATGCGATGAACCAGGTATTGTTTAAACCGGCAGCTAGCGCTAACTAACTGTTTCATCTAACGGCAATTTGCCGAACAAGCACTTTGGTGTTTCAGCGTTTTATCTATTAAGAAAATAGTCTAGTTTACCAGTTTCCTTTACCTTAATACCTTTCTCAGTCTGGTGTACCGTGCAGCATTCATATAACGGATCATGCTGAAAAAGCAACAGGTAATCATTTTCAACGGCCTCAGCCAGAAACTTTTGCTTTTCTTCCATCGACAGCAAAGGACGGGTGTCAAAACCTGCTATATAAGGTAAAGAAACATGACCGGCAGTAGGAATAAAATCGGCCATATATACAAGCGTTTTTCCTTTATAATGAATATGGGGTACGATTTGCCCGTCGGTATGGCCGTTCACGGTTTTCAGAAGAATATGATCCGTAATTTGAAAATTGTTTTCAATAAGGCTTAGCCTGCCGCTTTGTTCAAAAGGATCGAGGTTTTCTTTGAGGTAGGAAGCTTTTTCGCGGGGATTGGGATGATGAGCCCATTCCCATTGTGCTTTTGAACACCAGTAGTTTGCATTTTTGAAAACAGATTCTGTTTCACCATTTGCGTTAAATCTGAATGTGCCGCCGCAATGGTCAAAATGGAGGTGGGTATGTATAACATCGGTGATATCAGCTGGTGAAACACCTGTTTTATCAAGCGAATCAGCAAGGTTGCTTTCACCGGTAATAAAAAAGTTCTGCCTGAATTTTTCATTCTGCTTAAAGCCGGTGCCGGTATCAAACAGTATCAGCCGTGGTCCGTCTTTTACCAGCAGGTTACGGAGCGAAAAGGTGATCATGTTGTTTTCATCAGGCGGATAAAGCTTACTCCAGAGTGATTTCGGGACTACTCCGAAACAGGCACCACCATCAAGCTTGAAGTTTTCGGCATGAACAAAAGAGATTTCCATAACATCAGGTTATTGTAAGGCAAAGTTAAAGATTTATTAGTTACAGCGGCGGTTCTATGTCAATCGTTTGTATATCCCCTACGGGGAATGTACTAACTTTGCATGGATGTTTTATGATACTTTAACCGCTACGCGGTAAAGCTTTTATAGCGTAAATTCTGATAGCCCGTAGGGCTTGAAGTTCAATAAAAGTAAGGGGACCAAAAGGAAGGTTACCCCGTAGGGGTTAAACATCAAGGAAATGCAACATGAAACCAATAATGTAAAAACTTAATAACCAATTCTGGTCAATTTAGTTTTCATTCATTAAGAGAGAAATATAATCAGTTTTTTATGAACTTCTTTGTTGTTTTTGAATTTTCTCCAATAGCTCTCAGGAAATATATTCCCTTTCTGAAACCGGATATATCAAGAATGTGTTTTCTGGTTTCCTTTAATTCACCAGACTTTAACAGCCTCCCCATAGCATCGAACACCTCAAATCTGGAATAAACATTAGGTGAGTATTCAACTGAAATTGACTCAGAAGCAGGATTAGGATAAATATAAAAGAAATTCTGATTTGAAATATCAGGATTATAAGATTTAAATGTACTTCCACAGGGAGTACTGTTTTTTATGAAGTAACTGCGTACACTGTCAATACGTTGTTGCATAACGGGAATGGCTGCCTTAGCATTGGAATCAGTGAAGTTTCTTCCAAAAACATAGGCGAGGTCAAGTTCTTGTGACGCTCCGGGATGAAAAGTAAAAGGACCTGATGAACCGTAACTTCTCCTGTCATAAGGTAAATTACCTGACTGTTCCTCTGTCCACAAAGCTGTATCTCCGGGATTTATCCCCCCTGTTCCCCAGTTACAGGGATCTGAACTGCCCGGAAACATAAATGAGCAGGCAGGGCCTGTGCCACTTTGGTTTGGGTGCCCGTTACCCCAGTAATGCATCTGTAAGCCATCAAACCAATATCCATGCATATAATTATAAAATTCATTGGCATCTGAAGGACAAGATTCTACACAATAGGCAAAACAGTAATAAGGGCCTGATTTGCTGAGGCCATGACGTTCGTCATCAATAATGGAATTGCCAAAATTCAACCCATTGATACTTTCGTCACAACCACCTGCCGGATTGTCCAACCCGTCGGGATCCATATTCGGCCCGCCCAAAAAGGTAACCGATTGTGCGGGAGGGAAAGCCCCGTAACTTCCCGGATTTCCATTACCGTCTATGTTTTTTCCATTGTAACAATAATAAGATCCTCGCTGAACATCGCTGCCGAGATAATCATCGGTCATATTTCCAAGATTAAAATCAGTATGATTGGCGATATACGTTTTATAATATGTATTAGCTGACCGGTTTGTAAATTTTAAATTCAAAAAAACCGTATTCCATAAAGAAGAATCATCCTGACAATCGAAAGCATAAAGCATCCCAAGAATTTCAACTCCCAGTTTTTTTCCTCCTGATTCTGTATGGGGTTTCCTGTCGTCATTAAAAATAAATAAAACTGCTTCATCTCCCCTTATTAATGGATAGTCACCTGCATAAGGATCATAAATATTGTCGTCGTTATTGTCATTAAATGGCGCCAGGACAGAAGATTCTCCATTTTGGACGTTGCCATTACCGGGCCAGTTCAGCAATCTTGGGGATGGCTGGTAATTCGGCTCCTGCCAGTGTGAAATATGATAATCGATATCTGCTTTATCTATTTTCCAGAGCCTTTTATATTTATTATCATAGATTGAATCATAAACATTAGCAACAGGACCTGCCCAAAAATCACAGTCAGTGATACTGTAATATCTTTGTGCTGCAACATGTATGGAATCCATAATGTCCAGCCCTCCAATCCAAATGGACCCACAAAAAATTGTATTTGCTCCCGAGCCTTTTGGTACCTCAAATTTCGGGCAACAACTTGTTCCGTTGTACTCCTCCTGCGTAAATAGTAATCCATCGGCATAAACTCCGGCACAGATATTATTTATTGCAACAGAATCAAATATATTTTGATTATCAACATTAAATATTACTTTTCCATAACAAGATTCATGAGGTGTACCATAATCTATTAGAATATACCTTAGGGAGTCAATGCCGCAATATCCTGGATCAGTATAGTATTCAATACTTGTTTTGGAAATCTTCCATGCCGAGCCATGAGCAGGGTATGATGCAATTGTCAGAATTCGCATACTATCTCCATCCACATCGTAATCATTTGCTAAAATGTCAGCAATTGCATGTCCCTGGAAAGTATTAACATAATCTGTAACGGCTGTAGGTGGATTGTTCTGTGAAAATATTAAAAGTGGGGCAAAGAAAAACAAAACAATAAGTACTGTTTTTTTCATATGAAAAACATTATAGAGCAAATATATAAAAATAAAAGTATTTTTTCAATAATTTCTGGAAGTAAAATAGAAAGCAGTACATTAAGGAGTTAAACGTAAGGATATATAATGATAAATTGTATACCAGCAAAATTTATTATGCTGGGCACATAATAGATAATATGGTTTGTGATTTTGTAACAGGGAAGCTTTTTTATTGTATATCCCCTACGGGGAAAGTCACTATCTTTTGGTTTTTACATACAATACTATAACCGCTACGCGGTAAAGCTTTTATGGCGTAAATCGTAGTAGCCCGTAGGGCTTAAAGTATAGTAAGGGTAAGATAAGATAAGTCATAGTGTTACCCCGTAGGGGTTAAACATCAGCAAATACACAAGTAAAGTGAGTGTTTGGGCAAACCTCGTTTTGTCAAAAGCATATAAGCTTTAGTCGATTTATAGTTTTTTTAGCAGGGAAGCTTTTTTATTGTACATCCCCTACGGGGAAAGTCCTCATCTTTTGGTTTTTACATACAATACTTTAACCGCTACGCGGTAAAGCTTTTATATCGAATATTGTAATAGCCCGTAGGGCTTAAAGTACAATAGAAACAGGATAGATAAATCATTGTTAAATATCAACGAAAAAAGCTGCCCTGTCTCCAAAGCAGCTTTTTCCTTATATTGATAGTTTTATTGTACGAATGTCATCTCATCGATGAGGTTTTTAGCACCGGCGTATTTGTCAATTACAAACATCACATAACGGATATCAACGCAAATCGTTCTTTGTATATCCGACTCATAGGCTATATCTCCGCTCATGGCTTCCCAGTTGCCGTCGAAGGCAATGCCGATCAGCTGGCCGTCGCCGTTGATAACCGCACTACCGGAATTTCCACCGGTGATGTCAAGATTGGCTGTGAAACAAACCGGCATTTCGCCATTCTTTCCGTAACGCCCGAAGTCCTTAGCTTCATATAATTGTTTGAGTTTCACAGGTACGATAAATTCTTCATTTGAAGGATCTTCCTTTTCCATAATGCCTTTTAACGTTGTAAAATAGTTATAATGTACAGCATCAGCAGCATCATAGTCGAGCACTTTTCCATAGGTAACACGCATGGTAGAGTTAGCATTAGGATAAAACTTTTTATCGGGATTCATTTCGCGCAATCCGGCGACAAACAGGCGGCTGCCCTTATTTATTTTAGCTTCCAGATCTCCCATGGCGCCATATAAGCCGCGAATAGTAGTGACCATAGAAAGGGTTATTTTAAATCCCGGGTCGTTGGAGATAACCTTAAACGTTGGTTTATCGAGAAAAGCCATCAGTTTATTTTTATCAACGAAGATGGAGTTAGAATAAATCATATCTGTCCATTTGTTAAAATCACCTTTATATTTCTTTTCCACTTCATTGGTGAAAATATCCGGCCATTGGTCTTTTGGGACATTATCATAGAACATTTTTAAAAGTGCAGCAAAAAGCTTTTTATCTGTTGGCTGATTATAATCTTTAAAAAACTTTTCCACTTCAGGCTTAAAGCCGTCGGCAATGGTTTTAATGTCGGAATCATACATGGCTTTTGCGGCTTTATCTTTTGCTTCATTCTGTGTTTTTAATTTGGAGTATAATTGAAAAGCACCAAAAGAAAAATAAATGAATTCCGGGCCCTGAAATACCGATTCCTCTAAATATTTCATACAAAGATTGTATTTTCCATAATCTTTATATCCGTCGGCTATCATTTGCAATGCATCGCCGTATTTGGCTTTGCGTGTGGGATCGGCAGCTACCCATTGTGAAAATTCTTTTTCAAGATTTTGCTTTTTATCAAAAACATCAAGGCGTTTCAGACCTTTGGTCTGGCCGATGTAATATTTCCAGTAATTGGCTGACTGTGCGTATTTCGAGGCGTATTGAATCTTTATCTTTGGATCAGAATCCATATCTTCTTTAATGATGCCCAGTTTCTTGGTACGAATGGCCACTGTTGTGGGATTTGACTGGTCAATGGCCATCTGAACGCCGTATGATGTTAAATAGCGGTCGGTGGAGCCGGGGTATCCCCAGATCATGGCAAAATCGTTTTTGTTAACACCTTTCAATGATATAGGAAGATGGTATTTAGGTTTCAACGGGACATTGTTTGCTGAGTATTCAGCTGGTGATCCATCGGGAGCAGTATAGATACGAAGCATTGAAAAATCACCGGTGTGACGCGGCCACATCCAGTTGTCGGTATCACCGCCGAATTTTCCGATTGATGATGGTGGAGCGCCTACCAGGCGGACATCTTTATAAATGGTATATACAAATAAATAAAACTCGTTACCATCATAAAAGCTCTTGACATCTGTTACGTATTTGCCTTTTTCAGAAGCTTCTTTTTCAAGTTTCGATGATACTTTTTTTATTGCGGCATCGCGTTCATCTTCGGTCATGTTGTCTTTCAATTCGGACAGCACCTTGGATGTAACATCTTCCATGCGTACAAGGAATGCTGCAACAACACCTTCACAGCGCAGTTCTTCTTTTTGGCTGAAGGCCCAGAAACCGTTGGTAAGGTAATCATGTTCCACAGAACTTTGGCTTTGAATAGCATCGAAGCCGCAGTGATGGTTCGTGAGCAACAGTGCCTGGTCGGAAACTACTTCGGCACTGCAGAAATGAAAATTAGGGTTTTCAGCATTGGCTAACCCCACAATAGCATCTTTCAGTGACGCATTATTTACATTATATAATTCTTCTGCGGTAAGGTGCAATCCCATCTTTTGCATATCAACGTAGTTGAGACGGTCGACAAGCATAGGCAGCCACATACCTTCATCAGGCGGGTTTGATGCAAACAGCCTTGTAAATAAAGCAAGGCACAACATCAGGGAAACAAATAGTTTTTTCATGCGTTTGGTTTTTAAATTAATATTTGTGTTTGTTATTTTCGTTTCACAAAAGTACTTTTTTGACAAACATGATTCTTTTATTCATATTATTAATCCTACTTCTGTATGAACTGTCGTACTTTAAGAATGTTTTTAAAATATTTAATTTGTCATAAGACAAAACAAGAATTGTTTTGTTACAAAATTTTATGAGAAAATATGGTAGATAGAGAATGATGACCAAATTCTTTATTGTCAGTTATTTATCTAATTTGGCGAAAACAGAATTCTGGCTTTTAAACTCAGCGACAATTTCTTTCATTTTTTTTACAATCTCCATATTGTTGTGGTCTGAAAGCAACATTTCCAGTTCATCTACCTGTGCTGATATGGTTTTGTAATCTATTTCGGCGACCTTGGCAATCATGATCTGCGGATGGTATGTAGGAAGTGTATTTTCTTTGTTGTTGAGCAGTTCTTCGTACAGTTTTTCGCCGGGCCTTAATCCGGTATACTTAATCTGGATGTCTTTACCCAGGGTGAGGCGCGAAAGTTTGATCATTTTTTTTGCCAGGTCAAGGATTTTAACCGATTTTCCCATATCGAAAATAAATATTTCCCCGCCATTGCCCATTGTACTGGCCTCGAGAACCAGCCGGCAGGCCTCGGGGATGGTCATGAAAAACCTTGTTACCTCGGGATCTGTGACTGTTACAGGACCTCCTTTTTCTATTTGTTCGCGGAAAAGCGGAATAACAGAACCATTAGAACCCAGAACATTACCGAATCGTGTTGTGATAAATCGCGTACTGTTTCTGCTGTTAAGCGATTGTGTATATATCTCAGCAATACGTTTTGATGCACCCATCACACTGGTTGGGTTTACTGCTTTGTCGGTTGAGATCATTACGAATTTCTCGGCATTGAATTCAATGGCGAGGTCGGCCAATATCCTGGTTCCTGCTACATTGGTAAATACAGCTTCAACGGGGTTATTTTCCATCATGGGAACATGCTTGTACGCGGCTGCATGGTAAATAATTTTAGGCGCAAATGCCTCCATGATCTTACGCATACGAACTTTGTGATTGATATCACAAATGATCGTTTCAAAATCTACATTAGGGAATTTCTCATTCAGTTCCAGCTCAAGAAAATATAAAGGTGATTCGGCCTGATCAATAAGAATAAGCTTTTTCGGTGAAAACCTGGCTACCTGCCTTACTATTTCGCTTCCAATAGATCCGGCAGCGCCTGTTACCAGAATGCTTTTATCGATAAGTTCAAGCCTGATTTTATCCTCATCAAGTTTTATCTCATCACGTTCAAGGAGGTCTTCGATATTTATTTTTTTTATCTGCTTAAAACTCAGTTCGCCGTTGATCCACCGGCTCACGGGAGGCACGCTCAGCACTTTGGTGTTATAGGCCATGCACTTTTCAATGATCTCCTGTTTTTTTGATGGTTTGATATTTTGAATTGAAATGATCAGGTGCTCAATATTATTGTTTTCAAGAAGTTTTTCCAGCTTGTCGGAGGCGTAAATAGGAATATTTTCAATTTTCATCCCGATCTTTTTCGGGTTGTCGTCAATGAAGCCGAGTACTTTGTATTTGGTACCAGCATCCCGGTCGAGTGAACGTTTTGAAATCAGCCCACTTTCGCCGGCTCCGTAAATTAGTACGTTGGTTTTGTTTCGCGATGGATTCTGGATTTCCATATAGGTGATCTTCACGAAAATGCGAAACGATACCAGTATAAATGTAGTTGTAATAAAATCAATGATGATGATGCTGTATGGGATAAAATTGATTTTGTCGATAATAAAAAACGAAACCAGGTCGGTGATTACAAATAAAACGGAACCGATAACCGTCACTAATAAAATGCGTATAGAATCACCGGTGCTGGTATATTGTATGATGCCGGTATAGGTCTTGGCCAAAATAAATGTAATAAGCCTGACCACCACCATATACATTAAAACATATGGCAATGCGTGTGCATCTTTATCAGGCAGGTCAAAGTTAAAACGCAGCATATACGCCAGCACCACCGAAAACGCACATATAAGGACGTCAATCAGCAAGATAAACCAGCGCGGGACGCTTAATTTTGAAAATATCATTTCCTGAATTTTAAACTGCTGCCAAAGATAAAAATAAATTTGCCGTCAAAAGCCTTTTATATCCGTCAAAAAAATCATGATTCAAAAAGTTCTTTTTATCATAGTATATTATTTATACTTTTGCCTCGCTCAAGGCAATAATTTATTTTTTATATTAGCACAAAATTCAATTACCTTTTATAAATCAAAAAACAAACTATAACAATGAAAAGCACAGCATTTTGTAAAATTCATGAGGCCGCAGGGGCAAAAATGGTTGAGTTTGCCGGTTTTTATATGCCTATTCAATACGAAGGTTTAATCGTTGAACATGAAAATGTCCGAAAAAAACTAGGTGTTTTTGACGTGTCACATATGGGTGAATTCTGGGTTGAAGGCCCCAAAGCACTTGATTTTATTCAGTATGTTACTTCGAATGATGCATCAAAACTTTGGGATGGCAAAGTTCAATATTCATGTTTCCCTAATGGCCAGGGCGGTATTGTTGACGATTTGCTTGTTTATCGTTTTGGTACTGAGAAATACCTGTTGGTGGTGAATGCAGCAAACATTGATAAGGATTGGGCATGGGTAAATAAAAACAATACTTTTGGCGTAAAACTCACCAATGCTTCAGATGAAACTTCTCAGCTCGCCATCCAGGGTCCGCTGGCGCTGAAAGCTATGCAGAAACTCACAGACACAGTTGTTACAGACATGGAATATTATACTTTTAAAGTATTAAAGTTTGCCGGTATTGATGATGTTCTTTTCTCAACTACAGGATATACTGGCTCAGGCGGTTGCGAAATTTATTTCCCCAACAACTATGCTGAACAAATGTGGAATGCCGTGATGGAAGCCGGAAAAGAATTCGGTTTAAAGCCTATCGGCCTTGCCGCCCGCGATACCCTGCGCCTCGAAATGGGATTCTGCCTCTATGGAAACGATATCAATGATACAACATCACCCATCGAAGCAGGATTAGGATGGATCACAAAATTTACTGATGAAAAGAATTTTATTGATAAGCAATATAATCTGAAACATAAAACTGAAGGCGTTAGCCGTAAACTCGTGGGTTTTGAAATGATCGACCGCGGAATACCACGCCAGCATTATGAAATTTGTGATGTGCAGGGAACGGTTATCGGCGAAGTTACCTCAGGAACAATGGGCCCGTCGGTACAAAAAGGTATTGGAATGGGCTATGTGAAAACGGCATTCTCAAAAATTGACACGGAAATATATATTAAAATCCGTGAAAAACTTCTTAAAGCCAGGGTCGTGAAATTCCCTTTCTATAAAGGATAATGATTAAACAAATAAAATAAAAAAAAGCTACCTTGACCAGGTAGCTTTTTTTATTTTAAACATCTTTGAAAACTTATATTTTCAATTTTAATGTTCCGAAAAATTCACGTCCCGGAGCAGGCTGATAGCTGTTGTAATCGGGGCCGTTATTAGGTTCGGTAAAACCGAAATAGTGTTCATCAAAAATATTTTTAACCATAAAGCTGATTTCTCCTTCTACAGGGCCTAACTTCCAGTTGTAGGCAATCTGTCCGCTGAAAATCTTATACCCGTCAACCCAGGAGCTTCTTGCAATGCCGTTTTCATGAAACTCATTATAAATAGAATCGTCAACCTGGATGCACCATTTTGACTGGTACTGGGCATTAAGAGTCAGTGTAAAATTCTTGAGGAAATTGTAAGAAACTTCGGCTGTTAACATATGCTCAGGGCTTTGCGGAATAAAATGAACTTTAACGCTGTCGTGGGCAGGATAAACAAAGTGAGAATAGGTATAGGCCAAATCAATAGTGATATTTTTAATCGGTGAATAGGAAACAAAGGTTTCAATACCATATTTGCTTTCTTTTCTATTGGCGAAAAAGGCTGTGTTATTGCCTCTTCCGGACAGACTGTACCGGTAGAATCCATTTTTTGTAGCCATATAAAATCCGGTTACGTCATAATGCAAAAAGTTCTTGATGTCGCCTCTGATGCCGAGCTCGCCTCCCTGTGAGGCAGCCGGTTGAATTTTTGTATTGAATCCTCCCCAGTAATCCGGGTTGTTGAATAATTCATTATTTGTCGGAATTAAAAATCCGGTTCCCCAGCTGGCATAGATATTTGCAGGTTTACAGATTTCATAGGCAAGGCCGATTCTGTAAGTGGGTTTTGAAAATGTCCTGCTTCCGGTTTTTGATAATGAGTCAGGAACCGGCAAATGGTTGATCAGCTGATTATAAACATAATCATAGCGGAGGTTTAAGGTTACAAATAATTTTTTGAAAATATCAAGCTTGTCGATCAAATAAATACCGGCTGCTTTTTGTTTTATCATCTGGTTGATGAGGATGGAGTCTGTGTCGAAACACTCAAGGCTGAAATGGCTGTCGATTCTGTCATTATTGATATGGTTGCCATCGGGTACGGCAAACCAATGTTCATTTAATGTCATGGTTTTATAATCTGCGCCGATACTCAGGTGGTTTTTAAGGTTTTCTTTGCCAAGATGTAAATTGTACTGTACCGAAACGCCGGGGTTGATATAGGGCTTATAATCATCGCCGTTGTTGGATGTTTCGCGGTAGTTGTTAAACCTGAAAAAACCTGTAGCGGTGATGTCCTGGTTTTTACAGATATTATATTTTCCGATGAGAGCACCTGTAAGCCGCTGGGTTAAGTGAAATTCATTGTACCTGATGGCATCGGTATTGGCGGATCTTGGCCCAACGGTATCGTAACGGCCCCAATTGATGCCTTCGGAATTTTGATTAAAATAGCTGGTGTAGTTAAGTATCTGGGTAATTTTTATTTTGTCGGAAGGGGTCCAGTTGATTTTTTCGCTGAGGTTATCGCCTCTGAATGCCTGATGGATACGGTAGCCATCGCCGGAAGTGTGAGAATATGAAATACGATAATTTACTTTATCCTTTGTGCCATCGAGTTGTAAACCTGTTTTCCAGAAACCATATGAGCCGCCGGTTGCGAATAAAGATACGGAAACCGGCTTACTCCCACCATCAAAGGTGTTAATGTTTATAACACCTCCATTACCGGAGCCACCGTACATTGAAGCCGCTAATCCTTTCACGATTTCAACGCTTTTAACGGTGTTCCAGTCAACATCATAAAGATCAGGTGCATAGCCGCCCGGATCATTAACAGAAACACCGTCAACAAGAACGGCAATGCCTCTGAAACCTGTTTCAGACAAAACACCTTGACCCCTGAGGTATATATGAACCCTTGACCCGCCGGTACCATTGTCAATTTTAACACCTGGCACAAGCCGTAATGCCTCATCAGCGGCAATACTCTTGCCCATTTTACCTATCTGTTTGGCATCAACAATACTTATTGCAGCAGGAATCTCCTTGAGTGGGGTGTTTGTTCTTAATGCCGTGATGACTACTTCATTTAAAGACTTTTGTAGAACGCTATCCTTTGCCCCATCTTCTTTTTTTTGAGAAAATAGTTGAAACGATAAAAATAAAATTGTAAAAAATATGAATGTTTTTTTCATTGTGTTTTTTTTAAAATTGTAAAATATTAGGTTAAATCCATAACAAAACGGCATCATCTTTTCAATCGTTTTTATAACAATCAAAAAAATGCGGCTTTAATATGAATCGATAAATTAAGAAAGCTCAGGCTTTGGGAGGCGGGGTCAGAATCTCGGAAATATTTGATTTATAAAAATTATCATGAACACAGCACATACATTGTTGAGCAAGGTTGTAGTTCAGTATCGATAAGCAATTTGGAAAATAATATTTTTGTAAAACATTTTTTAACTTCTTAACTAAATCTTTAGTTTTTGAGTGACTTTTAGTAAGTTGATCCACCAGTTTTTTTTCCTTGATATCATTTATACAATAATAATATTTGTGATTATCATGGACCTTTGTTTTTACAATGTCAAACATTGATCCCTTATAAATAAATTCTTTTCCGGTTTTTGTCCAGTGAATCTGATTTTCCCGGCCAAGAGGTATAATAATTACCGTCAAATCGTTTTCGTCAAGCCCGTTAAGAAGTTGTTTTTCAATTTCTTCCTTTGCACATTTCTGAAGTACTCGAAAAATATAGAAATATCCTCCCGAATTGAACAAAATAGCCGTAATCAGCACTAATGGAAGAAATTTCTTCATGAAAAGCAACAAACTATTAATACTGCAAAAATAGAAAATATGCTTATAATAAAAACAAATATATTAAGGAATAATAATTCCTATTTTTCTGCAGAAATCCTTTTTCTGATTGTATCCCAGGTTTTTGTTATCAGAAAACTTTCCTCCATCTGGTTGACCATCTGTTCAAATTTTTCGAAGGGAACAGCAAATGTGAGGATATCGCGCTGAACATACGGGCGTGCCGAAGGATCGAACATTCCAATAATAGCTCTGAAGTCTTTTGATTGTCGCTCAAGATAAGGATAATGTACAATTGAGCCGCAACCGGCACCAAAAGGTGCAAAAACACGATTGTTATCAGCACTGTCGAAATTGGCCAGGGTGAATAATCCCGATAGCACATCCGGAGTAGCAAAAAAAATGACCACTTCCGGATGATCCGCTTCTGATAAATTATCCCATCTTTTAAAAATGATATTCTTTCTTTCTACTGGCAATTGATGCTGGTCTTTCAACATTTCAAGAACAATTTCAGGAGTGCGTTTGTACCGCTCTCCCTCCATTTTTTCATTACCGCATGAAAGAAAATATTCAAATCCGGGGCGCAATCGGTCCGAATAGCCAAGGTATCTGACAGAACCCGGACAACCAAGATTGGCTTTGTTAAAATACAGCGACTTTCCTTTTCTTATCTTGGCCAGTTCTGCAATGATGCAATAGCCATCTTTTGTTTTTACAAAGGGTTCAGCGCCGCCTTCTGTTTCAGAATAATAAAATGTAATGGGAAGTTCAGCCTCTGCAAAATATTTTTTCCACAATTCAAGGAACTTTTCTTTTAATTCAATATTCATCTTTATTGGTCTTGTTTATTATCAGTTTTTTTGAGATTTTTCTTTTTTAAAAAATGGCTTAAAATAAACAGAAACCCCACAACAGCAAAGGGTATGGTTACTGTCAAAATTACTGAAAGGCTGATCATAACCGAATTTGTTCTATGATAGTTCATCATAAATACCCAGGGACTTAATCCGATGCCGATCACCATAAAAATAATTCCTCCGGTTAATTCCCATTTCCAGGCAACTACTAACATACCGATTAATACAAAGGATGGAAGAAGGTGCACGAATAAACCAACAATTTGTTGCCAAACTGTGTATTGAGGATCAAATACGTCAAAAGCAAACATACTGACGAACAGTATTGCCAGTATGCAAATAATACGAGGCACCCAATGCATCAAGCGGATTGATTTTTTCATAGTCTTTTTAGTTTGTTTTGGTTCTTTTACAAATTTATGAAATTTTATCAAAGTTAAGAATGATATAATTATCCTGCATTGAAGGGTGCTTGGAGGCTGTCATATGAATGTGGATCCGGGTTGTCATGATGCGACTATTACTGATCCTCCCGTGAGCGTATTCTCTTATTTCCCAGGTAACAGCCCAGTATTGATGTGGCTGCTGTCAGGACCAGCCCGTAGATCAACATGGAATCAAAATCGCCGACCAGTGCAGACAATATTACAACTGCATTTATTATAAAAGGAACATACCAAACACTTTTCGGGTTTCTCCACGAAGTAAAAAAGCAGGCAACTGATGATAGAAAACCGAAACCCAGGTATGCATAACTGTTATTTCTGCCCAATTTGCCAATAAGCCAGTAATCAAACCAGAAAAGAAATGCTGTAAACACAATAGCACAAAGCAGGGCTATCATTATGTATTGAAGTACATTTAAAACTGAAGCGGCTTCATGGCTGTATTTTTTCTTTGTCAAACCGGTTATGATAATTAAGGACAGCATACCCGTTAAAATCAAGGTAAATTTTATCTCCATTTCGTGAGGAATACTCCATGGAACGAATAACAATACCAGCGCAAGTATCACGAATGTCACGCATACTGTTATCCAAATTATAACGGCTTTTGCTTCTTTATCCATTTTTTTGTTTTTTAGATTATCAAAAACAGCCGGCATCAATACAGCCAGGATTTAGTGTGCCGAAGTTCATCTGCAGGAAATACTATTCAAATATACAATAATTTTTTTAAGATTTCAAGTCAAAAGATAATGCTTAGTACGAACACATGTGCTGAAACGCATAAACAGTAATCTTCGGATATTCACGATGTAAAGGTGTTTGTTTTTCGTTATTTGAAAAATTTTTAAAAATAATAGTACCTTGTATTGCATAGTACTATAAAATGTATTATCTTTGTACCGGATTTCAAAAAGGATGATATGGACATTGAAAATTCAAAAGCACAGATGCGGAAAGGAATACTGGAATATTGTATTCTCTCTGTCATTGCAGAAAAAGATGTGTATGCCTCGGATATCATGGAAAAACTCAAAGAGGGAAAACTGATAGTGGTGGAAGGTACCTTATATCCGCTGATGACACGCCTGAAGAACGACGGGCTGCTCAGTTACCGGTGGGAAGAATCGAAGACAGGGCCGCCCCGTAAATATTATACGCTGACCGAAGCCGGCCGCATTTTTCTCCAAAATCTTGATGAGAGCTGGGAGGAGTTGGTAAAATCAGTAAAACTAATAACTAAAAAATAAATCAATAAATATAAAGCCATGAACAAAACAATTTCCATTAACATCGGCGGTTTGTTTTTTCAGATTGATGAAGAAGCATATAAAATTTTAGAGAATTATCTCAATTCGCTGAAAAAGCATTTTGAAAATACGGAAGGCAAAGACGAGATACTTCAGGATATTGAAAGCCGCATTGCTGAAATCTTTCAGTCGAAAATTGAAAAGGGGCAACAACTCATTTTGCTTGTTGATGTTGAAGAAGCAATAAGCATCCTTGGAAAACCTGACGATATCGGTAGTACCGAAAATAAACAGGAGAAAGAAAAATCAAAAAGTGCCGGCACTGCAAGGCGTTTTTACCGCGATGATGATAACAGGATACTGGGCGGTGTATGTTCAGGTCTTGGGCACTATTTTAATGTTGATCCTGTTTGGTTCAGGTTGTTTTTCATTGTTGCGCTTTTTATTTTTGGCTCCAGCATAATGATTTACTTGGTGCTGTGGATCATCATTCCGAAGGCAAGCACAACAGAGGAGAAGCTGAATATGAAAGGCGAGCCGATGACCATCTCTGAAATTCAGGAGAACATCAGAAATGAATTTGAAGATTTGAAATTACGCTTCAAAGAGATGAAAGGTAATGCAAAGAATCATTCACGGCGTGAGTTCCACGATATGAAACGTAAGATGCGCCGTGCAAAGCAGGAAGCCAGGTACACCCGGCAGCAACGGCAAATGGCTTCGGCTGTGAGCCAACCATATAGGTACAGGGAATCAGGTCAGGGTTTTGGAAGTGTTTTTGGTGAAATCATTTATTATCTGCTTCGTGCTTTACTGATCTTTGGCGGTATCGTGTTGCTGATCATCGGCATTGTGCTTACCGGATCGCTTATACTTTCCCTGACTGCTTCCGATAGTTTCCTGTTCTTCACTAAATGGGGCATTTCATCAATCTCTATCCCGGTTTTGGCAAATCTGTTTTTTGAAAGTGTCTGGCAAAAGCAATTAGCCGGCATAACCCTGATTCTGCTGATCGGTGTTCCATTGCTTATGTTGATCTTTAATAGTATCCGAATGATCGTCGGGTTTAAAACCAAATCGCGCATTGTTTCGATGACGGCATCATTTTTATGGCTCACGGGTTTGATACTTGCCATATTTTTAACAGTCAACATCATTGGTAATTTTGATGAAAAAAGTGTTGTAAAGCAGGAGTTGGCATTGCCTCAGCCACAAGGGGCCATGGTAATTGAAGTTTCTGATAACCTGCCTGAAATCAGCAGCGCATTTCATATAGGCGACGAGATTTTCGATTACGATAATGATGAACATCAGCAGTTTGTTTTTAATAATTGTTTCTTTTCAACTTATAATGACCGGCTTATTGCATATGGTTTTCCTAAGCTTAAGATTATTCCGTCAGCAACAGATAAATTTAACCTTACCATGATGAAATATTCCCGGGGAACAACGCTGATGCTGGCCAGGAAAAGGGCAGAAGCAATAAAAATGGATGTTTCTGTTCATGATTCGGTGCTGCAGTTAAACAATTACTTTCTGCTGCCTGCCTATGAAAAATGGCGCAATCAATCCGTGATACTTGTTCTGGAGGTTCCTGAAGGTAAGAGTGTTATTATCTCCAAAGACCTTGAAAACCTGATTTACGATAGTGAGTATATGGATAAAAGCTGGGATTTAGATATGCTGGGAAAGAAGATGTATATGCACAACGGCAGGCTCACCGGCGATGTAATCGTGCTGACCGATACGGTGAAAAATACAAAATGAATTGCAGTCTGTTGCGATAAAATGAACAATGCATGACATTGTCGGGGCGACTCAAAGTCGCCCCCCCGATTTGTTGGCTCCGATTTGCAGAGTGCAGTCACCTCCGACAATAGCGCCTCATCCTTGTTCTGTCAGGGACAAAATGTTGGTAAAAAAACACAATAGTAGAACATCTTTGTCCCATATGGGACAAAACATTCATTATTACCATCAATGGACTGCAGAATAAATTCGTGAATTCATCCTGCTCAAAATTCGTTTAATAAAAAATCTTCGAGCAATACGTGAAAAATGCCCTCGTCATTATCAAGGCGGATCTTGTCCATTGATATAACAAATTTCTGATAATTATCATCAATCGCTTTCAGATTGCCAAATTCCCTTTCATACACCTTGTTATCGGATATGTTATAGGTAACCTGAAGATATTTTTTTATGTGATTTTTTTTACAGATAAAATCTATTTCTTTAGTATCTGCCGCGCCTGTGTATACCTCATAACCAAAATATTTAGCATGAAGAAAGACAGCGTTCTCAATTATTTTACCTATATCAGAAAACTTATATCCATTAATAATATTGCGCAGTCCAAGGTCTTCAAAATAATATTTTTCCCCGAACTCAAAAATCTTTTTTCCCTGTATATCCGTCCGTTTACACCTGAAAAGAATAAAAGCATTCACCATATACTGCAAGTATTCAATAACCCGTACCGGCGAAATATTGATTTTTTCCGATTTAAGAAAATCGCTGATTTTTTTTGCAGACACCAATGAACCGATATTATCTGCTGTGAAAGATAACAGGTTTTCAACAAACCTTGTATTCCTGATATTTTGCCGTGCAATGATATCTTTAAAAAGTATCGTAGCATATATTCCTTTTAAATACTCAAAAACAAGAACATCGGTAAGCTCAATATTTTTCAAAAAAGGCATTCCACCGAAGCGAAGGTATTTATCTAACGATGCTTCCCCTTTTGGCAAATCATTAAAAAGCAAAAATTCAGGATAACTCAGCGCATATACATCAAATGTTATGGAGCGTCCGCTCATCAGTCCTGCAATATCGTCAGAAAGCATGGCGGCATTGCTGCCGGTGCACCAGATATCACAATTCCTTTGGGCAAGAAGACTTCGTAATGCTTTATGAAAGTCTTTAATTTCCTGCACTTCGTCAATAAATAAGAAATTTTTATTTTTAGAAATCTTTTCATTAACAAAATCAACAAGTTCTTTATCATTGGTCAACCCACTGAACGCGGGCAGTTCTTTACTAATGTAAATGATGTTTGGATTTTTGTAGTGTTTTTCAACAAAATTAATCACCTGGAAAAGCATATAACTTTTCCCCACCCTTCGCTGACCGGCAAATATTTTGATTAAATCCTTTTCCAGATACTTAGTACAGGTGTCAAGGTATCGCTGACGTATGATGACCTTTTCAGGAGTGTATTTTTCGTAATTCATTTTACGTACATGTTAAATAATTAACAAAGATACAAAAAGTTTTCGGTATATGTAAAACTATAACTAAAATTTTGGGGATTGGGAAATTGTCTGGGCGACTGCCTCTTGCGGGGCAATCAGAGGGCGACTTAAAGTCGCCCCCCCGATTTGTTGGCTCAGAGGGCAGCCACCCCCGATAATATGTCGCAGAATTCATTCCGTATTCTATGCCAGTCGGAGTGCGACTTAAAGTCGCGCTCCGACTGGTATTTCAGCTATTTTTCAATCCTGATCCTTGCATCCACAGCCACCACCTTTTCGGCATTTCCGAGCAGCGGGTTGAAATCGAGCTCCTGTATTTCGGGAGCAGCCTGCAATAACGCTGAAAGCCGCATGATGATATCAATGAGTATTTCCTGGTTAATGCCTTTCTGGCCGCGCACTCCTTCTATGATCTTATAGCTTTTCAGGCTTTTTATCATGGTAGCGGCTTCTTCCTTTCCAATAGGAGATAAGCCGACAGTAACATCTTTCAGCACTTCGATAAAGATGCCGCCCAGGCCGAAAAGTATCATATGCCCGAATTTGGGTTCAAACTTGGCGCCTGTAAAAAGCTCGGTACCGCTCAGCATTGGTTGAATTAATACAGCAGTGGTGTCTTTGATCTTCATCATCCGTTCAAACTCTTTTTCAACAGTGTCGGTATTTTTCACATTTAATACCACACCGCCCACATCGGATTTATGTACGGGCCCTACAACTTTCATAACAACCGGGAAGCCCAGTTTTTGCGCTTCTGCCATGGCAGCTTCCTTTGTATTAACCACGGCTTCTCCTGCACGCGGGATGCCGGCTGCATCCATCAATGCCTGTATTTCGGCGGGGGATATGTAACCCGGGGCCGCCTGATCAATGATATTGCGGATTTTTGCCATGTCAACCGCTGGCAGTACAGGGTTGAGTTCGTAAGGTTTACGGGTATGATAGGTTTGAGCGATGGCTTTCGCCAGAACCACTTCTTCCGGAAAGTTTATCCTGTCTTTGGCAATAAATTCACTTACTTCCTCTCCTGCAGTGATGATCGAAGGTAAAACCGGGTAAATAGGTTTTTTGCTGGTCTTCATTTTTTTATCCAGTACATCATACACGTCAAATATCCTGAATAATCCGGGTGTTCCGAATATCACAATCATGGCATCTATCCCGTCGAATTTTTCATTTACATAATCAATGATGATACCCAGTTGTTCGGCTGTGCCGGTGGCTAAAAAGTCGATGGGGTTGGCTACGGAAGAGCCGGGAAATAGTTTTGTCAGTAACTCTTTGGATGCCGGAGAATCAATATGAGGAACTTCCATGCCGTTGTTCGACAAGGCGTCGGTGCACATCACCGCGGGGCCGCCTGCATGGGTGATGATGGCGATGCGTTTGCCTTTAAGTTCCGGATGCATAAAAACCGAGGCAACCGCTATCAGCTCTTCTCTACCGCTGCAGCGTACTATGCCTGCCTTGCGGAACAGGGCATCCACGGCCACATCGGAACTGGCAAGGGCACCGGTATGTGAAGATGCGGCGCGGCTTCCGGCAGCCGAAGAACCGGCTTTGACGGCAGCTATTCTGCACCCTTTACTTATCAATGAAGAAGCGTGTTTGAGCAATTTCTGAGGGTTGCGGATATTTTCAATATATAACATCTTAACCTTAGAACTGATGGCGGGGTCGAAGGTGTTGTCAAAGTATTCAAGCATTTCTTCCACACCAAGCTGCGCGCTGTTTCCGACAGAAATGATGTTGGCAAAAGTCAGCCCGTTGGTAATTCCTGCTTCCAGGATAAAACAGGCCGTAGCACCCGAGCCTGTGATGAAATCACAACCCTGCGGTTCTAATTTTGGAATCGGCAGCGTAAAATAACTATGATGTACCGGCGTGCAGATGCCTGTGCAATTTGGCCCTATCAGGCAGCCGCCCACGCTGTTGATGGTTCCCACAATCTGTTTTTCTAAAGCAGCGCCTTCTTTGCTTTCTTCACTGAAGCCGGCAGAGAGAATGATAAATGCTTTGGTTTGTTTTTGTTTTGCAAGAATCTCGACAGTTTCCGGACAGTATTTTGCTGCTATGGCGATGATGGCCAGATCCACAGCCGGTAAATCGTTAATATTCTGAAAACTTTGAATTCCCTGAACTTCCGATTCTTTCAGATTCGTTACATAAAGTTTTCCACCGTAATTTCCATCAATCAGGTTTTTCAGGACTTTCCCTCCTGGTTTGGTTATATCATTTGAACCGCCTACAACCACTATGCTTTTCGGATTGATTAATTTATCGTTTATCATCTAATAAAATATTGGTTTAAAAGAGTGCTAAGTTAAAAAAACCTGCCAAAAAAAAGTTGATCGTGATAAAAATTTGTTTTTTATTAAATTTGCGGACTTTATAATCGTAAAGAAAATTATCGACAGGATGGCAGCTAACAAAAAACCGAAAAAACGAAAAATCAAATTTAAAAGATTTGAATTCAAGCTATCCGAGAAGCAAAAAGGCATCATTGACAAGTTTTGCAGGGCAAAGAAAATAAGTCCAAACAAGATGATCAAAGCTTCTATAAGGGACTACATCAGTAAGTTTGCGGATTCATTGCCCGAGGATGATTATATCAGCGAAAACCAGCTAAAACTGTTTGATGTTGACGAAGATCCGGAAAATTATAACAAGAAAGAAGAAGAAGCCTTCAAAGAAACATTATTCTGACAAAATGTCGGGATAATATCAATGGCAAAAATATTGTTAACCAAACTCCGAAAACGATAAACAGGATATGAAAAAGAAAGGGAGTTCATCACAAAAAGAAGAACATATTGACGAAAGCAATACTGAAAAAAACGAAGAATTGAAAAAAGAAGAAGTAAGCGAAGCTGTTGCCGGAGAAAAAGAAATGCCGGACGGGTCTGATAAGGATGTAATTATTGCCGATCAGAAAAAAAAGGTGGAAGAGCTGAATGATAAATTTCTGAGGCTGTATGCAGAATTTGAAAATTACCGGAAGCGTACATCCAAAGAGCGTCTGGAGCTGATTAAGACAGCCTCTTCAGAAGTAGTGTCGTCGATGCTGCCCGTATTGGATGATTTTGAAAGAGCCATCAATGCTTTTCCGGATGACGAAAACGTCAAAAGCCTGAAAGACGGTATAGTGTTGATCTATGAAAAATATAAAGCTGTTCTTGTCAGGGCCGGCTTGGAAGAAATTAAAGCGATGGGTGAAACATTTAATACTGATATTCATGAGGCTATTGCCAGTGTTAATGCCGCCAACGATGAACAAAAGGGGAAAGTGATTGATGTGACAGAAAAGGGGTACTACCTGAATGGCGTTGTATTACGTTTTGCAAAGGTGGTTGTTGCCAACTAAACTTATTTTTATGACAAAACGTGATTATTACGAAATTCTTGGTGTTGATCGCAATTGCAGCGAAGCGGAATTAAAAAAGGCATACCGGCAGATGGCGATCAAGTACCATCCTGATAAAAACCCCGGCGACAAAGAATCAGAGGAAAAATTTAAGGAAGCTGCCCATGCCTACGACATATTAAGTAATCCCGAAAAGCGCAGCCGTTACGACCGTTTTGGCCCTGATGGCGTAAATGGCTCCAATGGCTTTGGCGGAGGAATGAGCATGGATGACATTTTCAGCCATTTTGGCGACATTTTCGGGGGAGCCTTCAGCAGTTTTGGCGGATTTGGCGGTGGATCGACACACCGGCGAAAAGTAAATTATGGCAGCAACCTGCGTGTCAGAATAAAACTTACACTCGAAGAAATTGCCACCGGCATTGAAAAGAAAATCAACGTAAATAAATATGTTACCTGTACCGAATGCAAAGGTACAGGAGCCAAAGATGGCAGCTCATACAGAACATGTCCCACATGCAACGGACGCGGGCATGTGATCAGTGTAACCAATACTTTTCTTGGCCAGATGCAGACAACATCTACCTGTCCTGCCTGTGGCGGCGAGGGGCAAACCATCACTGAAAAGTGCACAGCATGTTTTGGTAATGGTATAGTAAAAGGTGACGAAATAATCAGCATAAAAATACCTGCCGGCGTTGCCCAGGGTATGCAACTTTCGGTGAGCGGCAAAGGCAATGCCGCGGCCAGGGGAGGACATCCGGGCGACCTGATCGTGCTGATTGAAGAAGTAGATCATCCGGAACTTCACCGCGACGGAAATAATTTATTATATACGCAGTACATCAGTTTCCCGGAAGCAGTTTTGGGAACAAGTGTTGAAATACCTACTCTCGAAGGTAAAGTAAGGGTTAAAATAGATCCGGGAACTCAATCCGGAAAAATTCTAAAGCTGAAAGGCAAGGGCCTGCCTTCGCTGAATTCATACGGCAGGGGCGACCTATTGATAGGTGTCAGCGTTTGGACTCCTCAGCATCTTTCAAAAGAAGAAAAAAATATCCTTGCCAAAATGATGGACTCTGAAAATTTAAAGCCTCAGCCAAACAGCAAGGATAAAAATTTCTTTGATAAAATGAGGGAGTTTTTTAGCAACCAATGATCAGAATCGGATAATAACACCTGTTTTAATGAATTTACTTGAAGCACGGACTATAACAAAGCGTTTTGCAAACCATGTAGCATTGAACGGGGTTTCTATCACTGTTCCGGAGCAAAGTGTTTTTGGATTGCTCGGTCCTAACGGCGCCGGAAAAACCACCCTGATCAGGATCATCAATATGATCTCTGTACCGGATGAAGGAGAAATCCTTATTCATGGTGAAAGCCTTCACAAAAAGCTTATTGAAAAAATAGGATACCTGCCTGAAGAAAGAGGATTATATAAAAAAATGAAAGTGGGTGAACAGGCTTTGTATCTTGCCAGGCTAAAAGGATTATCACACAGTGATGCCATCAGAAAATTAAAATACTGGTTTGAAAAATTTGAGCTGATGGGATGGTGGAACCGTAAAGTTGAGGAGTTGTCAAAAGGGATGCAGCAGAAAATACAGTTTATTGTTACAGTTCTGCATGAGCCCAAATTGCTGATATTTGATGAACCCTTCAGCGGGTTTGACCCGATTAATGCATCACTGATTAAAGATGAAATATTGCGCCTGAAGGAAAATGGCGCTACTATTATCCTTTCTACACACAACATGGCTTCCGTTGAAGAACTGTGTGACCATATAGCTTTGATAAATAAATCAAAAAAAATACTTGAAGGCAGGGTTAAAGACATAAAATACTCCTATAAGGCCAATGTCTATCAGATTGAAATTACAGGTTGTGATAAGCTGTTACAGGATACTTTAAACCATGATTTCCAGGTATTGGAAGAGACACGTGACGAGAATATACTTAAGGCACGCATTAAAATTTTAAATGAAAAATCTACTAATGAACTCATCAGTGTCCTGATGCAATATGGGAATGTTCATGCTGTTCAGGAGATCATTCCGACCATGAACGATATTTTTATTGCTAAAGTAAATTCAGATACCGTGCAATACAAAAATTCAAAACAGGACTTGACTGAATAAGCGCCATGAATAAAATACTGATCATATTAAAACGCGAGTATTTATCAAGAGTCAAAAAAAGGTCTTTCATTGTTATGACCATACTCGGCCCATTGCTGATGGCGGGCTTGATGATTGTTCCCTATTACGTTTCAAAGCTCGATAAAGAACAGAAAGTGATTGATGTACTTGATGAGACCGGAATTTTTTATAACCTTGGAAGCAATGAAACTGTGAAATTTAATTACATGTTCACGGATATTGAAACAGCCATAAAAAATTTTGACCAGAGCAAGACAACAGCGTTGTTGTACATTCCAAAGACCAGCCTTATTGAGCCGACAAATGCCATTCTTTATTACTCTGATAAGCAACCGGGGAATACCGTTACTTCATATATCGAAGATAAAATGAAGTATATTTATGAAAACAAAAAACTTTTGGAATTATACGGCATTGACAAGCAGAAAATTGATGAAACAAAAGTCAGTATTAATATAAGTTCTGAAAACATTAAAACCGGGGAGAAGAATATCCCTATTGCCACAACTTTACTGGGCCTTTTTGCAGGGTTTCTGGTGTATCTGTCAATATTTATGTATGGCAGTCAGGTCATGCGTGGCGTTATTGAAGAGAAAACCAGCCGTATTGTTGAGATTATTGTTTCCTCGGTAAAACCCTTTCAGTTGCTTTTGGGTAAAATTGTCGGGATAGCATTGGTGGGCCTAACCCAGTTTCTTTTGTGGATAGTGCTGACATTATCTATTGTTGTTGTCTTTCAGTTTACCGTCGGGTCTAAAGACGGCAACATCGTAAAATCAGAACAGGCGCAGTTTGCCCAACCATCCAACACGCTTGTACCTGAAAATGTTCATACCCAAAGTGTCCAGGATGAGGACAGCGAGCAGGTTATGACTCTCATGAAAAATTTTGGCAGTTATGATTATACACTGATTATCAGCTTGTTTTTATTTTTCTTTTTGTTTGGCTACCTTTTGTATGCCGCGTTATTCGCGGCCATTGGCTCAGCGGTGGACAACGAAGCCGATACCCAGCAATTTATGCTGCCCATTACCATTCCGCTGATTATGTCGTTTGTTTTGATTTCGCCTATCATTGAAAACCCCCAGGGGCCGATAGCTTTCTGGCTGTCCATAATTCCGCTGACATCACCTATTGTAATGATGGTGCGGATTCCTTTTGGTGTTCCGTTGTACGAACTTTTACTGTCGATGGGGCTGCTGGTTTTAGGTTTTCTCGCATGTACCTGGCTGGCAGCAAAGATATACCGTACAGGCATTCTGATGTATGGGAAAAAGATCAGCTATAAGGAATTGTGGAAATGGCTGAAATATTAATTAACGTAAGATACTTGTTCCAACAATAAACGTAATCTGTTTTATAATTATCAGTTTAAAAAGGCCCTGGCAGGAATGCCATAAATAGACTCGTGATAAAAATAAATGCCATTTGAAGCCCATTTAAATTAATAGTTGCTTTAAGACATTCATTAAATAATACCAAATTGAAATCTCAATTTATGCCAAAACGGGAATATGTGATTTCGAAAGTTATTTGCAATAGTTGCCGACTATATCTTTTGCCCGTTGAGAACCCAGATCAACCGACTTTTTGAGGTCTTCACATGCTTTATCCAGAAATCCCTGTTTGCCATAAACCTGGCCCCGTTCATAATATGCATCTGCATTATCGGGTTTTAGTTTTATCACTTTGGAAAAATCTAAAATGGCATTATCATATGAGCCAAGGCTGCTGTATGTAAATCCACGGTTGAGGTATGCCTGCATGTAATCGGGCATTAGTGCTATTACCTGTGAGTAATCTGTAATGCCTTTTTCAAATGAGCCTTCAATACAGTAAAGGTTAGCACGGTTAAAATATGCATTAACATAAACCGGATTTAATTCAATAGCTTTTGTATAATAGGGAATACCGGTGTCATACGATCCCTGGTTGGAGCTGACAACACCACAATAATAAAACGCCTCCGGAAAATATGGTTTTAATACAATGGCTTTTTTCAGGTCATCAAGAGCTTGTTTATACATTCCTTTTACATTATATGTTACCCCCCGGTTTTTATAAGCCAATGCAAAATCAGGCTCTAATTCAATAGCTTTATTGAAATCGCTGAGGGCCTGATCGTACATGCCCTGTGTGGCAAGCGCAGAACCACGGTTGTTGTAACATATGGCTGATTTAGTGTTGTGTGCGATGGCGGCGTTGTAGAACGTTATTGAATCTTTATATGAATGTGATTTGATAAAACTAAAAATGCTCAGCCCGATAACAATAAAAATCATAAGCACATAAAATCTCACCTGGCTTTTATTAATCCAATTTGCAGGAATAATAAACAACAGGAATAACAGTATTCCTATCATCGGAAGGAAGAACCGGTGGTCTAAATAGTCAAAATGCGGATGCTTGTATAACATCGATGGTACCAATAAAATCAGGAACCACGCGATGCAGAATATTTTTTCCCCGGTAACCCTTTGTTTGTTTTTAATAAAAAGAATAATAAGCAGCACGATAATAACCGAACCAGCTATAAGATTAAACCACGAAAAAGCAGGCATAGGCGCAATATCCGATGGGAGGAAAAACTTTGCCAACGATTCCGGTATGAGACGTAAATTCGTAAGGAAGGGTTCAATACCAAATGTTTCTTCAGAATTTGTAACACCGGTCAGCGCTTTGTGTCGCAGCCAAAACCACACCAGCCCTGAAATACCGTATGATATGAGAATGAAGACATACTTTTTTTCAATATGGAAATCCCCTGTTCGTTTTTTTATAATAAAAATAAGGTAATACATTATGTATAAAAAAGGAAGAAATGCCGCGGTTTCCTTGCAAAATATAGCAATCGTAAATGCCAGCCAGTGCAATACCAGGAATACGTTTTTTTTCTTTTGGAGGAAATCAATTAAGAATATAAATGAAAGTATTGAAAACAGTGAAAGCTGCAACTCTGCCCTGTTAGGAAGATGTGCTGTTGTTGATACAAAGAGGGGATGAGCATAAAAGATCAGGGTGCCGAATAGGGCGAATTTTGGCGATATGCCGAAACGCCTGAGTAAAAGATAAAGTGAACAGGCAATAAATCCCAGAAGCAGCACATTTGACAAATGGTACATCCATGGGTTGTTCCCGCCTGATAATTGGATATCCAGCATATAGGAGATTGTTCCAATGGGACGGTAAAAGGAACTTTCTTTATCAATAAACTGGTCAGTAATAAATGAATTGAAAAAGTTTCCGGTATTACTCAGGAACTTTACATTATTCTGGATGATGAGATCGTCATCAAAATTGGTAAAACCGAATTTAAGGGTCTGAAGATATAGTAAAACCGGCACACAGAATATAATGATGATAAACAGTATATTTTCCTTACTGTTTTTTAAATAGCCTGTTTTTTTTACCTCAGAGGCTTTTCTTTTTTGTGGTTGATACTTTTGACTTTGTTTGTTCTTTTTCATTTGCATAATTTACTTACATTGTCTTTTGCACCCTGATCGCCAAGTTCAGCAGCCTTTTTGAAATCATAACATGCCTTGTCCATTTGCCCTTGATAATAATACATAGCACCGCGATTATTATAAGCATTGCTGTATGAGGGATCCATTTCTATTGCTGTGGAATAATCACCGATGGCTTCATTAAAAGATTTTTGGTTTCCGTATGAGAGTCCACGGTTATAGTACAGAATGGCATCGGGTTTTAATTTTATGGCGCTTGTAAAATCAGCAACAGCTTTATCATACCTGTTTTGTTTGTTAAATGTCAGCCCGCGGTTATAGTAGGCTTGTGCATAATCCGGTTTTAGTTCAATGGCTTTTGTAAAATCACGGATTGCCTCTGCCAGCATACCTTTATTGCCATATGACAGCCCGCGGTTGTTATAGGCCTGATCATAATCAGCCTTTAATTCTATGGCATTGCTGTAATCTTCAATGGCTTTATCATAATTTCCCTCGTCGCCATATATCAGCCCGCGGTTATTATAAGCTAAAGCAGCTTTTGGATTTTGTGCAATAGCTGATGTATAAAAATTCATTGGATCTGAGTAGGCTTTTGATTTAATGAATGACGTTATGGAAAGCCCGATGATAAGGGCAATATAAACCCATGATGTTTTTACGGAATCTTTGGTCAACCATCTGGCAGGCAAAATAAATAATACAAAAAGTAAAATTCCTATCAAGGGCAGGAAGAATCGGTGGTCGAGATAATCGAAATATGGATTTTTAAACAGCAGGGAAGGAACCAGTAATATGATGAACCATGAGAGGCAAAATAATTTCTTTTTTTTCGGTTTTTCTTTATTTATGAATAGTAATACTAATATTCCGATAAATATTACTGTACCGGATAAAGTTTTAAATAATGAAAAGCATGGAATAGTTGCCATATCGGAGGGAAGGAAAAATTTTGCCAGGGATTCGGGTAAAATTGGCAGGTTTGAAAGTAAAGGATTGATCCCAAATGTTTCGTCAGAATTTGTTGAGCCGGCAAGTGCTTTTAACCGGAGCCAATACCAAAGCAATCCTGATATTCCATAAAAAAAGATTAAAATGAAATTTTTTTTCTCAAATTGTATACGTCCGGAATGTTTTTCATCTGTGAAAGTGAAAAAATAAATAATGAACAGGAAAGGAAGGAAGGCGGCGGTTTCTTTGCTGAACAAAGCAAGCGTAAATGTGAGCCAGTGTAGTACCAGGTAAAGGTTTTTTCTGGATTTCAGATAGTCAATAAAAAATATAAATGACAGGATAGCAAAAAGCGATAGCAATAATTCCGCCCTGTTGGGAAGATGAGCAGTTGTGGAAACAAAAAGCGGATGCACATAAAACACCAGCGTGCTTAACAAGGCCGGCAATAATGGAATTTGAAACTTACGGAGTAAAACGTAAAGAGAACATGCGATCAATCCGAGAAGTAAAACATTTGACAGATGATACATCCAAACATTATTGCCACCTGAAAGCTGAATATCCAGCATATATGACAAAGTACCCAAAGGGCGGTAGAATGTACTGCTTTTTGCAATAAACTGATCGGTGAGAAAAGAATGTAGGGCGTTTCCAAAATCACTTAAAAAGGCTTTATTCTTCAATATCATCGTGTCATCATCGAAATTTGTATATCCGAATTTGATCGTCTGTATATATAATATAAAAGGAACAAAAAAGGCGATAAGAAGAGGGAGTACAATTTCTTTTACCTTATTTTCGGAAAGCCCGGAGGGTTTTCTTTCAGCAGGTTTTCTTTGCAGGGGTGTGGCTTTATATTTTTTATTGTGTTTTTTCATTTACAAAATTTTAGTACATTATCTTTTGCATTAATGTTTCCCAGTTGTTCTGCTTTTCTGAAATCTTCGCATGATTTATCAAATATGCCGTTACGATAATATGAAACGCCACGGTTGTTATAGGCATTAGCGAAATCCGGGTTTATTTCAATGGCTTTTGAATATTCCTGAATTGCTTTATCAAATTGGCCCTGGCGTTCATACACAACTCCGAGATTGTTATGAGCATCGGCGTAATCCGGATTTAATTCAATAGCTTTATAAAAATCTTTAAATGCATTGTCGGTAAAACCAAGATTACCATGCGCATTTCCCCGGTTGTTATATGCTTCGGCATAGTCGGGCTTATATTGTATTGCCTTTGTAAAATCTTCTATCGAATTATTGAAGGAAGCTTTTGCGCCATAAGCGTTTCCACGGTTGTTATAAGCAAGTGCGAAATCAGGTTTTAATTCTATTGCCTTAGAATAATCCGTAATGGCATTGTCATATAATCCTTTGTCATAATAAGCAATACCGCGGTTACTGTATGCTTCGATAAAATCGTGTTTCAGGGCAATGGCTTTATTAAAATCATTGATTGCATAATCATACAGCCCCTTGTCGCAATATAGATTTCCACGATTATTATAGGCACTGAAATAATCCGGTTTTAACGTAATTGCCTGTGAGTAATCGCTGATGGCTTTATCCAGCTCTTTCATGTGTTCATATAAATTACCCCGGTTGTAATAGGCTAAAACAGATTTGGGATTTTGATGAATAGCAGATGTGAAATATGTCATAGGGTCGGCAAAGGGACGGGCTTTTATAAATGAGAAAGCTGACAGCGCAGTAATAAGGGCAATGAGGACCCATGTTATTTTTTTACTGTTTTTTATCACCTGTTTCATAGGTAAAACAAAGAGTACAAACAACAATATTCCCGTCATGGGTAAAAGGAAACGATGATGCAAATAATCAATGGTAACATTTTTATAAAGCATAGTAGGAATTAGAAGAAGCACAAACCAGGTAAGGCAGAAAAATTTTTCTCTTTTGGGTCTTTCTTTACTTCTAAAGAATAAAACCGACAGGATTGCCATGATGATGATTCCTCCTGTTGTTTTCAGTACTGAAAAGCCGGGTATTATCTGGATATTGACAGGGATAAAGAAATTCATCAGCGCTTCGGGTATGGTTCGTAAATTTTGTAATATCGGAATCAGCCCTACTTCATCATTCTGCCCGAAGGCACCTGATACTTCATCCTGATTTGAAGTTTCCCCCAGCGCTTTGGAACGTATCCAATACCAGGCCGCCAATGATATAATATAAAGTAAGAATACCAAAAAAAGCCTTGCCTTTTTTCTAATAATATCAGGGTCTTTTTTGCGAAAAAATACAAAGTAAAACAGGATGTAAAGGACTGGCAGAAATACAGCGGTTTCCTTACAGAACAAGGAAAATGTAAAAGCCAGCCAATGCAGGAGCAGGTGGATATATTTTTTCCGGGAGAGAAATTCCAGTAAAAACAGGAAGGACAGTAGTGTGAAAAACATGAGCTGTAAATCACCTCTTGAAGGTATCCAGGCTACATTTGAAACAAACAGTGGATGGACACAGAATATCAGGGTGCTTAAAAGTGATAGGTTAAAAGGAATTAAAAGCCTGTGAAGCAATAAAAACAGTGAACATGCAATTAAACCCAATAGCAATACATTGGAAAGGTGGTAACCCCAGGTACTGTCTTTTCCCGACAGTTGTATATCGGCCATGTATGATAAAGTTTGCAGGGGACGGTAAAAATGCCCTTTTTCTTCAACGAATGCATTTTTAAGAAATGCCTGTGGCGCATTTCGCATGTCACTCAGGAATGGAAGATGTTCCTCAATGATCAGGGTATCATCAAAACCGGTATATTTAAATGTCAGGGTTTGCAGGTAAAGTAAAACGGGGATAAAGAAAACAACCAGCAGTGCCAGCAAGATGTTGATCCTCCTGCCATTGTAAACTCCCGGATATTTATTTTCAGCAACTTGTTTTTTCGGTTGTTTATTTTGTGGTTTTTTAGCGTTTTTTTTCATTTGCATAATCTGTTAAAATTTTCGGATCCCTGTTCTAAACCAAGGTCCATAGCCTTTTTAAACTCCTGGCAGGCATTGTCGACCAATCCTTTCCGGTGATACACTATTCCAAGGTTGTTATATGCCATGGCATAATCGGGCTGTATTTCTGTTGCTTTCAGATAATCATTTATGGCATTATCAATCAACCCCAGGTTTTCATAGATCAACCCGCGGCTCATATACGGCATAAGGTAATCGCGTTTTAACTCAATGGCTTTGGTGTAATCAGCAATGGCTTTATCATGCAGGCCCCTGTTCTCAAAAATGATTGCCCGGTTATTATATGTGTAGGGAAAATCGGGGTAAATATCAATGGCTTTGTTAAAATCATCGAAGGCTTTGTCATATAATTCCTCTCTCGCATAAATTAATCCACGGTTATGGTAGGCTAAAAAAGAGTTTGGATTATGCTTAATAGATGAATTGCAAAATGTCATGGGGTCGGAATAAGAACGGGATTTTATTATGGTGGCCGTCGACAGCGCAATAACAGCAACAATCGGTAGCCAGATAAATTTTTTGCTGTAGGTTTTATGCCATTTTTCGGGAATGGAAAATAAAACAAAGAAAATTATTCCTGTTAACGGAAGGAAAAAGCGATGATCAAGATAGTCAAAATAGGGCGCTTTGTAAAGCATTGACGGTACCAGCAAAATCATAAACCATGAAATGCCGAATATTTTTTCTTTATGATGAGCCTTATTTATTTTGAAAAACACAACAATCATCAGAATAATGATGATGAGACCTGAAATGGTTTTAAATAATGAATATCCGGGAATAGGAGCAATATCCGAAGGTAGAAAAAATTTTGACATTGCTTCCGGTATGATCCGCAAATTTAAAAAGAAGGGCTTCAGACCAAATGAAGTATCAAAGCTTACCACACCTCTAAGTGCTATGGAACGCAGCCAGTACCAGAATAGTCCGGCAACACCGTAAATGGCTGGAATTACGAAATCTTTTTTTTCATAAGGAAGTTTTGCCGGGCGGTTTTTATTTCTCCTGATGAAATAATACAGGATGAAAATAAAAGGCAAAAATGCTGCTGTCTCCTTACAAAACAGGGCAATCGTAAAAGTAATACCATGCCAGAACAAATATACGGGCTTTTTCTTATTTAAAAATTCAATCAGAAAAAGAAATGATAATAATGAAAACAGCGATAGTAAAAGTTCTGCTCTGTTTGGTATGTGTGCTGTTGTTGAAACAAACAAGGGATGAACATAATAAATCAGTGAAGCGAAACATGCAGTCAACAGCGGAAAGTTCATTTTTCTCAACAATATGAAAAGTACACATGCCGTTATGCCTAAAATTAATGCACTTGAAAAGTGGTACATCCACACGTTATTTCCGCCAGAGAATAATATATCCAACATGTATGATGCCGTGCCGGCCGGACGGTAAAATGAACTGGTCTTGTCAATGAACTGGTCGGTAAGAAAGGCTTGACCGATATTTCCAAAATTGCTCAGAAAAGCCTTGTTGGCTGTAATCATGAGGTCATCGTCAAAATTTGTATAACCATATTTTACAGTCGGCAGATAGATTAATAACGGTAAACAGAAAACGACAATAAGCAAAAGAATTGTTTTCTTCCTGTTTATTGAATTGTTGTCATTTTTAAGCGACGACTTTACATTTTTATGTTTTCCCTGCTGTGTTTTTTTGTTTTTACTCATTTGCCAGACATTTTAAGAAAATCCTTTATTGAATTCATTAAATGATCAGGTTCATTCCGATTTTCAATTCAAAAATAGGATTTTTTTATAAAAAATGATTGTAAATAAGAAACGGTTTTTGATTTTTGTTAAATCATGCCTGGCGGAAACACTAAGCTGGATTAAGAATTGTTTTTTCAGCCAATCGGTAGCTGTTTTGAAAATATGGCTTATTCTTAATTAAATTCTAACGCAGTTGAAAATAAAAAATCGAATATATAAATTAAATAATAAATACAAAGTAAATTAAAAATGCCGGATATGATTGAGGCGATCATATAAGGGTGAAGAGCAAAATGACAAATAAAATCAGGCTTTTTGCAGCGTAAAACCAAAGGTAGTTCCAACGCCAATCGTGCTGCGTACATTTATGGTTTGCCCGTGCGCTTCAATAATATGTTTTACAATAGACAAGCCGAGCCCGCTTCCAGTATTATCAAAGGTTTTTCCATTTGCTGTACGGTAAAAACGTTCAAAAATCCTTGGTATATCTTCCTGCGAAATTCCTATCCCGGTATCGGAGACTTCTGTTAATATCATTTCGTCCATATCATAAAAAGTGATTTTTATGCGGCCTTGGGGTTTGCCATATTTAATAGCGTTTTCAAAAAGGTTATTCAGAACCTGGCGTATTTTCTCCCTGTCGGCATAAACATGCACCGGTATGGTTAACTTATTTACGATCGGCGTTGAAATGTTCTTCTCCCTGGTCTTTATTTCGTAAGTCTCAACAACCTCATGTGCCAATGCTGTCAGGTCGAATCGCTCCTGTTCAAGTTTAAGTATTTCAGATTCCAGTTTGGAAATTACTTCCAGATCGTTCACTATGGCGATCATTCTTTCAATGTTTTTTTCGGCCCGCAGCAGGTACTCACGATTGATGGTTTCATCTTCAAGGCCACCGTCGAGCAATGTAAGAACATAGCCCTGCATGTTGAAAACAGGTGTTTTCAATTCATGCGAAACATTTCCCAAAAAATCACGACGATAATTTTCAGATTTTTTCAGGCTTTCCAACTCATTTTTTTTGTCTTCGGCCCATTTTTCTATTTCTGCCTCAGCATTTTCAAGCCAGTCTTCTTCTATCTTCATTTTTTGCTTTGGCGATTTTAGATTATGCAGTGTTTTATAAAGTACCCGGATTTTTCTGTATATGAAATTTTCAACGGTTTGCCTGACAATAATGTAAACCACACCAAATACCAGGATGATTGAACTCAGCAGGTAAACCCAATCATAGGGTTTTCCTGAAATAAAGAAATAAAAAATGAAAATAATTACTGATACAAAGAGCAGTATAATCAGTGATATTTTAAATGAAATGCCGTGTGGATGATATTTTTTCATGTTGTTTCAAACTTGTATCCGATCCCTTTTACTGTTGAAATAAATTCTATGCCGATTTTTTCGCGTACTTTACGGATATGTACGTCAATGGTGCGATCACCCACCACCACATCATCACCCCAGATTCTTGCAAGTATTTCTTCGCGTGTAAAGACCCTGCTTGGCTTGGAAGCAAGCAAATAAAGCAATTCAAATTCCTTTTTAGGGAGAATGATTTTCCTGTCTTGTTTAAGAACAATAAATCTCTCCTTATCAATGGTCAGGTCCCGAATCTTTAAAACGGAATTTCCTGAGATGATTTCATCCGAATACCTGCGCAGCAAGGCATTGATGCGGCTTATAAATAACCTTGGCTTTATGGGTTTGGTGATATAATCATCAGCCCCGGCGTCCAATCCGGCTATTTGCGAAAAATCTTCTCCACGGGCTGTGAGAAACATAATCAGCGTTTTTGAAAGTGTGGCGATTTGTCTAAGTTCCTGGCAGGTTTCAATGCCGTCCATGCCGGGCATCATCACATCTAGAACAATCAGGTGCGGGCCGATTTCTTTTGCCAGTTTGATGCCGTCTTTACCATTGGTCGCTGTAAAGACTGTGAAACCTTCTTTCTTCAGATTATAACTCAGAAACTCAATGATATCAGGCTCATCATCAATTAAAAGAATAATATGTTCATTTTCCATGTAGAATTCCGTTTATACAAAAATAACAAAAGTATTATGAATTTAGCATTAATGTTCGTTCAATATTGAAAAGGGTTGATGAGGCTGTTTCTGAAATTTCAAACCTGAAATGATGCAGGCTTCCGACAAATTTAATTATCATATATATTGCATTTTTTTAATCCAGCAAACCTAATATAATTTCCATAAAATCTTTTTTTGCATTACCCGCTATTTCTGCTCCTTTAATATATATTTCAAGCGCCTTTTGATGCAGGCCCTCTTGTTCGTACAACAATCCGAGTTCAATTAAATTGTCAAAATAACTTTCCTGCATGGTGACCAGGTTTTCAAGTTCCAGTAAATCCGTATCCATTTTTTCAAAAAAATTTTATACAAATATCGTTAAGCAGTATTACTGAAATATTAATTGTATGTTATCAGATTGTTATGTGAAATAGTTTGAATTGCCAAATGTGTATTCAGGTAGAATGGTTCATGAGTAAATTTGTATTCATTTAAAGCACGAAAGCCTGGCGCGGCATAGCGACCAGGCTTTCGGATGAAGGACAACAAATGGATCGGAAGTAATACATCCTTTGAGTATAAATAATATTTAAGGATGTTTCATTGACTGAGTATCCGATCTGGAATAGCATTCATTAATTATGTGTTTTTACCGGTAATACAGATTTTCTTTTTCTGTTCAATTTTATTATTCAGGCATTTAAAATTTTGGTATGGGGTGTAAATTGGAAATAGTATTAAATTATTTTACCCCTGAACTTTTGCCATGTCTATGATCATGCAGAATTATTGTATTAAAAGCTTTTCTGCTTTGAAGGAATTTTTTGTAGAAATATTTATCAGCCACAGCCCACTGCTTAGTGTTGATGCATCAATGCTTATATGATGCCGGCCCGCATTCAGTGAGCCATTATAAACTGATTTGACGCATCGGCCCGTGATGTCTGTTATTTCTATGCTGACATCATCGTTTTGCATCAGAGAAAAATCTATTGATGATGTACCAGAGGCAGGGTTGGGGTATACCGAGAGGGATTGTACGGATGGTTCATTTTCATTTATTGATACGGGAGTATATGTGGTATTTTGAGGGTCCCAGTTTGCCCAGGGAGATGTCCAGTCTGTGCTGCCAAAGGGTCCGGCATATGTAACCTTATCAAACCATGTATCGGTAGAGAATCTTGTATTGGCCCACAGCGCTTTTCCCAGAACAGGCGAACCGGCTTGCGGTACAAAATCCGGGCTGTTGTAATTGAAGGCATCGGTTATCATAAGCAGGTCGTTGGTAGCGAGTGTGTCATTATTCCTTGAGGCGGCAAAGTACCAGTTTTTTTCATCGGCAATTGTCCACAATCCCGAAGGGACACTGAAAAAAGTACCCATACCCGACATAATGCAGTTTTCAATCTGCAGGTCGTTGTTATTGGCATTAGCATCGGTAAGATCTCCGTCAATATACAATCCGACAGGCCATCCTGCGAATATTGAATTATAACATGATAATCTGGAGTTTCTCCTGATATGCATGGCTCTTTTGTAATTGGGGTTTACCGGGTTGGAAAGGTCTGACTTGGGACCAAATAACCCGACATTGGCAAACATGGGCGATGTATAAGGTGTATTTGTACTTCCCGAAGCATCATTGTCAGATTCAAATCCGTTGGATCCGGAGATATCTGCAATGGCAGAATCCCTGAGTGCAACAAAAAACTGGCCTCTTCCTGAATAGCCGTAGTCCGTATCAAATTCATCATCCAAACCCCTGAAAGCAATTAAATATTTGCAATCTACATTGCCCCCGAACCATTCATATGAATCGTCGTTGGCATAGCTTACCTGGATGTGGTCGATGGTGGTGCCTTTACCCACTCCGCCCAAGGTAAGGCCGTTGATTTCCTTGTTGGGCTGGAATGGATAACCGGCAAATTCAATACGGATATATTGCAAAATGCCTGAATTGTCATTGTCATCTGTTCCCCCGAAATATGAACGCGGGCCGCCCTCAATCTGTGATTGACCACCGGTAGTATTTATTGTTGCCTTACCGCAAATGACCAATCCGCCCCAGTCGCCTCTGCTTCTTGATCCTGCAGGCATATCTGAAGTAAAGATGATGGGTTGTGCAGGCGTACCTGCTGCCATAATTTTTGCACCTCTTTCAATAATTAATGATGAACCCGTAAAAGTATGGTCTCCCATTATGATTGTTCCCGGCTCTATCGTTAGTGTAACACCACTGACAACATAAACGAATCCCTGAATAAGGTAAATATGGCTGTTGGTCCAGGTTTGCGTGGTGGCTACCGAGTCAGTGATCGTGATGGTCTGTGCCGACAGTGTTGCATTAAAACCTATTAAGGCAAATACAATCAAACAATAAATTTTTTTCATTTTTCTCTCCTTTTTTTTAATTATTTATACTGCAAAGAAATATGATCTCACGCCTTTTTCAGTTAAGCCTGGGTTATATTTAAATTAATTAATTGTAAATAACGTGCAGATAATTAATGATTTAAAATAGAGTACCCGGCATACGACACTGCCGGTCTGAGAAAAGATTCAGAAAATGAATGGCATTTTATGCCTTTTTAAAAATGTAAATTATAAATATAAAATATAAATATAAAAATATATAATTTATAATTCCTTGCCTTTGTATATTATGAAAGTAATTTCCTTCATTTTTTATTTAATTAAATACTCTTCCTAGAACTTTAAGTTAATGCCCAGCGTATAGCAGACACCTTTTTTATATGACATGGTATTTTGGGATCTTTTAACAGTCTTATCGTTTACCCCATTTTCGTCAGTATCTATTGAGTAAGTAACAAATTGTTTTAACGTCACTTCCTGGTTAAGTATATCCTGTATGCCACCCTTAATGGAAATGTACTCCCATATCTTTTGTGAAAAGCTCATGTCAAGCAGATGGTGGGGCATTTCATAAATGTCAGGTGTATTGAGGTCTCCCACGAAAACGATACGTTTGCCGATTACGTTGTAAAGGAGGTTTACCTGTGTGCCTGTTTTGTCGTTCTGATATTGTAGCCCGCAATTAATAATATATGGTGATTGCCCCTGCATGGGCCTTGAGTTTTTATTTGATAACAGCTGGTTGTTGTTGAATATCACGCGGTTGTAAATATATGCGCCATTGATTAAGATACTGATATCTTTCAGGAAGCGGAGTGTTTTATTGTTTTCAAGAAATGAGAATGATTTTTTGAATTCCACTTCAAATCCTAAGCAATTGGCTGCTTTTGCATTTGCAAACGAATAATTCAGGTCACTACCGGCTGGAATAATAAGGGATTCAATTGGGTTGACAAACCTTTTGTAAAAGCCGCCAAAAGTGAATATTTCATTATTTGATGGGTAGTATTCAAAGCGCAGGTCGATGTTGTGAATGAGTGCATCTTTGAGCGTATCGTTACCAACAACAGTGGCCGCCATTTCAAAATCATAAAAGGCATAGGGCGCCATTTCCCGAAATTCGGGCCGGTTGATGGTCATTCCGTATGCCGCCCTGATTAAGGCTTTCGGTGAAACATTACAGGTCATGTTTAAAGAAGGGAAAAAATGAGTTCTTTTTTTGTCAACCTTTACCGGCCTCAGGCTGTAATCACTTGAAAAGCTGTTTAATATTTGCCTGTTATTTTCTATCCTCAGACCAGCATAGATATTGAAGTTTTTTGTTACAGGAAGGTTCAAAGATATATATCCTGCATAAAGAATATTTGATGCATCATATGAATCGGAAGGATTTGTTTTTTCTTCAATAAATACACCTTTTGTTGCATCAATATGGTTGTCGGAGAAAATGCTGTCGATAGGCATAAATGAGAGTTTCCAGCTTGCTCCGCCCGCCATGACATAACCAAGTAAACGTGAGCTGAAAGTACGTTTTTTATTTTCCATGTAAAACCCGGTTTTAATGGTCGTTTCGAAGTCCCTGAATTTTATTTTCCATGAATAATTTAGACAGGCATTAATAATGTTCTCTTTGAGTTTAGAGCTTACCATTCCTGCGAGTCTTGGGTCTGGAAATGACGATAAAAGCACATAATATTGATTATAGTAAGGAAATTCGGGATCATCCTTATATAATGCAGAAGTGATACGCCTGGTATCAGGATCTTTTTTATTGGCCAGGGAATAGCCGATTGTCCAGTCGATGTTCATCAGTTTCGTTACAGCATGATTTCCTCCCAGTTGTCCCGAATAGGTGGTGCGTTCCATGTAACCATACTGGTAGGCTTTTATATTTGTTGCCAGGTTGTCAAAGTCTTCTCCCTCGCGGATGGTAGTTTTGCTTTGCCCTGCATGATTATAAAAATTCCGGAATTCGATTTTTTGATTTTTTCCAAAAATGAGTGCAAAGTTGCACAGCCCACCGGTTTTAACAGTATGGGTATAAACCTTATCATTATAATACCATGATGTGTCTGAGCGATCATTTATTGTATCATAATCGAGGAAATAATTCCTGGAAATATTGTTAAAAGTACTGGTATTGCTGTAATTTAGTGCGGTGATGTTGCTGAGTTTTGCTTTACCTGTATTGATTGTTCCACCAAGGCTGACAGAAAAGCGTTGATCGGCGCCGGCCTTGCTTTTGGAGGGAGTCCATTTATTGTTCAATGTTTTACTAAGTGCAACAAGTTGTTCTTTCCCCTGCAAAGAGTTTTGCAATCCAACAATATTTTCCGGAAAATCCACCGGTAATGAACGGCTTCCGTCGTCATAACCTAAGCAGTCGTATTTGCCGCTTACAGGTGGTTTGTAGAATTCTTTGAATGATGTCAGCCCGTTTATCGAAGTGCTGTATCCGATGCTGATATTGTTATTTTCCGGGACATCCTTAGTAAACACTTGTATGGCGCCGCCGGCAAAATCACCGGGCAATTCCGGTGCCGGGGTCTTGTATATCATTACTCTGTCGATCAATCCGCTCGGTATTACATCAAATGAAAACGCTTTGATATCAGACTCAGAACTGGGGGCGGGGGAATTATTCAGCCATACATCATTATAGCGTTCATTCAGGCCTCTCACAACTACAAACCTGTTCTCAATGATGGTAATCCCCGGGACACGTTTAATCACGTCTGATGCATCCCTGTCCTGAGTCTTACTGATTTGCTGGCTGGAGATACCGTTAACTACAAGGTCAGATGCTTTTATCGCGCTTATCATGGAGATTTCACTGTCGAATTTTCGCGTGCCCACTATTGTTACACCTGAAATTTCGGTATTTACCTGTTCCAGTGCAACCTCAATATGTACCTGTTTCCCTTTTACAACTTTAATGTTTTGAATAATTTCTTTTTTATATGATATATATGAAATAACCAGGTTATAACTTCCCGGTTTCAGTGGGCCGAGTTTGAAATTGCCATCAAGATCTGTGCTTACACCTATTGTGGTGCCTTCAATCATAACTGTTGCGCCTACAATAGTTTCATTTGTTTTTTTATCGGTAATTGTTCCGGTAATAATTTCAGTCTGAGAAAATAGCCTGAATTGTGTGATTAAAAAAATTATTACGATAAGAACTGATTTTAAAATCAGGCGGATTAATTCATATGACAAAATTGTTCTTGCAACTTTAGGTGGGTATGAACTTTTCATTTTTACTACTACATTTTTATTGTTATAGTCTCGAATTTGAGCAAGTGATCAATATGTTTTTTCCTTTACTATTTCTCCTATTTCGTTCCAGATAGTCCATGTTCCGGATTTAATTCCGTCTTTATAATGCATTTCATATCGCTTTGTGCCCTTATCATCCCAAATATACCACGCGCCATTTTTTATATCTTTTATGTAGTTAGCTTCAGCAGTTCTGATACCGAGCTCATTCCATGTACACCATAAACCGTTTTTCTTTCCATCCGAATAGCTTCTTAATTCTTTTTTTATTCCGTTTTCATAATAGCTGAAGTATTCTCCGTCTAATTTTCCCTTTATTATCGAAATTTCTGATTTTATCTTACCATCAGGATAGTATTCTTTATATATCCCGGTGTATAAAGTCAGGGTAAAATACAGGCTGTCTTTAAAAACTATTTCCTGTGAATAAGTGTACATAGATGACAATATCAGCAAAGCTGTCAGAAATTTTTTCATGCCATGATATATTTTATTGATGATAATCGATTAGAATAAATCAATGATAACCCATATCTTGTTGCAGTTTTATATTTAGCAGATGTATTATTTGCTTATTTCGGATCAATTTCAATAGTAAGCCTGGTCTCCTTGCCGGCATCGCATACAACATCTTTTAATTCATCTGCAGAATATGATATAAGGCTGGCTTCGACGGTATAGGTCCCTGGCTCAATATTTTCGAAAGTGAAATTGCCATCCAGATCAGAATATACCCTGATATTTGAGTTTTTAAGAACAACCAATACTCCGGCAAGGCTTTCACCGGTTTGCCTGTCAATTACTTTGCCGCTGACACTGGCTTTTTGAAGATTTTGTCCGGGGTCTTTTTCATTAAGGCTAAAAGAACTGAAAGTTGTCATCAGCAATGACGCTAATGTCAAAATGGTAACAATTGATTTTTTCATGGTATTTGTTTTTTCGGTACAAAATAACAGGCGCTGTATTAACTGATCATTAAAGAGGTATTAAGAAATTGTTTTGATCCGCAGAAGCGGATATTTTTCATTTTTTTTGTGTATCTTTGTTTACTGCGGCTTTTTGATCTATTGTTATTGAATAAACATTGCCTTTATAATCGCCTTGTTTTGCTGGAAAATACATTATAATCTTTAACTACAATAAATTCCAAACAGGCAAATGTTTTATAAAACAAACATCGAACATTATTTTCCTGCTAAGCTTAACATAAACTTAATATTAGCTTAACTAAAACATAACCCTTTTATTGATTATCTAAGGCTTTCAGTGCGTATTTTTGCATTGTGGATTATTAAATAAAATGTTATGGAATTTTCAAAAATTTTAAATGTCATCGCTCCTAAAGAGAAAAAGTTTTACCCGTTTTTTGAAGAAGCTGCCGATAATCTCGTTAAGGCAGCGACCTTACTGAATAAATATTTTCTGATCAATGATAAAAATGAAAAGGAAAAAATCCTTGCTTTAATAAAGGAGCATGAAAATACAGGTGACGATATCACCCACGGGCTGTACGATACATTAAATAAAACATTCATAACTCCATTTGACAGAGAGGACATAAATAAACTGAATGGCTCTCTTGACGATGTTATGGATATGATAAATTCATTTGGTCAGAAAGTCAGGATTCATCCGCCCAGGACCGAGCCAAAATCTTTTCTGGAGATGAGTGAACTGATACTTCAGGCCACCCGTGAAATCAGGAACGCGATTTTAGAACTCAGGAATCTGAAAAATCCGCAAAAAATGAAAGAGGCCTGTATACGCATCAATGAGATTGAGAATCTCGCCGACGAAGTTTATCATATTGCATTATCGGATCTTTTTGAAAATGAAAAAGATGCTATTGAGCTCATTAAAATTTCTGGCATGCTCGGGGCTTTGGAAAAAGCCACAGACATGGCTGAAGATGTTAGTGATGTATTGAAAGCAATAATAGTAAAAACTACATAATATATGGACTTTACATTATTAATAATAATCATTGTTCTGGCATTTGCATTTGATTTTGTAAATGGCTTTCACGATGCGGCAAATTCTATCGCCACCATAGTTTCCACAAAGGTTCTTACACCTTTCCAGGCCGTGTTATGGGCAGCCTCCTTTAATTTTCTTGCCTATGCTATTTTTGAACTTCATATCGTGGATACCATTTCGAAAACGGTGGATACCAGTGTTATTAACCTTCAGGTAATTCTTGCAGGGCTTATTGCTGCTACAATATGGAATCTTCTTACCTGGTATTTAGGTATTCCGTCAAGTTCGTCACATACTTTGGTAGGTGGCTTTGCCGGTGCTGCTGTGGCTTTTGGAGGATGGGGCATCGTTCACAGCGGGGTCATTTTAAAAATCGGAGCTTTTATTTTTCTTGCACCGATTTTGGGTATGGTCATCTCATACTTTTTTTCGATACTTATGCTTTATATCACAAAAAGGATGAAACCTGCCAAAGTCCATAAGGTCTTCAGGCCACTCCAGTTGGTTTCTTCTGCGCTTTTTAGCCTTGGACACGGAGGCAACGACGCACAAAAAGTAATGGGAATAATCACCGCGGCTATCATCGTTTATTTTAACGGTGTTGACCCATCAAACATCCCTCACTGGGCACATATTACCTATACACCGGCTGGAAAAATCCACGCTATCCCGCATTGGATTGTTTTGGGTTGTTATTGCTGTATCGCAGCAGGAACGATGCTGGGCGGATGGAAAATCGTCAAAACAATGGGGTCCAAAATTACCCGCCTCACGCCTTTTGAAGGCTTTGCCGCGGAAACATCAGGCGCCATGCTGCTTTTTGGAACCGAAGCTTTTGGAATACCCGTCAGTACAACTCATACAATTACAGGAGCCATTATGGGAACAGGAATGACAAAAAGGGTTTCGGCAGTAAGATGGGGCGTTGGAGCAAGGCTTTTATGGGCATGGCTACTTACTATACCCGTCAGTATGCTGATTGCGATGGGTATGTATCATCTGATCGCGCTGTTTTACTAAAGAGCGGTAATCAAAATAAAATTAGTATTTCAATAGGTTTTCCAGCTCGTAGGCAATTGAATCTGCCTCAGCTTTAAGTGCGGTCTCAGATAAAGGGATTTTTACGGGAATATCCAGTTTTAGTGGCATTTTGCCGGATACTGGCAATTTGTATGGAAACGTAATTAATGCCTCACTTTTTACAGGTATGTCAAGAGGGACATTAATATCAACAGGAATAGTCAACTGTATTTTTACAGGTATATTTTCTGAAATCGGAAGTTTTATAGGTATATCTGAAATAACATTAATAGGATCTTTAATGTCAAGAGTGATGTTTTGTTTGAGAGGAATGTCAGCAATGATAGGGACTCCAATACCTTTTTTCTTTTCGCGGTTAGTGGGTATGGTAAATTTCTGATCAACCGAAATAATTTCATCCAGTGGAACAACGATTTTGTTTTTAAACAAAAAAACGGTATCAACGTGAATGATCTTATCTATATTAATGTTAATAGGCGTTTCTATTTGCTGATCAACTGGAATCATGGCTTTGAAAGGAAGGTCGTATTTGACATTCATTTGTACCAAAACAGGAACGGTTTGTTCAATATTGAAAGCTGTGTTTATTTCTAAGGTATCTTCAACATGCACAGTATAGTCGATAACGGCACTGCCCAAACGTTGCATCATACCAGACATTCTCTTCAATCGTGTGTCGGCCATTAATTTTGTATATAATAATGCTGCAATGATCAGGCAATTCAGTACCAGGGAAATAATGATTAGTAATTTCGTTTTATCTTTCATAAATCAAAAGCGATAAATCTTAAATTTGTATTGAACAATCGAAAGCCCGAAGATATGAAAAAAATAATTATATATTTTGCTATAAATCTGGTTTTTATTTTTCAATTGTTTTCGCAGGAGCTGATTCAGCCTGTATTTGTGGATTCGGTTGTAATGCGTGACGGAAGAAAACTTGCTGTTGATGTATACCTGCCTGATACATCCGGGGGAGCGGCTTATCCGGTTATTCTTGTTCAGACTCCGTATAACAGGCTTCATTACAGAACAATAGGTTTGCCATTGTTTGGCGCTTCCATTTCAACTGCACACTATGGAATGGTGATCGCCGACTGGCGTTGTTTTTATGGCTCTTCAGGCGCCTGTGCCGGAAATTATGACAGGGGAAAGGATGGCTATGATCTTGTTGAATGGATTGCTGCGCAAAGCTGGTGTGACGGAAAGGTCGGTACATGGGGACTTTCTGCTTTGGGACAGATTCAGTTTATGACGGCACGGAAACGACCGCCTCATCTTATTTGCTGTGTCCCGCTTGTTTCAGGCCCGCAAACCAATTATACAGAGTACTACCCGGGAGGTGATTACAGAACAGAATATCTGCAGCAACTCGATGCTCTCGGCTTTGGAATGTCGCCAATTGTTCTGGCTCACCAGGTTTATGATTTATCTTGGGCTTATTCAGAATTGGTGACAAATTACCCTGACTCAGTTAATGTCCCCATGTTGATGATTGGCGGTTGGTATGACCATAATATTAATGTTATGATGGATTTTTTTTCGGAGATCAGGCAGTCATCTTATGCCAATGTCAGGGATAAGCACCGCCTGCTGATGGGGCCCTGGACACATGGAGGAATAAACAATTCAGGGCAGGAGGGTGAGTTGTATTATCCAAATGCCGTTGGATGGGCCGATTCACTGGCATTGATGCATTTTGATCATTATTTGCGTTCGATCCCGAATAGCTGGGGAAACTCTCCATACATTCAATATTATCAGATGGGAGAAAACACCTGGCAAAATGCTGCAAGCTGGCCTCCTGCCGGGGTTAGTAATCATACGCTGTATTTTTATGAGGATGGAAGTATAATGCAGGATATTCCTCAAAATGCCGGGATTTTCAAACAATTCGTTTATGATCCGCACGATCCCTCGCCGACTATTGGTGGATGCACATTGCGAACCGATCTGGAACAGGGGCCTTATAACCAGGCGCTTTTAGTTGAAAGCCGCAGCGATGTGCTCACATTTACATCAAATACGCTTATCTCAAATGTAGTGATGAAAGGTAAATGCAGCATACATTTGTTTGTATCATCCGACAGGAAAGATACGGATTTTTCGGTCCGCCTTACCGATGTCTATCCCGACAACCGTTCAATGCTGCTTTCAGATGGCATTGCACGAATGCGTTTCCGCGACGGCTACACGGCCGCCGACACATCATGCATGATACCGGGACAGGTTTATGAAATTGTGATTGACCTGCCCGATGTTGCCATTACATTTCTTGCATGGCACCGGATCCGTGTTGATGTTAGTTCTTCGGATTATCCGCGTTTCGACAGCAACCTTAATAATGGCGGGCCAATGTATACAGCTGGCGACACGCTGACAGCAACGAATAATGTATTTGTAAGTTCTGATCATGCGTCATATATACAAATGCCGATCAATGGGTTTTATGTTGGTATTTCCGAAACGTCCTTAAATAAGCCTGAAATAAGTATTTATCCAAATCCGGCCGGGGATTTTATTGGTTTGGAATTTTCAGTCCGGCCAAAGATTGGTTTTGTGGTGAAAATTGTTGACCTGAATGGAAAAATGGTTTTTGTCAGGGATTTCTGCCCTGATGACCTTAATGCGGATTGTTTAAATATTCCTCTTTCGGGTCTGGCAAAGGGCGTTTATCATCTGGTGGTCAGCGATCAAAACTTTTCGTCAATGAAAGAAATCATTATTATGAAATGACCGTTTGCTGCGGAATACAATGGTAAGGGGGCGTTTTTTTGGGAATTCCATATAAAGGATTAACGAATAAAAAATATTGAATTTTTTTAAAAATGTTTTTTATATTTGCATCCTTATGGCACGTAATCTTTCATAAAATATTGTTTTTATTATAGATAGGTTTGTGTCCTGTGTGAATCACAGATTGGATTGGTACTTAAAAATGAAATACAATTATTGCAATTAAATAAATTTTAACTTAAAAGAATTATATGGAAAACAATGAAATGAAAGCACTGGGAATGATAGAAACCAGGAGCTTTGCAGCTATGGTTGAAGCCTCTGATGCCATGGTAAAAGCAGCAAAAGTTGAATTGATCGGCTTCGAGAAAATAGGTGGCGGATATGTTACGGCTATTGTTCGCGGCGATGTTGCTGCTGTCAGGGCTGCAGTTGATGCCGGCATACGTGCGGCAGAAAAAGTGGGCGAAATTGTTTCGTCACATGTAATACCGCGTCCGCATGAGAATGTTGACAGCGCATTGCCCCTGGGAAGTAAACTCACCAAAAAAGCTAAATAATCATGGTAGAATTAAGAACATATATATTTTTGGATTCGTTGCAGCTACAGATGGCTTCATACTTAGCCACTGTTTCAAGGGGCTACCTGCCTGTCGCCGGACAAGCCTGCTGCTTCATCGAAATTGCTCCGGGCATTGAGATCAATACCCTGACAGACGTTGCGCTCAAAGCTACGCATGTTACACCCGGTATGCAGATTGTTGAACGGGCCTATGGTATGCTTGAAGTACATTCCGACAGCCAGGGCGATACACGGATGGCTGGTCAGGCTGTTTTGACGGCTATCGAAAAAAACGAGGACGATCGTATCAAACCGCGTATCCTCACAAGTCAGCTGATTAAAAATGTGGAAGATCATCATGCACAGCTGATCAACCGTACACGTTACGGGAATATGCTGTTAAGAGGAGATACGTTGTTCGTTCTCGAAGTTGAACCTGCCGGCTATGCTTATTATGCCGCTAATGAAGCCGAAAAGTCTGCGCATATTAATATTATTGAAGTGGTCGGATTTGGGAAATTTGGCCGTGTTTATATCGGAGGCGAAGAAGCCGAAGTGCTGGAATGTAAGAAAACAGTGGAAAAGCGCCTTGCCGAAATCACAGGCAGACAGGAATACAAGTAAAACTATTAAAAGAAAAAATTATGTCTGAAAATACAGAAGCTTTAGGAATGATAGAAACCATGGGCTTTACGGCAATGGTTGAAGCTGCCGATGCAATGGTTAAAGCAGCAAAAGTTGAATTAATCGGATTTGAAAAGATTGGTGGCGGATACGTCACGGCCATTGTTCGTGGTGATGTAGCTGCAGTGAGAGCAGCTGTTGATGCCGGCATGAGGGCCGCCGAAAAAGTAGGCGAAATTGTTGCCGCACACGTAATACCGAGACCGCACGAAAATGTCGATTCTGCACTGCCTTTAGGCAGAGGTAATGCAAAGAAGTAATTTCCCTCTTATCATAAAATCTCCGGAAAATGATTTTGGCAAAGGTTATTGGAACTATTGTGTCCACTAAAAAGGATCAAAAAATTGAAGGAATAAAATTCCTTTTACTCGAAAAAATTGATCCTGTAACATTAAAGGGAAAAAACGATTTTGTCGTATCAATGGATAGCGTTGGTGCCGGCCCGGGTGAAATAGTTTTTTATGTGTCGGGCAGCAGCGCCCGGTTTACCGACGTTACTGAAGGCAAACCTACGGATTCGGCAGTAATTGCTATTGTCGATTATATTGAAAAAGATGGCCGGTACACCTTTCGTAAATATTAATCCGACGGTATTATGATATTGGGAAAAGTAGTTGGTACGGTGGTCAGCAGCCAGACAAGCATTGGTATTGCAGGAGCCCGTTTTCTTCTCATTGATAAATGCGATCAGAACGGAGTAAAAAAGAATGATTATATTGTTGCCCTTGACCTCGTGGGTGCCGGTAATGATGAACTTGTAATGATTTCGGAAAGCACCTCTGCCCGCGAAACAATGCTGACAACCTGTAAGCCTGTTGATGCTATCATTGTTGGCATCATCGACCTTATTGATGAAAACGATACTGTAATTTATAAAAAGTAAGCTGCTGATGAGTCTGATCGTATTAGGTGTTTTGGAATTTTATAGTATTGCAGCAGGAATTAAGGCATTGGACGAAATGGTGAAAATGTCGCCTGTTCATATTATCGAGGCAAGAACAATTTGCCCCGGGAAGTATCTTATTGTATTCAGCGGTGATGTTGCCTCGGTGGAATATGCCTTTAAAAAAGGCCTGGAGTCGGGCGGCGAGCAGGTTGTCGACAGCCTTTTTCTGCCAATGATACATGAAGGCGTTATTCCGGCAATCGGTAATATTGTTAAAACAGATGAGTGGGATGCCATTGGTGTTATCGAAACCTTTTCAGTGGTTTCGGGCATCGAAGCTGCCGACCTGGCTGCCAAAGCCGGCGGTGTAACAATTATTGAAATAAGATTGGCTATTGGTTATGGAGGAAAATCATATGTAAAAATGATCGGCAGCCTTGATGATGTTCAGGCTGCTGTTCAGGCAGGGATAACAAAAGCACAGGAAAAACAACTGTTGTGTATGCATACGATTATTCCCCAACCCCATAATGAAATCAGACCGTTTTTTATGTAACAGGAGGATAAAAATTGGATAATCTCGAACAAAACATCAGGAAATTAGTAGAGGAAGCGGTTAAAAACATGGGCTTGAATCCTGTTGCGGAAGCCGGAAATAACCGTTCAGGGGTGTTCTCTGACCTTAATAATGCGGTTTTGGCAGCCGAAAAAGCATTCAGAGCCTACAGGGAGCTTAGCCTGGAAACCCATAAAAAGATCATCGACAACATCAGAAGCGTATCACTTGAAAATAATGAAATGCTTGCTAAAATGGCCTTTGATGAAACAGGCATGGGCCGGTTTGTCGACAAGATATTTAAAAATGAATTGGGTATTTATAAAACCCCCGGTATTGAAGATATTCAGCCGGAAGCCTATTCGGATGACTATGGAATGACGCTGGTTGAAAAGGCTCCCTATGGCGTCATCGGATCAATAACACCCAGTACCAATCCGGTTGTTACTATTATCAGCAATACCATCGGAATGCTGGCTGCCGGAAATGCTGTGGTATTCAATCCTCATCCCGCTGCAAAAAAAGTGTCGGCATGCCTCATTGAAATATTGAATAAGGCAATTGTCAATGCGGGCGGGCCTGCCAACCTTGTTGCCTGTATCGCTGAACCCACAATAGAAACAGCCAGGGAACTGATGACGCATGAAAAAATTGCAATTCTTGTGGTAACGGGAGGCCCTGCCGTGGTAAGGGTTGCCATGAACAGTGGTAAAAAAGTTATAGCCGCAGGACCGGGGAATCCGCCTTGTGTTGTGGATGAAACTGCCGATATTGCTAAAGCAGGAAAACATATTGTTGACGGAGCCAGCTTTGATAATAACGTCATCTGCATCTGCGAAAAAGAAATTATTTGCGTGGCTTCCGTTGCTGACAGGTTAAAAGAGGAAATGAAAAAGAACGGCGCTTACGAATTGAACAGCGAGCAGATAAAAAAAATTACCGAACTTGTAATCTCTGACCCCGGAGGGCCTGGAAAAGAAGGCGCTCCCAACAAAAAATATGTCGGGAAAAATGCTAATTATATCGCTAAAGATATAGGTCTGAACCTTCCGGATGACACCCGCATGCTTCTATGTGAAGTGAGCCGCGAACACCCGCTGGTTTGGACAGAGCAGCTTATGCCGGTTATGCCGCTTGTAAGGGTTAATCATGTTGATGAAGCTATTGAACTTGCAGTAGCTTGTGAGCACGGTTTCAGGCATACAGCCATCATGCATTCACTAAACATCGCCAAGCTGAGTAAAATGGCTAAAGTTATGGATTGTTCCATTTTTATAAAGAACGGCCCAAGTTATGCCGGATTGGGTAAAGGAGGAGCCGGCTTTGCATCATTTACAATTGCGAGCCCTACAGGCGATGGCGTTACCCGCGCCCGGACATTCACCAGGGAAAGAAGATGTACACTGGTGGATTATTTCAGAATCATATAAAACCGCAGGCGTAGTTTAATATTTTATAATTTTGCATTTACCAATATTGAAAGAACAGCAATAAATGAAAATTGGAAGGGTCATCGGAAGGGTAGTCAGCACAGTTAAAGTGGAATCACTCGAAGGTATAAAGTTACTCCTGATCCAGCCTTTGGACGAAAAACTACATGAAGTTGGCAGTGCCATTGTGGCTGCCGACACCATACAGTCGGGTACTGGCGACCTGGTATATTATGAAACCAGCAAAGAAGCCAGCCGGGTGATTGAAACAATGATGAATCCTGTTGATGCTGCCATCATGGGAAAAATTGATGAAATTTATATCGACGAAAAAAAATGATTTTAGGTAAGGTTATAGGTAATGTAGTGTCTACCATCAAGGCTCCCGGTTATGAATCCAAAAAGATTCTCATTGTTCAGCCGGTGGATGCCAAAAGGAATCCGTCCGGAAAATCCTTCCTCGCCATCGATACTGTTCAGGCAGGGCCTGGAGATATTGTTTTTATTATTGATGAAGGCAATTCTGCCCGGACGCTTATAGAAGAACCGGAGGCATTTACCGTAAAAACAGTAATTGCCGGAATTGTGGATGAAATAGATATTCAGGCTTAATCAGGTTAATTATGGATAATAATCCCGAAACAAATAATATCGTTGACCATGTGAGCCATGTGGCTATCGGGGCCGATCATGGTGCCTATGACGCAAAAGAATTACTGAAAACATACCTGCAGAGTCTTGGTTATAAAGTTGTGGATGTGGGCACCAACGATAGCGTTACAAAAGTTGATTATCCTGATTTTGCCGTTGCAGTAGCCAAGAAGGTTGTCAGCGGCCTGTGCGAGCGTGGAATTATGCTTGATGCTGCAGGAATAGGTTCATCAATGGTTTGTAATAAGGTTCACGGAATAAGGGCTGCATTATGCTGGAGTACGAAAACAATTATCAACAGCCGCCAGCATAACAATGCAAATGTTCTCACTATGGGAACATTGCAGCACAAACCTGATGAACTTTGTGCTATGGCCAAACTTTGGCTCGAAACACGTTTTGAAGGCGGACGGCACTGGCCGCGAATAAATAAAATGATGGCTGTTGAAAAAAAAGGAGGTTAAAATGGATCAGAACGAACTGATTGATAAGATCACAAAAGAAGTAATGGAAAGGATTAAAAAACAGATGCAGGTTCAGGACATTGATAAAAAGAACCCTGAAGTATTGCCTGTTGCTAAACCCATGATTACACCCACAGAGCTGGCAAAATATATTGATCATACTTTATTAAAGCCGGAAGCTGTTCAGTCGCAGTTTAAACAGTTATGCGAAGAAGCTGTTAAATATCAGTTTAAATCGGTTTGTGTAAATTCAAGCTGGGTTCCCTATGTGACAAAAAAGCTCAGGGGCACGGGTATAAAAATTTGTTCGGTCATCGGGTTCCCTTTAGGTGAAATGGACAGTAGGAGTAAGGCTTTTGAAGCACGAAGCGCTATATCCAATGGGGCTGATGAACTTGACATGGTTATAAATGTAGGTGCACTGAAATCTCGCAATCTTGACCTGGTTGAAAAAGATATCAGGGCCATCAAAAGAGCCTGCCGCAGTAACACCATTTTGAAAGTTATTATCGAAACCGTATTGTTAACCGATGAGGAAAAAATTATTGCTTGTGAAATATCCAAAAAAGCCGATGCCGACTTTGTAAAAACAAGTACGGGTTTCCTGGGCGGTGGTGCCACGGTGGAAGATATTATCCTGATGAGGAGAATAGTAGGCCCCGATATGGGTGTGAAAGCCAGTGGGGGCATCAGAAGCTATGACCAGGCTGTTGCCTTGATAAATGCCGGCGCCAACAGGCTCGGTTGCGGCTCCAGCATCGCGGTCATTACAGGGGCAACAGTATCCGGCAATTATTAATCTCCGGGGAAAGCATACTTTTAATAATCAAAATACCGGTATTTAAAACGGAAGTATCATCATGGAAATATACATGATGAGCAGTTTTTACCTTGTTATTTGGTCAGTTACAATAAAAATTGCAGCCATGACTGAAAGCATGTTGACCAGAATGTTTATTTTTGCATAAAAATTTAAATATTATATATGAAAGTAGTTGTTGTTGGAACCGGCTATGTGGGTCTTGTTACCGGAACATGTTTTGCCGAAGTAGGTATTGACACAACCTGTGTCGATATTGATGTTGCAAAAATTGAAAACCTGAAAAAGGGAATTTTGCCAATTTATGAACCCGGCCTTGATACTATGATCCACCGTAATGTCGAGAAAAACAGGCTGCATTTTACTACGGATCTTGCATCAACATTACCCGATGCCGAAGTGGTATTTATCGCTGTTGGTACACCTCCCGATGAAGATGGAAGCGCCGACCTGAAGCATGTGTTAGCTGTCGCCTCAGAGGTAGGAAGGAATATGGAAGATTATCTGCTGGTGGTAACCAAAAGTACCGTGCCTGTGGGAACAGCCGTAAAAGTAAAAAATGCAATTACGAAAGAATTAACTGCCCGCGGTGTTAAAATAGATTTTGATGTGGCTTCAAATCCGGAATTTCTTAAAGAAGGTGCTGCCATAGATGATTTTATGAAACCGGACAGGATCGTGGTCGGACTTGAATCAGAACGTGCCGAAGGCCTGATGAAACAACTTTACAAACCTTTTACACTGAATGGCCATCCGGTAATTTTTATGGACATTCCCAGTGCCGAAATGACAAAATATGCCGCCAATGCCATGTTAGCTACCAAGATCAGCTTTATGAACGACATTGCAAATCTTTGCGAAATCATGGGTGCAAATGTAAATATGGTGCGTAACGGTATCGGCAGCGACAGGCGTATTGGCAATAAATTTATATATCCCGGCATAGGCTATGGCGGATCATGTTTTCCTAAAGATGTTAAAGCCTTAATAAAAACAGCCAACGAAAATGGATATAACCTTAGGGTCTTAAAATCTGTAGAAGACGTCAACGATGATCAGAAAAGTGTTTTATTTAATAAAGTTTCAAAGTATTTCAATAATCAGTTAAAAGATAAAGTTATTGCCATATGGGGTTTATCCTTTAAGCCCGAAACAGACGATATGCGTGAAGCACCGGCATTGATTCTTATTGAAAAATTTCTGAACGCTGGCGCAAAAGTCAAAGCCTATGACCCCGCAGCCATGCCTGAAGCAAAGCGCCGGCTGGGTGATAAAATAGAATATGTAAATGATCAGTATGAAGCGCTGATTGATGCTGATTGCCTGCTCGTGGTAACGGAGTGGACTGAATTCAGAATGCCTAATCTTAACGTGATAAAAAAACTTTTAAAGAGACACGTGATCTTCGACGGGAGAAATATTTATGACTTGAAAATCATGAAGTCAGAGGGGTTCGATTATTTCTGCATCGGAGTAAATACTGAAAAATAATCCATGAAAAAAAAGATTTTGGTTACAGGCGGTGCCGGCTTTCTGGGGTCACATCTCTGCGAAAGGTTATTAAATGAGGGTAATGAGGTTATCTGCCTTGATAACTATTTTACCGGACAAAAAGAAAATATTGTTCACCTCTTGAAAAACCCTTATTTTGAACTGATCAGGCACGATGTAACCATGCCTTTTTTTATCGAAGTTGATGAAATTTATAATCTTGCCTGCCCGGCCTCTCCCATTCATTATCAGTATAACCCAATCAAGACCATTAAGACTTCGGTCATGGGGGCTATCAATATGCTGGGTCTTGCCAAACGAATTCAGGCAACCATATTGCAGGCTTCGACCAGCGAGGTGTACGGCGACCCGAAAGAACATCCTCAAAATGAGTCTTACTGGGGACATGTGAATCCTATTGGATTGCGTGCCTGTTACGACGAAGGAAAGCGTTGTGCCGAAGCCCTGTTTGTAAATTATAACCGCCAGAATAATGTAAAGATCAAAATCGCAAGGATATTTAATACTTATGGGCCGCGCATGCACCCAAATGACGGGAGAGTGGTTTCCAATTTTATTATCCAGGCTTTGAATAATAAGGATATCACTATTTATGGCGAAGGCAACCAGACAAGAAGTTTTTGCTATGCTGATGACCTTATTGATGGGCTGATCCGTTTAATGGGAACGCCAAAGGATTTTAACGGACCTGTTAATATTGGAAACCCTGTTGAGTTTACCATACTTGAACTGGCTCATATGGTTATTGAACTTACCAACTCAAGTTCGAAAATAATATTTCAGCCGCTACCTTCCGATGATCCTATGCAACGTAAACCCGATATCGGACTTGCGAAATCAATACTGGATTGGGAGCCGAAAATACAGCTCAGGGAAGGACTGGAGCGGACAATTGCCTATTTTAAAAAATAAATACCATCATTAACGGGGCTTAATGCTGAGTTTTTCTATCAATGATAGTATTAATGCATGTATTTTTAATAATATAAAAAGTACGACTCATGAGGGTTTTAATTACAGGAAGTAAAGGACAGTTAGGTAATGAATTGCAGCTATTATCAAAAAGCTATCCGCAGCATACATACTTTTTTACAGATATTGAAGAATTAGATATCTGCAATTTAAAGGCGGTATTATCTTTTATCACTGATAATAAAATAGAACTGATCATTAACGGTGCTGCCTATACTGCCGTTGACAAGGCTGAGCAGGAAAAAGAAGCAGCCCATAAAATAAATGCCGCTGCTGTTGAGAATCTCTGCGAAGCTGCAAAAGAGTATAATGCATATTTGGTTCACGTATCTACTGATTATGTCTTCGACGGGTTAAAGGATAAACCATATCTTGAAACAGATACCGTAAATCCGGCATCAGAATACGGCAACAGTAAACTTAAAGGAGAAGAGAACGTTTTGAGATATGCTATACCTTCCTGTATTATACGTACTTCATGGCTTTATTCTTCATTTGGTAATAACTTTGTCAAAACGATACTTCGTCTTGCCAAGGAAAGACCCGAGTTGCGTATTGTGGCCGATCAGCATGGAACACCAACCTATGCACGAGACCTGGCAAAGGCTATTCTTGAAATAATAACATTTCATAAGCTGCCTCAAAAACCTGAAATTTATCATTATTCAAATATGGGCGAAATCACCTGGTATGATTTTGCCAGGGCAATAACTGAAATTGCAGGGATAGCTGTTCCCATTCATCCTATTCAGACAAAAGATTTCCCGACCGCCGCAATAAGGCCGCCATACAGCGTTTTTAGCAAAGAAAAAATCATCCGTGATTATCATATTTATATTCCGGATTGGTATGATAGCCTGAAAGATTGTATGGCAATTCTGATGAAAAGTAACTGACCATTTGAACAGGAGAATTTTTTTTTAGTTAATCATTTTAATGATTAATTTTATAAAGCTATTGAAGTCACCATGAGAAATATTGTATTAATATGTCCTGTTTCCTGGCAGGAAATATCGGATAAACACAAAATAATCCACCGGAAATAATTTATGAAAATTACAACCCGCATATTGCTTGTAATTTCATTTGTTACCGTTTTGCTGGCCATAGCAGCATTTTTGTTCAGGCCTGTAATACCTGCTTCTCATGTTTCTGCTGATTATTCGCAAATTTTCACAGGATCTTTTTCGGATTATTTGCTTCGTTTCAGTGTGATTTTTTTGGGGCTGCTGCTTACCGTGGCTTCTCTGTTGGTTACAGTCATCAGCGTTTTTTTTCATAAGCACTCGGCAATACATAAACTGGCCAACCTGAGTATATTTATGTTTGTTTTTGTAAGCGGATGGATAGCCTTACCCTATTGGACTAACGGCTTGTATTTTGTTTTTTCTGCCGGCTTATCTTCAGCCTTTGATCCGAAAGAACTTTTGCCCATGACGCTGATTGGCGAATTCTGGAGAATTCCAGTACTGATTTTTTATCCTGTTATAGTGCTGTATATGATTTTTAGCCTGATACGGTTTATTGTCATTGTAATCAAAAAGAAAAAATTTGAGCCAATAAATATTTTAATTCTTACATATAATATCCTCGTAATAGCGGCTTATTTTTTTACTCCGCATTATTTTTACTGGCTGCTCGATTGATTATTCAGTGAGGCTGCAGCTTATTTTTTTATACTAAGTATTAATAAATCCGAAATAATTTTTTTTCGTTCACGGAGAAAATTTGAAAAATCTTTTTCACTCATATTGTTTTTTTCCTGGATAACGGGTTTGATCGTAAACGGAAAGGTGATAAGCGACACCATATTGATAAAGAATTGTGTTGGGTCATAATTTTTAATCTGTCTCTTCTTTATTTCCTGTACAAACTGGTTTGAAAAATTTCCGGTTTCATATAGGTTTTGAAAAAACTGAAGCTTTTTAATTTTCTCGGGATTGCGTTGCAGTACCGATAGTACAAAATAGGTAATACGGGGATTTTCCTGCAGAATGTCAATGTATTTGTTGACATATAATCTGATTTTATCTTCCAGCGGCATTTCTGAACTTAATATGCCGTTCAGTGTCGGGGTATAAGCCCCCAGAAGGTCCGAGAATATTGAGTCAAATAGATTTTCCTTGCTTTGAAAATGGTAATTTAATAGAGCAATATTAATTTGGGCTTTACCGGCAATATCCCGGATGCTGGTTCGCTCAAAACCTTTTTCAAGGAACAGTTCCAACGCAGCCTGCTTAATTTTGTCAACTGTTGTCATAAACTTGTCATATTAAATGATCAACAAAATATTTTATGCTCTGTGCTTTACAATCTGAATGATGCTTATGTTTTTGTTTTGACAAAATTAGAAATAATTAAACAATGTTTTATACACTGTTTAAATTTCTTTTTTTATGAGATAATAATAAAGATAAATTTAGCGTGCCTTTTATAACTTTGATCGGGCAGCTCTGAAAACAAAAAAGCTAACGGCGGTAAAAGTTCTGAAAACCGCAGTATACTGAGCGTATATGAGGATTTGAAGAACGAAAACAAACAAAGAGATTTGAAGTTTTTTGAGGTGTCCTTTATTTATAAAGCCGTCCCTGCCATGTATTCCTTTCTTTCATGCGGCTTTCAATGAGTTGTAAAACCCTGTCGGCGCGTAACAGCCCCCATGAGCTGGTTTCGAGGAAACGCGGAGGAACCTCTCCCGAAAGCCTTTCAATGATGATGCCGGGATTCAGGAGTTCCAGAAAATCAATAATAAATTCGATATACTCTTCCAGGCTGAACAGCTTAAAAACCGTGGGGGCTTTAATGTAATCTGCAGCCATTTGGGTATTTTTCAAAATCTGCAATTGATGCAGTTTTATGCTGTTTATGGGTAAAGCTGAAATGATCTTTGCCTCGTCCAGCATTTCTGCAATGGATTCACCTGGTAACCCCAGTATCAAGTGTGCTGATGTGAAAATATTTCTATCAGCTGTTTTCCGGATAGCATCAGCAGCGATCTCAAAGGTATGTCCGCGGTTGATTGCTGCCAATGTTTTGTTGTAACAGGATTCTATTCCATATTCAATAGAAACAAAATACTTATCCGAAAGTTCCTGAAAATAATCGAGCTTTTCGTCATCCACGCAGTCGGGGCGGGTTCCTACAGAAATGCCTGAAATCAACGGATGGGAAAGCGCTTCATTATAAATTTCCTTTAGTTCCGGAAGACTCTTGTATGTATTGGAGTATGGCTGAAAATAGGCGATATACTTTGTTGCCCTCCTATACCGGAATTTGTGAAATTCTATTCCTTCATCGATTTGCTGGGTAATGCTTATCTCTGGCCGGCAATAAGAAGGATTAAATGCGTTATTGCTGCAATAGGTACAACCGGTTGTTCCAAGAGCCCCGTCCCTGTTGGGGCAGGTAAAGCCTGCGTCAATGCTTAATTTCTGAAGGCGGCTTCCATATTTTGTAATGCAATAAGAAGAATAAGCATTGAACCGCCTGTTATTACCCCATGGAAATATCTGTTTTATAGTTTCTGGCAATATTTGATGTTTTTACTTTACTGTCTGGCAGGGCATTCCGGCTTGCCGGGATTGTCGAAGCCTGACATTGGTCAGTTTGCGACACTTTGATTTTACAAAGATTTTGAGTAACACGAAATGATTCAATTTATTTGTTTAAATTTCTTCAATCGTTTCAATATAGTTGATGCCTCTTGCAGCGAGTTCACTAAGCATAAATTCAACACATTCGGGATATTTTCCAATGTACTCGGGAACAGATAACCCTTTTTGTGTATACAAGCCGTTCGCGATCATCCGCAAGGCAACTGTAGCCGTATATCCGGTAGTACGTGCCATGGAATGAGTTTGCGTTTCTTCATCATAACGGTCAAGAAGGTCATAAGTATAGCGAAGCTTTTTCCCATCTTTTATTCCTTCCACTATGACTTTCATTATTGTAAGGTCACGCTCTCCTTTTTTTAGTTCCCACATCGGGAATAATAATTTGGCTGTAACATCCATCGGTTTTATCTTCATACCCTTCACTTCAAGTTCTTCCTGGCTGAAGAAGCCGGTTTCGCGCAGCACTTTCATTAATGAAATATGTCCCGGGTACCGTAAGGTCTTTTCTTTGATGTTTGCAGCTTTAATAGTTTGACCGAGCGATCTGATGCCATCGCTGTTGAAGGCCTCAAGGGTACCTATTCCTGCAAAGTTGATCAGTTCGGGGTCGGATAAGGCTTCACGGATAACTAATTTATGATTTTCGATATAACGTGCCGGACGTGTATATTCTTCAACAACATCAATCGGAGAGAATACGGCTTTATATTCATAAGGATACTCACGAATTTCAGGAAGTCCGCCAACGTAAGTAATAGCAGTTTCGGTTTCATCAAGCAAATGATGAACATAACCGGTAAGTATGTGCATCATGCCTGGCGCTACGCCACAATCCATTACAGCAATAACATTATTTTTCTTTGCCAGCTCGTCGAGGGTAAATGGATCTTCAGGAAAGAAAGCAATATCTACCACATTTTTCCCTGCTTCAATAATGGCTTTTAGCGTTTGAAACCCCATAAAACCCGGCACGGCGTTAATAGCCATATCATAAGCGCTGACAATTTCTTTGACTGTCTGGGGATTTGAAAGATCCTGCTGTATGGTTTTAATACCAAAGGATTGAAGGTATTCAAAAGATACAGGGTTGATATCGGCAATACTGACTTCGAATTCCTCATCTTTTACAAGGTCTATCGCCATTGGCCCGCCTACGAGGCCTGCTCCGAGAACAATGATTTTCATATTTATAAATTTAGGATGCAAAGCTAATAAAAGTAAGCCGATTTCAAGATAGGCTATAATCAATAATTATTAAGCAAAGTCGTCCGAAAAAATGTGATATATTAAAAAAATTTGTACGAAAAACTGTATATTTGGATATAGATTCATTTGACTTGATGATAAATTATATGCATATATGGGGAAGACATTTGGTAAAATTGAAAAATGCATTGGGAATTTATTATATTTGAAAATTATTTCAATCTGAGAAAAATAGATATAATGATATGAAAAGGCTAATAATTTTTGGCTATTGTTTTTTGTTTTTTTCAGTACAAATTTTTTCCCAGGGGTACTGGACACCAAAAACTGATTTTGGAGGCACGAAAAGATATTGGGCTGTGGGGTTTGCAGTCAATGGAAAGGGATATGCCGCACTGGGACGTGGATTAGGCTTTTACAATTCAAGTGACCTATGGGAATATAATCTGCTCAATAACACCTGGGCTCAGAAAACAAGCTTTCCAGGAGGTGCGAGGTATTCATCGCACGTTTTTGTAATTAATAATAAAGCGTATTTTTGTTCAGGCGCTTATTGGAGTGGAATTTCTGGCGACTATACTCCATACAATGATGTTTGGGAGTATGATCCTTTAACAGATACGTGGACTCAAAAAAATAATTTTCCTGGTCCGGGCAGGCATGATGCATTTGCTTTTTCTTTCGCCGGTTTGGGGTATTTATGCTTTGGGCAAGATGATAATCAGATTCGTTTAAATGACTTATGGGAGTATAACCCAGTCACAGACAGCTGGACACAAAAGGCCAGTTTCCCTGGTACAGCCCGATCAGGAGGCATTCAATTTGGGTTTGGAAAATACGGCTATATAGGCCTTGGTAGGGACGACAATAATGTGTCCTTAGGAGATATCTGGCGTTATGATTGTTCACAAAACACCTGGGTCCAGATGGCTAATTTCCCTGGTGCAAGCAGAACTTCGGCCTCAACATTTGTAACTGATTTCAGAGCGTATGTCGTTTGTGGATATAATTTCCAGACGGCTTCTTACACGAATGAATTGTGGGAATATGAGCCAAATACGGATTCATGGATACAAAGGGAAAATTTTCCGCCAACAAGTGGAAGGGCTTGCGGGACATCTTTTGCTATTAATAACAGGGGCTTTTTTGGTTTAGGAAATGTAAATAGCACTTTTTATAAGGATTTCTGGGAATATACGCCGACTTGCCTGGTGGGCATAAACACAAATGTTAACGTTGTCGGATCGACGATTTATGCCGTAACTGCAGGTGCTTCTTACCAGTGGCTGGATTGCGATAATGGTTTTGCTGTTTTACCCAACGACACCAACCAGAGTTATTCGCCTGTGGTAAGCGGAAATTATGCAGTGATCGTAACTCAAAATCCGTGCAGTGATACATCAGCTTGCACAGCAGTGGACATTTGTGATGCGATAAATACAAATGTTACCGTTATAGGACAAACTATCTATGCCCTCACTGCAGGTGCCGCTTATCAATGGTTGAATTGCGACATAGGATTGGCGGTTATTGATAATGAAAACAATCAAAGTTATTCGCCGCCGGTAAACGGAAGTTATGCTGTGATCGTAACTCAGAATAATTGTTGTGATACATCAGAATGTACAACTATAAACAATATTGGTATTGAAGAATTCGATAATTCAGGTATTACATTCTATCCGAACCCTTTGCAAAATGAAATAACCATTGACCTAAAAAGTCATGAGTTGAAATCGGACATACTCTTGACAGATATAAATGGAAAAATCGTGAAGATTTATCCTGTCACCATGTTAAAAGGCCAGAAACTTTTTACAGGCCAATTACCTGTCGGGACCTATATTTTATCATTTGACCTGAATTCTAAAAGAATTTCAAAAGAGATCGTCATCAAATAGCAATCATTTTTCCGGAATTATTTTTCCTGAATAAGCTCAATAATGTCGTGATATCAATTGAATCCCTAGGGAATCCGTAGCGTCCTCACGGTTTAAATTAATTCACTATCTTCAGCTTCGCATATTGCAGCAACAACTGCTTTGCACCGACACCTTCAAATAATACGGTGGTCTTTTTATTCGGGCCGTTGCCTTCGATGCTCATCACATGTCCTGTGCCGAAACGCTGGTGTTCCACGGTCATGCCTACACGTATGTCATCAATGTCGGATGCCTTGAAATCCGCAGGGTTTTGTGGAATGTTGGCGATCTTTTTCAGGTTGATATGTTTGGAAGATACCGCCGGGGTATGTGTGGTAGTTGCAGTAGTGCTGACAGGTTTGGGTTTGGCTTTTACCACCCAGGGATCGCCGGTCATTGCCTGAGGCATTTTATGCGGCATATCAATATATCTTGCATCGATCTCATCCAGAAAGCGGCTGGGTTCGCTGAAGATCATCTCCCCGTATTTATACCGGTTTTCGGCGTATGACAACGTTAGCTTTTTCATGGCACGTGTAATAGCCACATAAAACAAGCGTCTTTCCTCTTCCAGGTCATCGCGGCTGTGTAGCGACTGTATCGAAGGGAAAAGGTTCTCTTCCAGCCCCGCCAGATAAACATAAGGAAATTCAAGGCCTTTAGCCTGATGTATGGTCATCATTGATACAAAATCGGTATTTTCTTTATCATTAGTGTCCTGATCGGTGAGCAAAGCTATATCCTGCATAAACAGGTCAAGCGTTCTGAGTTTATTTTCCATCGGTGTACCATCAGGAGCAAATACCATGTCTTTTTCGGTGAATTCCTTGATCGCATTCAGCAATTCTTCGATATTATCAATACGGCTTATACCTTCGGGCGATTCGTCCTGTTTGAGTTCTTTGTAAATGCCGCTTGTAATAGCTATCTGGCGGGCAAGTTCATAAGCATTTTTTATCGGGATCTGAACCGTAAAGCTGCTGATCATGGTGGCGAAATCCTTAAGCTTTTGCAGTATTCCGGAATTCACCTGCAGGTTATACATAACAGGATTCTCAATTATTTCCCAGGAGCCTTTCTGTAAAGCTGTCGAACAGAGTACCACTTTTTGCAGTGTATTGTCCCCGATTCCGCGGGCCGGATAATTGATAATGCGGAATAATGCTTCTTCATCGCGATGGTTGATGATCAGCCGGAAATACGCGAGCAGGTCTTTAATTTCTTTACGTTTATAAAAAGAAAGACCACCATAAATTTTGTATGGAATGTTGAGCCTGCGCAAGGCTTCTTCTATGGAACGTGATTGTGCATTGGTGCGGTAGAGTATGGCAAAGTCGGTATTTGGAAGCTGGAAATTCATTTTTGTTTCGAAAACAGCATTGGCGATCATCGATCCTTCTTCGTTATCCGATGTGGCTTTGATCAGGGTTATTTTATTTCCTTCTTCATTTTCCGTCCAGATTTCCTTGAAATATTGTCGTTTATTTTTTTGTATTACGCTGTTGGCTGCATTTACAATGTTTTGAGTCGAGCGGTAGTTTTGTTCGAGTTTTACCGTCTGTGCATCGGGATAATCACTTTTGAAATTCAGGATGTTTTGTATGTTGGCGCCACGGAATCCGTATATACTCTGGGCATCATCACCTACAACGCACAGGTTCTCGTTGTTGGCCGCCAGCTTTTTTACGATCATATACTGCGCGTAGTTGGTATCCTGGTACTCGTCGACTAATATATAAACAAACTTATGCTGGTATTTGAAAAGCACATCGGGGAAATCGCGCAGCAATAGGTTTGTATAGTAAAGCAGATCGTCAAAATCCATGGCGAGGGCATTCTTCAGCTTATGATTATAAATGGTGAAAAGTTGCCCTAATTGGGGTTTCCCGGACGCTTTATCGTAATCGGTCAGTTCCACGTTGCGGTTATAGTCTTCGTCGGACATCAGGTTGTTTTTGGCTGCCGAAATACGGTTCAGCACATAAGCAGGAGGATATAGTTTTACATCAAGGTTTTGTTCCTTGAGTATGGATTTCATCAGGCTCTTTGTATCATCGGTATCATAAATCGTGAAGTTTTGCGGATACCCGAGCACATGGCCTTCCACCCGCAGGATGCGGGCAAAGATAGAGTGAAAAGTGCCCATCCATACATTGCGCGCGTCGGTTGTGCCTACCAGTTTGGCGATGCGGTCCTTCATTTCGCGGGCCGCTTTATTGGTAAAGGTAAGGGCAAGAATATTGAATGGATCTACATCCTGGTTCAACAGGTGTGCCACACGGTAGGTCAGAACACGAGTTTTCCCTGATCCTGCTCCGGCAAGCACCATCAACGGCCCTTCGATGCATTCTACGGCTTTTCTCTGGGCCTCATTCAACTCAAGTAATATATCTTTTTTTGGCATGCGGATTTTCTTAGTGCAAAGGTAAGACATTGATTTCAGAATTCAGATTTATCAAGTCAGAATTATGAACACTTTTTCAGCAATATTCCATTACTTCTGCCTTCTGACTTTCCACTTTCTACTTTCACCTTCCTACTTTCACCTTTTTACTTTCACCTTTCTACTTTCACCTTTCACCTTTCTACTTTCACCTTTCTACTTTCACCTTTCACCTTCCTACTTTAAACTTGTACCTGCCAACTTCTGCCTTCTGAATTCTGCCTTAATAGGTCTCATTTTTTATATATGCAACCCCATGAACTTCGGCAATCAGTTCTCCTTTTTCGTTGGTGATACGAACATTATAGGTTGCTGTTTTATTATTTCTTGATGATTCAGTGGCTTCAGCAAGCAGCAGGCCCGTTTGCACGGCTTTTATGTAACTGATATTTGAGCTGATGACAACGGACACCTTTCCGTGCGAGTTGGCTGCAGCGGCAAGTGTGAAATCGGCGAGTGTAAAAGTTGCTCCTCCCTGCACGATGCCCACACCGTTGAGGTGTTCATCTTTGATCATCATTTGTGATTTGGCCCGGCCTTCCGAAACTTCCAGTAATTCAATGCCAAGAAGTCTGGCAAACCTGTCCCTGCCTAATAATTCCCTTACATTCATTTTGGTTGGATTTAGAATTATTGAATTAATATTTTTTACAAAGCTACAAAAACCATATAAACTCCCTACTTCCGGTTCCTCAATTCTGATCCGCTGCGGCGGACTGACTTCTGACTTCTCCTCTAATTCACCACCGAGACACTCAGAACACTAAGAAATACTATGAAAACAAAAATTTACCCTGTTAATACGCCGGGCTCTTCGGCTTCAAATGACTTAATACCGCATCATTTCTCCATTTCCCCATTTCTCTATTTCTCCAATCAACCGCAGCGGACTGCCTTCTATCTTTCAACTTTCCACTTTCAACTTTCCACTTTTAACTTTCCACTTTTAACTTTTAACTTTTAACTTTTAACTCCCTACTTCTGCTTTCTTAATTGAATTGCTAAGTTTTAACAGTATTTCTTTCTGATTCTGTATCTTTGGCTTGTTTGAAATATCGGTGGACTTTTTGCGTTTTTTAAATAAATTGAATTTTTTATGAAAAACATAATTGCAGCAGTATTTGCATTTATTTGTATGGCATGCTTTGTAAATGCCCAGGTAAAAGTTCCTGATAAAGCCCTTGTTGATGCATTTTTAAAAAGTAAAACTTATATTGTCCTTGAGGAAAATCCTTTTTCGGCTTTTAATACGGTTGTGAACGACAGAATCAAGGATTTGTGGACACTGACACCTTTTGAAGTGATCAGTTCAGAAGAGTTTGAAAAGAAAATGCACGACAGTAAAAGTTCATTCCTGTTTATGTCGCAGGCACAGATGGGAAAGGGTGAAATGAGCAATTATTTCATCATGAACCTGGTGATGGGAGATGCTTCGGGCAATATCAATAAAATGCCTGAACTGTGCGTTGTTCCTGTTTCTTATGATGAGGTGGATCCGGAAACATATGAATACAGGTTCCCGGCGCTGATAAAATTTATCGATTACTTTATCCGCTATACCCAAAAAAATCCGGGTAAAGATATACGGCAGATTGTCAGTGAAAATAGCTCAGAACTCAGGAATTATGGATTATGGTTGGTGGGCAGCGATCTGGCACCGGAGGTAAATACCGTAGAAAAAATCAGGAAAATCTATCCTTACCCTGTAAAAATAGTGACCACTGATGATATTGAAAAGGCCGTCAATGAAGGAAATACCAAGGTTGCCATTCTTCATAAGGTGGGGCCTGAAGAAACAAAATCCGGAAGCAACACCGTTTATAAGTTTATTATCACGGTCAAAGAGGGCAAGCCATTATATTTCGGCGATCATAAAACAGTTGCAGGAAAGCCTGATGCCTTTCTTGAAGAGGATTTTAAGAGTATGGCAAAGTGATTTTTAAAGAAAACATGACTTTTTTCGGTTATAACGTGAAAAAGTTATAACTTTTTTCGGTTACAACGTGAAAAAGTAATACTTGCCCTTTTTTCGCAGATATTACCTGCAGAAAATTGGCAGGAAATTTTACGTAATTTTTGTACTTTTGCCATTCTTACATAATCATTTCTGCATTCATAATTCTGAAATCATAATTAAAAATGTCCGACGATAAAAAAATCATCTTTTCCATGGTGAACGTCAGCAAGACGTTCCCGCCCAACAAACAGGTGCTGAAAGATATATACCTCTCATTTTATTATGGAGCCAAGATCGGCGTCATAGGTTTGAATGGTTCAGGTAAATCAACATTGCTAAAAATCATTGCCGGTATCGAAAAGTCATTTAATGGCGAAGTTGTATTTTCTCCGGGTTATAGTGTCGGGATGCTTTTGCAGGAACCTGAACTTGACAATTCAAAAACTGTTAAAGAAATTGTTCAGGAAGGTGTACAGCAGGTGGTGGATTTATTGAAAGAATATGAAGAAGTAAACAATAAATTCAGCGAACCTATGTCGGACGATGAGATGAATAAACTCATTGAGCGGCAGGGCAGGCTTACGGAGCTTTTGGATCAGCATGAAGCCTGGGAGCTTGACAATAAGCTCGAAAGAGCTATGGATGCATTGCGCTGTCCCGAAAGCGATGCACTGATTGAGAATCTGTCCGGAGGCGAGCGCAGGCGCGTGGCATTATGCAGGTTGTTGTTATCCGAGCCCGATATATTATTGCTCGATGAGCCTACCAACCACCTTGATGCGGAATCGGTGGAATGGCTTGAACACCATTTGCAGCAATATAAAGGAACTGTGATCGCCGTTACGCATGATCGTTACTTCCTGGATAATGCAGCCGGCTGGATACTCGAACTCGACAGGGGAGAAGGCATTCCGTGGAAAGGAAACTATTCATCATGGCTTGAGCAAAAAACTGCCCGCCTGAAGATGGAAGAAAAATCGGAAAGCAAGCGTGCGAAAACACTGGAGCGTGAGCTGGAATGGGTCCGCATGGCGCCTAAAGCACGGCAGGCTAAGGGAAAAGCTCGATTGAAAGCCTATGAAAGCATGCTGAATGAAGATGTAAAGCAGAAGGATGAAAAGCTGGAGATATTTATTCCTAACGGCCCGCGATTAGGCGACGTTGTTATCGAGGCACATAAAGTTGCTAAAGCCTATGGCGATAAATTGTTGTTTGAGAATCTTGATTTCATGTTGCCTCCCGGAGGTATTGTCGGTGTAATAGGCCCTAATGGTGCGGGCAAGACAACATTGTTCCGGCTGATGATGGGGCTCGAAAAACCTGATTCAGGAACTTTTAAGGTGGGCGAAACAGTCAAAATTGCCTATGTTGACCAGGCACATGTTGAAATAGATCCTGAAAAAAACGTTTGGGAAGTCATTTCGGAAGGAAATGAAAATATTATGCTCGACAATCGGACCATGAACTCACGGGCCTACGTGTCGCGTTTCAACTTCAGCGGGCCTGACCAGGGCAAGAAAGCAGGAGTGCTTTCAGGCGGAGAGCGTAACAGGTTGCATCTGGCCTTAACATTGAGGCAGGAAGCCAATGTATTGCTGCTCGACGAACCTACCAATGATATTGACGTAAACACATTGCGGGCATTGGAGGAAGGCCTTGAAAATTTTGCAGGTTGTGCCGTGGTGATCTCACATGACCGCTGGTTTCTTGACCGTATCGCTACACATATACTTGCTTTTGAAGGAGACTCCCAAGTGTATTATTTTGAGGGAACCTATTCTGAATATGAGGAAAATAAACGAAAAAGATTAGGTGATGTGGGGCCAAAGAGGATCAGATATAAAAAACTCAAATAGAAAAATAAAACCTTGTGAACAGTATAAATTTGAAGAAATGCGATATTTGTTAAATCAGTAACCAGTTTAATCTATGCCGAAGATATTAGTAATTGACGACGAAAAAAGCATCCGTAATACATTGCGTGAAATACTTGAATATGAAAAATACCAGGTTGATGATGCTGCCGATGGAATTGAAGGGCTTCAGCTGGTGGATAAAGAAAAATATGATGTCATTTTATGCGATATTAAAATGCCTAAAATGGACGGAATGGAGGTTCTTAAAGCCATCATGAGCAAGATAGATACACCGGTGGTGATGATTTCAGGGCACGGAAACATTGAAACGGCTGTGGAATCTATAAAGCTTGGCGCTTATGACTATATTGCCAAACCTCTCGACCTGAACCGCCTATTGGTTACGTTACGCAATGCCCTGGATAAATCTACCCTGATAAGTGAAACTAAGTTTTTGAAGAAGAAGATCAGTAAAACATGGGAAATGGTAGGTGAATCTGCAGCAATACGGCATATAAAAGACATGATTGAACGTGTTGCTCCTACAGATGCTCGGGTGCTGATCACAGGGGAGAACGGTACGGGCAAAGAATTGGTCGCCCGGTGGCTGCATGAAAAGAGTAACAGGGCGGGTAAGCCATTTATTGAAGTTAATTGTGCTGCTATTCCTTCAGAGCTCATCGAAAGCCAGTTATTCGGGCATGAAAAAGGATCGTTCACCTCGGCAATAAAACAGCGTAAAGGCGATTTTGAGCAGGCTGATGGCGGAACCCTCTTTCTCGATGAAATCGGCGATATGAGCCTGTCAGCGCAGGCAAAGGTGTTACGGGCTTTACAGGAAAATAAGATCACGCGCGTTGGCGGTGAAAAAGATATACCTGTCAATGTTAGGGTAATAGCTGCAACTAATAAAAAAATGGATGAGGAGATCAGTAAGAAAAACTTCCGCGAAGACCTGTACCATCGCCTCAGTGTGATTTTGATCGAAGTCCCTGCCCTGAATCAGAGAATTGAAGATATTCCTATATTGGTTGATCATTTTGTGAAAGACATCTGCCAAAGCCAGGGCACATCACTTCTTAATGTCCATCCTTCAGCAATAGAGGAATTGCAAAAAATTCAATGGACGGGTAATGTCCGTGAATTACGGAATGTTGTGGAACGGCTGATCATTCTTTGCGACAAACAAATAACCGGTGATGATGTGAAACTTTATGCCCATCCGTTGAAACAAGGTTTTTGATTCATCTTACAAGCTGTTTTTGAAACAGATCACTTTGATTCTTTATTCTTCAGATTGTTTTTTTTCAGAACATCCTCGTAAAACCTGCATTCGCCGCAGTTTGAGGAGCATCCCCCGCACTGATCAGGTTTATCTTGTTTTTTTCTGAATCTTTTTATAATAAGTACCATTGCCGCAAACACCGCAGCAATGATGATAATTATGGTAATGATGAGCTGAATCATTTTTTAATTATAAAATAAGCTTCCTATATGGTTTGTGGCAAATGCAATCATCCACGCAATACAAAACGAGTATATCACTGAAAAAACACTCCACTTAATGCTTCCGCTTTCTTTTCTGATAGCTGTAAGCGTTCCTATACATGGAATATATAGAAGAACAAATAACATAAAGGCCAGGGCTATGGCAGGATTAAAAACACGCTGTCCGGCTTTTTCACCAAACATATATGTTTGTGATTTTATCCGTTCAGCAAGGTTTTGCCTTTTGGTATCGGCGCTGGGGTCAACATGATAAAGTACGGCCAGCGAACTTACAATAATTTCTTTTGCAGGAATTCCGGAAATAATACTGATCCCGATGCGCCAGTCGAAACCAAGAGGCCTTATCACCGGTTCAATAAAATGTCCGAATCTACCCAGGTATGATAATTCCTTTTGCTCGGCTTTTTTCATCAATAAGATGTTGCGTATTTCCTGTTGCTTTTTTATCTCATTGCTTCGTAACAAGGCTGTATCAGCCGGGTTAGTATTACTTTTTATTATGTAGAAAGACTTGTTAATAGCAGCAATTTCAGAATTATAATCTTTTGTATATTTTACATTCAGCGGGAAATAGCTTAATGCCCAGAAAATGATGGATGAAATAAGTATAACGCCACCAATTTTGCGAAGATACTGTGATGATTTTTCCCACATATTTCTTACAATCACTTTTCCTGACGGAACACGGTAGGGTGGGAGCTCCATTACAAAAGGATATTCATGGGCTTTTACCAAAAAACGCTTTAAAATTAGCGCGGTGATAACAGCAACAATGATCCCGGTGAAATAAATAATAAACAATACGCTTCCTGAATTTTCAGGGAAAAAGGCAGAAATAAATAATATATAAACCGGCAATCGTGCATTACATGAAATAAATGGATTGATCAAAATGGTAATCAGCCTTTCTTTTTTATTTTCAAGCATACGGCTCGACAGAATGGCCGGTACATTGCATCCGAATCCCATCACCAGCGGAATGAATGATTTTCCATGAAGGCCTATACGGTGCATGATTTTATCCATGATGAAAACGGTCCTCGACATGTATCCCGTATCTTCCATCAGTGAAATAAAAAAATACAATATTAAAATGTTGGGTAAAAATACCAGCACACCGCCGACACCGCTGAAAACACCATCTATGATCAGGTCTTTAAGTGTTCCGTCGTTCATGTTACTGGCAACCAGGTGCGAAAGATAGTTCACCAGTTCATCGATCCAGTGCATCGGGTAGCTGCCGATCTTAAATGTGGCTGTAAACATGAGCCACATAAAAAAGAAAAAGATGGGCAAACCAAAATACTTGTGCGTGAGTATATTATCAATGGTTTCGCTTTTTTTTCTTTTTATCTTAGCCGGCTGAAAAGTTTCTTTAAGCGCACCATTAATAAACCCGAATTTATAATCGGTGATCAACTGCTCTGAACTGACCTTATACAATTTATCAACCTGTTCTTTCTCTTTTTTTACGGTAGTGATAATGTCATCAGAATTAATGCATTGCTTTACCAGGTTTTCGGTTGCCTGATCATTCCTTAACAGGTTGATGGATAAAAACCGGCTCGATATCTTGTTGGTAAGCAATAAATTATCTTCTATTTTTAGGCAGGCCTGTATGTTTTTAATCGATTTTTCAAGTTGATCTCCATAATTAATATGAACATGACGCTGGCTGCGGTACTTATCTTCATATACTTCAATGGCACGGTTTAATAGTTCATCGAGGTTTTTGTTTTTTTTGGCGCTGACAGGTACAAAGGGAACCCCCGTGATGGTCTCGAAAAGTTGAATATTAATGTTGTTACCTGATTTAACAAATTCATCATACATATTCAGTGCTATAATAACCTTGTTATCAGAATCAATCAGGTCTGTGGTAAGTAAAAGATTGCGTTCAAGGTTGGTGGCATCTACAACATTGATAATGATATCAGGCATGATGTCAAACAAAAAATCACGGACAATTTTCTTTTGGGGCTGATTTCCCGATAAGGAATATATACCAGGTAAATCAAAGAGGTTTACCAGGTAGTCTTTATATTTAAACTGATGATTCTTTTGATCTAAGGTAACCCCGGCATAATTTCCTACCCGTTCATTCAATCCGGTAAAATAATTGAAAATGGTAGTTTTGCCCGAAGTGCAATTGCCTATCAGGCCAATATTTATATTCCTGCCGGGTTGAATAATATTATCATTATTAATAATAAGCGTGTCAAGAGATGTTCGTTTTTCGGATTCCGAAGGAGTTTTATTAACTTCAATAAATTTTGCATCAGCATACCGTAAAATGATCTTATACCCTTTTATCTCGTATTCAATGGGATCATTGAGCGGAGCCTTCCGGATAACAGTAATTTTTTCTCCCGTTAGCAGCCCCATTTCCATTAATCTGCGCCTGAAGGCTCCTTTACCGCGGATCTTCATAATTACAGCGCTGTCGTTACTATTTAACTCTGCTAAAGTCATATTTTAATTCCGCCGCTAATTTAGACAAAATCTAAATAAAAACAAAATAAAATTTCTTAAAAAAAAATAATTGGGTACTTTTGTATAAACAACAGCAGATGCGCATCGATATTATCACCATATTTCCCGAAATATTTGAAAGTCCATTCAGTTATTCAATTATAAAAAGAGCTAAAGAAAAGGGCCTGGTTGAAATATATTTTCATCAGCTGCGTGATTATGCTAAAAACAAGTACCGGAGTGTTGACGACTACCCTTACGGAGGTGGCGCCGGTATGGTGATGATGATTGAGCCTATCGCGGCCTGTATTGAAAAGCTTCAATCGGAACGTGCTTATAATGAGATAATTTACACTTCGCCCGATGGGGAAATATTGAATCAGGGTATAGCAAATCACATATCCACTATGGAGAACATAATAATATTGTGTGGACACTTCAAGGGGATTGATGAGCGTATCAGGGAAAAGTATATAACCAGGGAAATCTCTGTAGGTGATTACGTGCTATCAGGCGGTGAGTTTGCCACTGTTGTTTTGTGCGATAGCATCATACGGCTTATTCCCGGGGTGCTGGGTGACGAAACCAGCGCATTGTCTGATTCTTTTCAGGATGGTTTGCTTGCACCTCCTGTGTACACCAGACCGGCAGATTTTCAAGGAATGAAAGTGCCTTCAGTGCTGTTGTCGGGCAACGATGCCGAAATAACAAAATGGCGTTATGACATGGCTTTGGAGAGGACCCGAAAAAGACGCCCGCACCTGCTTTCTGATACTGATTGTTAAAATATTGATGGTTTTTTTAAAAAAATCATTGAGTATTACTGTAATATTAAAAAAATAGTGTATTTTTGCACTCCAATTTCAAAATACTATAGTCATGAATAAGGCGGAGATAATGAATTTTGTTGAAGAACAACTAAATAAAAAACCTGATTTTCCCGCATTTAAAGCTGGTGATACTATTACGGTAAGTTATAAAATCAAGGAAGGTAATAAAGAACGTATTCAGCAGTTTCAGGGTGTTGTAATTCAGCGTTCCGGTTCAGGTACAAAAGAAACATTTACTGTAAGAAAAATGTCAGGGAATGTTGGCGTGGAAAGAATTTTCCCGATAGCTTCACCCTTTATAGATCAGATAGAAGTAAATAAAAAAGGTATGGTACGCAGAGGCCGTATTTTCTACCTGAGAGATCTTACCGGTAAAAAAGCCCGTATTAAAGAGAAAAAGAAAAGTCAATCTGAAAAATAGTAAAAACCCCGCTGCTGCGGGGTTTTTTATTGGGTTACTCGGTGATTTGAAAAATACATTCTCCCTTTTTGTTATAGTATCCCCAGCCATTTCCTTTTATCACTTTAAAGATGTTATTGGCCAGATGTCTGATGTCATCAAATTCCATGGGAACGATAAATCTGCCGCCTTTATTGATCACCCCGGTTTTGCCGGTTTTTTCAAGCTCAGGTTCGTACTCATTAAAAACTTTGCCTTTGTTTACTACAGCAAATCCATTGATAAAATCAGAGGCATAATCAAATTGTGGCGTAATTTTAATATTCCCGTTGCGATCCATAAAGCCATATTTTCCTGATTTTATGATTCGTGCCATACCTGAAGAAAAAGGAAATGCAATGATACTTTGAAAGGGTATTACTATAGTGTTATTTTTATCAATAAATCCCCATTTTCCTTTTTTCTTTACCATGCAAAGCCCTTCAGAAAAATCGCCGGCATTTTCGTAAATGGCGGGTATGACAAGAACTCCGGATTTGTCAATAAATCCCCAGCTGCCTCCGGTTACTTCATATATATCAGGAGCAAAAAAGCCTCCTGTGTTTACAGCACTCAATCCTTCATGAAAGTCGTTAATGTAACCGTACCTGCAGGGAATGGTAAGTGTGCCTGATAAATCGACCATGCCATAACGTGCTGAATCATTTATGATAACAATGGCTAAACCATCTTTAAAATATTTTACATCAAAATAATTGCTGTCTGTGACATAATGGCCTTGTTTGTCGATAAAACCCTTGTTAAAAACATACCCGACAGCAGCGCGGCCTTCACTGAAAAAATAGGCACTTTTATAAACAGGCGATATAACCACGTTTCCATCCTTATCTATGCTGCCCCAGAGGCCGTTTTCCCGGAACTGTGCCAAGCCGTCGTTAAAATCGGTAACGTCAGAATATTTACAAGGTATCACCTCTTGCCCGTTTTTATCAATGAATCCATAAAGCCCATCCAACATCACCTTTGCCCTGCCTTCCGAAAAGTCATAAACCACCTCGTATTCAGGCTCAGTTATCGGGTTTCCAAGAGAATCAATAAAAGTCCATTGGCCTCCTTCTATAAATCCCATATCATCGGCCTTGCCGCCCACATTAACTCTTGCCCGGCCTTCAACGAGGTTGCCCAGGAAATCAAAATCGGGTTTGATCAGGTATTTTCCGGTAGTGTCAATAAAACCATATTTACCATTGACTTTTATAGGTAAATAATTATAATTTATTTGTGCGAAGGAGACGGCAAAAAATAATAGTACCGGAATAAAGATCAGCTTTTTCATATTTCGTTTTTCATTATTGAAATCCCCGCTAAATAAGCTGTTGAGAATGCTACCTGCAGGTTGTACCCTCCGGTATCGGCATCCAGGTTTAAAATTTCACCTGTAAAATAAAGGTTTTTTATGATTTTCGATTCCATGGTTTTCGGGTTGATTTCTTTGAGGGAAATCCCCCCGCCGGTAATAATGGCCTCGTTGTAATCGCGGTGTCCGTTAATATTAACAGGAAACTTTTTCAAAAACTCCACAATTTTCTTTCGTTCAGCAGCACTGATCAGATGACATTTTTTATCCCTGTTTATATCAGTTAATTCAATAAATACCGGAACGAGCTGCGAAGGAAGCAATCCGAGTAAAAGCTTATAAAAAGTTTCTTTTCCCATGGCGTTTAAATCCCTTAAAAGGCGGGAGTCAAGCTTAGAATGGTCAAGAGCTGGTTTAAAATCAATATAGAAAATGATTTTTTTCTTAGCTGATATGTCGTCTATAAATCGGCGGCTGAGCGAAAGAATAACCGGGCCTGTGAGCGTATTATCCCGAAATTCCATTTCACCAAATATTTCCTGCTTTTTTACACCTTCAACATATACCGTTATACTGATATTTTTAAGATGAAGGCCATTTAATTTCTGAATAAAATCATCACTTGAGATTAGCGGGACGAGCATCGGACGTAATGGGTGAATTGTATGTCCGGAAAACTCAGCAAAATGATAGCCATCGCCTGTAGAACCGGTAGCAGGATAAGATAATCCTCCGGTGGCGACAACAACGGCCTTAGCTGGAATTATTTGATTATCAGTTGTATGAACACATTTAACGGTATTTTCTTCAATGATAATGTCCTTTACTGAAGTATTGCATCTTATATGTGCCCCGGATTTTTTAACCCATTCAATAAGATGATCCACAACTTCGGTTGCTTTCCCACTCGCCGGAAATATTCTTCCTCCTTGTTCTTTAACAGTTTCTATCCCAATGCTCTCAAAAAATTCTTCCAGTTCCTGTGAAAAAAATACCCCAAAGGCATTATGAAGAAAACGGCTGTCGGGGCCAATGTGTTTCATGAATTCATCTAAAGGTGCAATGTTAGTGATGTTGCACCGTCCTTTGCCACTGATCCTGAGTTTGCGGGCAGGCATATGCATCTTCTCGAGAAGTAAAACCGATAACCCTCTTTTTGCGGCTGTGCCGGCACACATCAATCCTGAAGCCCCTGCACCAATTATGATTACATCGTATATCATCGGTTGAATAGATGATAATTATTTACAAATATAAAATGCAAATCCCTGATATAAAACACCCGACGATCACTGTATAACAATTTTTTTATAATGATTTTGCGATGCCCCCTGTATTTGTACTACATATACGCCTTTTTCAAATACGGAACAATTTACATGCTGTTTGTTGATGCCATTGAGTGTAACAAATCTTTTATTAAATATTATTTTTCCAATCAGGTCATAAATAATAATGTTGTAATCTTCGGGTTTGTCATTGTTAAATTCAATTGTAAACTCATTTTCAGCAGGGTTAGGATACAGCATAAACTTTGATAAGTTTTCATTATTATCAATTCCGCTGCAGTCATGAATTGTAGCAACAACAGGCACTCTGGGACTGGTACAGGGCTTTTCCTGAACTTCCCAGTCATAGAAGTAGTAATAGTTGCCGTTCACGTTATAAGGCGGCAGCGATGCGCTTGATTCGGTAATTGTAATATAATTGGACAGAATATATGGATAAGATGCGGATCCGTTATTATTGCGAAAAAGGTCAGGGACACCATAGCCTACCAATTGTAATTTATTTTGAACCGGAAGATCGAAGTTCAGATTGACGCGGCTTTCTCCCTGAGGTATAAAAACCGTCAATGATTGAAGGGTTGCCTTGCTGGAATCTCTTAACAGTATGGTGCGGTTACCGTCATATTCGGCGTATACTTTGACCGACTTAAGCAACATGGGTTCGTAACAATTAAATATTTCATAATGGATATTGCCTGAACTGCCAAAATATCCGCCACTACCTGTGCTGTCATTTTTACCGGTATAAAATAAAGGCGAAACGGATCTGTCTTCAACATAATATGTTGTAGTATTCATCAGAGGCGGGGTGGTAAAATTATTTCCTGTGTATAACAGGTTTCCTCCAATCGAAGCATCATACCAGTCCATCAGACCTGTCCCGTTCGCAGATAAGGTCACTGACCCGGAATCACAACCTGAACCTGATATCACAGATGGTGTTGCCGGCAAACCGGCTATTTCAATATAATTTGTTTCGGAATGCAGATCAGCACCAAAACTGTTTGTTGCCGTTAATGTAACCGTAAAAAAGCCATTTGACTGGTATGCATGAACAGGGTTTTGAAGATTTGATGTACTGCCATCGCCAAAATTCCATGACCAGCTTGTAGGGCCGTTTGTGCTCATATCATGGAAATGAATGACTCCGGTACAACTTTTCATTTCCGAAGCGTAAAAATGTGCTACAGGTGCAGTTGATGGCATATTACATTGCCAGGTCAGTTGGAAACCCGTCTTAACAAGTCCTTCATCTGTAGTTTGTTGTATGGTTATTGATCCAAAAGTCGACTGGATTATTCCGCCATTGGGCAAATTTACACCGTCAAACTGCCCGATAAGCGGTGAAGATGTGTTCGGACCATCGTAAATATAAAGATAATCATATCCTTCTTCAAAATCGAACGAGGAAAAATTAATAAGGACACTTGAAGCTCCGGGAGGTGCAATTGTTATGATTCCGTTGGTGTTATTGGAATAATTTCCTGTTTCACCGCTGTCAAATAATGTTCCCGTACAGCATGTGAGTTTTTCCCCGATCCCATGGGCAGGTATATTAGCGTAATTCGTATTGTTAGAATCTATGCTTACTAATGCAGTATGTGTTAAAGAATCTGAACCGCAACCGACGCTTGAGGCAACAAGTTTTACATCAAAATTTCCAAATGTATTATAGGTATGAGATGGGTTTTGCAGGTTAGTGCTTGTGCCATCGCCAAAATACCAGGTGTAATTTGTGGCATTTATAGTTTGATTGGTAAAATATACGGTATACGGCGCTGAGCAAACCGAGGTGTTATTTGCACTAAATCCGACCTCAACAGTTGGTTTATATGCATTACCAAGCCCTACAGCATACATGGCATCTGTAACTGTCTCTACTTCAGGCGAACAGCCCCCGAATAAATCAGTAGCTGAAACAATGGCATAAAAACGTCCATCCAGGTAGTCGGAGGTGTTGGTCAGGTAAATGGTAAGCATTCTGAAAGCAATAGCACATGCTTTATCCATGCCAATACCCGATACATTATATGCATCCCCGTTATCGTTTGTCCCGCTTCCTCCCAGACATACCAGATAGAACCAATGGCTCAGCACGGTACTGTTTTGATGTACCTCCTGATTGGGGTCCCATAAAGTTCCAAGGTAAGTATCAGGATCTCCTTGTGAATTGGGATTTTGAAGATCACGAATAATATATCCTATGTCCTCACCGCAGGTCCAGTTGGCAGTTGCCGGTTTTGCATAAAACTCTATTGCTGTTCCAAAGATATCACTGAACCCTTCATTCATAGCCCCTGATTCTTCTGAATAATCAAGGTTTGCGGTATAAGAATCAAGGCCGTGGGTAATTTCATGACCGCAGATATCCAGTGCGCAAAAAGGATTATTGTTATTACCGTCACCGTAGGTCATTTGTACCCCATCCCAAAATGCATTTTGATAAGCCTGGTCGTAATGTACATAACTTATTAATGCGAAACCGTTACCATCAATACTGTTGCGGGAATGTTTATTAAAGTAATAGTCGTATGTCATTTCTGCCCCCCACTGGGCGTCTGTGGCGGCTTCATCCAAAAGGGTGTTGAAATTATTCCAGTAATTATCCGTATCGGTGAAATCAACTGCTGAAGAATAATCCGTCTGCTGTTGCAAATTGTATGTTTGGATACCATTACCTCTTCCTGTTTCATGAAGACGGAACAGTGCCGGTGATACAGAATCAGTTGTGATTGTTCTTGTCCCGCTGTATTTGGTTACTGCCGTGCCATGAACATCAGTTGTGTGAAGCGTTTCAAGGCTTTTAATGATTTTTCCGTTCTGGGCATCAACAAATACATTTTGCCTTGAAACAGGTTTGCTGGCATAAATATCAATTTTATAAGTGTACCTGAAGGATGCATTTTGAGGGCTGTAAATAATTTCTTTTTTGGCCGTTGGATAGTATGTTGCCAGAGGATTACCGGTAATTTTTTTAAGCCATACCTCTTCATTTTTATTTTGCCATTTGTATTCTGAAGCACCTACAAAGGATAAAGCGCTGCTCATGGCAACATCCTGAGAAATGATTAATGCATTGCTGATATTGATGTTGCTAAAGATAGTCCCGTTAAATGACACTATCTTATTATTTAAAACATGCACTATAAATACGGCTTCATGGATAGGAATAGCATTATAAACCTGTTGGTAGCGATAATGTACAAAACCAAGTTTGTCTTTTTCGGTACCGGTCAAAATTATATCCGATTCCGGAGCGGTATTAAACGTACTTTTTATCCATTCATTAATAGACGAATAATCGGGCTGAGCATCAGTCCGGTATTTAATATATGCCGGGTTTAAGGTTTTGTCCGTATACCTGACCATCTGGCTACCGTTGATTGCCTTATTGGCTTTGGTTCCTGTTAATACCTGGGCGGAAACAAAAACAAAAGATGCACTAAAGGCAATAAAAAACAAAAGTATTTTTTTCATCATGTTATTAGGAACATTTATGTGTAAAGATAAGAAAGTAAAATGACCTTTTTTTCTATTAACGTTTTTTTAACCAGAAAGCCTGGTATAGGTAAAGGTCAGCTCGTATTAATAGTGTTTGTAAGAAAACGCCAATTTTTTCGTTACGCTTGCGTCAAAAATGCTCATTTACCCAAGTAGATTCCGCTTTTTGCCACTTCGCAAGCCTTAAAATAGACGTTTTCTTTTTACAAACAGGAGTTTTCTTATTTAAACTAAAAACCTTAAACTTAATAAATGACACCGATGTCTTATAAAAATTGAGTTTTGTCTGATTTAATACATCCTATAACGGTCTAAAGGTTAATTTAACATATCAAATTTCTAATACTAACCTACAAAAACATGACTTATGAAAAATGTATTATTTTTTTGTGCGACATTAATTATAATGGTTGCACAGGTCTTCGGACAGAATTCGGGGACAATCAAAGGTAAACTATTTGATGGTGATACTAAAGAAACGCTGCCTGGTGCATATGTTACTTTATCAGGCAGTAATACTACTTTAGGCTGCCAAACGGATGTGAATGGCAATTTTGTGATAAAACCATTGCCTTCAGGAATGTATACTTTAAAAATTTCCTATTTGGGATATAAGACGATAATTATTGATGATATTATTGTAAATCCTGATAAAATTACATTTATTGATGATCTGTATTTAGAAAACCCGGGAATCACTATGGATGATACTATTCCGGAAATCCGTGCTTACCGCGATCCTTTAATCAGGCCTGACCCACTAACGATCATCAGACCTGATGAATACGGAAAAATTGCTGATAAACGCGATTTGTCTTCAGTGATCAGTAAAATGAATTCAGATATTTACACAAATGATAATGGGGAATTATATTTTCGCGGGGCGCGCAGCGATAACTTTGTTTACTTTGTTGACGGTGTAAAATCTGTTGACGGCGAGGCTCATATTCCTTCAGGAGCTATTGGCAGTATTTCCATTTATACCGGTGGCGTACCTGCTCAATACGGCGATTTCACCGGAGGATGCATTGTTATTGAAACAAAAAGCTTTTTCTCAAATTAAAACCGAAAACCTTTTTATATATCCGGGAATAATGAAGTATAAGTTATCCATAGTGCTGTTTTTTATTATTGCTTGTTATACAGCAATAGCCCAGCCGGGTTATCTTATATCTGGGTATGTAAATGATTCTATCACAAATGCGCCGGTTTTAAACGCTGAAATTTCATTTGGTGAGACTTCTGTAAAAAGTTTTACTAACGCACAAGGCTATTTTTCAGTCTATTGCAACATCCTCCCTAATGAAATTCGCGTACATTGCATGTCTTATAACGATTATAAGTCATTTATTGGTGATTCTCAACCCATCAGGATTTTTCTCAGCCACAAAGCTTATGATCTTTGTTCTGTTGATATCGTTGTAGAAAAGCCCCGGGACCTTATGCCCGGCATACGTTATCAAATCATGGATTTTGAGTTTTCAGGTAATAACCTCATTTTATTAGCCTTAAAAAAGCAAAGTTTATTCAGTCCGGAGTTATTACTGGTAGATACATCAGGAAAAATTCTTTATACTTATGAAATTAACAGGCCAATAAAACTATATAGAGATTTTGATGAAAAGGTTTTCCTGATAACTCCGTCAACGGCTTATGAAATAAACACCGATAGTAATCATTTACGCCTCGTCAATCCGGTTGACATTAAGAGTTTTGAGCAAATAAATAATGTCATTGTTGGGCACATGGGTAATAATTATTTGCTGAAGCAGTATATGTATAATAATCAGGTGCTTAATTATTTTAATTATGATGAAATCAACGATAGTTTGAGGTGTTTTCGCACAATAGCCGATAATGGCGCAATACAGAGAAACCGCTGGGGCTCATATTTCAATGGCAGAGAGGAGGATATGCGCTTTCAGCAAATCATAATGAACCGCCCGGTTGAGGCGCCACTTGTCAGGATAAATGACACAATTATGGTATTTAATTTTTTAAACTCTGAATTGGAAAAATATAGTTCTGAAGCAGATACTTTTAGTGAAAAACCCATCATTTTTCACAGGGATAAAGGATTTTCAAAAGTTATATTAAATGATAAAGGGCAGGCCCGGATATATTTTTTATTTGTAAAAAATGGGATTTCACAACTAAAGGAAATTGATACCAATGACGGAAGAGTTATACAGACTATTGATATACCTGATTTTGTTTATGTTGAAAAAATTAAAGTTCATAACGGGATAATATATTTTCTTTATAAATCCAGAGAGCTTTCGGAATATAAAAAGCTTTATGTGATGAAAATTTAATTTTTACCAAATAATTCCCGGAATTCTGCGTTTACAAAATTGTTATTTTTGGCATAATATTTGAAAATAGGATCGCTATCACAAAAAATTTTAATAATTTTGTAATTAAATCAGGAATTCATATGAAAAAGGTGATTTTTACTTGTATTGTCAGCATTTTTTTGCTTTCATTTAGTCTTTCCGCTCAAAATAAGGGCCCTGTAATCAAGTTTGAATCTTTAGAATACGATTACGGAACTATATATCAGGGAGATAATGGAAGTTGTGAATTTAAATTTAAAAATTCAGGTGATGAACCATTGATACTTTCAAGTGTACGTTCCTCATGTGGGTGTACGGTGCCGAACTGGCCAAAGGATCCTGTTTTGCCCGGCCAAAGTTCTTCAATAAAAGTCACTTATGATACAAAAAGGATAGGCACCATAAGCAAACAGATCAGTGTGGTTTCAAATGCCACGGAACCCACCCTCACCTTATCGATTAAGGGAACTGTACTTCAAAAGCCAAATGAAGTCTTGCCAGAAAAGCAAGTTCAGCAGGGGTTTACACCCACTCCAAACGCAAATTAAGGCTAACAATTTAAATCTTATAAAAATGAAAAAAATATCATTAATTTTAATTTTTGTGATGTTGGGTTTTTTTGCTTCAAAAGCTCAAACCTCGACAGCAAAGCCGTCAGGCCCTGAAGTTACTTTTGAATCTCTCGAACATGATTATGGAACAATTGTTCAGGGGGCTGATGGTAATTGTGTTTTCAAATTTAAAAACACTGGAAATGAACCTTTGATTTTATCAGATGTCAGAAAATCATGTGGTTGTACAACACCTACCTGGAGCAAAGAGCCGATACTTCCGGGCCAGAGCGGTGAGATTAAAGTTGGTTATAACACGAACAATGTCGGAACTTTCAGTAAAACAATCACAGTTCTTTCAAACGCTCTTAATGCATCCGTGACTTTAGTGATTAAAGGAACGGTAAATGCCAAAGCGAGTGAATAATTTTGTTGATAAAAGTCAATATTATTTTATTTATTCAAAAAAAAGTTAAACATTTGTACCGGTAATTTTATTACCGGTTTTTTTTTATTTAAATCTGTTAATTATGCCAAAAATATCAGCGAAAGGCCAGGCAATGCCGGCTTCACCTATCAGAAAACTTGTTCCTTATGCCGATGAAGCAAAGCGAAAAGGACGTAAAGTTTATCATTTGAATATCGGACAACCCGATATTGAAACCCCGGAAGGAGCAATGGATGTTTTAAAACATACCTCAATAAAAGTTGTTGAATACAGCCATTCAGCCGGTATTTTATCGTACCGGAAGAAGTTGGTGGAATATTACCGGCATTGGGGTATTAATGTAAATGAAAATCAAATTATTGTTACGTGCGGAGGTTCAGAGGGTATACTTTTCGCATTTATGACATGCCTGGATCCTGGTGACGAAGTGATTATCCCGGAACCTTTTTATGCTAATTATAATGGATTTGCTGTTACGGCAGGTGTTGTTATTAAGCCGGTAGTGTCAAATATTGAAAATGGTTTTGCATTGCCGAGCATTGGCGAGTTTGAAAAGTTGATCACCCCCAAAACCAAAGCAATTCTTGTATGCAATCCTAATAATCCGACAGGGTATTTATATTCAAAAGAAGAGCTTGAAGAATTACGCAAACTTGTACTAAAATATGATCTGTATTTGTTCTCTGATGAGGTATATCGTGAATTTTGCTATGATGGAGAACCCCATTTTTCTGTGATGAACCTGGAGGGTATTGATGATAATGTAGTTTTACTTGATTCTGTATCAAAACGATACAGTGCCTGTGGGGCCAGGATTGGCATGTTTATCACCCGGAATAAGGAAATATATAATGTGGCCATGAAGTTTGCTCAGGCGCGTTTGAGCCCGTCCACATTTGGACAGGTACTTTCCGAAGCAGCAGTTGAAACCCCGCAGTCGTACTTTGACGGAGTAATGTCTGAGTATATAGCACGCAGAAATATTGTTGTGGAGTCAATAAATAAGATGCCGGGATGTTTTTGTCCTATGCCCAAAGGGGCATTTTATGCAGTTGCCCGTTTACCTATTGATGATTCTGATAAGTTTTGCAAATGGTTGCTTGAGAGTTTTGAATATGAAAATCAAACTGTGATGTTAGCGCCGGCCACGGGATTTTATTCAACTAAAGGCTTGGGAAAGGATGAAGTGAGAATTAGTTATGTATTGAAAGTTGAAGATTTAAAAGCTGCAATGCGTTGTCTGGAGGAAGCATTAAAAGTATATCCGGGTCGTAAATAATGATTTGTATTTTATATAAATTCAAAATCAAAAAATCATTTTGTCATTATAAAACATTTTCATACTTTTGCTGTCCCTTTTGGATGAGGAGAAAAGTTAAACATTAAGCGTTCTTTTTTTGTTGTATGAATTAAAATTTCAGAATAAATCGAGGAGAGGCGGGTGAGTGGCTGAAACCAATCCGCCGCGGCGGACTAAACTGTCGTACGTTCTTTTTTTATTTATTTTAGAAATTTTTAAATCAGCATAAAAACCAGGAGAGGTGGGTGAGTGGCTGAAACCAACAGTTTGCTAAACTGTCGTACTGGGCAACTGGTACCGGGGGTTCGAATCCCCCCCTCTCCGCAATACATTAATTAAAATACTTCGGGGTATAGCGCAGCCCGGCTAGCGCACCTGGTTTGGGACCAGGGGGTCGCAGGTTCGAATCCTGCTACCCCGACATCATCCCGCAAAGGTCCCGTAGCTCAGTGGATAGAGCAACAGCCTTCTAAGCTGTGGGTCGCTGGTTCGAATCCAGCCGGGATCGCTGAAATATTTTTTGTTCTTTATTATTGGCGGGGTAGCTCAGGTGGTTAGAGCGTCGGATTCATAACCCGGAGGTCACGAGTTCAATTCTCGTCCCCGCTACACGAAAAGGCTGACAATTGTTGAAATTGTCAGCCTTTTGCTTTTTTTGATAATCACTGCATTATGTTATATTGATTGTGAAAGACAGACGGTAATACCAAAAAAATACCCTGCATTTTCGGTGCAGGGTATTTTTGATTCAGGTGCCATTTTATTTTTTATTGGCAGGTTTCGGATTCACAATGACGTTATTTCCTTTTTCACTCTTCATATCCACGTTTCCGACATCTTTAA
>CAZVKJ010000005.1:0-130464 GCA_964626855.1 uncultured Bacteroidales bacterium
ATCCACCGAAAATTTATCATGCCGCGAATCGATCTCCATGGTGTTGACGGTGGTAAGCCAGAATTTTGAATACCGGCTTTCAAGCCGCAGTGAGCCTCCTTTTTTCATGGTTACATCTGAGTAGCCGGTTTTAAGTTTTCCTTTTTCAAAGGTTCCCATGGTGACATTGCCAAAATTAACCGCCATATCATTTTCGCCGAGCAGGTCATTGCCTTTAAAATCACCGTATGACAGGCTCAGTGTAAAGCGTCCCGTATGGTTAGGCACATACACATTGCCATACTTGTTGTATATCTCCAGGTTCAGCCAGGCGGGCAGACTCACGGAATAGTTTATAAGCACATTGCGCTCGGAATTGAAGATGTTGCTCGTGATCTCTGAAATGTCGGCAGTGATGGCGGTCTTATTGTCTTTGAAGACCGTCTGTGCATCAAGGTAAAACTGCGAAGCCTTGAACTGTGCTTCGATGCTGTTGATCTTTTCAATGGCGTCGGCTTCTTTTTTATTCGTGACCCTGATGGTTACATTAATGGCTACGCTGTCCTTATCCCAGTTGTTTACCAGGATATCACCATACTTGTTGGTCAGTTTCAGCACACTTTCTTTAGTAACCGGGAACGACCTGGTGATTGTTTTGGTTTGCTCGTATTTCTGGGCATCAGCCAAAAAGACGCATAGGCTCATCCAGAGAAAAATGACGATGGTGTATGTAGTTTTCATAATCCTGTTGTGTTTAGTTTTTTATTTTTTTTCCTGCAATTCCGCTATTGTTTCATCCAGGATGTCCACCCGTGTTTTATAATTCATCACCATGGCATCGATCACCTCCTGGTTGTTCATATTGTCTTTAAGGTCTCCCTGCATATTATTACAGATGCTGTCGATCTGTGACAGTTCATCATAGATCTGTTGTTTGACGCCGGGCAGGGTAGAGGTAAGCTGCATGATCTTATCCAGGCGGTCGTTGATCCGCGACATATAATATGCCTGTATTTCCTGCAGGCTTTCGTGCTTTTCCATTTGATCCTGGTCATGTTTATGGCTGTAGCTTTGTTTGATGCAGAGCTGTTTTTCGGCCTTCACCGTATTTTGCGGAAGTTTTTTTGTTGCGCTGTCCTGTTTTAGCTGCTGTGGCGGCTTTTTTATCTCCATCTTCTGTATGCTCAATTCATCAGGCCTGCCGGAGCCGTGGCGGTTGATAAAATACACGATGGCGGCGGATGTGATGGCGCCAAGGGCAAAGATGGCGGCAAAGCGGATGAAATACATAAAACGGCTTGTCCTTTCCTTTTTGGCGGCGGGCAGTTGTTTTTCTATTTTATTCCACAATCCTGGTGACGGTTCTTCGCTGTCGAAGCCTTGCCGGTGATCATGGATGAATTGTTCCAGTTTGTCCTCTTGTATTTTCATGATGATATGATTTCTTTTATTTTTTGCCGTGCGCGCATGTACTGTGATTTTGATGTGGATTCGGTGATTTGCATGATCTCAGCGATCTCGCCATGGTCGTAACCTTCAAAAAGGTAAAGTGAGAATACCGACCTGCTTCCGGAAGGTAGCTGCAGCATGGCTTTTTTCACTTTTTCGATCATAAGTGCGGCTTCCTGTTCCGTTTTGCCGGTGTTGTCGTCTTCTGGCATATCATAATCTTCCATGTTTTCAATAAATTCGAGTTCGATCTTTCTTTTCCGCAATGAGCTGATACATTTATACACTACGATTTGTTTTAACCATGCGCCAAACGTTGATTCGAACCTGAAATCGTCTATTTTCAGAAAAGCATCGGCAAAGGCTTCCTGTAAAATGTCTTCCGCATCGTTACGGTCGCCGAGCAGCCTCAGGCATATGTTGTACATCGCCCGGGAATAAAGCCGGTACACATCATAAAATGACATTTTATCACCTGCCTTACACTGTTCTATAAGTGCCTTATATTTTTCCGTTTCAGTTTTTATCAATGCCGTTCGACGGTTTCAAATCTAAGGTCGTAAAAAATTGTGAGGGGTTGCAACATTTGGAAAAAAATTTTAACAGATACTTGGTTGTAAGAAAAATGATGTGTAGTTTTACATATGATTTTATGGGGATATTATGGATGGTTTTATGGAAGATAAAGAAAATATAACATCAACTAAAAGTAATTATTAATTGGAACAATCCACAAGTTATAACCAATTATAGAAAGTTAAACATTATGCCATGAAAAAACTGATTATCATTTTTACTTTTCTTTCAACAATTCTTTCTAATGAAATATTTTCTCAGCAGGGCTGTCTGGACAGTACGTTTAATACTAATGGAATAATTACTACATCCATTTCAGGATTTGATAAAGCATATTCCCTAGCTATTCAATCTGATGGGAAAATTGTTGTGGCAGGATATTCCCACCCCATTAACAATTATGATGTTTCATTAGTCAGATATTATTCGGATGGTTCATTAGATAATAGTTTTGGTAGCGGTGGAAAAGTTACAACCGATGTAGTAACCGGGAAAAGTGATTATGCATATTCAGTCGCCATACAACAGGATGGAAAGATCGTATTAGCAGGTAGTAGTAACACAGGTACTGATTGTAATTGGGCTTTGGTCAGGTATAACCATGATGGAACTTTGGATTCAACTTTTAATGGAGATGGGAAAGTTGTTGTCTCAATGAGCACGGGTTTTGACGAGGCGCGTTCTCTAGCAATTCAGACAGATGGAAAAATTGTTGTAGCCGGATATTCAGAACAAAGCAGACAATACTTTGCATTAGCTCGTTTTAATACAGATGGCTCATTCGATAATAGTTTCGGTACCAATGGTAAATTGATTACTGCCGTGGGGCCACACAGTGATAATGCCACCTCGGTTGCTATACAATCAGATGGTAAAATTTTAGCAGCAGGTAATTCAAGTGATGGCGGCATATCATATGGCATATGCTTAGCCCGGTATAATTCAAATGGTATATTAGATACAAGTTTTAGTGATGATGGTAAATTAACCTATTTTTATAGTTCGATGGGAATAATCATATCCTCATTAGTTGTGCAACCCAATGGAAAAATTATTTTAGGCGGAATGTCCACAAATGCTAATAAGCATTTTGTAATGGCCAGGTTTAATTCAAACGGCACATTCGACAGTCTGTTTGGTTCAAATGGAATCGTTATCACATCAATTGACTCCAATTCCTGTAGTGGATATTCATTAAGTCTTCAGCCGGATGGAAAGATAATCATGGCTGGGTCAGCATATAATGGTACGAATCATGATTTCGCGCTGCTTCGATATAACGTAAACGGAAGTTTGGATAGTACATTTGGTATAAACGGAATAGTTACTACTCCAATTGGCACAGGTAATGATGTTGCCTACTCGGTTGCCATACAATCCGATGGGAAAATTGTACTAGGAGGATTTTCAATGAATAACACCGATTCATATTTTGCCTTAGCGCGATATATTTCAGGATTAAATATTGGAATTATTGATTTTTCCCTTACGAATAATTCTGTTTTAATATATCCTAACCCCATCAGGCAAAACGCCACCTTGGAATATGAATTACAAGATCAGGAAATGATTTCCATCCGCCTCGTTGATATTCAAGGCAGAATTATTAAAACATTCATTAATAACGTAAAGCAAGAAATAGGGAAACATCAACAAATCCTGAGTCTGCCTGATAAACTTCCATCAGGTTATTATTTTATAAACATTTCTTGTGGAAGAGGAGAGGTAAGTTTAAAAATCATTAAATAAAACTGGTTATAATTTCGGCTAGTATTAAGCGGCAGGGCGGGACTGCGGACAAATACGTTCTTTTATTTAACTTGACGGTTGGCAGAACAGGAAACGGTTTTTATCCGCGTGCGGTAGACGTCGCCGCCTGAAACACCGGGCAGTTATACTCAAAATATGGGGAAAGCGAAATACATATTTACATTGACTTTAATGGCTTTGTTTTTTACTGTTCATAGTCAGAATGAAACAGTTATTAATGGGAAGGACAAAGTAGATATGACTGACCGTCTTTACGTAAAAGACACAAATCTTTTGTTTTTTCCGACAAGAATTCTAATTGACACTGTTAATGCATATAGACAAGAAAAAGATAGCTCATTTTATCAAAAAAGGGAAAAATTTGCATTGTTTATAAATACATGGTTTTCCAAACAGTTGACTGCTTTGGACGAACCCAAACTTTATAAAAATTACGATTTTGAAGCATACCGTTTTACCTGGCTTAGAACATTTCATAATCCAATTGCTATTCGACTTGAAAAAAAGAATAATGAATATTTCCTAATTGTAAAGAAAGCAAATGGACTAGGAGGGTATGATCCCGGACAATTAGTTCAAAATGACACAATCCGAATAACAGAAAGACAATGGAAGGGAGTAATAAGAAAAGTTAATAATATATACTTCTGGGGAATTCCAACAATTAAGAAAAGTAATAAGGTTGTAAAAGATGGAGCGATGTGGATTTTGGAAGCTAAAAAAGATGCAAAATACAAAATGGTATATAGACATTCTCCAAAAGCTACAGTGATAAGAAAATTGTGTGTCATGCTTTTGAAAATGAGTGAATTAAAAATTTGCAAGAATGAATTATATTAAATTTTGTGCATAATTTGTGCTGCTGCCAGCGGGAAAACTGTCCTCTGTTTGGCAGAGGTTTATACCCCCGCCATTATATCATTGCAGGCTGCTCCTGTATTATTTGAAAATTGCATTTGAATATCGTTTATATATGCCGAACATGGTTAATATTTATTAGACACTATATTAACCGCATAATAAATATCATAATGGCATCTGAAATGGTTTGATATATTTGCTATTCATAATACTTATTTTGTTCACGAATTAATGAGATTCCTCACGTTCCTGCCTGCACGGTTGTTACGGCAGTCACGTTCGGAATGACATTTTAACTATGGGGGAGGGAGAGGAGGAGGGCAGCGGAGCGCAGAGCGCTCCGCTGCCCTCCTCCTTCAATAACAAACAACCCATAATGTCATTCTGGGTTTCCACCTTTTGGTGCAAAAGGAAATATAGTTGCTGAAAATTAAAATTTTAGCACGGAACCACCGAATTGCTGCATAGCAGCAACGGTGTGCTGGCCAGAAAATATGGCGATGTCAGGGAGTGGCCCCAAAGGGGCACCTATGGCGCTTGTGTGAAGGTTTGCATCATATTTTCTTGACCTTTTGGGTACTTTTGGGTCAAGCCAAAAGTACCATTAAAAAAAGCTAAAATATACCGTTCTGCTTCAGGTGAAAATCGGGCTATAATTAATAAAAACCTTTAACAGTATGGGTTGCATAATACAAAACTTAATACAAAAAGAAGCAACTTGACAATGCGTCGTTTATGGTGGACGTCATTGTAAATGGAGTGAAACAAAATGAGGAATCTCCTTACTTTACGCCAAAACCTCCTTCCTCTGCCATTATATCATTACAGGCTGCGCCTGCCACGAACCATCATAATCCCTGTGATCATTCAATGACTTTGTACTGCTGTTGATGCCCGGGTTTTTTATGAAAAAGGAACTTATGGGAAACAAGAATCATAAGTATATCCACAATAGCAAATACATTATTGAAATTATTTGCGGAAAAATTGCATAATCAGAATATTTTGTTTTATATTTGATAAAGTTATTCACTTATTATACTGATTGAATTAAATTGATCATATGATGAAAAAGCAAATATTACTTTTTAACGTTTTTATATTTATAATTTTAAGATTATTAGCCCAGTCCCCCCCATACTCGTGCGATTCACTTACCGTTACCAATCCGGGTTTTGAAGGTGCTGCCATGCCGCATGTGCCACCAACAGGATGGACTCAATGTTCGTCGACATATACTCCTGATACACAGCCCGGTTCCTGGGGAGTTAGCCTTGCAGCCTATAGTGGAAGCACCTATGTTGGACTTGTTCAACAAAACACCTGGCAGGAAGGCGTAGATGATACTTTAAGCAGCCCCATGCATGCGGGACAAGAGTATAATTTTACCATTGCAATTGCAACAACAAATTCCACTGGTGGGGGAATTGTGCCTGGATGTGTTGAACTCTTGGTATACGGAAATAACAGTGGATGTGATAAATTGGAATTATTATGGAGTTCAGGAAATGTATATGATGCTGCGCATATTAATCATTGGGTTCTTCATAGTGTAACATTTACGCCCACACAAGACTATACCGGAATAATGTTTATGGTCCATGATTTGGGCTGTTCTCCTCAGCCCTATATTATGATTGATGGTATGTCGCCAATTTTTTCCGTGTGTGAACAAGCCGCTTTTTCTTCTAATCCGGCATGCCCGGGATATGCAACCCAGTTTGTCGATCACTCTGTTTCTCCCTATGGCGCCATTACCGGTTGGACATGGGATTTTGGCGATGGGAGCCCCTTGTCAAACGAACAAAATCCATCACATGTATACGCAGATACGGGAACTTATGATGTAACATTAATAACTGTCAGCAGTCCGCCGTATGGTGATACAATTGTTGCCCCGGTTGTTATTTCATATCCTGATTATCATGCGGCTTTTTCAGCCGATACTGTATGCGTTGGCTCGGTTACGCAATTTACTGATCATTCAGTTTCCTCCAATTGTGAAATTAAAGGCTGGAGCTGGAATTTTGGAGACGGAAGCCCCGGATCAAACGAACAAAATCCATCACACATATTTACCAGTACGGGAACTTATAATGTGATGTTAATAATAACAGGCGATCCACCATATAGTGACACCATCATCACTCCTTTAATTGTTAATGCATATCCTGATGTTCTCACTGTGACTGCGACGCCATCTGTTATATGTGCCGGACAAAATTCCACACTTCAGGCTTCGGGAGCAATGTCATTTACATGGCAACCGGGCAATATGACAGGCAGCTCTGTAGTTGTTCATCCTTCAACCGCTACAACATATACTGTAACAGGTAACAATAACGGCTGCATGTCTTCTGACTTCACCATAACTGTTCAGACTAAACCCAGGCCAACTGTAAGCGTTCCTGCTAATATGAATGCTTGTGTTAATGATGTTGTGCCTGCAACAAGCTTTCAGTCGACACCGTCAGGAGCAACTTATACATGGACAAATTCCAATGCCGGTATCGGATTAGCAGCCAGCGGTAGCGGGGATGTCCCTTCGTTTGTTACACAAAATTCCGGAATAAATACAGTATTTGGAGTTATTACCGTTACCCCCACCCTGGATGGATGTGTCGGAACATCCTCCCAATACCAGGTGTTTGTGTATCCTTCACCTACTGTTTGCCCTGTTTCAAACGATACAATATGCAGTAATACTATTATGAATGCAATATCAACTTGTAGTAATCCCTCAAATGCAAATTTCTCCTGGACAAACACGAATACCTCAATAGGATTGGCTGCAAGCGGCTCGGGACTTCCGCCGTCATTTACCGCCACAAATACAGGGAATACGCCTGTATCAGCGTCTGTCACTATTACACCTACGTTAAATAATTGTGTCGGGACTCCCTATACTTATATTATTACCGTGAAACCCGTTCCAATATCAGAAGCCGGTCATGATACCGTTTACTCCGGTATTCCTGTTATGCTGGGAGATTCGTCCAGCGGGCCGGGTACTTTTTCCTGGTCACCAACCAGCGGTTTGAGTGATTATAATATTTCAAGGCCCTTAGCTTCGCCGACAGAAACTACATATTATACCTTAACCGTTAGTAACAATGGCTGCATCGCAACGGATGCGGTACTGGTATATGTTCCCGATACCGGTGTTGCAATTTCCGGTAAAACTCAATATGCAGGTAAGGCCAATGCCGGTAGCCCGTATGCCAATCCACCATATTATAATAATGTTCTGTATAATATTAATAAAGTGATAGTGATTTTAAAAAACTATCCCGATAATATTGAAATTGCCCGCGACACAAGTGATGCTTATGGAAGTTATTATTTCAGTAATATTGGAAACGGTATTTACAGGATTACTTATGATAAATATACTGCAGACACTATGCAATTTGGCAACGATATTAATACCATTGATGTTGCCCTGTTGAAATATAATGTCGGGGCCGATACTACACAGGATCCATCGCGAAATTTTTCGTATAAGTATAAATGCGCCGCCAATGTAGATAATAATTCAATGGTCAATGCGGTTGATATTGCGCGGATAAAATCTAAGATTGGCTCGCCGTATCTTACCGGACGAAACTTTCCGAAAGGAAACTGGCCTTCGCTTGACACGCTTATCACCGTTAACGGGGCCAATTTACTTGTCAACCTCAAAACCATCTGCTACGGCGACTACAACGCTTCCAGCTATAGATACCGCGATTCCGTAACAACATGGAATAGCGCAAAATCACTACCTCAAAACATTATTTCTATCGCAGATGATTATATAGTAACGGGCAATACCGGATATTTTGAAGTGCCATTACGGATCAGTACAAAAATGAAAGATTTCTCTGCCCTGGGGCTTGAACTGAATTATCCTGATCAGGAATATAAATTAGTGAACGCCTGCATGGCAAAAGATCAGTGCAAAGGTGCGCCGGTAAAGATCAATCCTTCACTTGACGAGATCATTGCTGATAACAATGATTTACTTGTAACCGACGAAAATGGCGTGATCCGTGTTGTGTATGCCACCACAAATCACTTTGATGTTGAAACAAATGATCAATTGATCGTGTTGGGATTTCGCCCGGTTAAAGAAATGAGACCCGGAGAACTTGACTTTTCATTAAGCGGTACCGGCGTAATTGGCGACCAGTACGGCAATGAGAATGAGGGTGCCAGTCTGATCATGCCGAAAATATTTATACAGCATAGCAACGGTGACGCGGGTTTTGAATTTGCAGGCTACCCCAACCCGTTTAGTGATGTGGTTGATTTAAGTTACAGCATTCCGGAAGCCGGCACGGTAAAATTAAGGGTGTATAATTCCATAGGTGAACTGGTGGCAGAGCCGGTGAGCGCATCACAAGCCGCAGGAAGGCATGTGCTAAGTTTTCCCGCAGGTAAGCTGCCGGCAGGCATGTATACGTTCAGGCTGGAGTTTACCGGTAACATTCAATCGAATTGCTTAATATTAAAAATGGTTCATTAATTTATGAAAATAAAAACTTATCTGTTATTTTTTATAACTGTGCTTCTCAAAGCCGGTGTTTTTGGGCAATCTGCATGCCCTCTGGTATCCATAATAAGAAATAGCGGTAATGATGTTGCCTTACCTGCCGGACAGTCATGTGTAACCCTGGAAGCTATTGCAGAGCCGATCAGCAGTTCGACAAATGATTACACAGTCGAATCAGTGAACTATAATCCTCCGTATACTTATGATACCGGCACACAAATTCTAACAAATATTGACGACAAGTGGAGTCCTGTTATCAATCTTCCTTTTAATTTTTGTTTTTACGGTAATACATTTAACAAAATTATTATAAGTTCTAATGGTTTGATAAGCTTTGATATTCAAAGTGCAACAGGTTATAGTTTATGGCAATACACTATGACATGCCCTTCAATTAGCCTGCAAAGTAATTCGATTTTTGGTGTGTTTCGTGATATTGATCCTTCCATAGGCGGGGCAATTTATTACAATGTTGTTGGCGCTTATCCGTGCAGAAAATATGTAGTGAGCTGGTATCAGGTTCCCTTATATAATCATCATGGCGTCATTTGTAATAACTTATTTGCCACACAACAAATAGTATTATATGAAACTTCAAATATTATTGAAGTGTATATTGAAAACAGCCCTGCATGTGTTGATTGGAATTCAGGAAATGGCCTGGTGGGGATTCAAAATGGTTTAGGAGCAATGGGAATTGCAGCTCCAGGGCGGAATACTTCGGCATGGTCGGCCCAAAATGAAGCATGGCGTTTTACTCCACAGGGAGGCTCCAACCCGCAATTACTTTGGTTTAGCGGAGGAACACAAATTGGCACAGGGGATTCGGTTCAGGTTTGCCCTGCATCAAATACAACCTATACCGTACAAGCGAATTATACAGGGTGTAACGGACAATCAGTAACAGTCGAAGATCACGTTTTGGTTTTGATCACCCCTCCGTGTATAATTGCTGATTTTTCAGCAAACCGCGGATGCTTTGGATTAGAAACTCAGTTTACAGATAATTCAAGTTCATTTAATGACACAATTACAGGTTGGACCTGGGATTTTGGTGATGGAAGTCCACTGTCACATGAACAAAACCCATTACATATATATTCAAACACCGGTGTTTATAATGTTTCATTAATTGTCGAATGTTCTCCGACATGCATTGATACTATCGTGAAATCTTTTGTAATTGTAAATTCTAATTATAATGTCGCATTTTCAACCGGTCCGGCATGCCTTGGGGCAGCAACACAGTTCACAAGCAATGCAAGCACGTTTAATTGTACAATTACCAACTTAACCTGGGATTTTGGCGATGGGAGCCCACTATCACACGAATCAAATCCTGCTCATATATATTCAAATACGGGAACCTATAATGTGACTCTGATAATAAATAGCAATCCACCCTATGCGGATACTATCATATCTCAAGTTGTTGTCCAACCGGGGCCATCATCCGTAAACGCTGCATGTTCAAATAATAATATATGTCCCGGTACTCCAATTGATTTAATATCTTCAGCAGTTTCAAACTCATACACAGCGTTCACCTACGCAGCAGGATTTGAAACATGGCCTTCACCGGGTTTTACTTTTATTAATCACAATGGAACAGGAAATAATTGGACTCAGGACAATCAATATTCCCATTCCGGTAATGCGAATCTATGCTATCATTACAATCAATATTCTGCTGCTGATGCATGGGCAATAACACCGGCGCAATCACTTGAAGCAGACACAACTTATACAATAACATTTTGGTATGACTCTGACTTTGTATTTTATCCTGAGAAATTAAAAGTTACTGTCGGAACGGCTCCAACTGTTACGTCACAGTCTGTAATTTTGTGGAATAATAACGGCGATACGGCGCTCACTAACATTTCATGGGAAATGGCAACAATATACTTTACACCACCAGCCACAGGCAATTATTATTTTGGATTCAATTGTTATTCCGATGCTAATTTGTCGACTGTGCGCATTGATGATATTTCTATTACAGGATTTAATTTGCTTCCATCAACATATACCTGGAATTCTGTACCTGCGGGATTTATATCGTCAGATCAAAACCCTGCAGATATTTTTCCCGATATTACTACAAAATATATTGTAACGGCACAAAATACTTTTGGCTGCACCGATACTGCAAGTGTTACTGTATTGGTCAATTCCTGCGGACATTCAATCAGCGGTAAAACGCGTTATGCAGCTAAAGCCAATACCGGTATTGCATCCAACGCCCCAACATATAATCCTGCTATTTACGATATAGGCAATATTGAGATCGTACTAAAAAGTTATCCTGATAATACAGAATTGGCAATAGATACCAGTGATGGAGCCGGAAATTTTCATTTTTCCAATGTTTCCGACGGTAATTATTTGCTTTCTTACCATAAATATAATGGTGATACTTTACAATGGGGTAATGATGTTAACGCCATTGATATTTCGCTGATAAAATATTTTATTGGCGCAGACACCCTAACAAATCCATCAAGAAATTTTTCTGCAAAATATAAACATGCTGCCAATGTTGACAATAATTTAATGATCAATGCTATAGACCTTGCCAGAATTAGGGCGAAAGTCGGTTCTCCGTATAATACTAACTATAATTTTCAAAAAGGAAACTGGGTTTCGCTTGACACGCTTATCACCGTTAACGGGGCCAATTTACTTGTCAACCTCAAAACCATCTGCTACGGCGACTACAACGCTTCCAGCTATAGATACCGCGATTCCGTAACAACATGGAATAGCGCAAAATCACTACCTCAAAACATTATTTCTATCGCAGATGATTATATAGTAACGGGCAATACCGGATATTTTGAAGTGCCATTACGGATCAGTACAAAAATGAAAGATTTCTCTGCCCTGGGGCTTGAACTGAATTATCCTGACAAGGAATATAAATTAGTGAACGCCTGCATGGCAAAAGATCAGGGCAAAGGTGGTGCGCCGGTAAAGATCAATCCTTCACTTGACGAGATCATTGCCGACAACAATGATTTAATTGTAACCGACGAAGATGGCGTGATCCGTGTTGTGTATGCTACAACAAATCACTTTGATGTTGAGACCAATGATCAATTGATCGTATTGGGATTTCGCCCTGTTAAAGAAATGAGTCCAGGAGAACTTGACTTTTCATTAAGCGGGACCGGCGTAATTGGCGACCAGTACGGTAATGAGAATGAGGATGCCAGTCTGATCATGCCAAAAATATTTATACAGCAAAGCAACGGTGACGCGGGTTTTGAATTTGCAGGCTACCCCAATCCGTTTAGTGATGTGGTTGATTTAAGTTACAGCATTCCGGAAGCCGGCACGGTAAAATTAAGGGTGTATAATTTCATAGGTGAACTGGTGGCTGAGTCGGTGAGCGCATTACAAGCCGCAGGAAGGCATGTATTAAGTTTTTCCGCAGGAAACCTGCCGGCAGGCATGTATACGTTTAAGATGGAATTTGAAGGCAAGGGCAAATTACAATGCAAAGTGCTGAAGTTTATCCATTGATAGGAAAGCAGGTATTGAAAAATGTAAAAAGTCAAGCAGAAATAAGAGTAACATGGTAATATAGAAGTCCTGTAAAAGAATGGGGTAAGACCATCTATTAAAAATTAAACATAATAATTCTATGAAACAACTATTTTTCCTTATTATTTTATCTATTATTCACTTAAGCTCATATGCACAAACAGCATACATAGCGAGTGAGTATTTTAGTGCAGTAAAGGTTATTAATGTTGCTACCAATGCCGTTGTAGCCTCAATTCCTGTTGGAGCCAACCCTATTGGTGTATCGGTAAGCCCGGATGGAAACAAAGTATATGTTGCAAACAGTCAAAGTAATACCGTGAGTGTAATAAATAGCGCTACAAATACTGTTTCAGCTACTATTCCTGTTGGCAGTCTTCCTTTTGGTCTTGCTGTGTGTCCTGACGGGAGTAGGGTATACGTTAGTAACTATAACAATAGTACAATAAGTGTAATAAATAGTGCAACTAATACTGTTTCGGCTACTATTGCTGTCGGGAATGGACCTCGCGGCATAGTAGTAAGCCCTGACGGAAATAAGGTATATGTAGCGACTCAAGTCAATAATAGCGTATGTGTAATTAATAGTGCTACCAATACGGTCATAAAAACTATCTATGCTGAATCTTTTCCGGAAAGTATTGCTATAAGCCCGGATGGAACCAAAGTATTTGTTGTGGTATCGAATGCAAATAAAATATGTGTGATAAATAGTTCAGCCGACACTGTTATGAAACGGGTTTATATTGGTCGTTGGCCTGAAGGTATAGCTATAAGCCCGGATGGAAGTAAAATATATGTTTCAAATATGGACAATGATAATGTAAGTGTGATGAACAGTGCAACTTTTACAATTGAGGCTACAATTCCGGTCGGTCATAGTCCAAGAGGTATTTCGGTGAGCCCTGATGGAAGCAAAGTATATGTTCTAAATTATTTAGCTAGTTCAATAAGTGTAATAAATACCGCTACCAATACTGTATCAAGTACAATTAGTGTTGGATTATTCCCAAGTTCTTTTGGCAATTTCATATCTTCTAATATTTATTCCTGCGGACATTCAATCAGCGGTAAAACGCGTTATGCAGCTAAAGCCAATACCGGTATTGCATCCAACGCCCCAACATATAATCCTGCTATTTACGATATAGGCAATATTGAGATCGTACTAAAAAGTTATCCTGATAATACAGAATTGGCAAGAGATACCAGTGATGAAACCGGGAATTATCAGTTTGCCTGTATTGCCGACGGTAATTATGTGCTTTCTTGCCATAAATACGGTGTTGATACTTTACAGGGTGGTAATGATGTGAATGCCGTAGATATTGCGCTGGTAAAATATTTCATCGGCTCCGACACCATTTTAAATCCGTCAAGAAATTTTTCAGTAAAATATAAAAAAGCTGCCGATGTTGATCATAATGCATCCATAAATTCCATAGATATTTCCAGAATAAAAGCAAAGGTCGGATCACCATACAATCCGGTTTTTTACTTCCCTAAAGGCAACTGGGTTGCACTGGACACACTGGTTACTATGGCCGGCTCAGACCTGAATATTATGTTAAAAACAATCTGCTACGGCGACTACAACGCTTCCAGCTATAAATACCGCGATTCCTTGACAACATGGAATAGTGCAAAATCACTATCTCAAAATATCATTTCCATAGCAGATGATTATATAGTAAGGGGCAATCCCGGATACGTTGAAGTGCCATTACGGATCAGTACAAAAATGAAAGACTTCTCTGCCCTGGGGCTTGAACTGAATTATCCTGACAAGGAATATAAATTAGTGAACGCCTGCATGGCAAAAGATCAGGGCAAAGGTGCGCCGGTAAAGATCAATCCTTCACTTGACGAGATCATTGCTGACAACAATGATTTACTTGTAACCGACGAAGATGGCGTAATCCGGGTTGTGTATGCTACAACAAATCATTTTGATGTTGAGGCCAATGATGAAATGATTGTATTGGGATTTCGACCGTTAAAAGAGCTGAGCCCCGGAGAACTTGACTTTTCATTAAGCGGTTCCGGCGTAATTGGCGACCAGTACGGCAATGAGAATGAGGATGCCAGCCTGATCATGCCGAAAATATTTATACAGCATAGCAAAGGTGACGCGGGTTTTGAATTTGCAGGCTACCCCAACCCGTTTAGTGATGTGGTTGATTTAAGTTACAGCATTCCTGAAGCCGGCGCGGTAAAATTAAGGGTGTATAATTCCATAGGTGAACTGGTGGCTGAGCCGCTGAGCGCATCACAAGCCGCAGGAAGGCATGTGTTAAGTTTTTCTGCGGGAAACCTGCCGGCAGGCATGTATACTTTTAAGATGGAATTTGATGGTAATGGTAAGTCACAGCATATGGTGCTGAAGTTGGTGCATTGATGGTATTCTACGGCTGATATGGCTGCCCGGCTGAAGCTCATGTTTGATATGTATTCGTTTGTAAAAGGTGCGCTGAGTTTTATTCTTCTGGTTTAAAACGGTGATTCTTATGTGAGTTGGTGGTGTATGTTTTTACAATAAAATAAAAAAACTGAAACACGTAATTCTCATATTGATATTTTTCCTGATAGTTGAACTGGTTTCGTTCGGACAAGCTCTTAATGACCCGACAAAATTTGATCAGAAAAGAAATTTTCATTTAACAAAAAATGAATTTCTGAATCAATTCGGCAATAATGATACTTCTATCGCCATTATAGATATGTTTTTCAAAAAAAGGAGAAATGCGATCTTGAAAATATCAATTTTACCAATACCTGTAATGGCGGGTAAAATTGGAACTGCAATAGATGAAAGATATTCACATGGTGATGTTGTTGTTCCAATCGTTGGCATGAGCTCGTTTGTAATATCTGTCTGCATTGTACTTCCCATAATGGGGACGGGCATTTATCAATTACTTTATTTTACAAGAAAAAAGCTGATCAGGATATTGGATGACTATGAGAAAGGAAAACCAATACCATATGATATAATTAAAAGAGTAAAATTTGGTCAACAAAAATCAAACAAATACATTGACGATATCTATTGGTAAATATACTACAGGCTATCATACCCCGGCAGGGATCCTTCCCCCGCCTTTATATCTTTGCAGGCTGCGCCTGCTTTTGCGTAAGACCTGCACAATATTACCCTGTCCCTTCAAACCAAATAAAACATTTTTGGTAAATGTACACCTGAACATTGAATTATGAATAAATGAAAATATTTTATAAATATTTGGATATAAGAAATATGATGTGTAGTTTTACATATGATTTTATGGGGATATTATGGGTGGCTTTTTGGAGATTAATAAGGTTTTATGATTTTATAGGAGAATAAATCAATTAAAGAAATAAAACGCTGATAAATAATTGTTTTAATTAAAAATTTCAGATAACACCAACTTGTACTAAAGTAAGAATAACACCAAGTGATATGGATTAGTTGGGACAAGCCGTTAGTTACCGGCCATTTAAAGACACCAACGATGATAAGATTATACCGACAAAATTTGCAGACTGACTTATGAAAATTTTTAAATTAATATTGCTTGGTATTTTAGTGACAATATGGCTCCTTACTTCAATTGCATATTTTTCACTTGGGGAATGGATAGGTTTTTATTTTATGCAATTATTATTTGTTCCATTGGTTGCCGGACTTGCAATGCTTTACTTTAATAAAATTCTAGGAATTATAACCCTTTCGTTTTGGTTTGCTATGATTTATGGCAGTATAATAGATTTGCCGTTACGACATCAAATTCTATTATTACCAATTGCATTGCTATTTGGTTTTTTTATACGATTTGCTATTATTGAAAATGACAGATATTTCAAAATAATGGGTTGGATATTTGGAGCATTAACAATTGTACTTTTTATTAGAGCACTAAAAATACCTGTTATTATTGACACGAGCATAATTATTTCGGGTGGACTTCTTTTCTTTCCACTGATAATTTTCTATAAAAGCATTATTCTGATAAAAACTCAAAAAATAACCGGGTTCATTGTATTGGCAATGGCAATTATTGTTTTTATTAATTCATTGGCGAGATTGTTTATTAATCTTTCTCAATTTGAATTTTCGAATCTTTTCGAAAAATTCATCTTGGGATTAATGATGATTTCTCTTGGCCTTGTAGTTTTGAAAACTAAGGGTAAAGCTGAACTTTCAGCCATTAATAGTACGACATTAGCATATTTTGTTTTTGTACTATTTTATAGTTTTACAGCATGGGTTTTAAACTCAATACAGCAGGTAAATGGATAAAAACGGCCGGTAACAGGGGCTTTGCACCAGGCGGAGTGCAGGAAAACTTGAAACGTATGGAAATATTAACTATCTTTATGGACGGGTTGAAACAGCAGGAATGTTCAAGTTCCGCCCGCTGCAAAGCCCCAGAACGTTAGTCTAAGCATAGATAAAAAAATACCAATAAAGCAAAGCAGTAAACCCTGTTCGCCAGAGCCTCCTTCCTCCGCCATTATATCATTGCAGGCGGCGCCTGCCTCCAAACCGCTAAAAAATCATGCGATCAGTCAATGATTTTATATTTCTGTGACGCCTCAAACCTCGTGCACGAATTAAAATGCCACCACTCAGTCTGTATATTGAAAAATCCGGCTTTATACATCACCTGGCGCAGCAGCCGGCGGTTGTCAACCTGTTGTTGCGTGAGCGAGCCATCGGCTAAAAACTGCGCTTCTTTCACCGGGTAGGCCAGCGGCCCGAAAAAATCGTAAGGCGTGCCCATGTCAAGCAGTTGGTGGTTTTCATCCAGTATGCATACATCAACGGCGGCGCCGTAATTGTGCAGCGAGCCGTTGCGCGGGCTGCAGGCATATTTCACCTTTTCGCTTACAGGCATCTTCAGCGAGTCCCAGATCATCTGCTGAAAGACAAGAGGACGGGCGGCATCGAAAATGATAAGACGATAAGCCGGATGCAGTTCACGGAGGTAAGCCTGTGCCTTCTTTACTTTTTCCGCCACATCAGGCTGAAGATAAGCCTTGTTGAAATCGCCGTAAATATCCTGTTTTAGAAAATTGTTGGTGTCAGAATATCTAATATCTGTCATGATCGTACTGTCGATGCGGCGTACGTCAACCAGCCCCATATCGAGCATCTGCTGTTCCACGGCAGGGATGATATCTTTGAACGATATTGCGGTGCTGGCCACGGTAGCAGGCGGCATGGCCTTTTGCGCAGGCTTGCATTCAGGCATCTGGCACGACGAAAAGAGTATGATCGTTAGCAGGCACGGCCATACTGCAAAAGCGGCATGCAACCAATCACTTTTTGGACAGAAGAAGGACATGTAAGGTTTGGATTTCTTTTGAGTTTTATAATGCTATACGATAAATTAAATCGAAAAATGTTTGCAGCTCGTTAATAATCTGATTTGTAATAGGTCCATTTTCCGCATATGTGGAAAGCTTTTGGTTTTAAACCGTATAATACCATTTTCCAGTTTGCAATTTTCCATGTTCCACTATTAAAATAATAAACATATTGGTGATTAGTTGAAGTATCTATTTGATGCGGGTATTCGATGATATCAAAACTCTTTGTACTTCCCAGGTAAATGTGTTTATCATTTACCTGAATGTTTCCTGAATAGGACTTTTTATTATAGCCGTCTTCCCAGGTGACAGTGTAAACGCCATGGCCATCTGCATCAATATTAATCGTAGCATGATTGCCGTTGCAGTCTATAGAGGAAAACCAGTATCCAATGAATTCAGGTTTTGAACTTACATCCTCCTTTTTGCAGGATAGAAAAATTATTGGAATGATACAAAACAGGATATTTCTCATTAGGATATTAAATTATTTTTTTGGTAATAACCTGGCATGAACAGGGATGTTATATTTTGCTTTTTTGGTGTTGGTATAGATGGTCACACTTTCGTTATGCTCACCGGCATCGATATTTGTATTGAACATAATTTTCATGGTGCCTTCGCTGCCGGGCTTAAAAGCATCCCGCGGCCAATCCACCGTAACACAACTGCAGCTGGTTTCCACGCCGGCAATGTTCAGTCCTGCCGTACCGGTATTCCTGAACCTTACCGTGTAAGTGGCTTCTTTGCCCTGTTCAATGTTGCCGAAGTCGAACTGCGGGTCGGTAAACTGGATATCGGGAAAATTATCAGCCGCCTGTTGTGTATTGTTCTCGTGCTCATACAGTATGATCTGGACTTTGCGTTCAAAGGCTGCTGCGCGGCTGTATATAGAGTTCCGCTTGTCGTTGGGGTTGTCGCTCACCAATGGGCTTGCCGTAGATTTGCCGAGGGGTTCTTCAATGATCGCCAGCCGGGCATGGTTGGCGGCAGTGCCGTTCATATATTCCATAAAAACGCCGTCGTAGCATTGTTTCAGGTAATTGACCACCGATGCGATGCGCCGCATGGACAGGTAAAGGTTGTAATCTGTTGTGTTCAGCGGGCTGCAGAATCCTTTGATCTTTATTTTTATGCTGTTGCCGTTCTGCAGGTCGGTAAGCAGCAGCTTGGCAAACAGCTTAAGCTGAGAAAAACCTTTAGCGACATAGTTCTCAAAAAAGTCTTTGATGTCATTTTCTGCTTTTGTCTTGTCGTTGCCCGATAATCCTTTTGAATACTCCGTGATATAGGTGCCTTCCATGGCAAAGTAATCGTTCAGCAAGGTCTGGTAATTCTTTTTTGTGGTGGTGGCGGTGGTGTTCGGGTCGGGTTCATCGTTATGGAAATATAAGGTCAGCGGCAGCATGGAGTTGATGCTTTCCATGATCTTTACGGTGTCTTTCGGCACAACAGCCACGGCCTTCTTTGGTTTTACCGTATCCTGCCATTCATATGAATATATATCATAACAACAGGTTTCACTTTTCAGAAACAGTGAGCCCGGGCGGTTCGAAGTAAAATAGCCGTCGTTGTCGATTTCGTTAACGGTAAAATAGGTGTCGTTACAGCTGCTGTTTATCGGGTAGCCTATATTTACCGGTGTAGACCATGAATTGTTTTTTCCTTTGGAATAGAAAATGTCAAAGCCGCCGAGGCCCTTGTGCCAGTCAGAACTGAAATATAAGGTTTGCGTGGTGTCGTGATAAAAAGGAGTAATCTCGTCGCCCGGTGTGTTGATGATGCTGCCGAGGTTGATGGGATCCTGGTATTTTCCGTCTTTGATGATGCTGTACCAGATGTCGAGCTGGCCAATGCCGCCCGGGCGGTCAGAGACGAAAAACAGTACGCTGTAACCGGCGTATTCGACATAATCGGGATGCGTGGACGTATATCCCGGGGCGTTGATGTTATCGGGCAGTTTGCGGGCTTTTTGCCATTTTCCGTCAACATTGTCGGCAGAAAAAATTTCCGCTGTCATCTTTTTGTTGTTGTCGGCCCTGGAGCGGGTAAAGAAAACCATATTATGGTCCTTTGAAAAACAGATGTTGGCGTTATGGCTTTCTTTGTCGTTGATCTTTGCGTCAAGTTCCGTTGTTTTTGCCCACCCGGTGATGGTGGATTTGGCCATGTAAATCTTTGATATGTATGCGCCGGGGATAAAGGCATCCTGGTTGTCCTCGGTAACGGGCCGCAAGGCCGAATATACAAGGGCTGTGTCGCTGAGCTGTATGGCATTGAATTCCGAAAACTCGGTGTTCACGGCACTTTCCTTGAGATGCTCGATCAGCACATTTTTTCGGTCAGCAATGATGCCGGGAGCTTCCTGGCAGGCAATAATCTCGTTGCGTGATTTCAGGATATAATACTTGTCGGCCTTGGTTTGGTTCTCATTGTAATATGCTCTGAAATCAAGCAGCGCATGGGAGTAATCTCCCAGGGATTTTTCCATGGCGGCCATCCACAGGCGTGAAAGAGGCAGCTCGTTTTTTGTATCATTGTTCAGCACATAACCGTACCAGCGCCGTGCCTGCTGGTAATTGTTGAAAAGGCGGAATGATTCGGCGCATTTATAAGCTAACCTGATGTCGGTTGAATCAAACCATAAGGCATTATTGTAATACTTGGAAGCGGTGTAATAATCGCCGTCGTTGTATGCATCATCGGCAATGCTGATGCTTTCTTCGTAATTCTGTGCCAGGGAAGCGGTACATGGTATAAGTAAAAGCCAAAGCGTAAGTATCGGTATGTATGAGAGGATGTTTTTCATAATCTAAAAGATAGGGCAGGGGATTTCTTTGATACGTTTTGATTTTTTGTTGTCGTATGTGTAGCTTATCGAGAATTCGAGTCCCCCGCGCACACGGCTGGCTGGCCGCAGGCGCGACAGGTTGATGTCGTAGCTGACGCCGAAATTGATGTTCCGGTAATCCATGCCGGCCACAATCACCAGGGCATCGGCATAACGCCCGTACAGGCCGAAGTTTATCGTGGTCTCGTCGAAATAATTTTTGCTCCGGTTGTATTTGAGCATGGTGCCGAAGAGAATCTCCGTATAAGGTTGCTGATAGCAGAACATCAGCATGGGAAGCATCTGAAGATCCTGTGAGACGTTAAACCTGGAGCCTCCGTAAATGGTATGCTTCATGTTCAGCCTGATCTCGTGATTGTCCATGAAGCTGATATTAGGCCTTGGGATATGAAAAAGCGAATACCCGGCATGATATGAAACATTTTCGGTACACTGGTAAAACCAATGCGCACCGACGGCAAGATCAAAATTCACCCTGTTTTTGCGTCCGGTTAGTTCACCGGAGTTAATATCGGGATCATAGTAGCTTCCGTTATACTGGTTGTCATAATATAAAGCTGAGAAATCAATGCTGTGTTGTATGATGCCGGGCATGATGCCAATGGAAATAAAATGATTGTTGCGGTATGAGATGGATTTGATATAAGTTAAGGCGATGCCGGAGTTTAAGACGGAATATTTTGAATCACCGGCATGGTCGGCATTAAAATAGATACCGGTACCAACGGCGTCTTTACGGAATTTCCGGCGAATTGCCTGCATATCGAAAAATGTGGCAATATTCTGATAGGGTTTGGTTACGGAACTCCATTGGCTTTTAGAGTTCAGCCCGACACGGAAACGTCCGGTGATAAGCCCGGCATTGGCAGGGTTTAGCTCCAGGGGGGCGGCGTAATACTGCGAAAAATGCACATCCTGGCCAAATACTTCAGCAATGAAACAAGAGAAAAATATGATAAAAAAAGCCTTCCTCAAGCAACAGGAGTTTTGGATAATATAAAAATGAATTTGTTTATGTAAAAGTAATAAATAAATGATGATTTTTTACGCTGTTTTATAATATTTAGTTTATTCCTCGGTATGAAATTTTGAAAAGTGTAATTTTGCAGAAAAATTTGTTATGATCCAGCGCATTCAAAGTCTTTTATTATTACTGGCCGTGGCGGCTTATGCATTATTATTCTTCTTTCCTATTGCAGAATATTCTTCACAGGATGTGATTAATACTTTCTCTTTGCTGAAAATTACCAATGCCAACAGCAATAGTACGCTGCCCCTGGTGATACTGACCTGCCTGCTGGCAGCCACCTGCCTGGTCACCATCTTTCTGTATAAAAAACGTCTGTTGCAGATCAGGATCACGGCCATTACCCTGCTGGTACACATCATTTTTATTTTCTGGATATTTTATACGACCGGCATAATAGAAAAATCACTTAACACCGTGGTATCATACAAAGCAGGAATGTACATAATATTGGTGCCTTTGGTGCTTATCGGCCTGGCACACCGTGCTATACGCCGCGACGAAAAACTGGTGAATTCTACCGACCGCCTGAGATGATCTGATACTCAGTTCGCGGATTATTCAGGCAGTTTTACGTACCATTATTTTTTTTTATACCGCTTTATCTATTTATATCATCAGTAAAGCCGACTGTCAGTGTTTGTCAAGTTCGAGTATTTCCATGTCTTTCAGGTTGCTGCCATCAATAACAAAGCGGAGCAGTGTGATTTTCAGGTGAAAGCCATATTTGCCTGCAGCGCCGGGGTTGATATACAGTAACTCATTTTTTTTATCGTACTGTACTTTGCAGATATGGGAGTGCCCGCAGACAAGAATGTCGGGGTGAGTGTTGGTTATAATGTTTTTGGCTTTGATATCGTATTTTGCCGGTGTGCCACCTATATGAGTGATAAAAACCTTTTTATTTTCAACTTTTATCAGTTGTTTTTCAGGGTAGCGTATCCTGATCTCATGCCCGTCGATATTGCCGTGAACGGCGATGAGCGGTTTGAATTTCTCAAGGCGTTCGGCTGTTTCCAGGTTGCCGATGTCTCCGGCATGCCATATCATATCGCAGGAAGAAAAAAATTCAAACAGCTTTTCGGGCAGGTAACAGTGAGTATCGGATAAAATGCCTATTCGTGTCATGGATTAATCTTATAATTTTCATTTCCCCTTTGATATTTTAAAAGAACAAGGGAGTACATTCTCTAATAATCAATGGGCTTAGCCTGAGTTTAACATCGCAAAATTAACATTTTAATCCGTTACCGAGGGTAACTTCAAGGATCATGTTTCTCAGTCCTTCCGGGAAAACGGCATTCAGAAAAAATTCGAGGAAGCAGGTTTTTAGTTGTACAGTAAATGGTCGTCCGCACATGATATCTTTTACGATTCTGTGATTGTTTACTTTTCCGCTGCTGTCAATTTTAAAATCCACGGTAAGGTAAACTTTTGAGCAATGGGCACAGCTTAGTTTCACTTTGTTATGTACCATACAGCTGCTGAAATAGTTTTTCAGCCAGTCATCATGCATTTTATTCCATGCCTGACGTTGTCCGTCGGTTGGGAGTTCATTATACGTAATTATTGAGTCTGTAAGTTGTGGCAAATTTGCTTCCTGTGCCATTGATGGTTTGATTATAATCAATACCAGTATAGAGAAAATTATCCGGATTCTTTTTTTCATCGCTTGTTGTTATCAGTTTACTCTTGTGCTTTTCGTTGTTGGTTTTAGGAAATTGTGTACATGATCTTTAGGAAATTAACAGCAGAGAACATATTATCATAAATTTGCAGTATAAGAAATTGTTTTGAATTTATCTTTTAATATCTTTATGCGTCTTTTTTGCTGCAACTTCGTTAGATTTTTTGACATAGGATAAACTATGTCTGCAAAATCTGCCTCGTTTCGCTAAAAAATCCATCATAAATCTTATTTAACATAAAATCAAAACAGTTTCTAAAATTATAAAAAAAGTGAAATATATCGTCAGGCAAAAAATATGGTCGTTTAAGGATAAGTTTATTATCAGGGATGAATTTGAGAACGACCGTTATATGGTTGAATCGAAAATCTTCACATTGGGCAACCAGTTGCATCTTTATGATATGCACGGAAACTCATTGCTTTTTATCAAGCAGAAACTTTTCAGATTATTGCCGGAGTATGAGATTTACTCCGGGGATCAGCTTTTTGCCATTTTGAAAAAAAAACTTTCATTTTTCAAGGCCAAAATTGATATTGACCAGAACGGAACCGCTTACAATATAGCCGGTGATATTTGGGCTCATGAGTTTACGGTTTCATGCGGGGGAACTGTTGTGGCCACTGTTTCAAAAACATGGTTTACATGGAGTGATACGTATGGCGTGGATGTCTCTGCCGGAGAAAATGATGCATGGATACTTGCCCTGGTTATTTGTATTGACCAGATATTATATGATAAGAAAGGCTGATAGTGATATACAAATAAGTACGGGCTATGATTAAGAAATACCTGGTTTTTGTTTTACTGATTTTGTATTTCACCGCAGGTGTGCTGGTGATATATTTTTTTGATGGCACCGGCGATGCCGGCGATAGTGTGCTTCATTATTTGTTTGCCCGGTATGCGCCTTTTCATCCTGAGCTTTATTTTGACCATTGGGCTAAACCTGTTTTTGTGCTTTTGGGTTCACCGTTTGCGCAGTTTGGGATGAAAGGTATGAAGTTTTTTAATCTGCTTGTATCGTTATTGGCAATGTACATTACGTGGCGATCCTGCATATTATTGAATATTAAGAACAGTCATGTTGTTCCTCTTTTTATGATCCTCGCACCCTATGCTTTTGTGCAAACCTTTTCGGGCCTGACGGAACCATTGTTTGCGCTTTTCCTGATCTCAGGTGTGTACTTTGTGTTAAAACGCAGGTGCATGGTGGCTGCCATCATCATTTCTTTTCTGCCGTTCGTACGCTCCGAAGGTTTGGTAATAATGGGTGTGTTTGCTCTGTATTTTGTTGTGGGGAAAAACTGGAAGAATTTGATGCTTCTGCTTTTTGGACATCTAATATATTCACTGGCGGGCAGTATTGTTCATCACGACCTGTTATGGGTTTTTAACAAAATCCCCTATGCCAGCCTCTCAAGCGTATATGGACACGGAGGCATTACACACTTTGTAACACAGTTGCTGTATGTTGTTGGCATCCCTGTTTATTTGCTTTTTTTGTTGGGGTTGCTTGGATACATCTCCGGTTGGCTGAGACGGAAAGAAAGGCTTATTTCCGTAAATACGATGTTGATCCTGGGTTGCACACTGGCATATATCATCGCCCACAGCCTTTTCTGGTATTTTGGGCTGTTTAATTCCATGGGGCTAAAAAGAGTTCTGATCGGCATCATGCCTTTGCTCGCCATAATATCGTTGCAGGGCTTTAACCTGATTTCCGAACAAAAATTTTTCGGACCAAAAGTCAAAACTACCATCAAAGTGGTTGTAGTTGCTTACTTGTGTGTTTTTCCGTTTACAAATAATCCGGCCGCCCTTAAAGCCGGTGAGTTACAAACCGATGAAGGCCAGAAATGTGCCCGCGATGTTACTGCATATATTAATGATAATTTTTCCGGGCACGGTAAGCTGTTTTATGCTTATCATTATTTTTCCATGACCTTTGATCTTGATCACTTTGATAAGTCCGTTCATCTGGAGTTGACAAAGGAAAGCCTTAACAATATAAAAAGAGGCGACCTGGTGATATGGGACAGCTGGTTTGCTCAGAATAATACAGGCGTCACATCAGCGTATCTCGATAGTATTGCCGGTATGACTAAAGTTGCCGATTTTAAAAGCAGGGGCGACAAAGAAATTATTTATAAATTATATACATATAATTAATTTATGGTATGATTTTTGTAATAGTTTTGGCAAAAATTTCCTAAACAATTAAAGCTTGCCATATGAAAACAATGATACTTTTTTTATTCATTTTATCATTTTCTTTCTGGGCATCAGCCCAGTCAAACTCCTCAAGGCAGATTCAGGTGAATTCATCTGTGAACCAGCAGAAACAGGTAACCAGCATGCCGAAACCCACCTATAATACATCGTTAACCACGAGCGGAAATACCTCTCATAGCTCCGTGGTTAACTCTGCTCCCAATTACCAGAAAAGCACTCCGTCAAGTAATGTAACAACCGTTCCTACAACCACAGGCAGTTATAGACTGCAGACACCACTTATTAATGAAACCCCGGTGAGCAACGGACGGGTTACCGGGAGCAATACTATTTTGAATAAGGTACTTACTCTTGATAACAAGCCGGAAAAAATAATAACGGTTCGTAATTCCAATGTCCTCTTCAGCTCGCTGACCGAATCAGGGGGCATCGTCATCCACAAACCTGAAATTTATGAAGATATAAACGTCAAGACAAAGAGTGAATCAGCGGGGACAGGGAACTGCATAAATGCCGGGAACAAAAGAATTCCGCACACCAGGTTAAAATGTATTTACGGTAATGTGGCAGATATCTCCGGCCCGGGCTGGTATAGCATACATGTAGCGGCATTTAAGGATTTGAAGTTTTGCAGGAAACTAATCAGCTATATTGAAAGCAGGTACAAGTTAAAGACCTATGTTTTTGATGATTTTTCTGTCAATATGCGTTATCACCTGGTGATGGGGAAATACCGCGTTTATTATGTCGCCGATGACATCTTACGCAGGGTGCGCAAAGAGATGCCTGCTGCTTTTGTGATCAACTGGAACAGGTATTCCAGGATGTTACTGTTCACAAACTGATCCCGCTTTAAAATAGGTATAACAGTTTTCTGTTTCTCAGCCTTTTTCGCTTATCTGATTCAGCATTTCTTTATTAAGAATATTCATTTCTTTTCCTTGGAATTCTATAATCCTGTTGCTGCTGAAGTCCGACAGAACACGGCTTACACTTTCACGTGACGTGCCGATCAGATCACCGAATTCATTTTGCGTAAGGGGAAAGACAAAGCGGTCATTTTCAAAAATTTTATCGGCCATACACAGGAGAATCTCTGCAACCAGCCCGGGAACCTGTTTTTGCGACTGGTTGGTGAAACGCTGATAATCATTTAATTCATTGCGGCATAAATCGACGATGATCTCATAAGCGAATTTGCCGTTGTTGTAAATGAAATTCCTGAACAGGTTGATATCGATAAAGCATGCAGTGGTTTCAACGAGAGCCGTGGCTGAAAACTGGTTAATTTTATCACCGAGGCTGGTAGGCAAGCCTAGGTATGAAGGAGCTTTGACAATACGCAGGATTTTTTCGCCGGAAGGCCCCTGCATATGTATTTTGGCTATTCCGCATTTTAAAAAAACCACATTAAGGGATAAGGCTCCCTGCCTGAAAATATTATCGCCTTTTTTGAAATGAACTTCAATGCTGTTGTTTTCCATGGCCTCCATTTGGTCGGGCTGCAGGCTGATGGCCCCGGCACATTTTCTCGTACAATCAAAACATTTTTGCATCAGGATAAGTTTGATTGTATAAAGATAATCAAAAAATGTGACATATATCACATTCTGTGTTGTTATACCTCACAGGAAGTTTTGGTAATCAAAAAAATAACCTTTGTAATTTTGCATATAATCTTAAAAATAATTTATATGAGTACCGAATTAGAAAACCAGGTTCTTGAACTGCAGAAAAAGTTAGGAAAAATTGAAAAGGGGACGAAAGACCAGCTTTCCATGGTTGTTTTTTCGGGTGATTTGGACAAAATACTGGCTGCAATGATCATTTCAACAGGTGCCGCAGCTTATGATATGAAGGTAAAGCTGTTCTTCACCTTTTGGGCAACAGCCGCACTGCGTGATCCAAAGAAAAAAGTATCCGGAAAAAACTTCATCAGCAAAATGTTTGGGATGATGCTGCCCAAAGGAATGAATAAAGTAAAGTTGTCAAAAATGAACATGATGGGCATGGGCGTATCAATGATCAAGGGACTGATGAAAAAGAAAAATGTGGCATCACTGGAGCAGTTGTTTAAAACAGCAGGCGAACTGGGTATAGAAATCAACATCTGCGAGATGTCAATGGACCTGATGGGTTTCAAACGTGAAGAAATGATCGATTATCCGGGCATGAAAGTATGTGGTGTGGCCACTTTTATTGCTGATGCCTCAGAAAGTAAAGTACAACTGTTTATATGATATCATTAATTGTAAAACTAGTGGATAAATAGTCAAATGGCTAATTGCAGGTTCTACATCAATTGTCAATGTTCAATTTCCCCATATAACCATTTTCCCATTTCCCCATTTAATCAAAATAATAATAAAGCAAAATTCAGAACAACACTAAACTTAAAATAAAAATGACAACAGAAGAATTAAAAAATTTAAATGCAGCACAGGTAGTTGATGCGCGCGGCACCGCATGTCCGGGCCCATTATTGGCAGCAAAAAAAGCTATCGGGGAAATCGAATCCGGCGAGATAATGGAAATCCTTTCATCAGACGAAGGTACAAAGCATGACATTCCTAAATGGTGCGAAAAGATGGAGCATGAATTTCTTGGTATTATTGAAGAAGACAGTTATTCACGTTTGTTTTTGAAAAAAGCTTAAGCTGCAATCCAGACACCCTTTTGCAGTAAGCTGATTCCGTTTTAGGTACTTGTTGTTGATGCGCTCATAAGGGTGTTGTCGAGGGTATGTATTAATTAAAATTAAGGTTTTATGTCAACCGAAACTTTCAGACCCAAAATTCTGGTATTTTCCACCGATAAAATTTCCGATCCGGGCATAGATCAGGCCGGGCTGCGAAAAATTCATTATTCACCCTCGGTATATGTAATCAGTTTGCCGTGTTCTTCGGGTATCAAACCAAGGTGGATCATACATGCCTTTGAAAAAGGCTTTGATGGGGTATTTATTGCTGCCGACGGACATGAATGTTCCTACAGCCCGAAATGTGCCGAACACACCAACAGGATCATCACCGACTCACAGGCACTTATGAAGGCAAAGAATATCAGCCCCAAACGCATTCGTATGGCCGCTATTTGCTCGGTATGTGCCGAGCCGTTCTCGAATCACATGGAAAATTTCAGCCGTATACTTACGGAGTTGGGCGATATAAAATCGGAAATTAATCAGTCAAAGCAAAATTAATATGATGCCTGGTGATAATAATAATAAATATGATGCCCTGGTGATCGGGGGCGGGATTGCCGGACAGGAAACAGCCCTGAACCTTGCAGATATGAACCATAAGGTGCTGCTTGTCGAAAAAGGGCTTTCCATCGGTGGTAAAATGATACAACTGAGTAAGGTTTTTCCTACGCTGGACTGTGCGGCTTGCATCACTACGCCAAAGATGTCGGAAACAGCGCGGCATCCCAACATCACCCTGATGCTGAACAGCGAAATAGAAGGTATTGTAAAAAATGAGAACGGGTTTCAGGTCAATGTCGCAAAAAAAGCCAGGTATGTTATTCCCGAAGCATGTACCGGTTGCCAGGAATGCGAAGTTGTTTGCCCCGAAATCCGCAACGACGAATATAACTGTAATCTGGCCGGGCGCAAAGTTGCTTATATTCCTTTCAGCCTGGCTAACCCGCGTATTGCATCCATTGAGCGCAAAGGAACTTCTGCTCCCTGCATCAATGAATGCCCCGGAGGAGTTAAACCTTATGGTTATATTACCCTGGCCAGGAACGGGCAATATGAAGAGGCCATGAAGCTTCATCTGGAAGATATTCCAATACCGGGAAGCCTTGGCAGAGCTTGTTATTCGCCCTGCCAGAATGCATGCACGCGGTCAGGACTGGATCAGTCGGTGGATATCAGGAAGATAAAGAGGTTTTTCAGCGATTATTATTATGAAAAGTATCCTGAAGCACCCGTCATTTCCGTCGCTAAAGAAAGCGGAAAAAAAGTTGCCGTCATTGGTTCCGGTCCGGCCGGTCTTACGGCAGCCTACCATTTAGCGCTAAAAGGCCATAAGGTAAAGATATTTGAAGCTGCATCCCGGGCCGGAGGTATGCTGATGCTCACCATACCGGAATATCGCCTTCCTAAAAATATTGTCGGTCGCGACATACAGAACATCACCGCCCTGGGTGTCGAAATAGAACTGAATAACAGGATTACGAATCTTGGAGAACTGAAACAACAAGGTTTTGATTCGATTTTTATTTCTGTGGGCACACATGATACTCCAAAATTAAATATTGAAGGCTCCAAACTTGAAGGCATTGTTTCCTGCCTGGACTTTCTCCGCGATGCAAACATTGGCAGGAAAGAAGATCTTAAGGGTAAAAAAGTCATGGTCATTGGTGGTGGAAATACCGCTATTGATGCGGCCCGGACTTCGGTCAGGCTGGGAGCTTCCCGTGTTACGGTGGTATACCGCCGCAGCCGCGAGGAAATGCCTTGTTTTGCCCCTGAAATAAAGGAGGCGGAGGAGGAAGGTGTTGAAATATTAATCCTCAGGAATCCGGTAAAGTATATTGGTGAAGGTGGAAAAGTTGTCAAAGCACAGCTTATTAAAATGAAGCTTTCAACGCCTGATGACAGCGGAAGAAAGGTGCCCGTGCCGATGGAAGGCTCAGAATACCTCCAGGATGTTGATTATGTCATCGAAGCTATCGGTCTTCAGCCATCAACCACGGTGTTTGCAAAAGAACTGGAGATCAATAAAAATGGGACGATACATGTCGATGAGAAAACACTGCAGACCACCACATCATATATCTTTGCGGGTGGTGACAGCGTGAGCGGGGCTTCCACCATCATTGAAGCTGCCGGCCAGGGTAAAAGAGCCGCATTTTATATCGACAAATATCTTTCGGGTTTAAACCCCGGTGATTATGAAGCCGGCGATAAACTGCCTGCAGTCGATAAAACAAAAATCCTTCAGAACTACAAGGGGGGTATGAAACCATCTGTTACCGGCGGTATGAGAAACCCGGCAGAACGTGCTAAAGACTTTGCTGAGGTTGAGAGAACCTACCGTGAAGAGGAGTTAAAGGAAAGCACCCTGCGTTGCCTCGATTGCAGTAACTGTCGGGAATGCCACCAGTGTGTCAATATTTGTCCGGCTAATGCCATTGATTTTTCTTTAAAAGATGAGATTCATAGCATCACGGCAAAATCGGTTGTGGTCACCACGGGTTATAAGTTATTTCCACCCGAAGGCAAACCGGATTTCGGCTTTGGGAAATTTCCCAATGTAATTGATTCGATGCAGATGGACCGCCTGATAGCTCCGACAAGGCCATACAACAATGTATTACGTCCCGGTGATGGTAAAACCCCTGATAACATTGCCTATATTTTATGCACCGGATCGCGTGATTCGGCTGTTGAGAACCGTTCCTGCAGCGTAGAATGCGGCAACAACCCTATTTGCTCCCAGATTTGCTGCATGTATTCCATTAAACAGGCACAACTGCTGATGGGGGCTTTGCCCTTGGCAGACATCACAATTTATTATATAGACATCCGGGCTTTTGGCAAGGGCTATGAAGAGTTTTTCCAGCAATCGAAGTCCATGGGCGTTAATTTTATCAAAGGAAAAGTAGCAAAGATCCGTGAAAAGGACGATAAAAGCGGAGACCTGATTTTACGATATGAAGATGTTACAACAGGTATGCTAAAAGAAGCCAGGCACGACCTGGTCGTGCTTTCTGTCGGCGTCCTTCCGAATAAGGAGATACCTCAGATGTTTATCAATGAGAAACTCGAACTCGACGATTTTAATTTTGTGAAACAGGTAGATGAATTGGTTAGCCCTGCAGTGACAAGCATTGAGGGTGTTTTTGTAGCCGGCGCTGCCTCAGGCCCGAAAGATATTCCCGACTCTATTTTGTCGGCAGGTTGTGCCGCTACAGAAGTTGCCGGGTACTTAGCTAAAAATAACTTATAAGATATGCCGCTAAGACATCAAGACACTCAGAGAATTAAAGTAATTATAAAATCAAAAGGTATAATAATAAACGTTGTGTGCCTTTGTGGCGGGAATAAAGAAAAAAGCATATGAAAGAACGAATAGGTGTTTATATTTGTCATTGTGGCGGAAACATCTCAGATTACGTAGATGTTGAAGAGTTGGGTAAGATGCTGAAGGATGAGAATGGAGTAGTGATATCGAAAGATGTTATGTTTGCTTGTGCCGACTCCAACCAGAAGGACATGGTAAATGACATCAGGGAGTATAACCTGGATGCCATCGTGGTAGCTTCGTGCTCACCCAAGCTGCACCTGCATACTTTTAAAGGGGTTGCAAACCGTGCTGGTCTTAATGCTTCCAACTATGTACAGGTAAATATCCGTGAACAATGTTCGTGGCCGCATTCCGACCAGCCACGGGAGGCTACGGTTAAAGCACTGGGGCTTATCAAAGCAGGTATACGGCGGGTGGAGCATTCCGAATCCTTAGAAAATATTGATGTCAGTGTAAAAAAATCTGCACTGGTTGTCGGAGCAGGTGTCGCCGGGATGAAGGCTGCCATTGACCTGGCCAGGCTGGGGGTGGAGGTTTATCTGCTTGAAAAGGATTATTTTGTCGGCGGCCAAATCGTGCATAACGATAAGCTTTTTATGAGCGGACAAAGTGGAAAAGAAACTATTGCAGCGCTCTATGAACAGATGAAATCATTTACAAATATAACCCTGTTTACGGGTGCCAATATTGAAAAAGTATCCGGAAGCCTTGGGAACTTTGTTATCGACATCAGCATACGCCCGCGTTATTTCAGGGTAAGAAAGGATACTGCACCGCTGATGCAGGCTATGGAGGAGTGTGATGTATGGGTGCCGGATAATTTTAATTATGGATTAACCAAACGTAAGGCCATCTATAAATATTACCCGGAAGCATTACCCGATATCCCTGTGGTTGATGCTGAAGTGCTCCGCGAGCATAGTGAGTTTGTTCAAAAACATGCGGCCTGCCTGGATCTTAATCAGCAACCCGAACAATTATCGCTGAATGCCGGGGCTATCCTGGTAACAACAGGTTATGAACATTATAAACCTCAACAGGGCGAGTTTGGTTTTGGAACTATTCCCCAGGTGGTTACCCTTCAGGAGTTTAATAAGATCATGCAGGATGATAGCGTCAATCTGATGTATAACAATAAAAAAGTTACTAAAGTAGCGTTCATTTATTGTGTCGGATCACGCCAGAAGAAAGGAGAAAACAAATACTGTTCGCGGACTTGTTGTACATCAACGATATATACGTCGGTCAGGCTAAAAGAAAAGTATAAAGATATTACTGCATATCATCTCTTCAGGGATATCAGAACTTATGGCAAACAGGAAATACTTTACGAAAAGTCATCTAAGCAGGGAGATATTTATATCCGTTATGATGAAAAAGAACCACCGGTTATTGAAGCAGGTGCGGAAGGACCGGTCATAAAAGTTAAAGACTACCTGACTTCAAAGTTGGAACTTGAGCTTGATGCTGATCTGGTGGTGTTGGTTACCGGCATGGTTACGCGCGATGACAGCCGGGGCGTTGCCGAAAAATTTAAAATTCCTGTCGGCAGTGATAAGTTTTTTAATGAGATACATCCCAAGTTAAAACCTGTAGAAACAGTTATCAAAGGCCTTTATATAGGTGGTTCGTGCCAGGGGCCCAAAAATATCAGCGAGTCGGTTCAGTCGTCGTTATCTGCAGCAGCAAAGATCAATGCTTTACTTAAAAGTGGAACTGTTTCTCTTGATCCTGTCGTTGCACGCGTAAATACAGATGTCTGTGTCTGGTGCGGCAAATGTGCCGGAGTATGTGAATATACCGCCATCCGGGAAGCAGAGCAGGACGGTAGGCATGTTGCTTTTGTCAACAAAGCTACCTGTACAGGCTGTGGCATTTGTGCCCCGGTATGCCCGGTAAATGCTATTGAAATAGCCAAGTATACCGATGATGAAATAGAAGGTATGATTGATGGTTTTATGGAAGATGCTGTCATCCCCGAAAAAGCTGAACATATTGAAAAGGACACGGAACCTGCTGAAGTGCTTATGATGAAAGAATTTCCGCAAATCTGGAAAAACATCCTTGCATCAATGGATACCGGCAGAAAAACGATCCCGATGGTCGCTGAAGAACTGAATATTAATAAGGACATAATTACGTACCACATGATGACCATGAATAAATACAATGTGGTGATGGCCGACGGTATGGACGAAAAAGAAGCGTATTATTATTACAAAAGGAAATATTAGACAATTATGGCAAAAGTAAATCCTGGCTTTGTAAAAAGCATCCGAAAGTATGGGGCGCATGATTTTGATGCCTGCTATAGTTGTGGCACCTGTACAGCTATTTGTTCGCTGACAGATAAAGATAATTCCTTTCCCCGGAAAATGATCCGACATACCATGCTGGGTCTTGAAAGCGAGTTGAAATCCTCCGTTGATCCCTGGCTGTGCTATTATTGCGGCGATTGTTCGACCAACTGCCCGCGCCAGGCCGACCCCGGCAACCTGATGATGGCAGTCAGGCGATATCTGATCTCTAAGTATGACTGGACGGGATTATCGGGATTATTATACCGGAATCTTATGGGTTATATCGTAGCCTTCCTTTTGGTAATCGGGCTTGTTATTGGCCTGGCCGTTAATCAGGTATTCAGCACAGGAGAATGGATGTATTATGGACATTATTTCGAAATGGTCGCTATAGGAGGTGTTTTTGCGATAATACTCCTGCCCAATCTTATCCGCATGTGGTACTACATTGTCTGGCCTAAAACAAAAAAGATAGATGTGAAAGTTTATTTGATGTCACTTAAAGAACTTTTTGTTCACATGTTTACACAGAAGCGAACCTTGTCGTGCGATGAAAACAAACCGGACAAGCTGTGGTGGTTTGAACACCTGATCCTTGTCATTGGTTATCTGACGTTACTGTTTACAACAGTTTTCCTGGACTGGTTTCAGACTGAAAATATTTTTGTCAATGTTTTGGGCTACGTTGTAAGTGCTGTCATTTTTGTTGTAACCTTTGATTTCGTATTACGAAGAATCCGGAAGCGCAGCCAGAAAACCTCGTTTTCGCATCCTTCCGACTGGTTTTTTGTGATCTGGCTGTTCTTAATGGGTTTCAGCGCTTTTGTGGTAAAATTGATGATTGATTTTGATGTTCTCGAAAACAGCTTCTGGGTATACCTGTTTCATCTGACCATTTTAGTGCAATGGGCTCTGATCATCGTGCCCTTCGGAAAATGGACACATTTTTTATATCGTTCTTTCGCAATGTATTATGCAAGTATTATTAGTCATGCAACTTTAAAAAAAACAAATAAATAATTAAAAAATTATGGAAATAAAAGTAGTTTTTGACGGAAAGAAAAAAGTCAATGCCCTGGTGGGCAATCATGTTGTGAAAACGGACCAGCCTGTAATGGGAGGCGGTGAAGATTCTGCGGTTACGCCGTATGAGCTGTTCCTTGCTTCCATGGCTACATGTGCGGGTATTTTTGTTAAAGGTTTTTGTGACAACAGGGGAATTCCTGCAGAGGGTATCTATCTTACCCAGCACCATGTATTTGATGATAAAGGTTTTGCCACTGACATTGAAATTAAAGTGCACCTTCCAAAAGATTTTCCGGAAAAGTATATAGATTCGGTGGTACATGTGGCCAACCTCTGCAAGGTAAAACAACAACTGACCACTCCCCCGGCAATGAAAGTAACTTCAATAATAGACTAAAACGGGTTCGGTAGAATTTAATCATCTATAAATAAAATTATTAGCTATGTTTTCGTTTTTAAAAAATATATTTAAGACTCAGTCCCCGGTTGATTATCAGGAACTGATTAAGAGAGGGGCCGTTATACTTGACGTCAGGTCAAAAGGCGAATTTCAATCAGGACATATCAAAGGCTCTGTAAATGTACCGGTCAACAGATTAAATGAATATGTTGGCAAATTAAATAAGGATAAACCGGTAATTACATGTTGTGCATCAGGCGCCCGCAGTTCAGCAGCCCGCAGCATGCTCAAATCCCAGGGCTTTGAGGTTTATAATGCAGGCCCATGGACAAACCTGAGGCATTTAAAATAAAAAGTACCGTAAATCATATTCAATAATTTATAGTTCATAGTGTTGGCGGGTTTATTCGAACAGAAATTGTGTATAAGTATTTATTTATGAGGCAAATTATGAGCCTAATGTATTAGTTTTGAAGAAGAACATGATGCTTTTCGACAGATTTGATGAAGACGTCCTGAGTTATGAATTTTGTAACATTATGAATTTTAGTTTCGTACAATAGTAAAAAGAATTCTTTGCAATGATTTTTAGATAAATTTTATAAAATGTGATAATTATTTGTTGGTTTCACTTTTTTATGTTGATAATATTTTTAATTTTGATAATCAGGAACATAAATTTTTAATATTTTTGCTAAACCTTATTATTTGACACAAAGGACCTTGATTAAAGCTTTTTATAAAAATTAGTAACAGTTTTTTGTTCTTAACAGATTTTTCTCTCATATAAAACTTCTAAAGAGAAGATAACTATGAGTAGTTAAATGAAAAAATCAATCCTATGAAAATCGAGGTAACATTTGATGGAAAGAAAAAAGTGAAAGCCCGGATGGGTCGGCATCTGGTAATGACAGATAAACCCGCCACCAGCGGAGGGGACGATGTTGCAGTTACTCCCTACGATTTGTTCCTTACTTCACTGGCAACCTGTGCCGGCATCTACATCAAAGATTTTTGTGATTACAGGGGATTTTCTACTGATGGAATAACGCTTACACAAACCCACCACATGAATGATATGGGGTTTGCCACCAAAATTGACCTTGTCATAAACCTGCCCGAAGGATTTCCCGAAAAATATGTAGAATCTTTGATACGTGTTGCCGGCCTGTGTAAGGTGAACCAGCAGCTGCTGTCGCTGCCTGAGTTGTCGGTAAAATCACGGGTTGTTAAGAAGAACAAGCACCCGGAAATAAGTACGATTCATCATGATATCCTGAATTAAAACTGTTTTTCCGGCCTATTATACCTGTTTCTTCTGACATCACCCTATACAGGGATTCATATTCTTATTCTGAATAGTTTTAAATGAAAGTAAGAATCTATTGTGTTCTGATAGCTTGCCAATAAATTTGTTGCTTAAATTACTGATAACTTTAGCAAGTTTTTCTTTTTTATACCTTAGAATACGGCGGATAGTGCAATTTTGACCTTGCCTTACTGTACTATTTTCATGTAGCATCGGCATTAATCCGCCGGTGGCGGATAATTTATTTTTTGAGACTAAAAAATTAATACAACTGGCATTACTACTAAAATCCCTGATTTTCTTTTGTCGTCCCGAAGGGAGAAAAATTCTTGTGAATTTTTCAGGTTAAATAATTCCCGAAATCTGATAAATAATTAACAAATAATGAATTATCACATGTTTTATAATTGTGCTTTTAGAAAAAAATTTATGGGGTTTGATAAATTCGTCTTGAAAAATTTGAATTTTTTAGTATAAAAAGCTAATTTTGTATGTTAATTTTGTTTTTTAAAATTTGCTAGCTTTTATTATTTATAAATCATGAAGAAGAAAGTATATTGTTTACTCATTTTACTTTTAATATTGAAGAACATTTCTGTACATGGGTATGCTCAATCATTCTCATTTGTTCATATTACTGACGTACATGCCTCTGATGGTACCGGAAACATTGGAAACTATGATGACCAGGGGGTGATGTTTCATTGCATGATGCAAATGTGTAATTTACTTGATCCCAGGCCGGACTTTGTGGTCGTTTCCGGTGATATTTCGAATATAGGTTCAAAAAGCCCGGACGGCATGTACAATGCAATCACCCGTCACCTGTTTCCAGCCGGAGGGTTGTCCTTTCCCGGAAACGGGGATTTTTTTATCGATTCCGCACAAACAATTCCCATTTACTTTGTTTCAGGCAATCATGAGTATTATGAGTCACTGTTGCTGGGGCTTGACCAAGCCGATGCGCCTGAATATTACCCGGAGTTTCTTGCCCCTGATGAAGATTATTCAGTGGTATTCAATAATGCCATTTTATTATTTATCAGAACCGGATATGATATTCCGTTTTACCAGGATCCCTCCCTCGCTGCGATTAATGGTTCCGGGATTGCTGACGCACAATGCCAGTGGATGAGATCTACCCTGGCTTCAGCCGATTCAGCAGGTATAATGCGGAAGATTATTGTTACTCATCACCCGATTGTGAATATTTCAGGCACCAATTATGACGGAACGCCAAATTCTGAAGTATATGCAGGGCTTGATGACGGGTCATTTAAAACAAACAGGGAAAACTTTATGAATATCTGTGATTCAAACGGTGTTGACCTGGTTTTGTCCGGGCATGTACATCAGAATGTTGTTACCAACCGTGCCGGTGAGCATATTGATGAAGACTGGCCCTATGGAACACGTTATGTTCAGACAGCAAAAGCCTTTCGTGGTGCATACAGGATAATCACCGTTGATTCAAATTTTGTTAGTGTCGGAACTCCAATGGTAGTTGATTGTAATTCCTTGGGTATACACTCTGGTAAAAATGTTAGTTGTGAAGTGATTCCCAATCCATTTACGAATAATGCCGTTCTGAGTTTTTCAACAAATGAACCTATCCAAAACCTTGAAGTAAAGCTTTACGATGTTTTAGGGCGTGAAGCAAAAGTGTTTTCAAATATTCATGAAAACCAGATAAATATTGATAGGGGCAATCTGGTGGCGGGTATTTATTTTTACAAACTCACCAGTACCGACGGGAGGAGCGGAAGTGGAAAATTGGTTATAACCGATTAAATCATCTGCAGTCGAAAAAGTTTTTAAAACTTATTCCTTTTCATAAGAATAATCCATTGCTGACAACACTTCAACAAAAAACCAGGTTTTCTGTAAACTGTATACTGTTAACTGATAACTTATAACTTATAACTTATAACTTATAACTTATAACTGATAACTGCTACCCTATATCCACCTCATCAAACTAAAATCCTGCCTGTTGGCAAGCAGCGGGCTTTTTGGGAATATTCGCAGGGCATAGTCAAATACGCCAATTCTTTCAGTGGGTACTTCTATATAATATGTTACTGTGTTGTGCTGTGCTTCAATTATTTTAAGCTCGTGCTGGTAAAGTATATTTTTTACGGTATCGTCGGTTTTTTGTCCGATGATGATTTCGACGCCGATATCATTTTTGCTTAACTCATTTATTCTGAGTTTGATTTTGGCACAAAGCTTATCGCCAAGGCCGAGAGGCTTTTTATCCGAGTCGGTACTATCAATAGAAATTACTTCAATACTGTCCCAACCTCTCAGTATCTTTTGTTTCCAGGATGCCAATTTGCGGGCATAAAGGTAATTATCGGTTTTAATGACCTGGGCGTGTTTATAGATGGGTTTGTAGTAAATTTTCCTGTAATCATCCAGCATCCGTTTGGTGGTGAATTCAGGAGCAATCAGGGCAATGGTATGTTTAATTTTCTGTATCCATTTTGAAGGGATGTTTTCACCATTATGATGATAGAACATCGGAATAATCTCATTTTCGAGTAAGTTATAAATTGTAACAGCGTCGAGTGCATCCTGAGCATCCTGGTTCTGGTATGTCCGTTCTTCCTTTAATGCCCAGCCCGCTTCAGGGATATACCCTTCGGCCCACCAGCCGTCGAGGACACTGAAATTTATTACCCCATTCATGACGGCTTTTTCGCCGCTGGTTCCCGAGGCTTCCTGCGGGCGTGTGGGGGTGTTAAGCCAGATATCTACACCCTGAACCATTTTTTTTGCTAATTCAATGTCGTAATTCTCAACAAAAAGTATTTTTCCTACAAATTCCGGCCTGTTTGAGATTTCATAGATCTTTTTGATCAGTTCCTGTCCGGCCAGGTCTTTGGGGTGTGCTTTACCCGCGTAAACAAACTGTACCGGATGCTTTTTGTTGTTGATAATGGCAGAAAGCCGTTCCAGGTCTGAAAATATCATATGTGCCCTTTTATATGTAGCAAATCTCCGGGCAAATCCAATGGTTAATGCATGAGGATTGAGGTTCTCGGAGATATTAAAGATATGCTGAGGATTTTCCTGCCTCAGGGTCATCTCATGGATCAGGCGTTTACGCAGAAAATCAACGAGCTCGGCACGCTGTTGCTGCCTGATATCCCATATGGTTTCGTCGGGTACATCAAATACTTTTTTCCAATATTCATGATTTGACTGGTCGCTGATATACTTTGCATCAAAGGTATTATCATAAAGTTGTTTCCATCGTTTTGCCACCCATGTAGGGAAGTGGACACCATTGGTCACGTATCCTATTGGGAGTTCTTCAGGAAAATATCCGGGATACATATTGGAGAACATCTGCCTGGTTACCCTGCCGTGTATCTTGCTCACACCATTGATGTATGAAGATAAGGTTGCCGCGAGGACACTCATGCTGAATTTTTCTTTCGGGTCGTTTTCATTAACTTTTCCCAGATTCATAAAGGTGTTCCAGCTGACTTTAAACCGATCGGCATAATGAGGCATATATGTTCTGAGGATATCTTCGCTGAAGGTGTCGTGGCCCGCGGGCACAGGCGTGTGCGTAGTAAATAATGAAGATGCTTTTACTACTTCAATAGCTTCGTTGAAGGTAAGGTTTTCCTCCATAATGTATTTGCGTAACCTTTCAATGCCCAAAAATGCTGCATGGCCTTCGTTACAATGGTAAACATCGGGCTTAATGCCAAGTTTGTCGAGCAGGCGTATACCGCCTATTCCGAGCAGGAGTTCCTGTTTGAACCTTAGGTCTGAGCCATCACCGTATAAACAATGTGTTATAACTTTGTCTTCAGGAGTATTTTCTTCAATATCCGTATCCAGCAAGTATAGCGTAGCCCGGCCAACCTCAACACGCCAGACTTTTGCCATGATAGTGCGGCCTGGTGCAGCTATCCCAATTTTTACCCAGGTACTGGTCTCATCATCCGGTGAAAGTTTTTTACGTACCGGAATTAACGGCAGATGCGAATATTTCTGCGGATGAAATGAGGCAATCTGATCACCGAGCAATGAAATGGTCTGGTCGAAATAGCCATAGCGGTATAAAAGGCTCACACCTATAATGTTGGCATTAGAGTCGCTGGCTTCTTTTAAATAATCGCCGGCAAGTATTCCCAACCCTCCTGAATATGTTTTTAAAGAATGATGCAATCCGAATTCCATACTGAAATACGCCACCATTTCTTTGGGTTTTTTCGGCCCGTAAGCCAGGTAATCGGTGAACTGTTTAAAGACAGAATCCAGTTTTTTACGGAATATGGCGTTGTTTACCAGCTTGTTGTAATCTTCTAGCGACAACGATTCAAGCAGGGTTATCGGGTTCTTTTTACATTGTTCCCATAGTACAGGGTTGATCATCTCGAACAGGTCAACAGCTTCCTGATTCCATGTCCACCACAGGTTTTGGGTGAGTTTATACAGGGGTGAAAGTTTTTCAATGATCGTAGGCCTGACGAGATATTTTTTCCAGGAAGGCTGTAATTGTTTTGGAGGCTTGATTTCGTATTGTATGTATTGTGTTTTTGCTTTATACAGATCGAAACGGGCGGCGGATTTTTTCAGTGCCAGGTCGTAAGCCGAATGATAATGATTTACCATTTCTTCCCATAATGCATGGCACGACAATTCATGTGCTTTTTTCCTGACCGCTTTTTTCTCTTCTTCAGAAAGTCTGATGAAAGTAAGAAGCTGTTTAACAATCATGCCGGCCACATCTTCCTTGTTGTCGTCAGTACGTGAAATAACCCCGACAAAACTGTCGGTATCTCCGAAATTGGTCTGTACCCAAAGGCCAAACCCTGCCAGGGTAGTGGTGATGGTAGGAATATGAAATGCAATGCTTTCAAGCGGCGTATAACCCCAGGGTTCATAATACGATGGAAACACGGTCATGTCAAATCCTATGAGAAAGTCATAATAATTGAGGTTGAAGATGCCATCATGGCCGTCGAGGTAGCAGGGAACAACGACTACTTTTACTTTATCAGAGGGTGAATTGTTCAGGTTATTTGCCTTTATGCGCTGAACCATTGCGTCGGCATCATAATTATTTAAATTATGGGTACAGCAAACCCCGCTCAACGGTTCGTTAAAATTTGGCTGTGCCAGTCGGTTGAGGAGATCGTATGACGGGCCTGAATGATCAGCAGGGATGGCGACATACGCAACCACATTCTGTGATAGTTCCTGATTTTTGTTTAGTTGTCCCAGGGCATCAATATACAAGTCAATACCTTTGTTGTGAAATTCATATCTTCCGCTGTTTAGTAAATATAGGGTATTATCATCCAGACGCTGGTTCAGCAGGCTTTCTGTAACTTTTTTCAGTGATTCGCGGGCTAAGCTGCGTTTGCCGGAAAAATCCTCATTGCCGGGAACAAAAGCATCGTCGAAACCATTAGGTGTGACTGTGTCGACTTCTTTGTCAAGGAAGTGAGCACATTCTTTGGCCGTAATTTCACTAACCGTGGTAAAGCAATCGGCATATTTTGCCGAACTTTTTTCAAGAGAGAACTTGGAAACTATACCCAGTGTCTTAGCCAGTGTTTCGCTTTCAAAATTCTCAAGCTGGCTGTATAGCGGCATGCCGTTACCGGCGATTGACCTCCCGAGGGCTGTGGCATGGGTGGTGAAAACCGTTGCTATCTGCGGAGTATTGTCTTTAAGGGGCAGAATGCCTGCTCCGGTCATCCATTCATGAAACTGCGCAACAATCCGGTCGCTTGCCACCACATGGTAATCATAAAAACTGCGTATGACCACCGATGCTGCAATTCCGAAAAGCGCCGGTTCAATATAGTCCCACTGCCCGGTGTAGGAATCAACTTTATATTTTTCCCAGAGTTTTGAAAATATCTCATCTTTCTTGGTAAAATACTGTGTAAAATCCACCAGTATAACCACAGGCCGTCCGGCAATGTTCCAGTAGCCTATTTTAAATTTCAATCCGTTGTTCTCGGCTTCTTCCCGCCATGATTTATAAAGATACTTGTCTTCGATGAATTCCGGGTTGACGCGGGTCTCTTTCCACACATCGGGTCCGATAAGGATGTAATTATTTTTTAACGATTCGGCAAGACCCTTGGCCTTACTGGAAATTACCGTATAGATTCCGCCAACTTTGTTGCAGACTTCCCAGCTTACTTCAAATAAATAATCAGGTGTGAGTATGTTTTCTTCGTGCATAACAGGTTAAGTTTAAAAGCGTGCAAAAGTAGTTATTTTTTTATTGGATTGGGATAAAAAGTCATTTGCATTTATAAACCTGTCACATAATGAGTAAAACAATGATGCCGCACGAACATCTTCATTCATTTGGATATTAATGAATGAGAGTTTTATGTATTTTTATGGACGATAAAAATTTCCAGATGCAATATGAGTAAAAAAACCACAAAGCATTCTGAAAAAAAGCCAACATCCAAGCGTGGCACAGCAGCAACCCGGCATATTCTTCCGGGTATTTCACGTGAAGATAATAGTAAAATGTTGCCCTTGCTTATTGTATTTGCTTTTGTTATTATTGCATACTTCCCGACTTTTTTTAATGGATTTGTCAATTGGGATGATGACCTCCAGGTGACAGATAATCCCGATATAACAGGCCTTTCATTGTTGCATATCCTTAAAATATTTTCCAGTTATTATGCCGGCATGTACCAGCCCCTGACGACCCTGTGTTTTGCTGTGATCTACAAACTGTTTGCATTAAATGCCGGAGCATATCATACATTCAGCCTGTTATTGCACATGGTGAATATTTTTCTTGTATTTCGCCTGGTGAGTAAGTTTACGGATAAAAAGGATGTAGTATTCGCAGTAACAGCCCTGTTTGCGATAAGTCCTGTTCAGACTGCAACGGTGGCCTGGGTTTCTGCGACCAGCACGCTGATGTACTCGCTGTTTTTTCTTGCGGCTTTGAACGTGTATATAGATTATATCAGGGCAGAAGAAAGAAAACCAAGGAAATACTTTCTTACGCTATTGTTTTTTTTGATGGCTATCCTTTCTAAGTCTGCGGCTGTTACGCTGCCACTGGTTCTATTGTTGTGCGATTATTTTTTTAATTCACGGGTATCCAAAAAAGACTTATTCAATAAAATCCCATTTTTTATCATTTCCATAGCCTTTGGGATCCTTACCATCATCAGCAGGAATGATGCAGTGCATTTTTTTAATCTTACCCAGGTATATGGTTATTTTAACCGGATTCTTTTCATCGCATTCGCACTGTCGTTTTATATTACCAGTGTTTTTGCCCCGTTGAAAATGTCTGCTTTTCATGCCTATCCTGAACAAAACGGGGATATTCTTCCGCTGATATTTTATGTAGCCCCATTCTTTATTTTGGCGATTATTGTGTTCCTTTTTCTCGTTAAGAAACACCGGAAGGAGCTTGTCTTTGGGACGTTATTTTTTCTGTTCAGCATTTCGATCATGATTGAGCTGATTCCGGTGGGTACCGATATTGTGAAAGAGCGGTATACATACCTGCCTTGCGTAGGACTGTATTTCGCATTTTTCTCTTTTTTGTATGGCTCTATAAAGAAAAACGAATCAAAGAAGTACCTTAGCTATTTTGTAGTATTTGTTTCAGTCTTGTTTATCGTGCTTTCCATCATCAGGATACGGACGTGGAAGGACAGCTTTACCATGTGGAACGATGTGCTCAGCAAGTATTCCGATTGTCCTGAAGCGCATAATAACCGAGGGGTTATATTCGTAGAACGGGGATTATATGATAATGCATTGCGTGATTTTAACAAAGCAATTGAGATTCGCCAATATTATCCCGATGCCTATTATAACCGTGGTTTGACCTATGATAAACAAGGGCTTTATGATAAGGCCATCCCCGAATATTCGAAAGCTGTTCAAATCAATAACAAGTACCTTGACGCTTATTACAACAGGGGTGTTTTATATGGAAAGCTCGGGTTGTTCCGGCAAGCAATTTCAGATTACACCAGCGTAATTGCCCTGAATCCCGCTCATGCCGAAGCTTATAATAACAGGGGCATTGTATACAGCAACATGGGTTTGTTTGAAAAAGCTATCAATGATTTTAATAAAGCGATGGCATACCAACCTGATTATTCCGATGCTTATTATAACCGCGGAATTGCCTATGGAAGCCAGGGATTGTATGATAAAGCCATCAGCGATTTTTCAAAGGCCATTGAATTAAAGCCGGATTTTTCTGATGCCATTTACAACCGTGATGTCGCCATGCAGCTTCAAAAACAGAATAACATCAGTGGGAATGATACAATAAAATAGTTTTTAAATGGATTTTCAAAGGTGGAGCGGCAGTCTGAAAGTCAAAATCGTGTAGTAAAAACATAACAGGGAAAATAGTTTTATACTTTTATGGAAAGTTTTACCTGAACAGTTAAGTTATGGGAAAGAGCACAGATAAACGAAAGTATCAAAAGAAGCCCGGTGATCATCTGGCGCCGAAAGCCGTTTTGCAACAACAACATGCCTATACTCAAAAAAAGCATCTTATTCTTTCATTTCTACTTGTTTTTTGTATCCCGGTTTTGCTTTATGTCCGGACAATAAAATTTGGTTTTACCTATTTTGACGATGACGGGATAATACTGGGAAACCTTAAATTTCTGAGCAATCCCGGTAATATACTGCAGTCTTTTTTTACCGACCAGTTTGTTGACCAGGAAAGTTCTTTTTACCGGCCACTTGGAACGATATCCTATATCCTGGATTATTGGCTATCGGGAGGAAATAACCCCTGGATGTACCATTTGTCGCAAGCCATACTTTCGGGTTTAATTGCAGGCGTATTTTACCTGGTGTTGCTGCGATTTTCTGTTCCTGCAAAACTTGCTTTCGCCGGTTCTTTATTCTATTATGTTCATCCGCTGTTTGTATCTACGGTTGCGCATTTGCCTAACAGGGCAGAGTTGCTGCTTTCTCTTTTTTCACTGTTGTCACTGCTGTTTTTGATGGAATACCTGCAAAGAAAAAGAAACCTATATTTATTATTTCATTTGTGTGCTTTCGCATTCGCTTTATTCAGTAAGGAAACCGCGGCATTCCTTCCTTTTCTCTTTATTCTGTATTATTTTATATTTTATTTTAAGAAAAGTACTGAAGGTAATAATTTCCGCAAGAGCCATGTGCTGATTTTAGCCGGTTATGGCACTTTGGGAATACTATGGTACTGGATGCGTTCCAGGGCCATTGTTGAGTGGAATAACACTAATGAAACGTTTGGGTTTTTGCCATACCTGTTAAATCTGAGGCTTATCCCTGAGTCACTGGCGAAATTTTTCATTCCCAGCGACATAGCACCTATACCCGGTTTTTCGGTTTTTAACCTTATTACAGGAATAGCAATTATTGTGTTTCTGACTATTCCGTTTTTTAAAAATAATCAGCATTCAAAAAAGGAAAAGCTGTTTTGCATTTTGTGGTTCTTTGTTTTAATGGCGCCATCTATGTTATACAAACATCCTCATTTTGATTATCTGGATCACAGGTTTTTTCTGCCGATGACCGGGATCTTGCTGTTCGTGATGTTTGTTTTTCCCACAGGATGGATACAGGGGAAAAATATCAGATACTCCTGGTTGTTTATTTTTGTCATTATCGGATTATGTGTTTTCAGTTTTCTGAAGTCCGCTTCCTATTCCGACCCGATCACATTTTTTAATGCCGCCATTGCCCAAAACCCGAAATCGGAAATTGCATACAATAACCGCGGTTTTATCCTAGGGCAAAAAGGCTATTACGATAAGGCCCTTGATGATCTGAACAAAGCTATTGAGCTGAATCCTGAATATGCCGAAGCATATAACAACAGGGGTAATTCATATAATGCCAAAGGAATGGCCGACCAAGCCATTCAGGATTACACCAGGGCAGTGATTATAAACCCGCACTATGCACAGGCCTTCAACAACCGGGGGCTTTCGTATGATAAAAAAGGTTTATTTAACAAAGCACTGAGTGATTTCAGCAGTGCAGCCGCGATAAATCCATCATACGCCGAAGCCTTTTATAATTCAGGGCTTACATATGTGCACAGGGGTGACAACGACAGCGCTTTACTGTATTTTACGAAAGCCATTGAAGTAAATCCAGCTTATGTCAACGCGTACATTAACAGAGGCGTGGCGTATGAAAACCAAGGTATGCATGATAATGCCATAGCGGCGTATAATGACGCGCTCAAACTACAGCCTCAAAATGCCGATGCATACTGCAACAGGGCTATCGCCTTCTTTAACAGGGGAAGCCTTAGCGAATCTATAGCTGATTTTTCAAAAGCCATCGAAATACAACCCGGCAATGCCCAGTATTATTTATACCGCGGGGCGGTCTTTGCTAAAAAAGACAATAAGGACAATGCCTGCAATGATTATGATAAAGCCTCGGAACTGGGTTCGGCAGAGGCGAAGCAGCATATCCAGATTTATTGCCGGTGATGCCCGCCAGTGCGAATAATTTTTTGTGCCGGTGCCTGTTACTCAGGTTGTAGCGAAAACAGTAAGGGGGCATTGAAACTTTTTCCTGATGCCTGATGTTTTTTACGGACTTTTTTAATCATTTTATTTTAAAATAACTGCGGGGTCTCAATAAAATATCGTTAATTTGTGTTACAAAATTTTCTGTAATGACTACATTGAAAAAAGGCGATAAAGCACCGGAATTCAATGGCTTGGATCAGGACGGCAAAGCTGTCGCCCTGAAAGATTTTACAGGCCGGAAGGTGGTGTTGTATTTTTATCCCAAAGACAATACCCCCGGATGCACAGCCGAAGCCTGCAACCTGAGGGATAATTATAAGCTGCTGACAGATAAAGGCTTTACGATTATTGGCGTAAGCGCCGACAATGAAAAATCACACATCAGCTTCAGGACTAAGTTTAACCTGCCTTTTCCACTGATAGCCGATACGGATAAAAAGATTTGTAATCTGTATGGAATATGGGGCCCGAAAAAGTTCATGGGGCGTACCTTCGACGGCATCAACCGTACTACTTTCGTAATCTCTGAAAAGGGGATTATCGAAGCAGTTTTTACCAAAGTGGATACAGGCAATCATACCCAACAGATTTTAGACGAATTAAACATCAAATAATTAAAAACATATTTTTTATGGCAAAAGAAAAAGAAACCGAAGAAAAAAAGGATGCAGCGATCAACAAGGAAAAACTAAAAGTTTTACAGCTTACGCTCGATAAAATCGAAAAAGCATATGGCAAAGGCGCTATCATGAAGATGGGTGACCATCCTTCGGAAGATATTGAATATATTTCAACGGGTTCCATTGGTGTTGATACGGCCCTTGGTGTGGGCGGTTTCCCGAAGGGCAGGGTCATCGAGATATACGGCCCGGAGTCGTCGGGTAAAACTACTCTGGCACTGCACGCCATTGCCGAATCACAGCGCAAGGGAGGCATAGCCGCGTTTATAGATGCTGAACATGCTTTTGACAGCTCTTATGCCCGTAAGCTGGGTGTCGACATTGAGAACCTGCTGATTTCACAACCCGACAACGGCGAACAGGCACTTGAAATCACCGAAAACCTTATACGTTCCGGTGCTATCGACATCATCGTCATCGACTCTGTGGCGGCACTCACGCCGAAAAGCGAAATAGAAGGCGAGATGGGCGATTCAAAAATGGGGCTGCAGGCACGTCTGATGTCGCAGGCATTGCGTAAACTCACCGCCACCATCAGCAAAACCCGCTGCTGCTGCATATTTATCAACCAGCTCCGCGAAAAGATCGGCGTGATGTTTGGCAATCCCGAAACTACCACCGGCGGTAATGCGCTGAAGTTCTATGCTTCCGTGAGAGTCGATATACGTAAGATCACCCAGATTAAAGATGGCGATGCCGTCACCGGCAACAGGGTAAGAGTGAAGATTGTAAAAAACAAAGTAGCTCCGCCATTCAGGACAGCCGAAGTAGACATTATCTACGGAGAAGGATTTTCAAAAATCGGTGAGATCATCGACCTGGGTGTTGACAAAGAGATCATCAAAAAAAGCGGCTCATGGTTCAGCTATAATGATACCAAGCTGGGGCAGGGCAGGGATGCCGTTAAGCAGCTGCTGCTCGACAATCCTGAACTCTGCGATGAACTGGAAGCTAAAATAAGAGAGAAATTAAAATAAGTACACCAATCAAAATTATTGACAAGCAGGTTCTCTGTCGAATGCCGGAGAACCTGCTTTTGCAATTGACAGATAAACAAATTTACATTCCTTTTCACGACCATAAATATTTATAATGAAACTGACGCTGAAAATCTCCGGACTGCTGTTGCTTTTTATCATGGCAGCCTGCGGACATCATAAAAAGTCCGATGCAGACACCCCGAAAACAGATTCCATTCCTACCGACCTTGCTGCCATCTCCAAAATGATCAGCGAAGATCCTAAAAACGCTGAGTTATATAACCAGCGTGCCTTGCTGTACCTCGAAAAAAATGAAAACGACAAGGCGCTGACCGACATCAACAAGGCTATCACCATCGATTCGAAAAATACGAAGTACCTGCGCACCCTGTCGGACGTGTATTTTGCTTCGGGCAAGATAAAGAACTGCCAGGATGTCCTGAATAAAGCCTGTGAGATGAACCCCGGTGATGTGGAAGCGGTGCTGAAACTGGCTGAACTATATTTCTACATGAAAGATTATAAGAAGACTTTTGAATATGCCGATAAAGCTGAGAATATCGATAAGCTGAGTGCAAAAGCCGATTTTATCAGGGGTATGGCTTATAAAGATCTGGGTGATACTGCCAAGGCCGTCAGAAGCTTCCAGAAAACTGTGGAAAAAGATCCGGAATATTTTCACGCATACATGCAGCTGGGACTAATGTATTCGTTAAAACACAGCCGCCTGGCCGTCGACTATTTTAACAATGCCCTGAACCTGAATCCTAAAAGTATTGAGGCTCTTTATTCACTTGCATTGTTTTACCAGGAAAACGGGGAGTATAACAAGGCCATAGAAAAGTACACCACCATACTGCAAATCGACCCGAAATACAAGTATGCACATTATAACCTCGGTTATATCCACCTGGTATACCTGCAGGTGTACGATGTCGCCATAAAACATTTTACTGATGCCATCAATTGCGATCCCTCATACGCCGAGGCATATTATAACCGTGGCTACTGTTATGAACTTGTGGGGAATGTGATGTTTGCACGCCAGGATTATCAAAAGGCGCTTAAGATTAAGGTCAACTACCAGAAAGCCATCGACGGAATGAACCGCATTGATAAAATGACGAAAATGTAATTTCTTCAGGATTTACTTTCAGACAATTTTGGGACTATGTGTTCTATGTGCCTATGTGGTAAAGTATTGACGTAAATAGATAAAAAATATAATATGAAAAAAGTTTTTTTGTTTTCGGTTTCTTTTGTTGCAGTCCTAACCGGCCTGTTTTCACAAAATAAGCTTACCCCCGAACTTTTATGGAAATTCGGCAGGGTCAGCGATATGCAGATCTCTCCCGATAAAAAGTCGGTGCTCTACGGGGTAACATTTTACAACCTTGAGGAAAACAAGGGCAACCGCGACCTTTACATCATCCCTCTTGCAGGCGGCACACCGGTGAACATCACCAACTCCCCCGGCAGCGAATATAACGGTATCTGGCGTCCCGACGGAAAAAAGATCGGCTACATCTCAGCTGAGAGCGGCGATATGCAGCTATGGGAGATGAATCCCGACGGCAGCGGCAAAAAACAGCTAAGCAAATTTGAAGGCGGCATCACAGGCTTTTCGTATGCTCCTGACATGAAACACGTACTCTTTACGCGCGATATCAAGCTCGACAAGACGGTAAATGAAGTATATCCTGACCTGCCCAAAGCCGATGCCCGCATCATCGACGACCTGTTTTACCGCCACTGGAACGACTGGCACGACTTTGCCTACAGCCATATCATCGTGTCCGATTATTCCGATGGCGCTGTTAAAGGCGCTAATGACATACTGGGTACCGATAAATTTGATTCTCCGCTCACACCCGACGGTGGCATGGAACAGATAGCCTGGAGCCCTGACGGTCAGAAGATAGCCTATGTTTGTCGTAAGCTGCATGGCAAAGAAGAAGCATTGAGCACCAATTCCGACATTTATATTTATGATCTGGCAACGGGCAAAACCGATGATATTTCAAAAGACAATCCCGGCTACGACCTCGACCCCGCCTTTTCGCCCGACGGCAGGATGATTGCCTGGTGCAGTATGAAAACCCCCGGCTATGAATCGGATAAAAAACGCCTGTTGGTCTATGATTTTGCATCAAAGACCTATACCGACCTCAGCGAAAATTTTGACGAAAGCGCAGCCAACCTCAAGTGGAGCGCCGATGCCAAAAACATCTTTTTCCTGAGCTATACCAAAGGAACCTGTCAGGTGTTCCGGGCCGATGTGGCGGCAAAGTCCATCACGCAGCTGACTACAGGCACTCACGACTTTACCGAACTGTATGCCGACGGCAAAACTATGGCCGGCGTAAAAATGTCAATGTCGGTGCCCTCGGAGATATTCCGTATCGATATGGCCGGCGGAAAGTACAACCCCGTTCAAATTACTTTTACTAATAAGGAGCTTTTAAGCAAAATCACCATGGGCAAGGTGGAGGAACGCTGGATCACCACATCGGATAATAAGAAGATGCTGGTTTGGGTGATCTATCCGCCCGATTTCGATAAGAATAAAAAATACCCCGCATTACTGTATTGCCAGGGTGGACCGCAAAGCACTGTCAGCCAGTTTTTCTCATATCGCTGGAACTTTCAGATGATGGCCGCCAACGGCTATGTCGTGGTAGCGCCTAACCGCCGCGGCCTTCCGGGCTTCGGAAAAGAATGGAATGATGAAATAGCTCAGGACTATGGCGGGCAGAATATGCTTGATTATCTCACCGCCATTGACACTCTTGCCAAAGAACCTTACGTAAATGCTGATAAGCTTGGCGCCGTGGGAGCCAGCTACGGGGCTTTTTCGGTGTACTGGCTGGCCGGCCACCACAACAAGCGTTTCAAAGCCTTTATTGCCCATTGCGGTATGTTCAACTTCGAGAGCTGGTATGGTACTACAGAAGAAATGTGGTTTCCGAATCATGATTTTGGCGGCGCATACTGGGATAATCCTAAACCCAAGAGCTATGACTTTTCCCCAAATAAATTTGTCGGCAACTGGGATACGCCCATTTTGGTGATACATGGCGGTTACGACTTCCGCATTCCCTATACAGAAGGCATGCAGGCTTTTGATGCGGCACAGCTGCGCGGCATACCCAGCCGTTTTCTGTTCTTTCCTAATGAAACACATTTTGTGACCAAGCCACAGAACAGCGTGCTCTGGCAGCGTGAATTCTTCAGGTGGCTGGATCAGTGGCTGAAGTAGGTAGGGGATTCAATTTTAATAGCTTGTTTAACTGACATAGTTTTGGTAACTGATTAGTCAGTTAATACATATTGTTTGTTTGATATAATTGTGTTTTGAAGGAATCATTATTATTAATCTACGACTTGCAGATATTCTTGTAATACCTTTTAAGACGAAATGTTTTCTTGGTTTATTGTATTCATAGTGCCCTGTGCGCCATGGTAAAAATGATCACCACTCAGACAATTAGATCGCATAGATTCACAAAGGGAAGGTCTATATGAATCAAAGATTTATTTATTTTTTTTCCTGATTTTTGTGAATGGCACTATCATAGGAACCTTTGATTTAAATAATAAATAATCCTCTCCAAAGTCCTTTTTCAATCTCTTTTCCTCTGTAAGTTTTAAATACAGGATTACAACCGGTATCACTATTATGATAATAAGTAAATCAAATAATGAATTTAAAAACACCGAGATGGAAATGTACAAACAGAGGGCGCCAAAAACCATAGGATTCCGGCAGTAATGGTATGGCCCGGAGACTACCAATTTTCTTGATCTCGGACTGATCGCAACATTCATTACATCCGTGGGTCCGCCTTCACCTTTTGACAATAAAAAAATATTTGACCAGATGGCAAACAGCAACCCGATGCAAAAGACTGGTAAGGCTATAACCAAACGCAACCACACATACGGAATAAAATCCGCATCAGGGAATAGAATGTGGCTATGGGAACCTAATACCAGCAAATAAGGAATAAAAATTATAAACAATGAAAACCCTAATAAATAGCCAATAATATGACGGAAGGTATTCATTTTTTATAGTTGCTCTTATCCTTGAAGTATTAGAAACAGTTGTTCAAGCCAGATATTCTTGTTTTATATTTTGTAAATTAATGACTATTTTTATTTAAATTCAGTCCAAAAACATAGAACAACAGGCATTGCAGATTATTGTTTGTTTCCCTGGCTGAATACCTTACATGCCTTTCGACATCAGGAATCCGGCAATTTCTTTTTGTCCTGCCTCAATAGCCCACATGGAAGGATTATATTTATCTTTATAAGTTATGCATGAATATCTTATGCCGCCATGATCCACATATCCCCCTGTTGATTTAACAGTGTAATCAGGATTGAATTTCCATAGCATTTTTTCTGCCAGTAGTTTCACAACTTCCATTGAGCCAGCTTCAATAGCCCAGTATATCGGTGTTTTTTTTGTGACCATCACCAAACAATACAAATCTACGTTGTCAGGAATGTTTTGGGGCCTGACCGCCACGCTGCCCTCCACACCGATATTAATATCAGCGCCTTTTTCTATCAGATAAGTGGCAACATCTGCCTTGCGGTTAGCCAGAGCCAGGTTCAGGGGAGTATAATTTTCACCGCCTGTTAAATTACTTATATTCATTAATGACATTCCTTTGGCCCTGCTGTTGATATCGGCGCCTTTTTCAACCATCAACTTCATAAGTTCCAGATTGCCTACTTCGGCTGCCTGGCAAATTGGATAAATCTCTGCAAGTGTTTTATCGCCGGAATGATAATTTATGGTAGTTTTTGGATCTGCACCATTTTGTAAAAGCATTTTTGCAATGGAAATTTTCTTGTAAAATAATGCTCTGCCAAGGGCATTATATCCATATGTCGTGTTTGCATCATTTACATCGATTCCTTTTTGCAATATCAGTTTCAAGATGTCTTCAGCCTTTCCGCATCGTGTTTCATCAAGGTTTTTGAACCAGTCAGGGAATTTCATTCCATAAGAAGTTTCAAAGGTTGGAATTTGTGATTTCCATCCATCAATACGCACTTTCGGGTCCTGTGCAGAGGATGCAAAATTATAAATAAGATTTCCGTTTCCCATATAATCTCTGACGGAAGTATTTGCACCGGCATCAAGCAGTAATTTAACACATTCCACGCAATTCGAATTTGCTACCGCATATTGGAGCGGGGTTTCAGTTTTATCAGCTTTTGGCGGACCTGCTTTGGCAATAAGGTCTTCGTATGCTTTGATGGTCAATTTATTGGCCTTTTTCCCTTTTGCCTTTTCGTCGTCAAGAAGTTTTTGATAGATGTTTGCTTCAGAATTTCCGGGAATGATAGTTCCCTTATTTACGTCAGCTCCTTTTTCCAGTAATAATTTAATTACATCAACGGAATAATATACAACAGCATTGTATAGTGCACTGGTATTACCCTGGTTGGGGTCAGCCCCTTTTTCAAGGAGATAAGAAACCACATCGGGCCACATGACGGCATATCCCATCGGAACCTGGCCAAGGGCATCCATCTGGTTTACATTGGCACCAGCACTAATGGCTGATTTTACGCCTTCCAGGCTGCCTTGTTTACAGGCTGTAATCAGGTCTTCCTGAGGACCGGCAAAGCCTGCCTGTATCATAATGAAAGAGACAAAGATGATTGCAAATAGTTTTTTCATATTGTTAAAAATTAATTTATACAAAAATAAATTATTATTTTGTTAGATATCAAATAAATTTGGATTTAAATTATTTTGAGCATAAATCTGGACATGGAAATAAGGATAAAACCGCTATGATTCTCGATATGCAGGAAAATTTTCGTTTTTTCTGTATGTATATATCCCTTTTCCACTGATTGTTTGTTTTTAAAAAAGTAAAATTTGTTTTGTTGTTATTTCAATCTGTTGTGAGTTTAATCTCATCATAATCAGATTTATCCATTTTATTTCTATTATACCGCACCTGATAAACATTATTTAACGGAAGGCATGTGCTCGCCTCCCGATAAGTGCGACAGATTTATCCCAGACACAGGCAGAGGAGTTCCCTGGCCTTTCGGGTAATTTTTTGGAACGGGCTTCCGGTGAAAATATTTTAGGGATTACTATTTCTTAAGCTGAAAACCCTGATCGATCCCTTTTCAGCAACCAGCTTGCCGATGCAGCAATCATACCCGCTGTTAAAATCAATTTTTTCAGAATCGGTGTACAGGTATTGTGCCCCGGCAGCCGCTAATTGCTCAAGCCTCGTTACAGGGAGGCTGTCATCCTGGAATGACCATCCTTTTTTATTGATATAATACAGGAACACGGCATGTGTCGGGTCGTTGCCGACCACCACCAGGGCATTCCGCGGCACAGCATTCTGCAGCTCAGTTTTGTAACGAAGCAGGTCTTTGTTCAGGCCTGGTGAATCAGGGTCCCATCTTTTTTGCATGCGCAGATGGCAGGTTACGGGCAGCAGAAGCAGCAGCGCGATCGTTAAAATGCGCAAAAACCTGATCTTTGAATAATACAAATGGTAAGCACCATAAGCCACCAGCATAAATAAAAGAGGGTAGAAGGGAAACAGGTAATAATCGTGAACTTTGCCAATAGTATTTATTTCGAAAAAATAATAAGCCAATGCCATTATACTCAATGCGAATATCAATGGGAAACGTGAGTCTTTAAAGGCTCTGTACTTTTTCAGGAAGTAAAACCCGGCTAAAAAGAAAAGCAATGATCCGTAGTTCAGTAATAATTCAGGCAGGTTTGATATCAGGTTGTGCTGAAGGTAATCAAATATTTTTCCGGCTGATGATTGATTATCCGCCATGCCCATAACAGTCGGATTTCCGCTCCAGGCCGGGATAACCCAACTATACCATGCCAGGGGAAGCATGATAAATCCGCATACGGTAAAAGCCTGAAAAAATATTTTTTTACTGATGCCGTTTTTTAGCAACATTCGGATGAAATAAATGAACGGGACGGTGTAATAGATGATGAATGGCAGTTTGCAAAGTGTTCCGATGCTTAAAAATATCCCGCTGAACAAAAGTGTTGTCCCTTTTTTGTTGTTAAGCCAGGTAAAAAACAACGCCAGGCCCCATATGCCGGTGCATAAAGCAAAGTTGTCCGGCAAGGGGTTTATGGTATAATAAAAAAAACTGGGTGAAAAATTGAATGCCCAGGCACCGATAACTGCCGGTGTTATATCGTGAAATAGTGCCAGCAATAGTTTGTATAATCCCAGGATTGAAAACAGCCCAGTGATGAACATGAATATCCTCGTGATGACCAGGTGGTTGCCAAAGCCTTTGTAAAGACAGGCTACAAGCCACTGCATCAGCGGGAATTCCAGGCGGTAAATGCCATCTGCCGTGCCGCGTTCGTTACGCCTTGGGTTCAAAATGTTCATGTCTTCTTCATAAAAATTGATGATGTTGGTTTGTGTCAGAGCCTGCCGCCACACGTGAATGCTCATCAGATCTTTTGAAAAGCCCCGGTAATGCATCCCGAAACTGATGACGACAATGGCGGTGAGAATTATATTTCTGAGCGTTTTACTCATATTATTTTTTTGATAAAAATTCAGCAGTTTTGCAGCATTAAGCCACGACATCTGTTTCCCTGACTTCCACACTGGTTCCTTCACCCTGTAAAATGGGGCATTTACGGGCAATGGCCACCGCTTCTTCTATATTGGAGGCTAGTATCAGTATATATCCCGCCACAGATTCATTATTCGTGGTGTAGGGCCCGTCAAATAAAACATTTTTTGGTTTCAGTATTTTTCCTGAAGGGTGCAGATGCTTACCTCCCTTTGCGAGTCGCCCGGCGGATGAGATTTCATTAACCCATTTATTCCAGCTGGTCATGTATATTTTCATCTGTTCCTGCGTAGGCTGAGCCTCTCTGGTGGTAATATCCATCCTGAAAAACAAAACATATTCTTTCATATTTCTATGTTACTTAACTGTGATGAAGGAGGTAAATTTACAATAATTTATTCCAGTACAATTGAAGTTTGTACAATCACCTACCATTGCATAAGAAAGTGATTTTCCATTTTCCATCACGTTTTGCAATGAACATCCTGTATTGAAGCGGGTTGTACAAATATTCTTCCGGTACATACCCGGCCATTTTTTTATCCAGAGTCCTGATATAGCTCCAGCTGGGCTTGAATCCATATTCCGGTGTGAACTTATCAGAGTATAAAAGATAGGCGACATCATAGGATAATATACCGAGTGTTTTCGATTTTTTATCGGGCTTTTCCCTGAGCATTAATTTTTCTGAGGTTACAACCGCCATTGAAAACGTGTCGTTGTATATGTTGCGGAGGTAAGGGAAAACGGAGGGGAAAAGCATATTGGTGTTTTCATCGTCAACAAAAGTGCCGCCAAGGTTGAGTAGCTTTTCAAGGTTTCCCCACAGTTGGCATTGGGGGGCATCAAGCTGCCATTTTTTCTTGAAAGTTTCAATGCCGTCATCATTGCCAAAACTGTTTTTAACAGTTGGTGATACGGAATTTAAAATGAAATCCTTGTCCTTTTTTTTAATTGCCAGCCTGAGTTCATTGATAAAAACGGTCAGCGAGGAGTCTTTTACACTCTCGTCTCTGGGGATGATCCTGGGGTTTTGAGAAAATCCATAAGCCGTGATGAATAAGAGAAACAGGGTTTTGAACAAATGTTTCATAACATGATGCCGGATTATAATTAAATATTAGTCGTAAACAATTTTTTTTTGCAAATATATTATATCCTTATTCAGTATTGTATGCCAAATTTATTTTATACAAATGCGAAAAGTTAAGGTGTAAATCTGATACTGCCGCTTGCTTCCTGCAGGCTTTTCTTTTTGGATTAGGACTGATTGAAGAATTCACAAACTTTATTAAAAATGTATGAGAAGTTTTTGTCAACAGTTTCCTTTTCCAGAGAGTTCGGAGGGAATGGGTTTTCATGAGTATAACGATGATCAAAATCAACTTCGTCAACGGGTATATTAATATTCCGGTAGGCTCCCTGCAACGTATTGATTACTTCAAATGACGGGATCACGTTGTCATTACGGAGAGTTATCGCATAAATTTGTTTTTCATATTTTTTCAGTAACTGTTCCCTGAATTCCCTCATTTTCTGGTAATCAAGCATGGCGTTGAAAACCTGTCCTTCAATATGGCCGTCTTTAATATAATGATGCAGCAGGTTGTCTTTTTGAAGTATTTTGTCAAAATGTTCAACCATGAATGAATAAAGAGCTACGTTGGCCTCGCTGTCGAGTATGAATTTTGAAACAGGCGACATGCGGTTAAAGGCGGAGCCGCTGCAGAACAGACAAACTCTGGTTTTGTCGAAATAGTTGTTATAATTAGTCAGTTTCAGTATCTGTGCAAGGAATCCCCCAATAGAAAAGGCAAAAATATTAAACTCAAAGTCTTTATCGATAAAGGGATGCTTATCTTTTTTACAGTCTTCAATAAAATGAATTACGTCATAATAAGTCTGCAAGCCCGACCAGATAAACCGTTGCGGCATAGAATGGAGCCGCATGCTGATGGCCACATTCGAGAGTGTTGAGTTAATAATATTTGGAAATCTTTGTTTACGTAATTCGCTCAGCTTATACATCGCCCTTTTGTTGCTCCAGTGTTTCGGGGCTCGTTGCATATGGAATGCTGTTGGGAAAAGTATCACCGTGCTCTGTGTGCCGTCGCATATGGCCTTTGCCCAGGGTAGATATTTATTCCAGTCTTTTTCGTTAATTCCATGAAAAAGAAATGTCACCTTTTTTACTTTTTCATTTCCCGAAGGCCTTATTAGCTGATATTTGAATTTTTGATTTTCTTCAACATAAATATCTTCGATGTGTACATTATCTTCAATGGTGCCTATTTCCGTGAAAAATGAAAATTCGGGTTTTAAAACGGTTTTGTGAATATCGCAGTAATAATCCTTGATGCCCGGCAATATCTTATAAGATAAAGATTCAAATTCGAGCTCATCCATTTCAATGGTGTCAAGTTTTTTTCTTGTTTCTAACGAAGAAAAAAGCTCTTTTAACGCGTAGAAGCTTTCAGTGTAATTCATATCCTTTGATTAATCGTCAGATGTTTTTTTTAAGAGTAGAACTTGTTTTTTTTGATCGTAATAATTTATAATGTCGTATTCAGTAACCGGTTTTCAAAACACGTAAACAACATTAGTTGCTTTAGGTGCATTTGTCAATTATAATTATATCAGTCAAAAATATAAAATTGGGCGATATGTCTTGTAAAAAGGCTGATTTAAATTTAAAGAAAAAGGTGTTTTAAGCGTCATGCCGGCCTTACCAGAATATACATGTGCCTAAAATCATTAAAAATATAATTTCATGCCGAAACAACTTCGTCAGTATAAAAAAACAGGATCGGCTTACCTCGAAACAGTAAACTTTCCGGTAACGACGGAATGATTTGTTTTAAAGTTGAAAAAGTACAAGCCGTTGGCCAGTTTTGACGCATTAAAATCAAGGTTATGGGTTCCGGTCATCTGAAATTCATTAGCCAGAGATACTATTTCTTTTCCCGTGATATCACAGATATTTAATTTTACATAACTGTTTTCTTTCAGGGTATATGTAATAGTGGCTTCAGTATTACAGGGATTTGGAAAGACGGATATGTAATCATTCATGCCAGCTATGGTATTAAGGCCCACAACAGGGCTTAGCTTTACAATCCAGAAATCGGAATAACCGTGGTTGCCGGATACATCAATATCATTGGAGTAGGAGCTGCCGCCAACAATAAACCCGTCATCCTCAGCCTGCAGAATGGTATTTGCCGCGTCGTTGCCTGTTCCGCCGTATGATTTTTGCCAGGCTTTATTTCCTGCATCATCAAGTTTAACGACCCAGTAATCATTACTGCCATAGTTTATAGTGACATCATGATTGTTTGACCCGGTATATCCGGCAATAATGTAACCTCCGTCATCTGTTTGTTTTAAGGATTTTACAATGTCGTAGCTGGTTCCGCCGAATGTCTTTTGCCAGCTGATTGTGCCGGAGGTATTCAGTTTTGCGATCCAAAAGTCATAGCTGCCATAATTCAGTGTAACATCATTATCTGATGACATGGTATATGCGCCAATAATATAGCCGTTGTCGGAGGTTTGTCCGGCACTTTGTGAATTATCTGTATTCAGCCCTCCATATGATTTTTGCCATGTTATAGTTCCGGCAGTATCTGTTTTTATTATCCAGACGTCGTACCCGCCGTGAGGGCTTGTGATGTCGCCGTTGTTTGAAAGTGAATAGCCGCCGATGATGAAGCCGCCGTCGATGGTTTGTTCTACCGAATAGGCTTCATCGGTTTGACTGCCCCCGTATGATTTTTGCCATTTCATATTTCCGGCCTGATCCAGTCTTACCAGCCAATAATCATTTCCGCCGTGGTTGCCTGTAACATTGCCATTGGTGGAGTTGGAAATGCCGGCCACGATATAGCCGCCATCAAAAGTTTGTTGAATGGCAAAGGCACGGTCGGAGCCTGCGCCACCCAGTGTCTTCTGCCACTCTATGGCTCCCGATGCGCTGAGTTTAACAATCCAGTAATCCTGGCCACCGATATGCCCAAGTACGTCGCCGTCATATGAGTTGGAATATCCGGCAAATATATATCCGCCCTCCATGGTTTGCCTGATGGATGTGACATTATCGCCCAGGGTTCCCCCATATGATTTTTGCCAGTCAATATTGCCCTGGGTATTGAGTTTAACGATCCAGCAGTCCTGTGCACCATGATTTGCCGTGACGTCACCATCGTTTGAAGTGCTGGTTCCTGCCATGATATATCCGCCGTCGATGGTTGATTGTATGTCGGATTGATCATCATAACCGCTGCCCCCGTATGAATGCATCCAGGCAATAGTTGGTTGTGCCGCAGCCGAAAAACACATTACTAAAATAAACATCATGAAAACTAAAGGCGGGAAAATTGTTTTTGTTTTTTTCATAATTTCTCTCCTTTTTTATTAATAATTTCTTTTGCTGTTAGTTTACTCCCATCATTCGTTTGATCACTTTCAGCTTCGATTCGGTATGCGGGAAATATTTAAAATTGGGTTCAATCCATGTGGGTTTGTCAAGTACGCTTTTGAAGTGCGAGAACTCTTCAAATCCATGTTTCCCGTGATATGAACCTGTGCCGCTTTCGCCAACGCCTCCGAAAGGCAGATGACTGTTTGCGGTATGCATAACGGCATCATTTACCGACCCTCCGCCGAATGATATTTCTGTAAGGATTTTATTCCTGATTTTTTTGTTGTTTGTGAAAACATAACATGACAGCGGTTTTTCACGCTCTTTGATTTTTTCAATGGCTTTATCCAGCGAATCATATGTCAGAACGGGAAGGATGGGGCCGAAAATCTCTTCCTGCATAATTTTATCGTTGAAATCCACATTGTCCATGATGGTTGGCTCAAAGATGCGGGTGTGCTCGTTATATCCGCCGCCAAAGCACACTTTTTCATGGTCGAGTAATCCCGCAAGTCTCTTGATATTTCTTGCATTTATGATCTGGACATAATTATGATTTTCAACAGCAAATTGTTCTTTTTTTATTTCTTTAATCGTGAGATCGATAAACTTTTGTTTTATCGAAGGTGGTACCAGCACATAGTCCGGTGCTATGCAGGTTTGTCCCGCGTTGAGGAATTTAGCCCAGACAAGCCGTTTTATGCATGTTTCAAGGTTGCAATCCTCGGTGACAATTACCGGGCTTTTGCCGCCCAGTTCGAGTGTGACGGGAGTAAGATGTTTGGCGGCTGCCTGGTACACAATCCGGCCAACGGCAACACTGCCAGTAAATAAAATCTTGTCAAAACGCTGTGTCAGCAGTTCAGTTGTTTCCTGTATGCCTCCTTCCACCACGGTAAAAAAGGCAGGGTCAAAATTATTGTTGATGAGTTGTGCCATAGCCCTGCTTGATTCGGAAGGCAGCTCGCTCGGCTTCAAAATAACGGTATTGCCTGCGCCTATTGAGGTTACGGCAGGAGCCAGCGACAACTGGTAGGGGTAGTTCCAGGCGCCGATAATCAGCGAAACTCCCAGTGGCTCAGGAATGATATAACTGCGGGCAGGTAAATTTGCCAGGTTGGTGCGAACCCTTTTCCATTTGGCCCACTTCTTTATATTTTTTACGATATCATCGATTTCGGCATACAGCAGGGCGAGCTCTACAGTAAACGTATTGAATGCAGATTTCTGAAAATCCGAATAAATAGCTTTATATAAAAGCGGTTCATTTTCTTTGATCAGGCGGCGGAACTTTTTTAGTTGATCTATCCTGAAATCAATATCTTTAGTCTGATTAGAATTAAAAAACTTCCGTTGTTTTGCAACGATCTCTTTCATGTTCAATAGTGTTTGTCCTGAAAATGTGATACTGATATTACGTGTTTTAGTATTCAAAGATACTAATAATATTATCTTTAATCACAAACGTAAGAATTTGGATTACAACTTTTTTTGTCGTCAGTTATTCGAAAGTAATAAGTGTTTATACAGCCTGAATGTAGTATAAGACAGCATGATAGGCTATGATAATAAAACTGACTTTTATTGCGTCGGTTTACAGTTTTCCGTTCCTTATTGGTGAAATAAAAGAATAATAAAAGAATGAAAAAATTGACATTGCGATTAGCTTATTTATTCCACAAAATATCGCCTTTAGCTCTCAGACCATCTTCTACATAGCGGCTTTCGAGTGTTCCGGCCGGGACCTGTATGCAAATAAATATCAATGGATTTTCGGAATTGTTGCGATAAATGCGGCTGCCTTGTGGGGCGATTCTTATAACAGAACCTTCTGTGATATCAAATACGGTATCATCAACCTGGAATTGTCCGGTGCCTTTCAAAAATATATAAATTTCTTCATGCTTTTGATGCCGGTGAAAAAACGGGCTTTGAAAATGAGGCGGCAAAATGGTAAATGATAATTCTGCTCCGGTTGATTTCAGGAGCTCTCCTGTGAACAGCTTCCCACTAACCTCTTTCATTAGTTTGGGATGAATATAAGTATAATCCATCAATTCATCGAATTTGCCGAGATCCACAGCTACATGGTTTGTACCTTCGGAGGTAATTTTTACGTTTTTCATGTTTGGTAATTTTATATCGATTATAAATTTTTTCTTTGCTATAATTTGGTTTATTTAGTGCAGAATAGACCTGAGTACTACAATGTAAGATGGAAGGTTTAGTAAATATCTGTTCTTTCTAAATAATCTATCCCTGAGTTCTGTAAATCCTGACAATTGATTTGATGGTACTTTTCGATAATAATCTATTCCTTTATATACTATCCAAAAAGTAGATGTATATACAGCTGCGTAATAATATACGAACGAATTTCCAAATTCTTTAATATACCTATTTATTAGTGCAATTCCTGAATCACTGAGAACTGTTTTATTTTTTAAAGTCCTGTCCTTTCCAATGACAGATCCTCTACAAGTTTGAATATGCTCCATCTTGAATAATGCAGTTAAATTTTTACCGCATTTATAAATTTTAATATATTCGTTATGCCCTCCAAATTCACCACAATCTTCGATATATCCACCAATTATTAATGTGTCTTTATCTGAAAGGTTTTCCCAATTAACAATTATGGTATCAGGTTTCTGATACATATATAAATTTGGTTCAATATATCCATTGATTTCAGTTTCTTTCAGATTATTAGAATTCCCATCGTTTTGCGCACAGGAGAACAAAGGAAAAATCGTAACAAGAATAAATATTTTCAGGATTTGAATACCGTATTCCATATGTTTTTGGTATCGTAAACGGTTTTATTTTTCTTTATTTTTTAAAACTACCGCCCTGCTGAAAAAAACAGTTGGCCGGGAAATAACATCCAATCCAATATTTTCAATCTTTTCAATCAAAGCATTGAAGGCTTTTTTTGTGACGTGAATTTTTGGCTCAATAATTAAAATCTGCCCTCCCGGGTTAAGCAATGATTTCATTTCCCGCAGCAGATTATCCTGATCAGGGACTTCATGTATCATATAAAATGCAAAAATAAAATCAACTTTATTTTGCAGGTCAATACTGTCTTCTTTGCACTGGTGCAATACTATGTGATTTTCAAGTTCTGTTCCTGTTACTTTCTGTGAAATAATGTCAAGCATGCCTTTTTGTAAATCAGCGGCAATGACTTTACCTGATCCATCAAGCATTTTTGCAATTTCAACTGAAAAAAAGCCCGGCCCGCAGCCAATATCCAGAACCGTCATTCCTTTCCTGATAAATGGCTTTAAGATTTTATAAGGATTCTGCAAAAACTTTCTTATTGAATTGTCAAGCCCGGGTGCGTATGCAACAGGGCAGATTTTATTGTTGTCTGTATTCATTTCTGTAATAAATTTTCAAGTGAAATTATTTTTCTATAACAAATGTAAAGCGGAATAATCCCGACGACACCAAAAGAGCAGTCGATCATCCTCCAGTAAAACGGAATTCCCCTGATTGGGCCCGCAATCAATGCCAGTGGGATTACCAGAATACAGGCGATCATGCCAAACTGTACCACCCATTTATTTTTAACCGGATTTCTGTATGGGCCGATAAAGGCGACAGCAATGGCGATATGGGCAAAGGCAAGCCAGTCCGTACCATAACTGATAAAGGGAAAGTTTTCATTTGTTGTCTTTATTGCAGCATATGCCTGTTGAATCCAATCATGCATAAATCCCGGGAAGCACTTGATATGGTTTACGGTAAAAGCGAGTTCCTTTTCAATCGGGAAAGCCGTGATGCCGCTGAGTACTAATCCAATAATGAAAATGAGGATCCATGCATGGATATTTTTAAGTAATTGTTTTTCGGATTTCAGGCTCATAATGAATGAATTTGTTCTGACAGAGCAAGCTGATACAAATTTATTATTTCGAAATTACAATTATTGTAAAACTTCAAAATACAATATAGAATTACGGACAAACCGCTGCATGATTTGAAAAGGAGTTCTTTACAGATTTAAAGGCATTAGATGTATTATACAAAGTGATGTGATTTTTATTTCATTTAATACTGAATTTTATCTCAAAATCTTTAGTTGGCATAAAACCGGCAAAGGACCATTGATAAATGATTTTTTCACCAAAATCAGATGTCTTTATTGGGTTGTATGAAAAAAAGTCAACATGAATTTTTTTATCACTGATCAGGTAGTAGTTTGCTGTTTGCAGTGGTTTGCCCCATGATTTTGTTGTTGTCAGAATATAACGGGCATATGAGCCTGCAAGTGATTGTTTATAGCTGATTTTATATTGTGCGGAATCTTTAGGAGGGATATTTATGTGAAAAATGATCCCATCATTAACCCTGCGAAATTCTGTTTTCTGATTGGTGTTATAACAAAAAACTGAAGCAGAATCAAAACTATTAATTACAGAATCAGTATATATGGGATAATAAATCTGTTGTTTTATTTCCTGGTTTGAATTGTTTCTGAAATAATAATCACCACTGACATAAAAGTTGTTTTTATTTAGTATGAATGTTATATCTTCCATGTAAAACTCAGTTTTCTGAGCATATGATGATAAAACAATATTGGTCAGTATTGCTAATGTCAAAAATCTTATCATTGGGCTAATTCAAAATAATCTGGCCTACTTTACGGATATTATTGTCGAGGACAAGGCGATAATAATAAACTCCGGATGATTCTTTATCAAATTCTAATTGTGAGCTTATTTTATATTCTTTTGGTAATTCTACCTGCCTGATAATTTTACCGGATGAATTGTAAATGTACAGGCAGGCTTTTGAAAATTTATCATCTTCTGGAAGATCAATATAAAAGGTAGTAGCTTTGCTGAAAGGATTGGGTGCTATGATTACTGAAATCCTTTTATCATCAAATGGTATTTTGTTAATGTTATCAATAGATGTCTTTACATGAATATCGTGATAATAAATCTGATGTGGTTCAGCATTAATGCTGAAAGTGTCGATGGGTAATGATGTATTGGGATTAAACATAGAGATGGAATTATTGAAATTATTTCTTGCCAGTATCCTGTCATGATAAAAACCGTTAGAATCAAAATAAAATGAATCAATTTCTGAGTTTAATTTAAATGCACCGGTAGTAATATTATTATAATTCAGGTCATACAACCTTCCGGTCAATATAGCGGTTGCATCTACTGTATCATTTGTTAGACCAAGAGTCGGGCTATTGTCTAAATAATGCGTGTTATAACTGTTTGCGAAGTGACATATAGATTGCGGAGAATGTAATGGAGTTGTGATCTCATAATGGTACAATGGATTTGAATAGCCAAATACTACTTCATCGCTGGAAAAGGAATCAGGAAAAGTATAACCATATTCAGTGATACCTCTACCATAAAAATAGAGTTCTAAATCATCCTGGCTGTTTATTTGAAGAGGACCTACTAAACTATCTTCAGTGATTATTACATAAGTATCATATTGATTTATCGGAAAACTTTTGATTTTCGACTGACCTGAATTAGAATGGAGTATCAAACTATCCACATAATTATTAGCTAAGTTTAATTGAATGGGCATATGCACTGCTATTTCCAGAAACCATTTCCCTGTCGAGTCGATATAAATTTCAGATATTTTAAATTCAGGAAAATAAACCATTATCGGGTTTGCTTTAATTGTTCCTATTGAAAGTGAAAGAAGAACTATCAATAATATTTTTTTCATGATTTTTCGTTTTTTAATAAAAACTAATCAGATAAAAACATATACTTAATAAATAATATTATTAATTTTCAGTAAATGTATATCAAATGTACAAAATTTTCTTCTGAAAGAAAAGTATTATTCTTTTTTTAAACCTTTAATCCGAATAATTCATCTGTTTTTTGTTTTCGTTTATTTTATGGTAGCTTTTCAGCCCATTGTAATAATTAAAAACAAGGAGATACTTCATTTCGTTTCACTCAATTACAATGACGCCCATAAACGTCTCATTGTTAAGCTACTTCTTTTGTATTGAGTTTTGTATTATGTATCCCTTACTGTTAAAGGTTTTATTAATCATAGCCCGATTTTCACCTAAAGCAGAACGGCATATTTTGGCTTTTTTTAATGGTACTTTTGGCTTGACCCAAAAGTACCCAAAAGGTCAAGAAAATATGATGCAAACCTTCGCACAAGCCACTCCCTGACATCGCCATATTTTCTGGCCAGCGCACCGTTGCTGCTATGCAGCAATTCGGCGGTTTCGTGCTAAAATTTAAATTTTCAGCAACTATATTTCCTTTTGCACCAAAAGGTAGAAATTCTGAATGACATCATGGTTTGTTAATGAGGCGGGCGATAGTAGCATGAAACCCTGGCGCGTGGGGATGTCCTGTCGGCGGCGAGGGCAGGTTGTGAATGAAAAAAACATAGAAAATATTAGAAGGCGCCAAAGGCGTTTCCCGGCACGAAAGTGTCGGGACTACTTCTTTAGATTTTCTTGTTTTTTTCAGAGCGGGTAGAAGCATTCGACAGGACTGTCCTTTTTGGTGCACCTTTTTGGATAGGCAAAAAGGTGCAAAAAGAATATTATAATTAATCCAATCATAATCACCAATTTATATTATTGCCAGCACCTCAAAAAGAATTTTTGACTATAAAGTAACATTCAGAATTACAAACATATCAACCCATATTGGAAATTAATATGATAATTTACCATGGGGTGAATAGTTACATTTTTTGAATTAATCAAATTCGATGAATATCCTTAGTGAATCAGGTATTTAATGTAATACAAATGGCACAGCGGTATAAGAATTATGTACATAAATTGTTGTGCTTTTGAAGGCTATTCATAATGAGAGATGATCTTCAGTGCTTTCAGTGTGATCCACTTTGATTCTTTTCCTTTCTGCTCAATGTCTTCAAGCATTTTACCATTAAATGTATTTTCAAGTATCCAACGGCCTTCTTTATTTTTTTTCGATTTGATGATGTCAATGGCACCCTGAATCCTGGGATCATGATAACCTAGGTCAGTCAATATTTCTAGGATTTCAAGAATATCGGTCTGGTACATTAAAGGGAAACCGGGCTTTAACCAGCCCGGCCTTGATGTTTTGGAAAGATCGTGACTCTTTTTGTAAATATGGTGTTTAAGCAGGAATTCCGCCAATTGGCTTATCTTTTCCTTAACGGCATCGTTTCTTTTTTCGTCAGGTATGGCAGCCAGTGCCTTAAGCGATTTTACTACTCCCATATGGCAGGAATGCCTTCCCCAGCACATCTCGTAACGGTCGTAAGGCCAGCCTTGCGGTGGTTTATCTGTTCGGTCGTCGGTGCGCTGATAGTTGCAAATCCATTCAATTCCGCCCTGAACGCGTTTATCATCGACAAGGCCCAGTTTTACAAGGCTCCAGACCATGTTGCCGGTGAGGCAGGGGATAATTTCACTTTTTATTCCTCCCGGTTCTTTTGCATGCTTCCTGAATGAAAACCCACAGCTTTCTTTTTCCTGTGCATTGTTGAGGATAAATTCACAGGCATTTTTAATTCTTTCATCTGATACATCAGCGCCGAGTTCTGCCAGTATCATCAGCTGCCAGACGGTTCCGGTATATTTTGCGTTATAAAACCTTCCGGGGTCGCCCCAGTAGCCGCCTTCATGCTGTTGCTCCAAAATACAGGCGACAATGCCTTTATTGAAAATGGCTTTTTTAGATTCAATAACATTTTTGTCAGTAAAGGGTTTATTAAGCAATCCGGTCAATGTAAAATAGCGGACCGACGGGTTTTCTTTTTCAAGCAGCCAGTCGATTGTTTTTGGGTTATAAACATTATTAAAGGTTCTCATGTTTTTTATTTAAAAAAGGCCGGGGCGATACTACTTATATTATTCACGCCCCGACACAAATTCTTTAAGCTGACCGCAATATCATTATGAATTCTAAAGCGGTTTCACCGGCACACAAATATCAATAATAAATTTCCCGTCTTTTGGCTCTTCGGGGCAGAGCTCAAAACAGGGCCGGTCGTCAGGCTGGTAACCGCTTGTCGGCAGCCATTGACCGTAAACCCAATCCCATGCCTGCATAAATTCATCAGCATTCAGCACGAAATGGGCAACAGCATATTTCCCCTTTTCAATGTCCATTTTACCAATTTCGCCACCAACTTTTGTGTCGGGCGGAACCGTGATGCAAATGCTCATCCGCAGCTTTTCTTCTTCTGTAATTTTTGGATCGTCGTGATATACCGTTAAAAATTTAAGGTCGGGTTGCCGCATCAGGTCACGTGCTCCTGCCCAGGAACACATTTTGCTCCACAGCTTTTCAAAAAGTTTTGCATCGCCTTTGTACGGGCCTATATGTCTGATATAGGCCACTGTCATTTTCGGGAAATCAATAATTTCCACATCTTTGATCATTTTCATGGTTGTCCTCCATTTTAGGTTTTGTGTTTCACGACAAAAATATAATGAGGATGAAGCTTTAGCTTGTTGAATATTGCTATCCGTTTGACTTAAATTGCTTTTTTCTTTACGATACTGCGTTGCTGAAATACGGAAGCAGCTTTTAAAATTCCTTGAAAAAATTACGGGATCGGCAAAGCCGCATTGAAGCGCGATGTCACTAATATTCTGATGAGGGGTGGCCGTAAGAAGGGCTGCAGCTTTTTCGAGACGGATACGTAAGATGTACCGAAATGGCGTTTCTCCCATCAGCGCCTTAAAAATCCTGTTAAAATGAAATTTCGAGAAGCTGGCGGTATCGGCCAGTTCTTCAAGGGTGAAGTTTTTGTCAATGTTCTTTTCAATATAATCAAGCACTTTGTTGATCCTTGATTTGTATTCATTTTCCATGAAAAGATTCCCGGAATTCATATGGAAGATTTATTATATGGATTTACACTGGCGGTTTCTGACAGATACGTATGCATTCATTTGCAGTCCCTGGTATATTTGAAGATCATATATTATAAGCCTTATATGTAAAAATGTAACAGGAATCAAGAAATGAATCAAATTAATTTGTAATCGATCAATTGCTGAAAGGTGTCATTCATGGTCTCTTCCAGCGGGCGATAAGCAACTTTGAGCGACCTGATGCTTTTTGAATTATCGGCAGTAAATGGATAGCCGACATTCCGGGAAATGAATTTGTGGGTCATGGCTTTGTTGAGTATCGGGCCAAAAAGCATGATCAGGAATTTGGGCATTTCTTTTTTGGGTATAGGATATTTTTTGCCGTATTTAGGCAACAAAGTCTTTCCCATTTCCATGAACCAGGTGTTATAGCCGGAAATGATATTCCTTCCTTCGGCTTCGGGAAAGAATCCCGCATTGAAGTGGGCCAAGGCAAGGTCGCGGACATCCACGATGCCAAACCCGATTTTGGGGCCTCCCATTTTCAATGAGCCATCACCGAATTGCTTCACGATCCTGAAACTTTCGGAGGTGACCCCGCCGATATTCAGTGCCGGTCCCAGCACCAGGCCCGGATTGATAACAACGAGGTCCCAGCGCGATTGCTTTTTATTGATCGCCCAGGCTTCTTTTTCGGCCAGGGTCTTTGAATATGAATAGGGCTGATGGCTTAAATCGGACGTCGTATTCCATACATCTTCAGTCAGTATGCCGTTGGGAGCATTTAATATGTCAATATTATCGCCATAAATGGCAGCAACACTGCTGGTAAGCACAACACGTTTTACCGACGGGGTTTTATTGGCTTGCTCAAGAACATTGCGTGTGCCCAGTAATGCCGGGTTCACCAGGTCTTTTTGCGGATCTTTAACACTGGCAATGAACGGCGATGCCGTATGGAAAACCAATTCGCAATCCTGCATGGCCTCTGCATAAGAACCTTCTCTGAGCAGGTCTGCTGCAAAGTATTTCAGCATTCCATGAGATTTAACAGCAATTTCATCAAGATGTTCCGTTTTCTTTTTATCCTCAGGATTCCTCACTGCGGCATGAACTGTAAGACCTTCGTCCAACAACTTTTTTACCAGCCAACCGGCTACATATCCCGTGGCTCCTGTGACCAGAACGGGTTTGGATTTATCAATCATTACCATTTTTTTACAATTTATGTTTATTGTAAAAATAGTATTTTCTGCGAATTTGATGGAAATGTTTCGCGAAAATTTGGAGGTTTTTATTTGACCACTATTTGATTTAAAGTTTTTACCTTGTTATTGATTTTCAGTTCCAGGATATAAAAGCCTGCCGGAATATGCCATTGGTACAGGTCAATTCTTTCTATATATCTTCTCCAATCCCGTGTTTCATTATTAATAATGTTGTTGATCAATTTACCTTTCGTATCAAAAATGGCAAGATTTACAATTGCTTTTTTATTTCCTACTTCATAAATAATATATTCTGCTTTATTTCGAAAGAAATATCTGGCACAATGTTATAGTAAAGGAGTGGAGATGATTAAGAAAACAGCAGCCCGCTTTCAAATCCAGCCATAGGAAAGGATTATTTTATCTGTTACTCCGGGATGAAAATGCTGTGAAAAACCACTTAACTTTTTTTACTATATGCCAAACAAGCATTAAAATGAAAATCATTGTCAGTTTATCATGAGTTTCAATGAAGCGTAGTCGGATTTTACCTGTGCTGCCTGATAAATCGGCAAGCCATGGTATAAAGCCGGTAATGGCTACAGCAATAAATATTATCGTAAGCAGAATGACCAGTTTGTTTTTTGCTATTAAAAACCTGGTGATAACCTTTGTATACCATTTCCTGTGGAGGTATCCATGAAGTATCATTAATAGAGAAAACATCACGATAGCATACTTATGAATATACGACCATTTGTAGTAATCAAATCCGCAAATTATTTTTTTGGTATCTAAAGTCCTGGACTGTTCATACGACGCAGAGCCGTTCTTTATTTCCGGCTGATGTATATGTGATCCTCCCATATGGTAGCCAATCTGCAGAGTCAGGCCTGAGAAGACGACAGGCATCGCTGATAAAAGAAGAAAGCAATTTATAAAATAACAAAGGAGTGTATGTTTTGAACGGCTTTTCATATTATTGAATATTTGCGGTAATTGCTTTATGCGTGCATGTATTCGTACATTTGAAGCATCCGGTGCATGCACGGTGTTTAACAAGAACAGCGTGTTTATGCCATGGGAATTGATTTTGCGGATGGCATGCTGATGGCAGATTTCAATACATTTCCAGCAGGCTTTGCATTTGCGTGTATTGAGAACAACGTATGGAGTATATGCATGTTTCTGTTTATTGGCCATAAAGCTTGAAATGAAATATTTTTCAGGACAAAAATGCCCTGAAAAAAACTTTTAAACGATAACAAATGTTAATAAATGAAGGTTATTTTCTGTTTCTGATGCGGCTTAACGAAATAGGGGTGATGCCCAAATAAGAAGCGATATAATGCTGTGGAACTCTTTGAATAATTTCAGGGTGCTGTTTGATGAGTTCAATGTAGCGTTCCTTAGGAGAATCCTTGATCCTTGAAAGAAACAGAAAAGCATAATTTCTGAAACGCTGAAATAAAATTTTTTGAAAACCTTCTTTTATTTCGGGATATGTTTGCTGCAGGTAATCGAAATTTTCTTTAGTGATAATTAGTAAAGATGAGGGTTCTATACTTTCGAGTGTGAACATGCTGGGCTGGCTGCTTAAAAAGCTGTCTATAGATGCCACACCGACACCTTCGAAAAAAAACTGAAAAGTAATATCCCTGCCGTCATGGTTAAACCATAATCTCAGACATCCTTTTCTGATGAAATACATGTGTGTTGCTATCTCACCTTCTCTCAATAATATTGTTTTTGCAGGAACTGATTTTTCATTGAAAAATTCTCTGCATTTCGGCCATTCAGCAGAATCGGATTTTAGTTTATCTAGTAATGTGTCAAACATAATTGATAAAGATAGCACTTTTCGGGTTAGGAGATCACCATAAATAAAATAAGTTGTTTTCACCTGACCCGAAAAATTCCTGGTTTTTTTTATCTTTCAGCATGTAGCGAGATTGTTCATAATTCATGATTTAAACAAGGTTTGCTTCACATGTTTTTGTTTGTGTTTTAAAGAAAGATATGCAGTAATAATTTAATGCGGGTATATACAGATTCACTTTTGTGTTATCTGCAAATTCAGGAGGCATGAAATTCAGGTATGAACTATTTGATTAAAACAAGTTTGCCGGTTTTAATAATTTCATCTTTGCCGTTTTTGATTAAATAGATGTATGTGCCATTTTTAAGATCAGACAGGTCAAGGCTTTGGTATGCGTTATCAATATTTGAATATAATACTTTTAAACCAGGCAAATCATATAATTCAAAGTGGCCCTTACCAGCCAGGTTTGAAGAGATGACAACCTGATTTTTCGCGGGATTGGGATATATGCTGATGCCGGCTTCGTCATGATGGGGTTGAACTGAGGATGCCGGGCTTTTTATGATATCCACGATCAACCCTTCAATAACCGTGAGGCTGTATGGCATTTCGTCGGGTAGGATATACCACCCATTGTTGGAGCCGCCCCAACCGAAGTTGACATGGTAATAATTGTTGGTGTTATATCCGTCGACTACCAGGTTATGCCCGGTTGTGACCGGATCATCAACCAATGCAAGGTGTGCAGGCAGCGAATCCTTCATATTCTGAGCAAGGCGGGCATATAGTGTGGAATCAGTTGTATATAACAACTCGGCGGTGTTGAAGCCGAACCGCTGGTACGCATCATAGGCCTGGCTTACTGCGTATGTTCCGGATCCCTGGGAGGAATAAACCTGTTGGGCAGCCACACCACAGGCAAACATCAATGAGGCTTTATCATTATTTGTTAAAGCAGTATTGTTCTTGTAGTGGGTGTTGAGGTCATCCAGATAACCGTTCAGCTGGGTAAATGACGGAAAACCGTGCAGTGCATAATCATTATCAATCCAAAATGTTCTTCCTGAGTAGTTATGGTAATAATCATCGCCATCATCGAAATGAGTGTTGTTGGTTGTTTTATGATAGTTTAGTATCTGCGCCATGGTTGTAGCCGGGCATCCGGTGTAGCTTCTTGTGCTTGTGACCGGGTCGATGGGGCACATCTGGTTATAAGGTGAGCTTTGTGTCCAGTTTGTTTCGAGCCAGCCTCCTGTTGTTGTTGTGCCATTGGGTGGCCATTGCTGGAATGGTTTGCTCTGGCTGCTGGTGTTCGCTAATAATCCGGCCCATATTGCTTTCCTTTGGATGATCTTTTCGGTTGGCAACTTGTCTATGGCTGCCTGGCGGTACGCGATATCGGTTTTCAGGATTTGGAGAAAGGCTTCTTCATTGTCCATGTTATTGTCAAATGAGTAAGCTATTACAGGGGGTAGGTTGTCATCGGCAGAAAGGATCATGTAACCCAAAGGGGTAAGTTCTGCTTTATAAAAAAGCACTGTATTATTGCTCTGAACAGGCGATATGCTTTTAATGCCGTTTTGCATTCCCAGTTGCTTTATAAGCGCAGAAGCAGCTTTGCCGGCGATGGTTATATCCACATGTGCGGCGAAGATCACAGCCGGCATGATTGTATAAATTAGGAAAACAAATACTTTTATTCTGATATTTTTCATGGTCAATCAAGTTTGAATTTATTATCTGAAGGATTGCTATCGGGGATCTGTGAATTGCCCAGCTTTATTTCCGTAACTTTCTGGTTGATGTTTTGAGTGAGTGTCACCTCTTTTTTCCCGTCTTTCCAAATGTCGGCTTTTGCTTCATAGAGAAAGGTTTTGCCGTCGGATGTGACAAATGTAAGGGAAACCGGCAGTGGGAGTCCGCCTATGTTTTTTATTTTAACGGTACATTTACCATCCTTCCATGAGGCTGAAGAAATGCTGAGGTCGGGAATTCCCTGTTCAAAAAACCATGATTTCCAGAACCATGTAAGGTCCTGCCCGGAGATATCATTAAATGTATTGAAAAAATCATAGGGGGTAGGGTGTTTGTATTTCCAGCGGTTGATAAATTCTTTCAGGCATTTTTTAAACATATCTTTGCCCAGTTGCATTTCGAGTAATCTTAATATTTGTTCCCCTTTACCATAGTTCAGCATAAAGTATATGTCAGAAGTGAGATATATTGTTGGTGTCATCACGGCAGGTTCATATTCTTTTCCTGCGTAGTATGAGTAAACATAAGTAGTGTATGTTGCCACATCTTTTGAAGGCTCAATTGTTTTCTGAAGTTCTTCGGGAAGAAACACCGTCATGCTTTCATCCATCCATCCAGACATGGTTTCATTTGTTCCGACAAGAAAAGGTAAATATGTATGCGCGATTTCATGCGATTGGGCATAGACTGTTTCGCCCCTGTTTTCAAAACTCCCGACATTTGTAATCATCGGATACTCCATGCCGTCGGCGCCGTCAAAGACTGTCATACAAGGAAAAGGGAAGGGTGTGCCGGGGAAATTGCCGGAAAGATATTCAATGGTCTTTTTTTCAATTTCGTGAACTTCTTTATAATCGGGATGATTTTCATTATAGGCAGTTTGTATGAATACTTTTTTTCCGGTTGTTTTATCTGCGACAACAGAACTGGCTTCCCATGTATAATGGTCGCTGAGTGCAAAAGCAAAATCACTGACATTTCTGGCCTCATACTTCCATGTATTCCATTCATTATTTTTAAGAAGTTTTCCATTCTTGTAATCCGCAGGAACGGCAATAGTGATCATCTTATCCGAATTCATAGCTTCCTGGATTTTGTCATAGTATGCAGCATTCATTACATCATTTCCGTTTGTTAATTTCCCGGTGGCCCAAACGGCATAACCTCCGGGAACAGTTATTCCAACTTCAAAGTTTGAAAAATCATTATAAAACTCAGCCAGGCCGTTATAATCATGAATATCCCATCCTCTTATGTCATCATAAACAGCTATTTGGGGATACCACTGGCCAACGAAAAAACTTGATGAGTCGTATGTTCCCATACGGAGCTGTGTTTTTGAAGGTATTTTGAAGCTCCATTCCAGATGAATGTTTGCTGAACTTTTCGGGGCAAGTTTTTGCGGTAATTTGATATACATATTAGTTCCTGCCCTAGTGATATATGCGGATTCATTATTGCCTGATAATTGTTCTTTTTGATAAATTATACTTTTGATCACCACTCCTTCTGTCAGGTCGGTCGGATCAACTTCAGAAATTCTTTTATTGCCTTTTTTAAAGATGTCCTGGTAAAGCCGCACAACTATTGTCTTTAAAGTGTCGGGGCTGTTGTTATAATAAGTTATATCCTCGCGCCCTTCAAGTATTCCCGTGGCAGGATTGAAAACTGCATTTATATTATAATTGGATGAGTTTTGCCAGTATGACTTTCCCGGCATGCCATCTGCCGACCTGGTATTTGCTTTTAAAGCCTGCAATGTTTCTTTATTAATGAATAATTGCTCCTGGCCGTGTGTTGTTTCAAATGTGAATAGTAAATGGCTGATAAGAACCGCAAAGAATATATACGATTTTGATGTTGTATTTTTCATAGTTAACAAATAAGTTTAATGATTATGTTGTTTTGAATATCCAGATGATTAATGCTTTGCAGGGCAAAAATAATTTAAGGAGCGCTGATTGTTTTGTCAAAAATTGCTAAAATAAAACTATAACGTGTTTTCTATTTTAATGAAACTGAAGGTGTAACTCCGAATTCTTTTTTGAAAGCCTTACTGAATGAGAATACATCGGGAAAGCCTATATGGTAAGCGACTTCAGTAACGGAATAGCGCTTCGACGAGAGTAAATCATTTGCCCGGTTCAGGCGTTTTTTTAAATGGTATTTGTAAGGGCTGATGCCAAAGACCTGGCGGAAAGTGCGGATAAAATGAAATTCGGAAAGTGTTGCCAGTTTTGATATGGTTGAAATATCAAGTTTGTTGGATGTGTCGCCATCAATTAGTTCTTTTGCAGTATAAAGCCGCCTGAAAAGTTCATGACGCGTTGAACTTTTGACTGTGTCAATACGTTGTATTTGATGCAGTATGGTTTCCTGTGTCAGCAGCAAATGTTCAGTCAACACATAAAACAATTCATCGTTGGCCATAAAATCCCTGTCATGTTGTATGAGTTTATTACTGATGTTTTCAATGACAGGCCCCAACTGGTAGGCGCTGAAAGAGAATATGTTTTCGTGCAGGGAAACAGGAGAGAGGTTGATATTTTCAGGTTGCTGCAGCAAAATATGGCTGTCTGTGCAAAGGACACTATGAACCTCTCTGAATTTTTCCGGAGAAAGAAAAATACACACACCGTCAGCATTGTTTTTACCCTCGATGATGCATTCAAAATCCTTTCCCTGGTTGACAACAAGATACTTTTTGGGAATCAACGAATATGTTTTATGGCCTATCTTATATTTTTCACTTCCGCTGGTGACGAATTTTATTGAAATTCCTGAGTCATATGTTGGATAGTTACCTTCACCAAGTTTTGAAAAAACAATCAGATTTTGCTTTTGGTTAAAATCAGTATCTGCATTCGATTGATCGAGATAAAGAATGCTATTTTGCGGGGTGTCAGCCATTACAATCTGATTATACCACAAATATATAGACTTATTTTTTAATTATCAGGTGCAAAAGAATTTTACACTGATATATTCATGTCTTTTTATAAAAGATTGAAGGGGGATTGCTCTTTGGGGCTGGTAAATACTGATTTCAGATATTTATTCCAATGTAAAAAGCCATCCTCTTTTACGATAGTAGTTTACATTATGAATGTCTGGCCTGATAACTGCCTGTATTGATGATGCCAGTATATGTATCACGTTTTATTATCCAAAAGGTATATTAAAAAGAGAAATTTCCTTGGTAAACTTATAGGTTTTATTATTGCCGGTTAATAAATTAACAAATTTATATTTTAATGTATATTTAATCAGCACCTGCAATTTTTAGAAGTTCGATCACAGATTTCCATTTTCGGGTTGTGCATATTACCCCCAGTATTTTTTCAAAGAAATTGTTCGATAGTATTGTTTTTCCATAGCCATCAGGACAATAAAGGTAAATTGCCTGACCTGTAATAAAAAAATCCTCAGACTCTGATTTTGCATTTATTATTTCGGCCTCTTTATTACTCTTTACTACTCCGAAAGGGAATGTGATATGCAGAAATGAAGGGTCTTTTGAAGTATCTTTGATGAAGGAATTTTTTTCAATTATTTTTTTTAGATCTTCATAGTGGAGGACATGAACAGGAACGTGATAACCAAATATAGTATTGATTTGCTTTGAGATGTTGCGTCCTAATCCTGCTGCATCGGTTTCCGGACACCGGAAAATAACATTTCCGCTTTGCAGATATGTGCGGACGTTCTTAAAGCCCATGTTTTCATACATCAACCGTAGTTTGTCCATTTTAATGAGCTTTTGCCCGCTCACATTGATACCCCTGAGCAACGAAATGTAGGTAATCATTCAATTAAGATATTTTTTGACAACGTTATATTTTCTTCTCTTTTCAAAATATAAATACTGTCATTTCGAAATGATAATATCTGAGGGTAATAAAAAGCTTTGTTTTTTCTATATCCGTCAATATTCCCAAAAGATACAACATATTCATCATTATTGACAAACCACCAGCTTTTTCCTTCTTTTTTTTCCGGATTCATTGGCCCGGTATTATACCATGCATTAAATTCAAAACCGCCATCAATATCAGACGGGCTGATTTTCATATCTTGTGTAAGCTTTTCAAGAGCCTGCCATCTTGAACGGTTCCATGAAAGATAATCGTGTGTCGCGCCAATGCTGAATATCATCATTATTGCAAGAAATGCAAGGGCGGTTATTTTTTGTATTCCGGAAAAATTAATTTTTCCGGAAAGAAGCAATAATGCTATGGCGCCCGATAAGGGAATTGTATACCTGTCAAAAAAATAAGTGCTGATGATCAAAAGGGCCATATAACCTGAAATGAAGATCAATAAAAACTTTTTGGCGAGGTCAGCAGCCTCCTCATTGTTATCGTGAGATTTTTGTTTTGGGAGAATTTCTTTGAATGGAAAAACCAACAGCATAAATATTGATGCGATCAAACTTGTTATTTTAATAAAATTAGCCCAAACTTCGTAGTTTAACTGGGGGGAAATATTATGATGCCAGTAATTATCTTTAAGGAGTTTCGGGCCTAATCCAAGGTTGTAAAAGATATTTATTCCCGGATAATGCACTCCTCCGATCAATAAGAACAATCCGCATAAGACAACAAAGATGATGGTTTTTAATTTTGTTATTTTAAATCTGTTTGCGATCTCTTTCCCAAACAGAACTATTAGTGGCGCCAGAAACAGTCCCGAGTAAAGCAATGATTTGCCTAATCGCGTAATTACCTGGTAAAAATCCATCGATGAAGCTGATTTGGCTAGTGCGCTAATTCCGGCAACATTTTGAGCACTCCTCACATAATGATGAAGCCAGTAAGAATGAGCTGCAAGGAAAATCATTGTAATTATAAACGGAATGAGTGCTTTAAGAAAGCTTTTTATGTTGCGGTTTTTGTAAAAAATCACCAGGGCAAATGATAAGGGCATGAGCACACCCGGTTGCCTGATCATAGTCGCGAAAACAGTGAAAACAGTGGCGAGCACAATGAATATGAATTTTCTTTTGTCCAGATATTTAATAAAACAATAAATGGAGAGAAGCAAAAAAGAAAAGAAATGAACATCTGTCATGAAAGTAAACGAGAGAGATAGAAATAGCGGATTAAAGAAAATTACAACAGTAGCAAATGCAGCCGTTTTTTTATCGGACGAGAACCATAGTGCAATTTTATAAAAAGTGATGCTTGCAATCAGGCAGGCTATCAGGGTTGAAAATCTCAGCACGACAAATGAAAAACCAAATATCTTGCAGAATAATGTCCCCCAAAATATTTGGCCTACCAGGGTCATTGCCGGCCATGAATTTATTGTCAACTTGCCATGTTCATATAAATTCAAAACACTTTGAGCATAGGCCCAATCATCGTTCAATGGAAAGTTACCAAGCGGATTAATAATTAAAATGGATAATCCCCAGATAAGAACGAGGTATATTTCAAAGGGTATTTTTTTAATAATGTTCATTGAAACTCATGAAATAAATTATGATTGGGGCATAAAATACTGCGGAGCCAGGTATGACATGCGTTTTTATAAATACAGGCTATTTTGCAGTTAATATTATTTTTTAATAAGTTCTTTTCCAATACTCCAGGCATTACCGATTTTATCTCCCAAGCCCCAGTATTCAGAACTGTTTTGGGATAATATGAATGGATTTGTCTTTTGGAAATCTATTTCACCATCAGTCAGGTATTGATCTTCGGAATAAACACCGATAATTTCCCCTGCAAATATTTCATGAATGCCGATTTCCATAATTTTGCCGAGTTTACATTCAATACACAGCGGGCATTCTTCAATCATAGGGGCGCTTCCGGTTTCACCATAAAACACGTTGAAGATCGTTGATTTGTCAATTTTTTTACCCGATACTATCCCTACATAATCGGTTTTTTCAACGAGGTCTTTAGAAGGGAAACAAATGCTGAATGTTTTGTTTTCTTTGATACCCTCATTGGAATAGTGAAGTTTATTTAGCATGATTATAATTGTTGGCGGCTTATATGTTGCCATGCTTAGCCATGCTACCGTTAAAAAATTGGGTTTGTTATTTACCATTGTCCCGACAATGGCCACGGGCATCGGGTAGTTAACTACCTGGGCACCCAGATTAATTTTACTCATCATTTCCTCCTTGTTGACTTTGTAATAAAAATAAGAACAACGATACTTACTGTCAAATTCCTGCTTTATACCTTATCACTTCTGCCTTTTCGATGGTGATTAATCCGCCGGATTTTGTCAGTTCAAACAGTTTTTCAACGGTTTCAATAAACTTGGATATTTTTTCTTCCGTATCAACCACTTCAATTACCAGGGGAAGGTCAGAAGAAATTTCAAATAATTTAGTGGTCTGGACTTTGGAGTTGGCCCCATAGCCCATTATTCCCCTGAATACCGTAGCGCCGGCAAGCCCCTGTTTTTTTGCCTCAAATACGATGGTTTCGTATAAAGGTTGTTGGCCATGCTTGTCGGATTCACCAATGAAAATTCTAAGCAGTTTGGCATTTGGATGATTTTCCATATCAGAATAATTTTGTTATTACTATTCCTGAAAAGGTAGCAAGCAAACCGATGAAAACACTTAATGCGAGATACGCAATGGCATATCCGAACTGGCCGTCGCGGATCATACCTATTGTTTCATTTGAAAATGCCGAAAACGTTGTAAATCCTCCCAACAGCCCTGTAGCAAGAAACAACCGCCATTCCTGGCTCATGGCATTTCTGTCGGCGAAACCAAAGACGATCCCGATGAGGAAGCACCCCAGAATGTTTACGACAAATGTCCCGAAAGGGAATGTCGACATGAATTTTGCCTGCACAAATTGCGAAAGCAAATAGCGTGATATGCCACCGAGAAAACTGCCGGTTCCTATTGCCAGTATAATTTTCATTACATCAAAAGTAATATTTCAGTTTTATTTACCTGCAAATTCTTATTATTTACCTGAAATTCTTTTCCACCTTAACAAACCGGTTGTGTATTCACAAATCCTACTAAAGTTTTTATTCAAGGATTATTTCCCCATGTTTTTACCATTACAGGCCTGTTTTTGAGTGAACGATTTATAGCTTTTGATTGCTAAAGGGCGCCCAATGGCTTTTCCATGCCCCGGCAGAAATAAGCTGCAATTTGTATTCAATAGCTTTCCCCAGCTTTCAATCAATTTGACTTTGTCTTCTGCAAAGGGTGGAAGGATGGAATTGGCAAATATTCCGAACATGGCATCGCCAACGACGGCAATTTCATCATTTACAATTATGCTTACCGAATCAGCAGAATGGCCTGGTGTGTTTATTATCTTAATATCAAGCGGCTCTATATGATAGGAATGATCATCTTCAACATAATTGTCGGCGGCAAATGGTGGATAATCATAATGTCTTTTGCCGATGATCTGACCCAGTTTTGCAATTGGCTTTGTCAAAAACAATGTTCCGCCAGGGATTTTTGAATACCCCTTCATTATTGGTCCGGAGGCATGTTCTGAAACGATGATCCGGCACTGGAAATCCTCTTTTATTTGTTTGGCTGATTGGCAGTGATCAAAATGTGTATGGGTTAAAATGAGATGTGTTATATTTCCGCATATTTCAGGATTTTTCAGGTTTTTATAAAGTCTGCGATAAGCTGATGCTTTTCCTGTATCAATCAATATTGATGTTTCATTGTATGAAACAAGGTAAGCATTGCTCCGGCCCCAAAGTACCCGGATTATTTTATAACCATTACGGGTTGTCCAACTATTCATGTTAATTCCGTTTGTAAATATTAACCCGAAATGTACCTGTTAAGGCGCTTTTTAAAGTTATCGGTCCAATCCTTTTTTTCATACGTTTGTTTATTTTACAAACGCTTATAAATAACCGGCGGTAGCATTTTTAAAATATATGCAATCAATCGCCAGCGTTTTGTTACATAAGCCACCTTTTTTTTCTTCTTTATTGCCTTATAAATCTGATTTGCTGTTTTTACAACAGGCATGACCCAGAACAAGCCATCACCCTTTGCCATATTGGTGCTGACAAGCCCCGGCCTGATATCTGTTATGTAAACAGATGATTTCATTTTGTGATTTTTTTGGCGTAATCCTTCGAGGTAATTAATCTGGTAGGCTTTTGATGCGTTGTAAGCAGGAGCTTGCCTGCTGCCGCGAAGTCCGCCTATTGAAGTAACAGCCACCAAATGCCCGTTTTTTTGCTTTTCAAAATAATTGAAAGCCCAGCATGCGGCATTGGTAAATCCCGTTATGTTGGTATCAATCGTTATCTTTTCCGTTTCAAAGTCGAGATATTCATTTATATCACCAATGCCCGAACAAATGATAAATAAATCAAGGCTGCCAAGTTGTGCCGACAGACTGTTTAAGCCACTGACGGTTTCCTGAAAATTTGTTACATCCATCTTCCGGCATATATAAGCATCCGGATTGGCCAGCCTCAGTTCATCGAGAAGGTGTTCGCGCCTTCCGGTGATTCCTACCTTGTAGTTATCATTTGCAAGGATTGTAGCCAGTTCTTTTCCGATCCCTGATGTGGCGCCGACTATGATTGCTTTTTTCATGTTTCTTCAATCTGCAATACCTTCAATTATGTATCATTAAACAGTAGCGATGTAAAAAGATAATTATAAAATAGGCTTTAAAAGTAATCATTTCATCTGATACGGGAATTTGACTGTGTTGCTTGTTTGCTTATGAGCGCAGATTTATATGAATGACTGATTTCAAAACTGTCTCAATATTATTAAGAAAGATTATCACTGTTTTTTAAAATATCAGACAACATCTGCAATTCCATTTCTTTTTATCTGCCCCCAGTTGTATTTACCACCTCTGATGGCTCGTAATAACGATTTTATCGAAATATAATACATGAGTTGTCTGTAAAAAAAGCGCTGAGGAAAAAGATAAAGAAGTTTGTATGGCTTTTCTTTTTCAAAAGTAAAAGCGATAGCTGCTGAAATAAGTTCGAAACAAAAAAACAACAGGTAATAAAAAATCACTGAATAAAAATTTCCTAAAACAAACGAAAGCAAGAGCATCAGGTCGGCAAAAGGCGCGACCAGCGGCATCAATATCTGAAATATCAGGATGTTTGGAAAGGCGACAAGCCCCAGAGTATCATAGTTAGGATTCAACAGGCATTTGCGGTGTTTCCAGAAACTCTGCAGGATGCCAAAGTTCCAGTGGATCCTTTGGCGCACCAGCATTTTCGAGGTGGACGGGACTTCTGTCCAGGCGATGGCGGAATTTTCTGTGATCACCTTATATCCTTCACGGATCATGCGGATGGTGATGTCGCAATCTTCCGCCATGGTATTGGAGTTGTACATGCCGCAGGATATTACGGCCTCTTTCCTGAATGCCCCGATAGCGCCGGGAACCACGGTAATGCAGTTCAGCAGACCGAAAGCCCTCCGGTCAAAGTTCTGGCTGGTAATGTATTCTATGGACTGGCAAATAGCCAGCATATTGATTTCATTGCCCACTTTAACGTTTCCTGCAACGGCACCAACCCGGGGGTCCCCGAAATGACGGACAAGTTTTCCTATAGCTGTAGGATCAAGCTGAGTGTCGGCATCGATACACACAAGGATTTCTCCTGATGCTCTTTCAACCCCGTAATTCAGGGCAGATGCTTTCCCTCCGTTTTCTTTGGAATATATTTTTAATTTCAGATTTCCTTCAAAGTATGTACTGACCTTTTCATACGTATCATCATTTGAACCATCATCGATGACAAGTATTTCAAAATCCGGATAATCTGCTTTAAGCAAGTTCTTCATGTTCCTGATGATACTTTTACCCTCATTAAATGCGGGAACAATAATACTTACTTTGCTGTATGAGCTTTTTGTGAATTTCGGAAACTTCAGGCGGCGGGCTTTCCAATAACTGATTATGGCCAGAATAGCGATAAAAATATTTCTGAAAATTGAAAGTACAATAAAGCACATGAACAGCGTAAAAAATACTGTTCTGATGATATAAATACCATTAAAACTGAACCAGTTTGCCTTTGACAGATATTCATCCGTGGCTGAGCTGATGCGAGGCATCAGGAAATCGCGGTCTTTTCCGATCAGTTCAGCCAGCGATACAAATTGATACCCTTTAGCACGATAATCATCGATTAATTCTGGAAGGGCCTCCAGTGTAGCACGACGGTCACCACCTCCATCATGGAACAGCAATACCGATCCATTCATGATCTCATTGTTGATGCACCTGAAAATACTATCTTTGTTATATCCTTGTCGCCAATCATAGGAACATACCGATTCGGTAACACAGAAATAATGTTGCTCTTTAGCCCATTTTACCGGTATCATCTCCTGATAGTCCACCGCATTATACGTGGTGTTGAACGGGGTACGGAATAATATTGTGGAATGGCCTGTGGCGCTTTCAATCAGGCGCCTGGTGGCATTCAGTTCAAGTTTAAACCGCTCATGGCTGATCTCGTTGATGTTGGGGTGGGTGAAGGTATGGTTTCCGATCTCGTGCCCTTCATTATATATCTGCCTTACCAGAGGAAGGTGGCTTTCGGCATTTAAGCCGATGATGAAAAATAGTGCCGGTACATTCTTTTTTTTCAGTATTTCCAGCACTTTTGGAGTATAATCAGGATCCGGGCCGTCATCAAATGTAAGCACCAGCTTATGCGGGGAATAGCCGGACCTGTTAACAATACATGTCGAAGGCAGTATTTCATATTCTTCTTTGGAAACCATATTGTTGATGGAGTCATATGAAATATTTATTTTTCCTTTGTCAGGAATACTGGTAATATTCAGGATGTCACCCAGGCCTACAAAGTTTATATTTGTCTGCATATAAAAACTATCATATGATTTTAACATCCTGTTCATTTTTTGGAGAAAATGCCTGTTGAGGTTGCTTTCATAAAAGGCCCATAAACGCTGGTCTTCCACGCCCATGCGCCAGAATGCAGTGCCGGCCAGGCCAAAATTTCCTGCCAGCCTGATGGCATTGAAATTTGAAGCCGCATCAACAAAATATACCGTGTGCAGACGATTGCTGTCATCGAGGTACTTAAAACTAAGGTTAAATGTCACAGGATCAAAAATGACTTTTGATTTGTTTTGCCTGGCAAGGGTCAGGGCTTTCGTATATGGAATGTTGATCCCCGACTTTCCTTCACACCAGTCATAACCATACCCTGCAATACCAAGTATGAGTTGTTTCGGATTACATATCTGGGTGATCGTGTCAAGAAGGTTCTCAGTCCAATCATGGCCGGAAACCGGCCCGGGTTCCCCTTTTGAAAAATGCTGATCATAGGCCATAAGGATAAAATAATTGCAATAATCCCTGGTTTGCACCATGAAATTGAGATCCATGTTTTTGGGTGATATATCCATTGTGATGATATATCCTTTTTTTGAAAATGAATTATGCAGTTCCTTAAGAAAAAGTGTAAGCATCTCATTGTCTTCGGTTGCCATTTCTTCAAAATCTATATTTACACCAAAGAACTTATACTGATCCATCAACATGGTAAGATTTTCAATAAATGCTTTTCTCTTTTCACCGGATTTCAATATTCGCCTTACGTTTTCAGGATTAAAACCATTGGAAAAGTTGCTGATAATCGGAACGATTTCCTGCCTGAAATCCCTCATTAGGCGCAAAGCAGCTGTATCTATTTGCTGGTATGCCATGTCTGAGCCTTCCCTGACAAAAAACCACTCAGGGAAAATCATATTCAGGGATCCGCCAAAATCCTGTAAGGTAGTATATGAAGATTTGTCCCAGTTTACATAGAATCCAGCCCTGACAGGGTTTCTCGGAGAATTTACAGTCGTTGTCCTTTGTACAGGTTTACTGATTGAATTGAATGACGCTTTTTTTTTCGGTTTTTCCAGTGTCTTATTGAAGGAATCTATTCTGGGAAGCCTTTTTAATTCTGAAATACTGTATTCATCGTGAAACTGTGGCCTGGATGCATGAAATACAGAGATGCCAAGAATGACAAGGCATATGACAATTAAAAAAAACAAAAACCTGCAATCCAGAGAAAGCTATGCCAACGGGTTGGTTTTGAAGTTTGAAATATCTGGGATTTATCAGTATCCATTCATTAGGGAAGTTATGATGTAATCAGTATTTCTGGTTGTTTGGCCTGACTGGGAAATTTGTGAGTATAACTATAAAATTCATAATTTTCTCATAGGTATAAATCAGTTGATACACATGTTTTTGAGGAAGTACTTATGTTATAGGTTAGATTGATGCATAATTTTTTAAATGACCGGCACTGAAACTGATATAGGGTAACCGTTCCATAATATTCCGGAATGTTATGATCAAATATGACCAACAAACACATTCGAGTAAACAAGCCCTTCGGTTTTAAATAAGGTTTTTGCAGGTTAAGGCCTTTGATTTTATTTTGCCCTTGTGATTTTTCTTCCATGATGTTATGATTTGTTTTCCGTTATATGACACTACGTTTGGTTCATGACTGTATTTGCATCTAAACATGTCATGTATATTTATAACAGGGGCGAGGTGTTTTTCCTGCTTATCAGAATGATGTATCAAATTTTCTGCATTTATATTTTGATAAACCTGCAAAGGTAACTGTCTTTATTTATTGTGAGTATTTTCAGGAAATAAAGGCCGTTTTGTAAAGCTGAAACATCAATGCTTTCAATATTCTTATTGAGTGAAATTGTGCTTAACAACCTGCCCTGGTAATTATATATTTCGGCAATTGTATTATCGCCGGAAATATTTTCAATATTAAGTATCCTGTCAGTTGGATTCGGATACACAGATAATTCATTACCTGTATTATATTCACTGATGCCAATTCCGCTAATAGTATAGCATGCCGAGGTATCGGTGCAGCCGTTTTCGCTTACAATTACCGCATAATTTCCATTCGTGAAGGGCGAGAAAAACATATATGTTTCTTCTTCAACCGGTAAAAATCCATTATCGCAGTTTAACCATTGGTATATTGCTGAATGTTGTTGTGAGAAAAGAGAGTGATTGACCTGGTCAACATTTGTATTAACATAGTATTCAAGAGCTCCTGCATCAATAATCCCGCACCTGGCTCTGCCGGCCTGATCTGTCAGTGGCGCCCCGGTACTTATGCCAATGCCGGCAGCAGGGCTTCCCGGCAGCAGGTTGTGAGTAAGGGTGATTCCTCCATTATTTGCCAGGGTATCAAGCAGAGGGTCGATTTCGTTCGTATCATTGGCAGCTGTCAAGAAGAAACTCATACTTGTATCACTTGAAATATTGCCTCCCTTTGATGAGCAGGTAGCAGGTCCGGACCTTTGGAAATTTACCCCCTGATTATTACTGAATATACAATTTTGTGTAATGAAATATGCCGGAAACATATCTGGAGAAAGCCGCAGTGGTTCATTATTGCCTGTATAGGTACAATTGATCATAGATAATGTATCTTTCATATAAGAGATTCCGCCGAAAGGAGCATCTGCAATATTATTGCTGAATGTGCAATTCTCAATAATTGCTTTTTTTTGCATCAGATTCATTATTGCGGTGCTCCCGTTGGCGGTGTTATTGATGAAGGTAGAGTTTTTAATGATAATGGATAGTCCATTTGAGAAAAAAGCCCCGAAACCACCGTTTAAACAATGGTTTCCATCAAAAGTACAGTGGTTGATGAAAACATTTGCAGGCGTTCCGTTACAACTCAATGCACTACCCATAGCATCGCTGGCACAATGTACAAAAAAACAACTGTCAGCAATAAATATCCCGCCGCTAACTCCATAATAAACTGCCCCTCCCTGCCTACTATTATGTACGTATGTGGAATCATTTAAAAAACAGACGGATTTTAATGTAAGCGTACCATTATTTTTATGACGGATGGCGCCTCCATCCTCTCCGTATGGTGGGACATGTACGACACCTTCAGCCAGTTTCAAACCAACAATTAATATATTTCCACCACCAATATCAAAAATCCTTGACATTCCACCACTGCTTATGGTGAGCAGATTGTATCCGGGACCCATAATAAACAATGATTTGGAAAAGGTTATTTGTCCCGAAGTAAGTGTGATTGTACTGCCGTGCAGAGATGAGTGGAAATTAATGGTGTCACCACTTGCTGCCAACGATATCATTTCACGTAATGAACCTGCTCCGGAATCATTCGTGTTGATTACCGTCCAAACGCTTGCTATGGATCGCGTGCAAAAAGCCATGCCGTAAACGCATATTACTATGAAACAAATTCTTTTAAGGAAGTTTCTTTTTCTATTGAATGTGAAAAATTTTTTCATCGTCTTAAGGTTTAAATTTATGATATTGAAAAAAAACTTTGCTTCAAATTCATGGTGTTTTATATTAAAATCATGAGAAATAAATGAAGTGTGTCATTTTTTTTGACTTCTTGATACACTGTTTATTTAGTAGTAATAGAACAGAAAAAATGCAGAGTAGAAACAGTATGATAAATATACAATAATTGATTTTAAATGTCAAGTAATAATTGTTAATTGAAAGTGAATTAGGTATTTATTAAAAAAAATATTGCATTGATGTTATTTTAATATTTTGATGCAATTTAAGGCTCTTATATCCCAAATTGACCGTCAAAAATAATTATTGAATTTTGTGAATATTTCTTTTTGAAACCTGAAACATTTAGTGGGTTCTGAACGCATCTTCATGCGATGGTTAATCCGGATTGGGAATAATTTATTTGTTTTAAAAGATAAGTGTGAAACAATTAGTATTTTTTGTGCTTTTATGAGAATAAACTATTTGTTGTATTCCTCAAGGCTTTTCTGAATAGCATAATAAGCTGGTTTTGCCTTTGAATTTTTATCAAAAAGTGCTGGTAGATATTCTCCCATATATGTACAGGCATCTGTGAGATGCCACAAGTTCCAACCTACTTTCCCGGTGTTGTTTTTTTCCAGTATGATATCAAATATCTTTGAATAAGTTTCGGCCTGAAGGTTGAGTTCATGCTCATTGACGTCATTATTGATGAAAGAACTGGCCTCGGTAACGTGAAACTCCATATTGTTTTCTTGTGTCCAGTCAATAATATCTTTCAGCGCCTGTAAATGCGATGGTATAGCCCAACCATTGTCAACATGTGCCTGCCAGCCAATGGCATCAACCCTGTAGCCGTCATTTTTTAAATATTGTATGGTGTCTTTAATTAAATTCCAGGATTCGGTGTTTTCGGGGCCTTCATGATGATTGTACAATTGCTTGATGTTGGGAGCATATTGATTGGTTATTTGAAATGCTTTTTTTATATAAAGTGGTGTGTGGTTTATATCAGAATCAAGCCCCATTCTCGGCCATGGATTTTCCCATCCATCAATACCTGAGCCGGGTTTCGGCCCGAACCAAACACCCTTATGTACAGTCTCATTGACCACATCCATGTATATCACATTTTTGGAATTGTTGAAGCTTTTACAAATGGCTATGAGAAAATCACACATATTTTTTTCAAGTTCATCAGCAGTGCGGTTGTCATCTATAGCCCAGTCGGAAACCTGTGGCCCTATGGGACAATGCATTCTGAGAATTTTGTTTGTTTTATTTATATATTCAATCCATTTATTTGCATTGTCAAAGTTCCACTCAGAATTATTTGGATGTATGACCCATTGTTTAAAATCATTTTCAGGTACAATGTACTGAAATTCCCTGTCAATAATAATATTGCAGGGATAATCAAATACCCATAAACCACATGAAACTCCTGTAATGACAGAATGATCCGGGAATTTTTCTTCCATAATGGTACGTAATCTTCTTCCTGAAGGTTCAGGCGGATAAGTCATTATTCCTTCCTTGTCGATTTTATAATTCATATTATTTTTTTACATTAGAAATCATTGTTCCTGGCGGTTTTCTTATAGGTTTTCAACATTTTCCCAAAGTTCTTGTCTTTCTTTTTTCTTTCTGCAAGCGTTGATTCAAAAAAGGCTTTTTCTTTCGCTAATTTCAGATAATTATCATATGAGCTTTTATCTATTTCACCTCTTTCAAGGGCCTGAAGGATGGAACATTCAGCCTCGGTGGTGTGTGTGCAATCTTTGAACTTACAGCATGAGGAGAGGTTGATAATTTTTTCAAAAGTAGTTTCCAAACCATTTGTGGAGTCAGTAATACCGACTTCCCGCATTCCTGGATTGTCAATGAGCATGGCGCCGTTGTCCAGAATTATCAATTCACGATGGCTTGTAATGTGCCTGCCTTTATTTGTACTTGAGCTGATTGCATCTGTTTTCATTATTGTTTTGCCGGAAAGATTATTCAGCAAAGTTGATTTGCCGGCCCCCGACGAGCCTAGTAAACAATATGTTTTTCCTTTTTCAAAAGTCTTTTTAAGTGTATCATATCCTGCATGGGTTGTATTGCTGACCGGAATTACCGGGACATTAGTAATACGCCGGGCAATATTATCCATGATTTCAGAAACTTTTTGTTCCTGATTCAGATCCGTTTTTGTAAGAACAATGATGGGGTTTACTTTTGAAGCATAACAGATGGACAAATACCTTTCCAGCCTGTTGATGTTGAAATCCCTGTCGGCAGCCTGAACCAGGAATGCATGATCAATATTTGCGGCGATAATTTGTATCTCTCCGGATTGACCAACGGATTGTCTTGATATGATGGAAAATCTTGGAAATATTTTATGAATGATGGAAATGCCATGGTCAAAGATGGAAAGAGCCACCCAGTCGCCAACGGCAGGGAAATCCTCCCGGCTTTGAGCCGTATAGCGAAGGTTTCCTGTAATTTCAGCTTCTGACTCTCCCTGCTCGGTAAGAACAATATATCTTTCCTTATGCTCTGAAATGATCCTTCCGGCATCAAAATCTTTCAGGTTGTTTTCGATCCGATACTGTTCCAGTTCTTTTGTGTATCCGATATCTGCGAGTTTCATTGTTTTAAATCAATTGCTGTTTATTACAGACTTATGGTTCAATTTCAATATCATACTTGTAAAGCAGTCCGGCAACTCCGTTCAATGAGAATTTTGCTTTTTTAATGCGGTTTAAATCAGGATCAATAGTATAGTTGAATGAGGTACGGAAATCGGCTTTTTCAAGGACCGTGTTTTCAAATATGGCTTGTGAAAGGTCACAATTGTCAAACACAGCACCTGACAGGTCGCATTCGGCTAGGTCGGTATCCCGCAACTGCGTATTTTTAAAAATTGTCTTTTTAATTTTTACTTTGTAAAATGAAGAATAATTAAGCTGGCAATTTTCAAATGTAAAGGCGAGGCCGAACATGTTACAGGTATCAAATCTCAAACCGAGCATCTTGCAGTTTTTAAAGCTGATTTCGCGCAAAGCAGTATTGCTGAGTTTTGCCATGCTCAGGTCGCAGTTGCTGAATTCGCAATTAATAAACTTAAAATCCGAGAAATTAATTTCATTAAAGTTGCAACCTTCAAAAATACAATTCTCATATTCACCTTTTTTAACAGGATTTTGTTTAATGTCATCCTTTTTAAAAGTGACATCATGTATGTATATCTCCGGCATTTAATAAAATTATTTATTTCATAAAATGATTACAGGCGCCCAAAATTATACAAATATTGCCATATGCCGGGCCTTAATAATTTCCGGTATGATTGCATTTGGTTCATACGTTGTTGCCGATTTGCCCTGGTGTTATTTATGAAATTATCAATATTTTGTGACCCGCTTTTGCAGAAAAGCGAACAATGCAATTGTAATTGTTGTTATACATTGCCTAAAGTATGCGGAATGAAGTTCGTTTTTGATATCTGGCAAAAACATCCTTATTTATTAATGAGCTTTTCGAGTTTTTCTACTCTTGTTTTAAGTTCGTCGTTTGCTACTTTAAGATTATCATTTTCGGATTTCAGTTCCTTTACGGCGTTTATCAACGCTATATTAATTGCATTCATATCCAGGATGAGGTACCCGTCTGGTTCAGCAGTAACTGATTCGGGAAATACTTTCTGGACATCTTGTGCAACAAAACCCACATAGGTTTTATCTGATGGCAGCAATCGAGAATTGTCCTTTTTATAGGAGTAGTTCACGGGCTGGAGCAGCATTATTTCTTTAAGGCCTTTGTTGTAACTTCCGTGCAGGTCTTTAAGCCGGGCATCGGACCAGGTAGCCCAGCTGCCCCCGCCGGGTTTTGCAGCAGCGCCGTTTACAACAAGTAAATTGGTTCCGGGGTCAGCGGCAACGGCCCCGATAAATATTTTATCTCCGAAATAATTATATGTTCCACCAAATCCCCAGCTGAAATAGGTACCATTGTACCATATCGCTTCAGCTCCATTGCATCTTAAGGCAACTCCTGTTGTATTGTAATTCAGGTTGGCTGTGCCGGCCACTTCCAGGGTATATGCAGGGTATGCCGTGCCGATACCTAAGTAGCCGGATATACCTACTTTTCCTGAAAAGTATCCTGCCCATCCTGACGAATTGGTAGCGTAGCCATATACTCCAACATACGGAGACATGCCATAAATACCATATCCATAATTTGATATAGCTGATCCGTAAACCCCATAAGTAATTCCGGTGGAAGCTGTTGATAATCCTTTTATTGCGACATAAGGAGCCTCTCCGAGTATGCCGATCCCCTGGTTATTGCTGCTGGTACCTTTTACGCCAAGTATATTTCCATTTCCCAGGACTCCGCACCCATCTGAGGATGATGATTCGCCTTCCACTCCGTTGCCTGAACCAGAGGATGAAGAACAAACGCCACGAATACCGGATGCATTTGTATTAATCACTTCAAAGGCCGGAACAGCGCTGGTAGCGGTTTTTGAATAGGGGAGGATAAGGCCCGTAGTATCATCCTGCCAGGAAGCATTTCCGGCACTATCTGATGTAAGGACTTTTCCTGCAGATTCGCCAATGCCTGTCAGCTGTATGTTTCCCAGTGTCTTCAAGGCTAGCCCCGTCGGGCTTGTGAAATATCCCCCTATACCTGATAGGGCAGTACCAGCGACTCCAAAGTTGGTATCAGCCTGTCCCAGCACTCCGCAGTTTCCGGGTAGGGTGGGTGTTATTCCTTCTCCGGTACGCCCTATGATTCCTGCAGAATAATCAGAGCCCTTTCCTTCTCCCAGTATTCCGGCCGCATTAATGGCGGATGATTTTCCATAAATACCATACCCTGAAGTGCTTAAACCTTTAATGGTGTAATAAGCGGGTCCTGTATTCTCAAGAGAAAAGGGTGATGTGAGATAACTTCCAGTATTGGAATATGGCAGCGTTAATCCCTTTGATGATAAGGCATATGGAACGCTGAGCAACTGGCTTACTCCGCTGATGTTGTATGCTACTCCACCGGCAGGATCCGTTTCTGTTTTTATAAAGTAGGGGCCGTTTGACCAGTCAATGGAGTCAATTGTTCCAGACACGATAGATCCGGTTCCAATAACAATGCTAACCAATCCGTTTGCATTTGTTGTCGCTGTCTGAGTTTCAGCATAAACAGCTGTCCCACTTCCGGAGCCCTGAAGAATGCTTATCCGCATTCCAATGGCGTGATTTGTAACAAGTGCATTACTCGCATTGCGGATTACAGCCTGGTAGCTCATTTTATGCGGAGCCTGGGCAAAAACACCTGCCGTCAATACTAATGCAACCAAAATTGTGTAAATTCTTTTCATGGTTTGTTGAATTTATTTTAATACTTTTTTTGCTTTGCTGTTACTTTTAATATACCTGTAATTGCCGATATATAAATAATAAGATGGTATTATTGCGTTTTAATAATTTTAAATATTTTCACTTCATGATTATCCTGCAATACTTTTAGAAAATAGACTGCAGGTGCATAATGGCTCATGTCAATCAGCGTTTCAGTATATTCAATTTTTTTTATTTCTAATAATTTTCCGCTATTGTCGTAAAGCTGACAGCTCAGGTTTTTATCGTTGTTTCCGGTTTTTAATTTCAGAAAATCTGCTGTGGGGTTGGGATATACCGCGTAATCAAGCGTTATTTCTTTGGCTTCTTCAGTGCTTGAATTCACTGAAATTTCATATGGCTGCTGCACGCCCTGCAACACTGAACCGCTGGTATCGGAGTTTAGGGTGTAAACAAGTTGTCCTATGGAATAGCTTACTGAGCCTCCACTGCCTGATGCATTACCACCGGTTGCCGGAATAGCCTCATGAATCTGTTGAGCTTTTATACCCGTCAGGCTAATAACTGATAAAAATAACATGATGATAATTAATTTCATAAATTCGCTTTTATGTTGTCTGTTTAAATAGTTGTAATTATTTTTCTAAAGACATATTTGTGTTGCAATTTACAACATTTTTTTTCAAAAAACAAGAATTTTACATAGTTACATCTTTTTTTATTATTTTGTAATATCATTATAAATTTTGAGCATGGAAATTATACCAAATTGAAATATCAATTAGTCCAACAGGTTGTATTGATATTTCTCATTTGGTTATGCCGATGGTAAAAATATCTGCCGCGGCGGATGAATGTGTAATCGGTATTATCTTTCCAATCGGTATTATCTGAACTTCAAGATGTGTTTCTTTGTCAAAAAGCAATATAAAAATCAGAACACCAGTTTTTTATCGCAAAAGATTTTAATATAATGAAGGATTTATTTGAATGGAGAATGGTTGTTTTAATCAAATACTTTTAAAGCCACATCTTTTACAAATTCCTTAAGCTGTTTTTCTAAAACTGATTTTTTTACATACGGGCTGCTTTTATCATTATTATGAGGGGAGGAGCCTTTCTGTTTTGAGAGATGATTAAGTATGTGAATAAACTTGTCAATTTCTTCCTCATTGTTTTCGATGCCGAGGCTTACACGTGTTACGCCCGGAAATTTTATTGATGGGATGATTGTTATCATAAATCGTTGAAAGCGCTCAAAGCCGGGGCTAACATTGAGAATGTGCTTAACCAGAATATGCGCACAATGGCAACCATAACGCACGCCAATGCCGCCTTGCAGAGCAAGTTGTTTTGCCAAAACATTGGGCCACATATTTTTCAGGCTGAAGGCAATAACGCCGATTTTACACTCAAAGGCGGCAGACTCAGGACCTTTGATGCCATATATTCTGAGCCCCGGTATATCTGCCATATTCTGTAACAGGTGTGTGGTTAACGTTTTTTCGGTGCCGGTAACCACATCCATGCCAATGCGCTGCATCAGGTGAAGCGCTTTTCCCAGGGCGGCGATGCCGGAGGCATTTTCTTCACCGGAAGCTATGATCTGTTGTTGCCTTTCATTGCTGAGATTCAGCAAGTCCTTTTTCACGATAAGCACACCGCAGCCAAAGGGCGCATATACTTTATGTGCCGAAAAGACCATATAATCGATCGCATTTTCTTTCAGGTTTATCTTGCGGTGTGCCGCCATCTGCGCGGCATCCACCAGCAGGTGAGCGTCATATTCATGAACAACGCGACTTATGGCAGCAAGGTCGTTGCAACTGCCCAGCACATTGGAAGCGCCGCTGACCGCCACCAGCCTGATGCGTTTTGAGCCATGTTTAAATTCCCGGTTGTATGTTTTTAATAATGATTCAAGCTCATATAAGTCAATGAAACCCTCATCATTAATTGATAAGCGCAGGAGTGTATGCCCGGATACGCTACGCCAGGGCAGGTCGTTGGACGAGTGCTCCAGTAAGGAATTTACGATAATACCGGCAGTTGCCTCCGGGGGCGCTGTTGGCAGGCTTTCCGCCACAAGGTTTACGGCTTCGGTGGTATTTGAAGTAAAATACACATCATAATCATCCTGCGGGGCACCCATTGCTGCGGCACAGATTTTTTTTGTTTCGCGTATGATATCTTTCTTTACGGAGTCTATGGCCCGCAGTGTTTTGCTGAAGCTGTTCCACACAGGGGTGAAGGTGGGGGTGCTGGCGCTGTTGTCGAAGTTGATGAAAGGCGCCATGCCGCTGGTGGTCGGCACTTGTATATTCCGTCCGATAAGCAATTTCCGGAGTTCCTCCAGCAGCTCACTGCCCGAATGATGTTCCAGCTCATCATGATAAAGAATATCTGCAGCGCTGCTTATGCCTTTATTTCCTGTGATGAAGGCATCGTTGCCGTATTGTTTAGCCAGGAGCAGCGCCCTGGCAAATGCTATGATGTTAATGATGGCAGGTGTTCCGGCCTCAAATTTATCGGGTGCACCGGCCCAGATGACCCATTCTCTTGAAATTAGTTTTGTGGTTCCGCCGCCACTTTCAGCCGGTATGCCTTTGGGCAAAGCGTTTTTCCTGACGGCCAGCGCCCTGACGCCCAGTGCCAGGCCGAGAACATGGCTGCCGGTTTCCTGGTAACAGTCGGGTTTCAGCAGCCTCACCAGCGAAGCCGCTCTTGCCGGGGTGCAGAAGATTACGCAATACGATCCGGGCTTTAAACCCAGGTATTCCAACACAATATGCCTTGCCTGTTCGAACAGATGTGTTGTCGCCATGGAAAAATGGCCACTGCCACGATGCACATTGGAATAGGTTTCCAGTGCATGGTATATGGCCTTTTCAAGTTCTGCAAAGGCCTCAGGTGTTACATCATTTCCGGGGACAGTGTCTTTCATATATCCATGATTCATGGCTTGCCACTGAATCAAAATATATTTTGATTTCGATGCTCAGCAACAAGTAATTAATGAAACAAATTTATGACTGTTTGGCAAATAGTTCCGATTTTAGTTTAGCAATTCTTTTTGCTTCAACTTTAACCTGCTTCATGTTTCCGTAATTGGTGGCAAAAAACATCATGGGGCTGTAAAGGTTGCCCGACAGACGGCGCAGGACCGAGGATACCCGGTAAAACTTTTTCTTAGCATTCACTTTGCCCATCTGGAGTTCCCAGGGTGTCATATTCATGGGTTTAAAAACAACCGTGTTATGGTCGTAATACTTCCAGTCGGTGGTTGATAAACGATTCTCTCTTTTCAGGTCTTCATGAATTTTTGTTCCGGGATAAGGCGTTAACACGTTAAAGGAAACGGTGCTTATTTTATTTTTTATCAGGAAGCGTACTGTTTCATAAAATGTTTCCTTGATATCGCTGTCAAAGCCAAAGACCATCGAAGCATGGATCAGGATACCCATCTTTTTTATCTTCCTGAAGGCATCTTCAAGGTGGCTGATATCTTTGATTGCCTTGCGCAGCGAGTTTAATTGTTCAACGGATACGCTTTCGATGCCGAAGAACAATACTTTACAGCCACTGTCTGCAGCGAGTTGTACAAGTTCGGTGTCGTTAACAAGCAATGATATGGAGGCCTGTCCTACCCATCGCACATGTAACGGCTTGATAGCCCTGAATAATTCTTTGGCGTATTTAGCGTCGCCGATAATATTATCATCGAGAAACATAAAGTTCTTTGCACCGGATTCCCTGATATCTCTTACAACATTTTCAACCGGGATATGCCTGATTTTTTTTCCAAAAAGATTGGTGACACAGCAAAAATCGCAATTGTAAGGACATCCGCGGGTTGTCATTACCGGAACAAGATTATATAGTCTTTTTTTGATGATTTTACTGAAATCTTTTGGAACATATGTTTCCAGGTCGGGCGCGGGGTTGTGATACTTCCTCTGGATGTTGTTGTTGCTGAAATCGCTGATTAGGGTCGCCCACACACCTTCAGCTTCGCCGATCACCACACTGTCGGCATACTGCAGGGCCTCATCGGGAAGTATTGTGGGATGTACTCCGCCCAGTACGACGGTTTTCCCCCTTTTCTTAAATTCAAGACAAAGTTCATAAGCTCTCGGGGCATTGGCAGTCATGCAACTGATCCCTACCAGGTCACACTCAATGTTAAGATCAATGTTTTCGGCTTCTTCCTCGATAATCCTGACCTCATGCTCCGGCGGGGTCAGGCCTTCTAAAATATAAAGGGCCAGCTGAGGCATCATAAGCCCCTTATTTGTTCTTTTTTCGGCATCAATAGTCGGCGAAATCAGGAGGATTTTCATAGTTTATGCGTTAAATTTTTTAGATAAATGGCAAATAGGCCTGTACCGAAATGTTCCCATACAGGTGTTGATAGAAGCTGTTTTGCTGCCTGGCGGGCTGTAGCAGGAATATGGAATGAAGATGGGAGGGGTTTATATGGGACAAGCTGTTATTATTAGTTACAAAAAATCAAATCAAAACAATTACTATTTAAACCCCGGACGCGTCACGCAATTTTAAGATCCTGTAAGGATTATTATCAATCAATTCAAAATAATTTCTTTGACGTTAATCAATCAGGTTGTTACATCCTGGATTGGCAATAAGAACTTGATTTTATTAAATATATTGCTTTCAGTGATGATTTTCCCTATATATTTATCTGATCAATATATTCTATGAAAATTATTACATATTTTTTTGTGCCGTATTTTTTTGTAAACACTCTTTTTGGTCGGAAGAAATGACGCTGAAATGCTGCATGATTAATCCCAAATTCGTCGTAAAAGAAATTCTAATGACTGTCCTGGGAAACAGCGAGATATGCATAAGTAAAACACAATGTTATGATGAAGAATCGACGAAGAAAATCCTATATGAAAAATCTGAAAATGTTTGATTGTCTATGTCGGGATCACCCGGATTCAACCCAAAAGTGTTCGCACTTGTCATTAGTTCATTATTTTCCTAATGATAAATACGGGTTAATACCTGATTTTATTTCCATCGACATCGGCAAATATTTAATTCCATTTTCTTCCTGCATTACCTCGGTTGCTTTGAACCCCAATTTTCTGTATATGGGAATGGAAAACGGCGAAGCATGAACATAGATCTTTCTCAATTCCGGATCTTTTTTCAGGCAATCGGTTAATGCAGCCTGAACCAGCTTTTTGGCAATGCCCCTGCGGTGAAATTTCTTAGCGGTAAACAGCAATGAAATGGTATTATTCTCACGCATCTCGATCATGCCGGCCAGCTCTGATTCAATCCATGCGGTGAACAGGCTTATGTATTTTTGCTGTCGGGTGGCGATTCTGGCAGGATCGATCCACTCATAAAAATATTGATTGCCTTCAGCTCCGTAATCAACTGCCACAAATTCGTCGTAAATTTCCCGTATGAAGCTGCTGATCTGACCTTCCTGTCCCGGTATATATTTTTGAATTATCATTTTTTGCATGAGAAAGATAAACTGTTTTTGGTTTGAGAAATTTATGACAGGTTATCAGGAATACACATGAATACTGTTTTGTGCCGAAGGCAAATAATTGATGCCGAACCAGCATAGCAACAGTACGAGAAATGATACCGCAAGTATCCAGAAAGCAATTCCTGAGTTGAGATTTTTATTGATCCGCAGATGTATGTAAAGCAGGTATACCAGCCAGGTGAGCAATGCCCAGGTTTCTTTGGGATCCCAGGTCCAGTAGCTGCCCCAGGCAACCTTTGCCCACAAGGCTCCGAACATCATGCCGAAGGTGAGCAGCGCGAAGCCTGTGTATACAATGTTATCGGCAACATGAGCCGTTTCTTCAACGGGTTTATGCCGGTATGATTTAATAATGCCAATTATTCCAAGTATAAAAGCAGCAGCCAGAAAAGCATAGCTGATCATGTAAACAATCACATGCGGGATGAACCACGGGCTTTGCAGGGCAGGCATCAGTGTCTTATCAAATGTGTCGGGGTTGAAATAATCCACAAAAAGAAAAACCATGGCCATGCCGATACAATAAGCGAGTATCCATTTGTATTTCCAGCGGTAATAAATGACCAGGCTTATTACTGATAAAAAAACAGCGTACCACAGGCGGGTTTCACCGAGCGTTCTGAATACAGGGCGTTCGAGGGTTATCCACAGGCCGCTTATAAATACGCCCAGCATCACAATGCCGGCAATGATAAGTCCCACAGAAAATATTCCTGTTATTTTTTTTCCGGGTATGAGTAGCAGCAAGCCTGTTGTCCATAATCCGCAACACAGAAAAACAAAAAGCGGGAAATTTTGCCAGGTCATAATTCTTGGTTTTTGTTGTTTGTCCTTGATTTCCCTGTCCAGAGCATATAAAGTGCGCCGGCCAGTATCATAAATATACCGGTATACACCGCCGGGAGCCAGGGGTCTCTTACAATCTGCACCATGCTCCGTTTCGACCATTTTCCCATAGGAACATCATAGCCTGTCTGGTATATGGTCCACCCCATAAATTTTGCCGGTTTATTTACTTCGATGCTGAAATCTTCAGAATGGCCCATGTCTGTGTATGCCCTGATCGTTGAGGTGTACTTGCGGGGCCTGCCAGATGTCATGGCAACGGCTTCGTAATTACCGAGTTCAAGGCTTTTGGGATAAATGAACGGGCTGCCAGGGCTGACCCAGCCCGTAACATGCTGCCCGGTAATGCGATGGTATGCGCTTACAAAAGCCGCCGGAGCGTTGCCGTATGCGTTGCTTGCATAAAAACCGGCAGAATCTTTTTGGGCGCCGGCAAAAAATTCGCTGACCTCAAGGGTCCATTGGCCAAAATCAGCTTTAGCGCTTTTGGCTGATTTCATAAGATGTTGTTTGGGATTTAGCAAGGATCCTGTACGGGTGTCGATGATGCCAAGCTCGGGCGGGTATTCATCAATGTTGAAACGCAGCAGCTGCAGGGCAAAACCGGGATTATACGCATTGCCTTTATGGTCAAAGGCCGCGAATGTTGCCTGGTCTCCGGTAAGGGTCATGCCCAGCTTAATGGCATCGGCGCTGCCAAGCGAAGCTGAAACAACCAGAATCCACAAACCCAGATGATTTAACACAAAGGCGATATTTTTTAGTGTAAGCGGTAATGCTCTCCTGATAATCGTGAAGCTGAGGACAAACAACAGGTAAAGGCTGCACAACAGATATGGCCAGCTGCTGACAATATGATGTATGCCGGTTTTTGATAATAAACCGGTGCTGTTGTTTTCACCCTGCCTTACAAAGCCCATGACCAGCGTCAGCAGGGTAAAGGCGGTTATCGAAGAAACGGCTGCCGGCACGCCGGATAACCATTTTTTTACGGGATGATCGACCAGAAAGTGGAAGATTATTATATAGGCAACAAAAAGCAACAGCATCAGTAAATTTACCGGCCAGACCGGCATGGCAATTCCCTGGCCTCCTTTGAAAAGTTCAATGATAATACCAATCACAACAAGGCTTAGGGCAATGGTGAAACTTTCACGGTATTTCCAGGGAAACTGCCCGAATTTTCTCTTTTGAGGTAGTGAATTTCCGGGTTCAGCCATAGGCAGGGTTGTGATTATTTTTTAACTGAAGATTCAGGGTCGGAATTTTTTTAAACATTGAAAGTACACATTTTCTATATATTTAAAAAAAAATTTCAGTTTTGACTGATTGTCAGCATTCATTTTTAATACCGGCTATTGAAAAAACCGTTTTTCCTAAAAAAGTTGTTATATTTGCTAAACCAAAGCAATTTTTAAAACTATAAATTATGAAAACTTTAATGAGTAAATTGAGCTTAACCTTTGTAATGGTAATGATTATTTCAGCATTGTTCGGGCACCGTGCATCTGCCCAGTTTTTTACCGGAGGTGATGTCAACTTCTCCTTTCTCGATGGGATCACTATTGACCTTGCTCCGACTGTTGGTTATAAATATAAGAATTTTGATGCCGGTATTTCGCCTATTGTGCAGTACACGGCTGCTAATGCAGGGGATCTTAATGGCGATTTCTCTTTCGGGGGGAAAATCTATGCTGAATATGATATCTGGAAGGGTTTGCTGGCCCATGTTGAATTTAAAGCATTGTATACCGGTTATATCAACACAAGTGGTATAAAGAAGACAGGCTGGGTAATCGGATCACCTATCGGGCTGGGCTATCAGCGCGACCTGGGCAATGGTTTTTGGATAAAGGCACTGGTACTATATGATCCGTTTATTGACATAAATCTTAATCAAAATTCCTCGCTGGCCAATCCTTCAGTTAGCGGCGGAATTAACTATGTCTTTCAAAATTAGTTTTTATTTCCTTGAATGTCAAGCCCGCACACCCGCGGGCTTTTTTTTTATAAAAACATCTTGATTAAATAATATTGTTAATTCAAAAATATTTAATACATTTTTATTGTTTTAAATCTAAAAATATATTAGATTTGCATTTATTATAATCTTAACCTGACTATTAGTTTTATTATTATTTATCAGCGGATTAATTATTATGAAATGGCCAGCTTTGAATATAAATGGATGGATTATAATGCAAAGCAGACACGGACATTTTGATTTATTTTATAAGCAAACCACAATTTAAAACAATTATTATGAGAACAACAATTACACGAATTGCATTTACGATGTTCTTTGCGCTGATCCTGACTTATACCTATGCTCAGGCGCCAAAAGCATTCAACTACCAGGCAGTAGCCCGCGATGGTTCCGGAAATGTTCTGGATAACCAGACGGTTGCCATCAGGGTTTCATTACATATGACTTCAGCTACGGGACTGGTGGTTTACACCGAAACACATTCCCCGACAACCAATGATTTCGGATTGTTTACCTTATCCATTGGCTTAGGCAATGTGGTTACCGGAGAATTTGATACCATTGCCTGGAACAGAAATCAGTACTGGCTGCAGGTAGAAATGGATCCTACGGGAGGTGCCACATATACCGATATGGGAACCAGCCAGTTATTGAGTGTGCCGTATGCGATGAGTGCACAATATCTTAGTGATACCAATATGTGGCGGAGAAATGGCAATGAGATTTATTATAAACATGGTAATGTAGGGCTTGGTACCGATAATCCCGAACAAAAGCTTGATTTAAGCCAGGGTGATACGCCCACCATCCGCCTTCAGCAGGATGGAACCAGCTGGCCTGCTTATAAATGGGATATAGCTGCAAATGAATCAAATTTCTTCATCAGGGATGTTACGGCTGCTACCTTACCGTTTAAAGTATTGCCCGGAGCCACCACAAATACATTTACAGTAGCCACAGGCACTCATGTTGGTATAAATACAACAAGTCCGTCGGCGATGCTGCATATTAAAGGAAATTCTAATGGATGGACCGATGGCGTCAGGCTTGAAGATGATGGCACAACAGAATTCGGTGACATTTTATGTGGACAGGAAGGGTTATTTTATTACTCACAGTCAGCAGGAAACGATCATATATTTCTGACAAATTCCAATAATGCTGTTGCTACAGCGCCTTTGACTATTAAAGATAATGGAAATGTAGGTGTTGGAACAGGCACCCCTGCCAATAAATTTGAAGTTGTTCAAGCCGGAACATCAAAATTTTATGTTGGTGATGTTTCAGGTATCGGTTATGGTTTTGGCCAGGATTATAGTTCGAGTTTTGCATCCTATTATCTTGGTAATGGAGGGTCTTACTGGCATTTTTGCTATGCTGCAACTCCTGCAGGTACATTAACTAAAAAAATCACCATTGATGGAGGCTCTGATGTATTTCGCCCCTATACAAATAATACCGTTAGCCTTGGAAATTCTTCATATAAATGGACGGCCGTTTATGCTACCAATGGGACCATTCAAACTTCGGATGCACGTTATAAAACAAATATTTCAGATATCAGTTATGGATTAAAAGATATTATGAAACTTCGTCCGGTATCTTATTCATGGAAAAATGATAAACTGAACATCGGAACGGGCGTAAATCTTGGTTTTGTAGCTCAGGAATTGGAAAACATAGTACCTGATGTGGTAGTACATACCCAAACAGAAATTGATAAAGAAACCCATCAGCCCGCCAGTGAGTTTTCCGATGTATATGGTGTAAAATATAGTGAACTGATACCTGTGCTTGTTAAAGCTATTCAGGAACAACAGGCTGAGATAGAACAACTGAAAGAGCGCATCAAGGTGCTGGAACAAAAATAATTTTTATAAATACATTTAATAAATAAGCCATATGAAAATCAAAGCTGTTTTACTTTTAATTATGGTGATTGCAGCGGGCAGCTATGTGTCTGCCCAGTCGCTGACGCCATTTGTGATTGCCTCATCCGGCGGCTATAACTCAAACGCTGCGGGTTCTCTTTCGTCAACAGTAGGGGAATTGACAATGGTTGAGACTTTTTCCGCTACCGGTAATTTTCTAACTCAGGGATTTCAGCAACCTGAAGAATGGTACGCTTCCGTTGAAGAAGAGCCGGTGAACGGTGATCTTTCATTGTACCCCAATCCCAGCTACGGACAGTTTAACCTTTACATAAATGCTGTTGAAAAGGGTAGTGCCCAAATGACCCTTTATGACATGATGGGGCAAAAAACACTTTCAAAGCAGGCGGATATTGATAAAGGAGCGAATACCATCAATTTTGATATCCACGGGTTTGCAATGGGAATTTATTTCCTTGAATACAAATATGTAAGTGATATCGGGAAAAAACAATCTAAAACATTTAAAATTAACCTGGTATATTAATTAAAAAATAAAATGATATGAAAACAACAATTTCACGTATTGCAATAACTATGTTTTTTGTGCTGATTTTGGCTTACACATATGCACAGGCGCCGAAAGCTTTTAACTATCAGGCCGTTGCCCGTGATGCTTCCGGCAATGTCCTTGATAATCAATTACTGGGAATAAGAATTTCTATTCATAAGGGCACGGCGACCGGTAATATTGTATATTCTGAGGTTCATGGCCCGACTACAAACAATTTCGGGTTATTTACGCTTTCGGTGGGTATGGGTACCCCGGTAAGCGGTATTTTTGATACGATAGCCTGGGGTAAAAATCCTTACTGGCTGCAGGTTGAAATGGATCCCAGCGGAGGAGCTACCTATACGGATATGGGCACCAGTCAGTTATTGAGCGTTCCTTTTGCTATGTATGCAGAAAACTCCGTGTGGGAAAGAAACGGAAATGATATTTATTATAATGATGGTTATGTTGGTTTGGGAACAAGTTCCCCTCAGACAAAATTCCATGTCAAGGGCGCAGTGCGTATTGATGAGGATATGCCTCTGATTCAATTTAGGACTGGAGCTATTGCTAAAGGCTTTATACAATCATTCGGCAGTAAATCTGATTTGATAATTTCAAACAATGCCAGTTCGGGAAGTCTTCAGCTCTGGACTGACTACACAGAAAGGATGAGAATAGATTCTATTGGAAATGTAGGTGTAAATTGCATTGCACCTGCGTATAAGTTTGAAATAGATGGTGTTACGGGATCTTTTAGCGGAAGCGGTATCAGAATTCAGAATGTGACAGCTTCAACAGGTTGGAGCTTTTATCCATCGGCTTCAGGAGCATTAATAATCGGGAAGACATCCAACCTGGGTTCTTTTGACGGAACAACAGGAGCTTATACATCTTCGTCTGATGCACGGCTGAAAACCAATATAAAGCCATTGGAATCGGTAATTCAGTCTCTTATGGGATTAGAGCTTAAGCGATATGAATTCATAAATAATAATCCTGCGCATAAAGAGTCTATTGGTATTATTGCTCAGGATCTTCAGAAGGTTTTTCCTGAATTTGTTTCTGTGAATACTACAAATGACGGAAATCCAATGGTAGAAAATCAAATGGGGGTTGATTACTCAGGATTAAGTGTAATAGCACTTAAAGCCATACAGGAACAACAAACTCAGATCGAATTACTGAAAACCCAGATTGAAGAATTGAAACAGGAGATCAAAGCTCTGAAAGAAAGTAAATAGTGTCAATAAGAAAATAAATAATCATTCAGAAATGAGCATGAGGGAATGATGCTCACCGGCATAATGATTATATAAAAGAATACGGCGGATATCTTTGGGTTCATTGCCTTTAAAAAGTGCAATCCCGGGTATCCGCTGTTTTTTTATTATGGTTGATGCCAGCCACAGTCCAAAGGCCGAGGCCGTGTAATACTCTCCGCATAAATGTTTAAATGCTGCTACAGGATGATCTTCAAATAAATCAGCGATTACAGAATGGTACCAGATATCGGTTTTTTCATTTCCGTTATATCCGGCAGCAATAAGGTTGATATCAGCAGCGGTTAAATTATTCTCTGTCAACAGTTCGTTGACAGCGTCGATAATACAAGATTTAAATTTTGGCTTGTACAGGGTTTTGATTCCAAGAAAGCGGGCATATGAGCCGGGAAGCTGATCTTTTGTAATGGTGAAATATACTGAACCTTCGCCGGGTATGGTGCCGGTTCCAGGATTCTTCAGCAGTTCAAGGTTGTTCCCGGCTTGTTGTCTCCAGGCGCCGGTGAGACCTGAAATGGCAAAATGATTTTCGGTTATTTCATCGATGCCGCCGACAAGAATGGAGTTAGCTTCATTACGCTGCATCAGGTCAAGCCCGTCGACCAGGGCCGACTCAAACGAAAAGCCGCGGTGCACATAGGTTGTATTATAGTTCGAACACTTCAGCATGATGGCAATCTGTGAACTGATCGTGTTATAGGTCGATTGCATGAAATTGGTAGGATTGAGAAGTGTTTCGTTATTGTCGATCATGGTGGTGAGGAACTTCTCAGTATCTACAATGCTGCCCATTCCGGTACCCGTGATGATGGCCCCGGGCATGGCAATACCGCTTTCCCTCAAACTGATAAGGGCGGAGGTTATCCCGATTTTAATATTCCGGCTCAGCCTTCGCGATAATAAAGGATCAATGTATTCCCTGTACGATTCGGGTTGGATACACTGCAGAAACAGCGCATTCTGATTTACAGGCTCGGCAAGAAAATCTGTATTGCCAATAGTTTTTTGCGGAGAAATGCATCCGATGCCGGAAATGTATGAGGACATTTTGATTTTAGGTAAGTTATTTGAAATAAATGATTGTGTTGTTTTGGTAATGAAGCTGTTATGAGAATTAAACTTTTGAAAAAATCAATGCAGTGTTATTTCCTCCAAAACCGAATGAGTTGGTTAAGGCATGGTTTACCGTGATATCAGTAATAAGTTTTTCCACAGGTTTAAAGCTGAGTTCGGGCATTTGCTCCCTGAAGTTGAGATTTGGGAAAATCATGTTATGCTTCATCCCCAAAAGGGTGATGATGCTCTCGACAGTGCCGGCTGCGCTGGTAGTATGGCCCGTATAGGGTTTTGTTGAACTTACGTGAGGAATATCCGGTGAAAAAAGCCTTTCGATGGCTCTTCCTTCCGAAATATCATTGTTATCAGTACCGGTACCATGGGCATTAATATAGGCAATATCTTTGGGTTGTAATCCGCTTATTTTCAATGCTTTTTTCATGGCGAGGAGTGCCCCGTCACCTTCCGGTGAAGATGCTGTCTGGTGAAAAGCTTCGCAGGCGTTACCCCAGCCGATGAGTTCAAAAAAATATTCTTTACCATCGCGGTTTGCGATATCTTCCGATTCCAGCACTATATATGCAGCTCCTTCGCCAAGATTGATACCGGCGCGGTTTTTATCAAACGGCTTACAGAGTTCTGTGTCCAATATCTTCAATGAATTAAACCCGTTAAGATGGAAGCGGGTCAGGCATTCAGTACCACCTGCAATTACTCTCTTGAGTGTGCCGTTCTGGATCAGGCGGGCACCGAGCAACACGGCATTTGCCGCAGACGAACACGCCGTACTGATCGTGGTTATGTAATCGGAAATGCCCAGGTGATCAGCCAGTTTTTCGGTGCTGTCGGCGCAATCATTGGTTTCAATAAACGGGTTGATTCTTTTTAGCCTGAGATAATCATAGTAAAACTGTTCGCTTTTATCCATGCCTCCTACCGTGTTGGCAGAAATCAACCCTGTACCCGAAAAGTCAACTAATTTAGCAGTTTCAACGGCTTCTTTAACTGCCTTAAACGCCAGCAAAGTGGTGCGTGTCAGATCTTCATATTCAGCGAGTTGCGATAATCTGGCCAGTTCCTGATTTGTAAAGGGAACTTCAGCAACAGGAATAATGCCTTTATGAATGGTTTCCAGAATCCGGATCGGCCCTATGCCGGATTGGCAATGCGAAAGAGCATTAAACGTCTCCGGAATGTTCTTTCCTAAAGCGGAAATGATACCCATTCCGGTCACATATACCTTTCTGCTCATTAATTACTGGGCCTTTTGGTGTTCCATTATATATTTGGCCAGCGTACGGATGGATGAAAATATTTTTTTACCTTCTTTGGGGTCTTCTATCTTAATTCCGTAATTTTTTTCAAGTAAGACAATAATCTCAAGTGCATCTATTGAATCAAGCCCAAGGCCTTCTCCGAATAAAGCTGCATCAGGATCAATATCTTCAGGTTTCAGATCTTCGAGGTTGAGCTGCTGGATAATTTCTTTTCTTAATTTTTCAATCAATTCTTGTTCTTCCATAATACGTTTTATCTTATCGTTTATACAATTTCTCGATGTTTTCAGGGTCAAAATTACATTTTTCTTTTGAATTGTCAACTGCCTGATCAGATTCGACCAGCATCAGAAAAACCTCGTAGTTATCCCCGTTTATTTCTGACCAGCCTGTTATGCAAGCCTTTAGCCGGCAGGTGTCAAAAAGGATTTTCACCTGTTGGTATAACAGGCCAGTGTCGAATTTTTCACTAATGTAAACAGCATTTTCACCAAAAATCTGATTTTTAATACAAATTTCCCCTAACATAATATTGGGCAAGGTGTAAACAAATACCGACGGGCTGGGGAAATAGTTTTCACGACTGTTAATTGTATTTTGATGGTCCTTATCAATCTCAATGGTTGAGGATGCATTAAGGAATACCAATCCTGTTTCATCTTTATTATATTTTGTTGGCAGTATGGCATCCCTGAGTAAAATTTCCGAACCAAGAAATGCCAACTTGCTTAGTTTGTCCATTTTGAAAAACTTTGGATAGGGAGGACATAACTGGCGAAAGGCTGTTTTTAGAAAATCATTGGGATCAACGGGTTCCTCAGCACGAAAAATTACATCATCATTCTCAAGGATGTGATCCGGATATATTTGTACGGTTTTGGTTATCAGCATATTGTTATTGTTTCGAAAAAATAATTGCAGCATTGCAGCCGCCAAAGCCTGAAGCTGTCTTTAAAATATTTTTTTGAACCTTGTGCGTTAATTTATTTACGATGGTGATTTTTTCAGGCACGCCATAATCTTTGTAGCCCAGTGTGTTAAAAAGAATGTCCTGCCGCATGCCCTGTATCGAGATGGCAGATTCAATAATTCCGGCGGCGCCCAGTGTATGGCCAAAAAAGCCTTTCAGGCTGTTCAGGGGGACATTGCTTAAGCCGGCGCTGCTAAATGCCTTGGATTCCATTTCATCGTTAAAGGAGGTGGCAGTGCCATGTGCTGAGATAAAGTCAATTTCATGTGCCTGAATACCTGATTGTTTCATTGTCCGCGTAACAGCCAGGAACAGGCCTTCGCCTGTGCGTGACGGCCCGGAGATATGGTTTGCATCGTTGTTGCAGGCGCCTGCAAGCACCAGCACAGGGGTGTGATCATTCAGGTTTTCCAGCTTATTAGTGAGAATAACCGTACCGGCACCTTCTCCAAGGTTCAAACCATCGCGATTCAGGTCAAATGGTTTGCATGGGCCGAAACTAAGAGATTTAAATGACTGGAAACCAGACACTACAAACTCAGAAGCTATATCGCCACCGATGACAACGGCGTTGTCATAATATCCTGCTTTTAGCATTTCGCGCGCAGCAGAAATGGCCAACACTCCTGAGATGCATGCATTTGAAACTACAACAGGCTTGTTTTTATTGCCGAAAAATTGTGCGACAAGCTGAGCCGATTTCCACATAAAGATACGGTCGGGTTCAAACCGTCCTTTTTGTTTTTCTTCAAGAAGGTCAATGTTCCCTTTGGTGGTCGAAATTACAAATACTGTCTTGTTTGAAGAAGTGTCAATCCTGGGATTTTGCTTTAGGGCATTTTGGGCTGAAAGAATCAGTAATTTTTCAAACCTTGTGTATTCATCAGGATTAGCCAAAGCGGAAAATTCGTTTTCTAAGCGTTGTGTGCTGATCAGAGATGCGTAAAAATCCTCAGGAAACAGGCTTTTATCCTGAACAAGGCCTACACCTGTAATATCCTTTTTTATCTGTTCTGTGTTTTCTTCTACGGTAAATCCAAGTGAGGTTATGGCATTTTCACCACAGGAATAGATGTTATTCATCATTTGAAAAATAAAGAGCAAAAGTATCAAAAATTATGTTTGGAAAAGCAGCTTAGCACATCAACCCCCATTTCTTCTTCCAATCAATAAAAAAGTCGGGTGGTGTAAGCATAAGTTCGCCGGCATCATTCAAAAATACCTGTGTGCTTTCGCCTGTTGCATAAACTTCTTTGGTTCCCTCGTTGAAAAGCGTGAATTCAAAAATGATTTTTGCGGCTTCGGTATTAATAAACCTGGTTTCGAGTATAACGGAATCATCATATTTTACAGGCCGCTTATATTCACATGAAATTTTCACAAGGGGGGTCAACAGGCCCAGGCTGAATACATCCATATATCCAATGCCATATTTATGGCCGAATGCTTCGCGCCCGTCTTCGAAATATTTCAGGTAATGTCCGTGCCATACAATACGCAGTGAATCTACTTCGTGAAAGCGGACATTTATTTTAGTTAATTCAGATAAATACATTATTTGACTTTTTTGATGGCTTTATATGCAAAAGCAGTGATGAAACAGCCGGTTCCAAACAGCAGTGTTTTGAAAACATTCGGAAAAACCACGTTCAGGTCGGCATTACGCAAAAACAGGTCGTAGAAACTTTTCAATGGCCAGCTCAGTGGCGAGAAAGCCGTTATATGCTGGATGCCTTTTGGCATATAATAAACAGGCATCCATAATCCACCCATGGAAGCAAGAATAATAATAAGAATGACTCCGATTGAAGTTGCCTGCTGGTAACTGGTGCAGAATGAGCCCATCATTACCCCGAAGGCAACTGCTGCGAATGAAGAAGCCATCACTACGACGAGCAGTGCATCAAAATGAGTTCCGATCTGCAACCCGGGTATTCCGGTATAGGGAATAATATAGATGCCCATGCTGAATAATATGGCAACCTGTATCATACAAACTAAAAAATATACAACCATTTTCCCGACAAAGGTTGTGACATATGTTTTAGGCATGGTCACCAGCCGCATATAGGTGCCACCGTCTTTTTCCTGTATCACGCTTGATGCTAAAGGAATCACAATAAAGAACATGGCAAACAGTGTCCACGAGGGAACATTGTGCTGGGTGGAATTAGGAATAATAGTATTGTCAGGTTCTGAAGCATATTGCCTGTTGATTGAGATCATGGTGGGGTAGTTGACATTGAGCTTTTTGTCTCCTGGTAAGAAATCAGACAAGATATCGGAATACATTTTAGAAACCATTTTTCCAACGATGACAGCTGAGTGTTGGCCGATAGCTCCATCGACCACTGCTTTTAATGAGTTTTTAACGGCAGGATCATAAAAAATGTCAATGACAACCGAGTCAAAACCATTGATATCGGCTTTATCACCTGAGGTAAGCCCAATGTCGGCAAATGTTTTTAAAACAACTTTCCGGGCATTGCTTTTGAGGCTGTCGGTAGCTCCCTGTGGAATAAATATTCCAACAGGGTATTTCCCTTCGGCCACAAATCTTTGAAGCGATGCTTTGTTTAGCTTTTCACCATTGACCTCTTCAAGAATGGTGAAGGCCCTGGTTTCATCCAGGCCTTTTTTTATCGTTATCCCCAGGCTGTCGTTTTCGGGGTTACAGTAAAGCATAGGTATTTGCTTATCGGCAATAGCATTTAATGCGGTATCCTCAATGATCGTCATCACGAAAACGAGAATAACCGGCATGATAAAAAGCGAGAGCATCCCTGCTTTGTCGCGGATCAGCAATAAAACTTCTTTAACAAAAGATGCAAAAAACTTGTTCATATCAGCAGGATTAATCTCTCAAATCAATTCCGGTTAATTTTAAAAATACCTCTTCCAGCGTCTTGCAGTCAGGATTGTCAGCAATCATGCCTTTGGGAGAGCCTTTAATGATAATTTTTCCATGATCCATAAAAGCAACTCTGGAGCACATACATTCTGCTTCCTGCAGATAATGCGAGGTGTAAATAATTGTTGTCCCTGTTTTATTAAGGTTATGCAAGTATTGCACAATAAGATTACGTGACTGGACATCCACGCCAACGGTAGGTTCATCAAGGATGACAATACGGGGATTATGTAACAGGCCGGCAACCAGGTTTATACGTCGTTTCATCCCACCTGAAAAGGTGTTGACCTTTTTACTGAGGCTGTCATCAAGGCCAAGGATTTCGGTATATTTCCTGATCTGCTGTTTTAACTCTTTGCCCTTAAGTCCGTACATCCTACCAATGAATCTCAGGTTTTCGTATGCCGTCAGGCTTGGGTACAGGGCAATATCCTGCGGGACAATTCCAATGATGTTCTTAATCTGTTCTTTATCTTTTCTGATTGACAGTCCGTCGACATATACTTCTCCTTTAGTGGGCGCAAATAGCCCGCATAAAATCGAAATAGTGGTTGTTTTTCCGGCACCATTTGGGCCTAAAAGCCCAAAGATCTCTCCCTGGTAAACATTTAGTGATACGTCATCAACAGCAGGCTTGTGATTGCCTTTATATGTTTTGCACAGATTGATAATTTCGATGATAGTGTTTTCGCTCATTATAGTACGATGAGTAGCATTAAACTAATGACAAAAGTAAGTAAATAATAAAGTAGCCTGAAACTAGAATTTCATTTTTTTAAGCTTCCGGAATATTTTTTCTTCCTGATCAGCGCAATCCATAATGATATCGGCGAGATAATCATATGAAAATTCGGGTTCGGGGCGGTTTTTGCAGTTGCGTGCCCCCTGGTAGGAGAAATCCCTCCAGCGATCGCCGGCCTTGCCCATTTCCACTGCAATTTCTTTTAATTCATCCCGTTTAAGGATATCGCCGGCTTCATTTAAAAAAGCCCCGTAGATGTATCGGTAGCCAGCCCCTCCGGTTCCTATTTCCTCCAGGGAAAGAATAGACTGCATCAGGTATTGTGAGGCAACTTTGTTCCCTTTTTTAACCGGCCATTTGCGTATTTGTTTTGCAAAAAAACGTATACCTTTTACGCCTATCATCCAGAATGGGATATCAAGCATTTCATAACAGGATTTTTTTATTCCTTTTATAACAGGTTTGTTCAGGTCGATGTCTTTTGGCATTTGAGTTATATGATACATTTTGCCATTTGGGGCAAATTCTCCTTTGGGATACCTTACCCGCATAAGGTCTTCGTATGATATCCTGTTCTCTCCTTCGATTACGCTGTCGGCCACAAAATACTCGTTATTTTCTTTGCCATAAATGACCATATTGTGCATGTTATAATGCATACGGTATTCCGGCGGAAAAAACGGAAGGTGAAAGACTCCGACTTGCACACCAACAGGATTGCCCGAATCGAGTACACGGTCGAGTTCGTCCATGGCTTTTTGTTTGTCGCTAAATTTTTTTCGCTCATATTTTACGTCAAGAGCCCTACAGGTGCGGCTGAAAACAAGCCCGGGCAAAGCCCTGAACGTTGTTGCAGGTGAATAGTTTTGTTTCATGAACGGGAGATGTCCGAAAAAATATCCAGCACCTATGCCGAAAACCATAGGCTCAGTGATTTTTACTTTATAATATCCCAGCAGATTTACGGTAGCGCCGCTTTCGCAATGCGCGGAAAGCTGCATATGATCGAAATTTAATTTCATATTTCAAAAGATGTTTATAATTCAAGGTGTTTAATATCTTTAAGTTCTTCAACGCTGATTTCAAAAAATTCCGCGTAGCGCCTGAGTATTTCATTGTTCAGCCGGTTAAAAACTTTTACTTTAAGGTGTCTTTTTACTTTCCAGGCCGGAAGACCTACATATTTTGCGAGGGTTTTTACATCCGAAATACATTTCTCCATATAATAAGCAATGGGGCTTATTTCGCCCTTGATAACTTTTTCTTTTGCAATGTGAATGCGCTCTTTGATTATTTCCCAGCTATGGTCAACCACTGGGTCACGGGCGCCCCAGTCCGATGCCAGCTTATGCGAATATTGGCCGTTGTCCTCCATTTTATAATGGGTGATTTTAAACCTTCTATTATCTACCTCAATGTTTTCGGCATCAACAAGACGGTTTTTTCCCGGTTTTTCTGATTTTGTGTCGGTCATAATAATTTCGTGTTTTAAAATGCTTTAAAGGTCGGTTTTCAGGAATATCTTCATATCGGCCTGTGCAATAATCTTATCATTACAATAAACCCGGCTGCTGATCAGGGTGGCTTCAAAAACTTCATAAGTAACTTCTATTTCGGTGCGTAGTTCTGAATGGACTTTTGGCAAGGAAAATATTTTAAGATTACTTACCGCACCTATAAATCCTATTGGTACTTTTTCATTTTTCATCCGGCAAACATAGCCGACGCCCAGAGCTGCCGATTGTGCAATATTTTCAATGATCCCGGGTTCCTGTAAGTAATTATTTTCAACAAAAATATTGTCGGGGCTGATGTTAAATCCGCTTATGGTTTTTTTATCTGCTGCAGATACCAGCTTATCAACCATTACGATGGTAGGTCGCTGAGGGATGAAATTTAAAATATCTTTTCCTTGTGCAATCATGCTAACTAATTAAGTATTCCCAAAGGGGGCCTTTTTTATTTCGTAATTTTCGCATCCTGTTGGTGATGACGGTGGTGTCTTCGTCGGGGAAAACCCAGCGCCTGCCGCTTTTAATCGCTCTCTCTTTCAGGGTATCAGTAGTAACAGCTTTCGAAATATAGTATTTAGGTTCCAGAAGCAAATCATTACTTTCAATCAAGCCCTCACTTATAGCATAGGTATAGAGCCTGGTCCCCGGATAAATCCGCATACCCACGTAGGGAAAAAAGACGGTCTTTTTTATTTTCCGGCTGTTTTCAAAAGTTTCGTCTATTGTTTCATCTGTTTCGCCATAACCGGCAAGAATCATAAAATGTGCAAATGGCACATCAAGCTCATTGCATAACTCTGATTGCTGAATGATATCTTCAACCGTGAAATGTTTGCCATAACTTTTCAGCGTATGGTCGCTGATGGATTCAGTGCCAAATTCAATATGTGTCAGGCCTGATTCTTTAAATAACTTTAATGATTCTCTGGTAAGCCCTTTGGGATAAAAATAAGCGCCCCACCGTATATTTATTCCTGACCTGATGATCTTTTCTGCCAATTCAACATTGTAATCATTTTTCATGTTGAATACCGAATCGGTAAAGAAAATATAGTTTATTCCTTTGTCGCGGTATAACTTGCTGATGGTTTCGATGATCAGGTCTGTATTCAATGTCCTGACAATTCTGCCTTCAATAACAGGGTATGTACAATACACGCAGTTAAATGGGCAACCGCGCTTGGTCTGAACATTCAGCATACCGCTGTTTTGCCAGTAAAAATCTGTCAGGGATTCATTAAAGCGGAGGCATAAATCCGTGGTATGCTGTTTTTTTTGGTTGACTTTGATTATTCCATCCTTTTTATAAACCAGGCCGCCAATATCCTCAACCGGCAAATCAGCATCCAGTTTTTTAATAAGCTCAACAAGGCTTTCTTCGCCTTCGCCTACAACAGCATAATCAGGTTGTAAAAGATTAAAAAGAGTTTCCGGGAAAATAGAGAATCCTGCCCCGCCGATAAACAATTTATAGTCGCCGTGGTACTTTTGCCTGAGAATATCGATAATGACGCTGTAACCACTGATGAAATTTGTCGGGTCATATGAGTTAACGCCATCGATATTTCGTATGGAGAAAGCGATATACTTTGGAGATAATTCATGCAGCTTCCTGATAAATTGATCGGCATTTTCCAGGTTAAAATCAAACAGCTCTATGGTATATCCCGGCAGGTGTTGTTCAATATAGGTAGAAAGGTAAGAAATTCCGATCGGATACACAGGGTAGGGAACGGCCAATGTATTGAGCGATGCCAGTAGGATGTTGTTTTGCCGGTCTGTCATGAGGTTTGTTTCCAGAAATTATAGTAGTTGAACCATTGCATGGGGTACTTTAACACGATCTTTTCGAGTTCAGCGACGTATTCATTAACGGTATTTTTTAAAATTATTTCCCTTGTTTTGAAATTATTGAAATTTTCAAGTTTGCGTGGCGCCGAAGCAAAAAAGTGGTAATGTGACGAGGTTTCCTTTATTGCAAAGACATATACCACGGGGACATTATATTTGCCGGCCATATAAAATGGGCTCACGGGGAATTCGGCTTCATAACCTAAAAATTTGCATGTGATGGTTCGGTTACCTGGCATGTAACGGTCGCCGTTCATGGCAATTATTTCTTTGTTTTGCAGGGCATCGCGGATTTTTTCCAGATGTGAAATGTCATCCCTGATAATAATAAATCCGACATTTTTTTGCTCTAAAACATTGGATAGGTAATGTTTAATATTTTTGTGTTCGGCATCATACATCAGAATGTTGATGCGTGTATTTAGCCTTTCCAACAGTTGCCCTGCAATTTCCCAATTCCCGACGTGAGCATTCACAAGTATGCCGCCGGTATTTGCTTCTGCCAGCTTTCTTAGCTGGTCTTCACCGTCAAAGTTGTAAGTATACCGTTCTGTAACCCCTGAAAGTATAGCGATTTTATCGACAAGCACTTTTCCCAATAAGCAGAAATTACGATAGGTACTGAAAAAGGATTTTATTTTGCCGTATCCGTGTATGCGGTTAAAGTAATAAAATATTGCCTTATAAGCTTTTGATGAAGAAAAAAGAAAGTAAACAGCAACAATTTTCAGAAAGAAATAAGCGAATGGAACGCCAATTTTCCTGATAATAAAAACAAAAAACTTGTAACCGGTTACTCCGCCCCGCGTTTTACCTTCCCATTGGGCCATTTATACAATGAAATTTATCAGGCGTTGGTGTTGACGCGAGCAATTACATACTCATAAAAATCCTGCAAGGTTTTTACATTAGCCATTTCTTCACCTTTAACTTTAAAACCGAAATTTTTTTCAATAATAACAATAATGTCCACAAAATCAAGGCTGTCGATACCCAGGTCGGTTTTTAATAATGCTTCAGGCTTCAGCTGTTCTGGTTCAAGTTCAAATTCGTCAACTAAAAAATTATTGATTTTATTGATGATTTCTTCTTTATTCATAAGGATTTATGAGTTTTTCGAATATTTTTTAACAATTATTGAGGAATTTGTGCCTCCAAAACCAAAAGAGTTGGACAAAAATACATTAAAATCTTTATTTAATGTACTTTTTACTATATTTAGTTTGGAGGAATATTCGTCAGGTTCTTCAAAATTTATGTTTGGTGCGATGAATGAATTTTGCATCATCAGTGTTGAATAAACTATTTCGCTTGCGCCGGCCATCCAGCATTCGTGCCCGGTCATTGATTTGGTTGAGCTGATGAAAGGCCGGTATCCGTTGAACACCTCATTGATTGCCATGGCTTCCGAGATGTCGCCATGAATTGTAGATGTTGCATGGGCATTGATGTATCCTATATCTTCAGGTTTCATACCGGCGTCTTTCAGGGTCATGTGTATGGCACGCAACAGCCCGTCGACGTTGGACTGTGAAATATGTTCCCCGTTGGAGGAAAATCCGTAGCCGACTACTTCACCGAGTATTGGTGCTCCACGTTTTATGGCGGAGTCGAGGCTTTCGAGAATTACCGTGGCGGCTCCCCCGCTTGGGACAAGGCCGTCGCGATTTTTATCAAAGGGGCGCGAAGCTTTCTGCGGGTCAGATTCACGCACGGAAAAAGCGCTCAGTGCATCGAAACTCCCCATGGAAAAAGGGTTTACCTCCTGGGCGCCACCGCAGATGATCATATCCTGCATGCCATGTTTGATAAACACATATCCCAGGCCAATAGCATGTGAACCACTGGCACAAGCAGCGCTGATAGTGAAATTTATTCCACGGAGTTTGAAAATCACCGAAAGGTTCATGCTTACCGTGGAATTCATCGCCTGGAAAATATACCCGGAGCCTAAAAGCATGGTGTCTTTTTTCTCGCGGACTATATCTGTTGATTCGATTACAGCAGCCGAAGAACTGTCGTTGCCGAACAGTATCCCGGCTTCATGATCCCTGAGATAATCGCTGTCGATATTGGCATTTTTCAATGCTTCGAGGGTAGAGAGGTAGGCGTATTCGCCGTGTTCGGCCAGGCCTATACGCAGCCGCCTGTCGAGTATTCCTTTGAGGTTGGGTTTTTCAACGATACCCGAAAGCGCAGAACGGAAACCAATGGTTTTGCGTTCCGGTATAAATCCAATACCTGAACATCCTTTATACAAAGAGTTTTTAACTTCTTCAAGATTTTTTCCAATGCAGGAATATATTCCTAATCCTGTGATAACAACTCTGTTCATTTAGCTTTTGGTGTTTTATTAAGTCTGGGTGTTTTTGATGTGTTAAGTATAAATCCCTCCGTTTACAGAAATCACCTCGCCAGTAACATAAGAAGCTTTTGTGGAGGCCAGAAAACCAACCACCTCGGCAACTTCTTCAGCTGTTCCAAAGCGACCTACAGGGATCATTTGTTTCAGCATGTTTTCATCAAGATCTTTTGTCATATCGGTTTTGATATAACCCGGAGCCACGGCATTTACCGTGACATTTTTCTTTCCTACTTCCTGTGCAAGGGCTTTGGTCATCCCGATTACTCCGGCTTTGGCCGCTGAATAATTAACCTGTCCAGGTAATCCTTTTATACCGGATAATGATACCACGTTGACCACACGACCATATTTGTTGATCAGCATATCTTTTATCAATCGCCGGGTTACGAAGAATAAGCCATTCATATTGGTGTTCATTACGTTGTTCCATTCTTCGTTCTTCATCCACATCATCAGTGCATCCTGCCTGATACCGGCATTATTTACCAGAACTTCAATATATTTGTCGGGGTTGACTTTATACCACTGTTCAAAAGCTTTTTCAATACTTTCCTGCTTTGATACATCAAAAGGTAAAAGTTCGCCGGTACCTCCCTGCTGATTAATGAGTGACAGTGTTTCTTTGGCAGCTTCTTCACCCGAAACATAATTGATCAGCACATGATAATTCATTTCTGCCATTTTCAGGCATATTGCCCTGCCAATACCTCTTGACCCTCCTGTTACTAATGCTATTTTCATTTTATTGCTTTGCCGATATTATAAAGTCAATCAAAATATATTGTTTTTTATTCTTAAAATATTGATTGACTTGTAAATAAGTTTAACTTATACAAATAAATTTTGAGGTGCAAAGATAATATAAGTTTATTTATATTGTAATTTTTTTTAGAAAAGTGGTTTTGTAGAAGCCATCAAAAAGGGCTGTAGCTATTCCTAAGCGGGCTTTTTGAAATTTATAATCCAGAGAAAGACGATTAAAAATGCATGAATAATCACAACGATGATGATGAAAACAAAAGTTCCTGTAACATTGATTTTTGCATCATTATTATGTTGGATAAAAGATTCACCCTTAATTCTGATTATCGGGTTTAAATATGTTTTGGTATACTGGTTATAAGGCTCTGAATCAAATATTTCGGCTCTGATGTATGTGTTTTCCGGTTTTACAGTGTATGAAATGTTATTTTTATTGGTTTCAATGGCAACTGTTTTACCCATATCACTCTTTAAGATGATGGAGTCTGCTGCCTTTTCAAGTGTGAGTTCATAGGCATTATCTTTAACAGACAAACTTATGATCCTGTTCATTTCCTGTGCAAGCCAGCCTTTGGTGGCATAACAATTTCCTTTTTTCAGATTTTCAAACACCTGATCTGCACAGAGGCTGTCGGTGTTGATCATGGTCCAGCAGATTCCGTTATTTCCGTTGCTGATCTCGTGGGCATCATCATTGCCCATTATCCAGACCGCATGGCCGTTTGAAAGGGCATAATCCCATTCTTTTATTGAGTTGGCAACAGGGCTTATTCCTTCAATAAAATCATAATTGACAAGATATTTAAGATCGCTCGGTTCATAACTGTGTTTAAATGAAGGGTGAGAAAGAACTATGATTGGATTTGTTTTTATTAATTTATTGATTATGCGTTGTTTATGGCTTTTGCTTTGAAATAATGGAAAGTCAAAATAGGAGGTGTTTTGAGCATTTAAAACTAATTGATGGGCCCAGTTAATATTATATCCATGTTCATAAGCGCTGAAAAACATCTGCTGATCTTCATTTTTTTGAGCAGCCTGGTTATAATTTGAAATACAAAGAATCTGGTATCCCAGGGATGTATATCGCTCTATCAACTCTTTCTGCGTGTTTTTTCCTTTGGTGATGCCGCCAAAAGCTTGTGTATGTGCATGGAAATTTGCTTTTACCCACATTTTGCCTGTTTGGGCATATGGATTATAAAATCGATTACCACTAAATGGTTCAGGTTCAGAAAATCTGAAAATATTTGTCTGGTAATAGGGGATAGTGATGATGATCAGAAGAATGACAAAAACATTTATCAGAATCTTGACGTATCTTTTTCTTTTTTGTAAATATCTGATGATCATGTTTTTTTGTTTCAATACGTGTATTTAATGATCTTCATTTTTTATTATAAAATCACATTTGGCTTTTTTCAGGCGATAAATGAACACATAGAAAGCCGGTTTTGAATTTCTTGTAACTTCAATTAATTGTGGATTTTCATATTGTTCAAAATAATTTTGCAGTTGTTCATCAGGCGCCTTGAAATACCTGCTGGTTGTTATATAATAAGCATCCGCATTCAGGGCGATTTTGCCTCTTTGCTTGTTGATTTTAATGTACTGATGAGCTTTTTCTTTACTTCCCCAAATATATAATTTTTTGTTTAGAGGCTGGGCAATATAAAATTCTATACTTCCGGCAGGAAACCAGTTATGGGTGATCAGAACAAAATTGTTTTCAGTCTTATTTGTTTCTAAGTCATGGTTTATTAACTCAAATGTCTTTTTTTGTATTTGTTTCCAGCCATAAAGATCAAGACTTATATCGTTTTTCCCAAGTTTTTCTTTATCGCTGTTATTAGCAGTGGGTATAAATCCGGTATTTATTTCAAAAAGTGCCAAAACGACCACGACAATAAAAAAAATGTTACCTGCAACCCCTTTTTTTATTGCCTGCATGAAATTGTTTTTATGCTTGTTGTCAAGAATGATTGAGGAAAAAATGATCAGTCCCAGGTACCCGGGTCCGCTCCAGTGAGGTAAGGTCCGGTTAAAAAATGAAATGAATAAGGTGGTGATGATCAACGGAATACTAATAAGAAGTAAAAAGGAATAAACCGGCGTGTTCAAAGACCTTCTGTTCCTGAAAAAGTAAACGATGCTTGAAATAATAATAAAAACGTTTACAGGATTATTGTAAAAAACCTGCCCGAATAACTCTGTGGCAAAATAGTCAAGTCTGATATGTCCGCCGGCAATCCGGTTTCCGTGAAATGAGAAACTTTCATAAGCATTGTAATAATTCCACAATATCACTGGTAAAAACAGGATGATAGAAATAACCGCCGCAACATAAAAATAAGGTTTTTTCAGGAGGTACCTCCCGTTATAAATCATGGCAAAAACAGCCAGACCCAACCAAAGAAACAATGCAGAATATTTTGACAGAAACGCAAGACCGGCAAAGACTCCGAAGAAAATAATATATAACCAATTCTTTTTTTTGGCCTGTATAAATTTTACAACGCAAAAAACTGACAATAGCCAGAACAGTGTCAGTGGGTTATCAGGCAATGTGAAGCCGCCCGAAATAACTGAACCATAAAATGAGGCTGAAAATAATAAAGCAGCAATGAAACCTGCCCGGTTTCCGCTGATGGTTTTTGCGATTTTAAACACCAGAATTAGATTTACAGTACCGATAATAAGCGGAAAAACCCTGAATCCAAATGCTGAACCTGCATGAGAAATAATTGTTGATGCTTTCGCCAACAAGCCGATCATGATGGGGTGGTCAAAGTAACTCCAGTCTAAATACAGGCCATAGCAGAAATAATATGCTTCGTCGGTACCCAGATCAGTAAAAGCAGCAATGCATACTCTTAACAAAGTATTTATAATCAATAAATAATAGAAGTATGTTGTTGCTTTTTTGTCCATATTAATAAATCAGTTAGTCGCATTTTTTATTTTTTATCAGTTGTAAAAAATACCTGTGATGTTTTAGTTCAAAGAAATACATCATTCAAAGCATTTTAATTCCGTTAACAAAATTATACCAAATTGAAATATCAAATAGTCCAATAGGGCGTATTGATATTTCTCATTTGGTTATGCCGATGGTAAAAATAAATAGTACAAACAAGTGAAGTGAAGTTTGGACTATATTATTTTTCCAATCGGTATTAATTGTGATTTAATATGATACACAATATTGTGAAATTTAAAAACCTCAATAATTAAAACCGCTGCTAAATTACAAAAATAACTACCGGCAAAATCATGGATAATTTACGAAGGGATCGTGAAACGATTTACCGGTGCCTTAAATGAATATATTTAGATTACGTCAGTTCCTTTTTTGATCAGCCAAAGTTTACCGACATTTTCATAAAATTTTTCAAGAGGAAGTTTAGTTTTCAAAACACAATTAAAGAAATTGTATTTAAGCAAATCATGATCAATGATCTGATCGGATATTTCATGATAAAAAACCGTTCCGGGCATGGGCGTTAATATTGTGTACCCAGCATATACTACAGGATACAAAGCGGCATAATCGGAAAGCGCTTTAAAATCATCCTCGGCATAATCGTTTGGCACTACATAGTTACCGCGCAACATGATGCCATTATTATCGAAAATGCTGATAGCCTCTTTGATCAGCGATGCCTGGGAGTCTTTGTGATATTTTTTGAGTTCTTCGTCGCGGTACGATTCAAATCCACATATGACAACCTTTAAACCGGCTTTTGCCAGTTTTTCGATAAGCCAGGGGTATTTCACCGTGGTGTCAAAACGTATATCCATAACGTATTCCTTTTCAATGCCTTCTTCAAGGATACGATCAAACAATTCACTGATAAAATTGGCATTCACTATAGTGTTGGCATCAGCAAACCGAACGATTTTATATTCGGGTATTTGTTTAAGTTCATCAATAATACTTTCTGTCTTCCGCTGAAAAAACTTTTTATCAAACTGAGGCCAGATCGAACAGAAAGAACATTCATACGGGCATCCCAGAGAAGTAAACAGGTAGGTAGCCGGTATCGGCCTTCCGCCGACTATATAGGTAGATATCCATCGTTGCAATAGTTTTCGTTCCGGCATAATGAAGTTTTCGCGTGCCGGATTCCATGGTTTACAAGGAACGGATGTAAGTTCGAGCGTATTATTTTTATTTACATATAAACCGCCAATATGATCAAAGCTTTTGTTTTGCGAATGTGCTATTACAACTTCCCTGAACATTCCGGCTGACTGACCCTGGCAAACCAGGTCGACCTCAGGCAGGGCAAAGTCATTTAAGGAAAGCGTGGTGTGCAGGCCGCCTGCAACGGTTAATACAGCCGGATTGTACTTTTTTGCTTCCCTGAATATTTCAATACCGTATGGGCATTCCGAAGCAATAAATGTTACTCCAACTATATCGGGATTAATGTCTTCGAGATATTGCCTCAAGAGGATATTCAATTGAGGAGCATCAGGATGAAGGTCGTATTCGCCTTTAAGGTCAATAAGTTCTACATCAAAATCTTTAACAGCGCCTGCAATAGTGAGTAATCCCAGCGGCGGACCGATAAGTTTTTTATGAATAAAATGTTTTGCCTCCGGCGGGGCATATTCCAGTATTTTGTTTTCCGGCGATCGGGGTGGATTTATTAATAGTATCTTCATAAATAGCAGTGGCAAAGGTAAGGTTTTATATTTAAATATAAATTGGCCCGTATCAGGTGTTGCCTAAATGAAATAATTAAAATAATATTCAATGTTTGGAATATGGCCATTTTTAAACTTTTCTTTTTCCACTGCATTTTTATATAATTTTACCCTCGAATTATATGGCAAAAATCCTTCTGGCATCAGTACCGTTGTCGGGGCATGTAAATCCTGCCGTGCCGCTCGCAAAACAGCTCCTTTTGCATGGGCATGATGTGCGTTGGTATAGTGGCAGAAATTACCGCGAACTTATCGAAGACCTGGGTATGAAATTTTATCCATTCAAAGAAGCACGCGATTTTCATGATAGTACCATAAAAACAGAATTTCCTGATATTCCTGAAAAAATCCTGCTGCGCCATGCTACCTACTATATCAAGCATGTTTTTTATGATAACATGCGCGGTCAGTACCTTGACTTGCGTGAGATTTTAAAAGAGTTTAAAGCCGATATTCTGCTCACAGATGAATGGTTTACCGGGGCAATACCTTACGCAGAAAGCAAAAAAATACCCTGGGTGATCTATTGCAATTCACCTCTTTTTTATTTTGATGATGAAGTGCCTTTTCCGGGGGCAGGTATATATCCCAGATCGGATTATTTTGGCAGAAACCGCAACAGGATTGTGAACCGGATAGCTTCAAAGGTTTTCTTCGGAAATGTTCAGCGGTATATTGACAAAATACGAAAGGATATCGGGTTACAACCGATGAAGCACTTTTTTTTAATTAACAATATTTTTATAAGCAGGCTCTTTATCAAGTTCAACACAAAAGCATTTGAATTTTTGTGGAAAAACCTGCCAGAGAATATTCATTTTGTTGGCCCTGTCGTTCCTGAATATAAAAACCATCGCAATAATAGCTGGTTAGAAAAGATTGGTGATGATAAACCGGTCATTTTTATTACACAAGGTTCAGTCAATATTGATAATTACGATAAACTTATCATACCTGCGCTTAAAGCCCTTCAGCATATGGATGCATATATCCTGGTTGCAACGGGCAAAGAGTTCGTTGAGGATTTGCGGGCACAATTTCCCCAAAATAATATCATCATTGAGGAGTTTATGCCCTATGCACTTGTATTGCCCAGGGCAAGCCTGATGATCACCAATGGCGGTTACGGCGGGGTTATTACCGCTCTGAATTATGGCGTGCCGCTCGTTGTTGCCAGCGACTCTGAAGACAAACCCGAAATTGCTGCACGGATCCATTATTTTAAAGTAGGGATCAACCTGAAGACAGGGTCCCCGAAACCTGGAAAAATTCTGAAAGCAGTTAATGAAATTTTTTCAAATCCCGCATATAAGAATAATGCAATGCGCATCAGCCGCGATTTTCAATTGCATGACGCCCCGAGTGAAACTGTAAAGCTTATTGAAAGCATTATCAGTGCTGAATCAAAATAAACTGGAAATCCATATTATATTCAAAATTAGACAACGTAAAACCTTATTTTGTTGATAAGAGGCAAAAACGCCCGTCGGGTGAATTTGCAGAAAACATAAAAAGCCTGTCTGTTACTTAGAAATTGTTTTGAATTTATCTTTTAATATCTTTATGGGTATTTTTTGCTGCAACTTCGTTAGATTTTTTGACATAGGATAAACTATGTCTGCAAAATCTGCCTCGTTTCGCTAAAAAATCCATCATAAATCTTATTTAACATAAAATCAAAACAGTTTCTTAATATTGCAGGTTTATCTATAGCTTGTGCCTCGTTATTACGGGGATTGCAAATAAATGACAATTTTCGTCTGAAAAAGACTAATTTTGCAATCTTTTACTGAAAAATATGCCGGCTGTAATCGAAATTTCTGACCTGAGAAAAACCTATACGGGAAACCCTGACGAAGTTTTAAAAGGTGTCACGATGGAAATTATGAAAGGGGAATTTTTTGGCCTTCTCGGCCCGAATGCCGCCGGCAAAACAACACTGATCTCGATTATATGCGGCCTGTTGAAATTTAATTCCGGAAATGTTATCGTTAATGGAATTGATATCAGCCGCCATTACAGGCAAATCAACTCTTTTATCGGGCTAATTCCACAGGAAATAGCGTTATATCCTACACTTACTGTGCGCGAGAACCTGGAATTTTTTGGCGAGATGCATGGACTGAAAGGAAAGTCATTAAAGCAAGCTGTTGACGGATACCTGGATGTTGTGCAGCTTGGCCAGCATGCCAGGAAAAAAGTTGCCAATTGTTCCGGGGGTATAAAACGCAGGGCCAATCTTGTTACCGGGCTGATACATGACCCGGAAATCATTTTTCTGGACGAGCCTACTTTAGGCGTAGATGCTCAGTCGATGAACCTGATCTATGATTATCTTCAAAAGCTCAATGGTTCGGGTAAGACAATTATTTATACAACCCATTATATGAAAGAAGCCGAGAATCTTTGCAATCGTATAACCATCATTGACGATGGAAGGATAATTGCGAACGGAACGCCGGCAGATCTTATCAGGAACAACAGTGGGTGCAGCGATCTGGGGCAGGTATTTATCAGGCTTACCGGGAGGGAACTAAGAGATTAAATTATGAGGCAGCTTTGGGCAACAGTTAAAAAAGAATACATACAGGTCATCCGCGATATACCGGGTTTGATCATCCTTTTCCTGATGCCGCTGATACTGATCCTAGCTGTTACCGGTACCCAGGAAAATGCTCTCAAGGAACTCAACGATAACAAGTCCGACATATTATTTATCGACAACGACCATGATTATCTGGGCAAAACCATTGACCAGGGGCTGGAGAAATCAGGATATTTTCATGTTATAAAAAATATTGGTGACAAACAGCTTGATATTAATACGGCACAAAATGAAATTGCTGCAGGGAAATACCAGGTTGGCATTGTGATCAATAAAGGGGCAACGGAATATGCCCGGGCTAAGGCACAAAAGCGTATACAGAAGAGCTTTTCTTCCGACAGCGTTTCTGCATCTGAAAAAAACGATGAAGATAACACCAAAGCGATCCGTATATTTTATGACCCTGCCACGCGCGAATCATATAAAAATGCATTGAACAGTTCGCTCGAAAGGTTGATACAATCAGTTGAAATAAAGATTATTCTGAATTCTTTCTTTGAGGCTTTGCCCAACGAGCTTAATGCCCAGTTGCAGCCACCGGTAAAAAACTTTCTGGTCGGCCAGCTTAAAGTGATGGAAGGTGTTTTTACCGATGAACTGAAAAGGCGTATGGGTGATTATCTGCCTAAGGATTTTCACATCAATGCCCAGCCGCGGGAGGTTGATTTCGATATGTCGGAAGATATCCGGAAAGGAATAAAATTTAACGAGGACTTGGATAATGGTGATCTGATTACTATTGATGAATCGTTTGCCCGCAGCCAGAATGCTGTAATCAAACCTACGCTGGTACAAAACAATGTTCCTGCCTTTGCCCTGTTTGCCATGTTTTTTATTGTGATTCCCCTGGCTGGGAGCCTGCTTACCGAGCGAAATGAAGGAACATACAATCGTATAAGGACATTACCGGTACGTTATTTTATCATCCTTTGGGGTAAAATAGTGGTATATGCTTCTATTTGCCTGCTTCAGCTGGTGATTATGATCATTACCGGAATGTACCTGCTGCCGCTGATTTACGGAATGCCTGCACTGGCTATTGGCAGCAATTATCCGGAGTTGATATGCGCGGCATTTTCATCGGCATTTGCTGCCATCGGATTTGGTTTGCTGGTGGGGACATTTGCCTCTACCCAGAGCCAGGCTGGAATATTCGGGTCTTTTATGGTGATCATTCTTGCTGTACTGGGAGGGATTTTCCTGCCCGTATATATGATGCCTGATGTGCTTCAAACGGTCAGCATTATTTCGCCGGTACGCTGGGGTATAGATAGTTTTCTTGATATTTTTGTTCGTGATGCCGGATTTAGCACCATCGGTGTTAACTTGTTAAAACTTGATTTCTTTTTCATCCTGGCATTACTCATTGCACTGCTGACTTTTGTCAGGAGAAAATAAAATTTTTTAATTTTGAAAAAATTTATTTCATGAAAGAAAAAGATGTAATTCACGATTACAAGGTTCAGAAATATATTCTCTATGCCGAAAAAAACGATGGTTCGTACGGGCCTGTTGAAGGCGGTTCCTATATGATAGAGAATGAACTTGGTGATTTCTGGCACAAGAAAAATCATCTTGAAAAAATGCTAAGGGAGCAATTGCTAAAGGGCGAAATCAGCCCCTTGTATTATTATATGGTGCTTGGCGAAATGACTGTGTCTGAACTGGCCGGACGTTCCGGCTTAGGCAAGAGAAAAGTAAAATGTCATATAAGACCGGAAGGATTTAAGAAAACACGTATTGGTGATATTCAGAAATATGCTAAAGCATTTAATATTCCTGTGGCGAATTTTTTCCAGGTCATTGAAACGTCGACGGGGCTTAATCCGAATTACCATTTTTATTTCGAAGAGGAGTCTGTAAAAGATAAATTTCAGGTTGCACAGCATCCGTCACAGAATCCCTTAGTAGTGGAAACTAAAATTGAGGAGAGAACGAAATGAATGTAACAATTCCTTTTGAACACCGCATGTCGGCACATTGCGAAACGGGGACATTAAGTTCACAATTGGCTTTTCACGGGATGAATATGACCGAATCCATGATCTTTGGCATCGGTAGCGGGATATTTTTCGGGTATTTCAATAATTCCAGATTTGCTTTTCCAACTTTTATCGTACGCAATAAGCCCGGACAGATAAGGAAAAACCTGAGCAAAAGAGCAGGCGTGAAGTTTCACTGCGAATCATATAAAACCCCGGAACAGGCTCAGACCGGACTGGATAAGATTCTTGAAAAGGGTATTCCTGTCGCAACACAGGTTGATTTCTTTTTCATGGAATATTTGCCGCAATATTTAAGAGTTCATATAAATGTTCATTTCATCAATGTGGTCGGGAAAAACGGTAATAATTACCTCATTAGCGATTGCTATCATCCGCGCATCGTTGAGCTTTCTGACGAAATGCTGATAAAAGGCCGTTTTGCCGGGGGCAGCATGGCTCCCAACGGGTTTTTATTTTATCCCGAATTTATTCCAAAAGAATTTAATCTGCCTCAGGCAGTTCAGAAAGGGATAAAAAAGGCCTGCTTCAATATGCTCAAAATTCCTATTCCATTTTTGGGTGTCAAAGGTATACGCAAGTTCGGGAAACATATTGTTGAATGGCCTAAGCTTGCTATCGACACCGAAGACCTTTCGCACCAGCTTTCAAAAATCAATGTCTTGCTCGAAGATCAGGGAACTGGTGGTGCAGGGTTCAGGTTTATGTATGCCACCTTTTTAAAACAGGCCGCTGAGGTGTTAAACAAACCTGTGCTGAATGATTTTTCCGGACAAATGATGGAAATAGGCGATTACTGGCGCGAAGTGTCTTTAAATGCTGCACGGCTTGGACGTAACCGCGATTTTGAAAAAAGTCACCTGATGGATCTTGGTAAACTCATTGACAAGCAAGCCGACAGAGAGGAAGCATTTTTTAAAGAACTTTCAAAAGCTATAAAATAAGACTTCTTCTGATTAACATTAGCCGCTCAGTACCCCAAAAATTTATTTGCGAGCATGTTTAAACAGGTGGAAAGCAGGTCGGGCAATCCCTGCAAAGAAAGTATTTTAAATCACTATTGTCCGGTAAAATTTATTTCGTCCCATACGGGACGTTATACCATTAGCTATTATATAATAGTCTAAAAGTGGCATAATAAATACTTAAA
>CAZVKJ010000006.1:0-125800 GCA_964626855.1 uncultured Bacteroidales bacterium
TTAATGGTACTTTTGGCTTGACCCAAAAGTACCCAAAAGGTCAAGAAAATATGATGCAAACCTTCGCACAAGCCACTCCCTGACATCGCCATATTTTATGGCCGACGCACCTTTGCTGCTGTGCAGCAATTCGGCGGTTCCGTGCTAAAATCTAAAATTTTGCAGTGATTTTGGAGCGTTGGCAATTCCTGTCGGCGACGTGTGCAGGTTGTGAATGAAAAAAATTAGAAAATCAAAAAAGGCGCCATCGGCGTTTCCCGACGCGCAAGTGTCGGGACAACTTTTTTAGATGTTCTTATTTTTTTCAGAGCGCGGAGAAGCTTTCGACAGGAATGTCATTTTTTGCTTTACTTTTTTGGACACGCAAAAAAGTAAAAAAGAATAATAATGGCTTTTTGATCTTATGCATAGTAATATCCACTTTTCTAATTTTTAGACTATTGGCAATCGGTATAAGTCCATACTTGCCATGCTCTTTTTAACAAAGTTACTATACGTCATTTATATTTTTTCCCTTTTGCACCAAAAAGTGGAAACTCAGAATGACATTTCTATCTTGGGGGTACTGGAGGAGGGAAGGCAGCGTAGCGCATGGCGCTACGCTGCCTTCCCTTCTCCCCAATAACAAACCATAATGTCATTCCGAATTGAGTGAAACGAGATGAGGAATCTCCTCCCCTGTTGGGCAGAGTCTCCTGCCTCTGCTTTTATATCATTACAGGCTGCGCCTGTATTATTAAAAAAATTGCATTTGAACATCCTTTATTTATGCCGGACATGTGGCATTTCAATTTGACTATATATTAACCTCATAATAAATATCATAATAACATCTAAAATGGTTTTAAATATTCGTTATTCAGAATATTTATTTTGTTCACAAATTAATGAGATTCCTCACGTTCCTGCCTGCGCGGTTGTTACGGCAGTGACGTTTCGGAATGACATTTTAATTGCGGGAGAGAGGGGGGCGCAGCGGAGGCGCTCTGCGCCTCCGCTGCGCCCCCCTCTCCGCATTAATAAATAAACCATGATGTCATTCCGAATGAAGTGAAACGAAATGAGGAATCTCCTTGCTGTTCGGAAGTGTCTCCCTATTCCTGATTAACAAACAAACCATAATGTCATTCCGAATTTAGCGGAGCGAAATGAGAAACCATGATACTATTCTGGCATCTCAAAAAGATTTATCCTGAATTTTTGATATGATGACCATAAAAATAATTTAGTACCTTTGTCGTCTTTTTCTATATTAGAAAACAATTATACATATTCGGTATTCACCATATATTATTTCTTTATGCTTCATCAGCCATTATTGCTGAGGGACAGTTATTACCATAAATTATTTTTTATTTCATGAAGAATCCGATCAAAACAACGAATATTGCGCAGTTTCAGAGCATGTGTGAACCACTGACCCTTGAAGCCGCCATCAAAGAATCAAACCGGTGTTTGTTATGCCATGATGCTCCCTGCAGTGCGGAATGCCCGGCAGGCACCGACCCGGGAAAATTCATCCGGCAGATAAAATTCTATAATTACAAGGGCGCAGCCCGAACCATACGCCGGAACAATATCCTGGGAAGCGTTTGTGCCTTTGTCTGCCCGGTTGAAAAACTCTGCGAAAAAGCCTGCAGTGTAAAAGCCCTTGAAGAGCCTGTAAACATTAACGGTCTGCAACGCTTTGCGGTGGAATACGGTAAAAGATTTGGAATAGAAGCCCTGCCGAAAAGCAGAAAGACAAGCGGCAATGTAGCCGTGATCGGTTGCGGTCCGGCCGGAATGAGCTGTGCTTCGGAGCTGGCAAAAATGGATTACGCAGTTACGATTTTTGAAAGAGAAAACTCCGGCGGCGGTGTCCCCAGATGGAACATTCCTGAATTCAGGCTGCCCGGTGATACCATTGCCTACGATATGGAAAACCTGCTTTCACAGGGTGTAGCGTTTAAATATGAATCCGCCGTGAAATCAGAAGATGCCATCGAAAAAATGCTGTTAAACGGTTATGATGCCGTTTTCATCAGTACCGGGCTTACCGAACCATACAGGCTCAACATGCTGGATCACTATGAAAATGCCATGGATTACATTACGTTTTTGCGCAGGGTGAAATTTGACAGAAAAAGTATCGATATATCCGGTAAAACCATTGCAGTGATTGGCGGAGGAAGCGTTGCCGTTGATGCCGCTGTATCGGCCAAAGCCTGCGGAGCAAAAAAAGTGTACCTGGTTTCATTGGAACACCTTGACGAATTGCCGGCCGATAAAGAAGAAGTGAGGCTGGCACAGATCATGAATATTATCTTCAAAGCGGGTTCACAGATAACTGAAGTGCTGTCTGATGAGAAGAACATCACAGGTTTAAAAGGAATTGAAACCGAATGGATTGAACCGGGGAGATTCACACCCGACAATATCCGCCAAATCGCAGGAACTGAATTTTCAATAAATGCGGATATGGTTATTCAGGCTATCGGGACAAAACCCGGCCGGGAAATAATCAATATCAAGCCGCAATTACAAACAAACGGAAAAGGTGTTATTTCGGTCAATGAGAAGTTTGAAACCAATGAGACCGGTATTTTCGCCGGCGGCGATGTTGTAAACGGTGGCGCCACGGTGGCACAGGCAGTTGGTGAAGGAAAGAAAAGCGCACGATTTATTGATGAATACATTAAAAACAGGAGGAACAGCAAATGAGCAAACAGGCAGATCTCAGTATAGATTTTTGTGGTGTAAAATTCGAAAACCCATTTTGTCTTTCTTCCTCCCCTGTTGGTTACCATGCCGAAATGTGTGCCAGGGCTTATGAAGCCGGCTGGGGCGGAATCGTTTACAAAACCCTTGGCCTTGAAAAAAGCTTCAAAGTGGTGATGCCTTCGCCGCGCTTAAATGCCTACCATCACGACGATAAACGGTTTATTGGCTTGCAGAATGCCGAGCAAATCACCGACAGGCCTATCCTGGACAACATCAAAGATTTGACATGGTTAAAAAAATCCTATCCGGGAAAAGTGTTGATCTCAAGCATCATGGGATATACCGATGAGGACTGGACCGAGCTGGCAAAGATGTCGGAAGATGCAGGTGCCGACCTGCTTGAACTGAATTTTTCCTGCCCGCAGATGGCACATAAAAAAGCCGGCCACCGGGTTGGCCAGGATTTTCATGCTGTTGCCGCCTTTACCGAGGTGGTGAAAAAAGCCAGCAAGCTTCCTGTGATTGCCAAAATGACACCGAACATCACCGACATGGTTCCTGTGGCCATGGCTGCCAAAGAAGGCGGCGCCGACGCCATATCAGCCATCAATACAATACGTGCAATTACTGATATTGATATAAATAGCTTTACACCGCTACCAAACATTCACGGAAATTCATCGCCTACGGGGTTTTCAGGGCCTTCCGCCAAGCCTGTCGCCCTGAGGTTTGTTTCTGAACTGTACAATGCAAAACACCTGAACCTGCCGATCAGCGGCATAGGCGGTATTGAAACGTGGATCGATGCTTTGCATTTTTTACTCCTGGGTGCCACCAACCTGCAGGTTACCACAGCCATCATGAAATACGGCTACCGCATCGTGGAAGATATGATCGAAGGATTAAGTGATTACATGATTGAACGCAATATTCACTCACTGGATGAGATCATCGGAAAAGCCGCAAAGAAGATCGTCGACCCGTCGGAGTTCAACACCCGTTTCCAGGTCGTTTCCGTAGTGGATGAAAACAAATGTATCGGCTGCGGAAGATGTTATATTTCATGTGCTGACGGCGCCAACCAGGCCATGCAGTTTGATAGCGAAAGAAGGAAAGTTTCGGTAAACGAAGAAAGATGTCTTGGTTGCATGCTGTGTAAACATGTATGCCCTGTGTGGGATTGTATCTCCTATAAAGAAGTGGATACAACGGTAACCCGGCATGCTGCTATATTTTAATTACACGAATTTGATGAAAAGACATTGCAGATTGGTACCATTAAAAATAATAACAGATCGACAGGACTCCTTTTGACTGTGCTGATCGTCAACAAGAATAAAAAAAGCAGATATCGGGAATCATTCTGCAGTGACGGAAAAAACAGAAGAAATCGAAAAAACATATAATTAGGAAATTTAAATTTCATCAAAAATGAAGAAAACAAAAATTATTTTATTAGCAATCACATTTTCTGCAATATCGGGAATGGCCAATCTGGCAAATGCACAATGCGCAATCGACCAAAGCCAGCCTTTACATGACAATGGTTTAAGCGCACGCAATCTTCCCGGTTATTATGAAGGACAAACATTTACTGCAGGTGCTACTGGATCGCTTTGCGAAATTGATTTGCTGATGTTTAATACGATGACCGGTACAGGAACATTAAACATATATTCCGGTAGCGGGATAGGAGGAACTTTATTAGCTACTCAAAGTGTAAATGTTATTGTTCCTTCAATGACAGATGTATGGCAAAACTGGATAATTTCATCCCCTCCCACCGTTACTTCCGGTTCGGTTTATACCTTTCAGTTTATACCTACCCAGGGAGGTGGGTTACCGGATCCATATGGAATTGATCTTCAGTTTGTTTCTGATGAGTACTCAGGTGGACATTGTCTTTCATTTCCAACAGGGGATTTATGTTTTAGGACGTATGTCGATATAACAACAGACTTGAACGATATACATCCAGAAAATAGTTTTGAAGTTTATCCCAATCCTTCCAATGGAAAATTTACGATCATCTGTAACAGAAATATTAATAAAATTGAAATCTATGATTATTTAGGGGAAAGTGTAATTACGACCGTTGTAAATCCGCAAACACCAACTGAAATAGACCTTTCTGATTATCCTAAAGGGATATATTTTGTAGTAATTAATGACGGCAGCAAAAGCTATTCAGAAAAAATTGTGATACAGTAGCTCAATAAATCCCCAAAAGCTGAGGGGCAGCGCACCGTAATATTAAACCACAATGAATTGGGGATTAGTTCAATTCTTCTGATTCTGATTTTTTATATTAAATATCCACTTGTAACCTTTGCCGCAATCTATTTTGCTTCTTGACTCTTCGCGATCGCTGCGAGCCTTTGCAGCAGTGTAGGATGCGAATACGTGATGAATACTGTGAACGGATGCGGGCGCAAATTGCTCAGGGTGGAAACATACAATTTTTTCAGCCCGCTGGTCATAGCTTCCGGCTTATATTTCGTCACCGCATAACGGTCGGCGGCATATTCATGCTTACGTGAAATCATATTCCCGGCAATGCCAAGTATCATTGAAAACGGGCTGTAAAGCATACCAAAGGCTAGTATTCCCATATGGAAGCTTGCATCAGAAGCACCCAAAGCGCCCGCCACATCAGGGCTGCCAATAACCAGCGACATAATATAAAACAAAATCCCGCTGGTAATTATGGATGTGACAAGGCCATACATAACGTGCTTCTTTTTATAATGCCCGATCTCATGAGCGAGAATGGCAACAATCTCTTCATTGGTAAAATCATTCATCAGCGTGTCGTAAAGCACTATGCGCTTCTTCTGGCCGAAACCTGTAAAATAAGCATTGGCTTTCTTGGAACGTTTAGAACCGTTGATCACAAAAATATTCTTCAGCTTAAAACCTGCCTTATCGGCAAATTCCTTAATAGCATTACGGAGTTCGCCTTCATCAAGCGGCTTTTGCTTATTAAAGAGCGGTACAATGATGTTTGAATAAAACAACGACATAAAAACAGAAAATCCGGTCATGGTCATCCATGCCACAAACCAGAACCATGGGCCGGTCGCACCATATATCCATACAATAAATGTCAGAATTCCGCCTCCAAGTATGGCCGACAACAACCATGTTTTTATTTTATCAAGCACAAATGTCTTTTGGGTTGTTGTATTAAATCCGAATTTTTGTTCGATCACAAAGGTATGGTACACACTGAAAGGCGTGGTGATGATATCAAAAGCAAAAGCAAGCAGGGCGAAAAACATCAAAGCCATCAGTATGGGGTTTTGAGTATATCCGCGAACAAAAGCATCGGTCCAGGCAAAACCGCCTGAAACAAGCATCGCAATCAATATAATAAAAGTAAACGCCCCCGACACTAACGAAAATCTCATAGTAACTTTTTCGTAATCCTGTGATTTACGGTATTTCTCCGCATCATAAATTCCTTCAAGCTCCTGCGGCAAAACGTTGCTCCACCGCGTACTGTCGAGATAATCAAGCAGCAGCCCGAATAAATAATTGAAAACGACAATACAGATTATGATGATAAATAATGTATGCGCCATGGATGATGAATTAGAAAACAAAGGTATTAAAAATTATCCGAAAAATCAGTCATACTGCAGGGCGGTCAGAAACGTTCCGTGAACACGAAAGCCATGATCAGTCGGCTGCGGAAAAGGTGTACATGCTGATATAGTCAACTTCAACGCTGATATTATTTGAGATGATAAATCCGATATAATCGTCCATAGATTTGAACTTAGTCATGCCCAAATACACATCATTGATGAATAGTTTCAAAACACTGTTATTGATCACTACGGTCATCTTATAGGTTTTTCCCTTGATGAGCGGAAACACATAATTGTCCATAGGTTCAACGGTATATTCAGAAGCGCTGCGGTCTTTCCAGACAAAAGGGCTGTAATTGCCGCTCATATTCACGTACTCGTAGCTTTCAGGGTATACAATCTCACTTCCTTTGGCGAAGGTACTACCTGAACTTACCAACATGCCAATCGAGCTGTTTTTATTGTATTCCGTCAGGGTAAATGTGCATTCAACCGTGAAAGAATCTTTCATGCCGGAATTTTCAATGCTTCCTGTATGTATCATCATCAGGGCAAATTTTGTATGATTTGATAAAACAAGCTTACCATTGTTGTACTCTTTCTTTAGCATATTATAAGGATCACGGACTATCCAGTTTTTATCCTGCGTATTGAAATCATCCCTGAAAACTTCATTTGTTTTATACTTGCTGAGATCAATGGCGACAGGATTTTTCCCGATGTAAGCATCATCCTTAAAATACCCGATATTGATTTTTCCTGCAGCGGTTTTTTCACAACCGGTGCCATATTTCTTATAACCATCGAAATGTCCGGTATAAAAGGAACCATCCTTATATCTTGCGATTCCATAATAAAAAATACCATTGACCCAGGTGCCGGTAAAAATATTTCCTTTATCATCTACATAAACGCCGGTTCCATATTCACAGTCCCCCCAGATGCACGGGTAAATGAATTTGCCTTTCTGAAGCGTTTCAATGACGTCTTTCAGGTCATATTCACCGGGCTTGATAACACCGGAGCTGTATCTGGAAAAATTATCAAGCGCCGCGGCATAATTTCCTTTGTAAAAATTAAAGAGCGCCAGCTTATAAAACACCGATTTATCATCAGGCGCCAGCTTTCCAAAGAACTCATAATCCTTTATAGCATTATCAAAATCGTTCATGATCGCATAGGCTTCTGCCCTGCTCTTTATGATATCCTTATCATCCTGCAGGTTTTTATAATGCTCAATATAGGTCTTTACCAGCTCAGGATAATTCTGATGTATGGCATAAATCATTTCGAGATTATAATAGGGATGTGAATATTGCTTACTTATTTTTTTTGCTTTTTCAAAGTAGGTTATGGCTTTATCATATTGGAACAGCTCCCTGTATGAGGCGCCGACCAGGTTGTTCAGCGTATCGGAGCTTGGAAAGATCGACAAACCTTCATTGGCAGTCTTGATTGTACCATCAAAATCAAACATGTAAAACTTTGACCTGGCAATATATATCCATGCCTTCAGTTTTGTTTTATCAACTTGAATGGCTGTTTCCGCTAATTTTACAGCGCCATTGTAATCCTTGGCATTAAATGCTTTCACGGCTTCAGTGGTCAGGCTGTCGGCAACAGAAACCCGCTGCGCATTTGTTCTTATCTGGAACAGCAGGCATAGCAATGCCAAAAAAAATATCCCCTGTTTTCTCATTTTGTGTTTTAGGTGTTTATCAGTATGTAAATCTACGCTATTTATTTATTCAGATCAGGTATATCTCATGATTTTATAAATCAGGTACCCAAGCGATTCATGGATAAATTTTTCCCAGCGTATAAGAGCTTCGGCTTCCGGCACCAGGTAATAACCTATGTCGGTGCGGCGCGGGCCGACATATTTATTTGTCGGGTACGGGCTTACCATGATGCCCTGTTTGATAAAACAGGCTTTGGCGCGCTTCATATGCAAAGCCGAAGTGATCAGCAGGTAGCGCCCTCCATCGCATTTTGCCTTGATGATCTCCGCACAGTTCACGGCATTCTGGTGGGTGTTGTTTGATGTAGAATCGACAAGTATTGCCGAATCCGGCACACCGATGTCAACAAGGTAACGCCTGATGAGCGGGCCTTCCAAAAAATCCTTGAATACTATGCTCCCGGAGCCACCCGATAAAATGATCTTTTTGATTTGCCCGTTCTTGTATAGATGCAGGGCTTGTAAAAACCTGTCGGTATTTTCGTGAAAGATCAGCCTGTCATGGATAAAATCGATGGTGACCATGCCACCACCAAGCACGATACCTGCATCATAAGTGGCAGTTTTATCGTTCACAATATAGGGCTCTTCATAACAACGCAGTATCTCATCAATGATGGCCGGGTTGGTAAAAAATACGGCACAGAATGCCGTTGCGATAAAAAGCCTTTTTTTTCGCTTTGCGTTTTTTACAATCAATCCCGCCAACAAAAGGAGGATGATCCAGGTGAGCGGTGCCAACAAAAATGCAGTTATCTTGGATATGATGAAAAACATGATACAAAATAAAGAAAAAAAAACTTAAGGCGCGTGTTTTCTAAACCAAATTATCCCATTAGTCACTGTGAGCAACTGTTCCGCATAGATATTCATCTCCAGAAAATCTCTGAACGGTTAGCCGGAGTGTGGCCACTAATAGTCTAAGGCTAGCTGGACAATATTTCAACCCATATTTCAATCAATAATAAAAAACAACCTATTACGCTATGAGCTACTTATTCAACGCTTTCCAGGTTTTCACGTAGGAAGACTTAAAATAACTGAACCACTTGTCGTTGCCGGTATAGCTGACCACCAGCACCGCAGGGCTTGCTGATGCATTGACTTCATGATCTTTCCGTGCCAGCAAGGCGCCTGACTGGAGCTGCAGGCTTTTACTTCTTACAGCAGGATAGTTAAGCTTTTTTAATGTTTTCAGACATTGCAGAACATCCTCAGGCCGGCTTTTCTGAATAAAAAAATCAGCCCCTGACAAAATAAAAGCAGTGTCTTCCGAAACGCTTACTTTATCAACCAGCATTTGGTGCATAAGTCCATAAGTGCCGATCTGTGCATTCTTATAAAAATTCTCAGCTTCGGTATAATTTTGAAAATATAAATTGTAAATATGTTGCATCAGGTATTGACTTGCACTTGCCATCATGCGCTGATAATTTCCGGGCATGATGTATTTCTTTTTCCCATCAATAGCCAGATCCACATCTATCATGCAATCCGGCAGGCTGTCACCAACAGTGATTGCCTTTGTATATAGGCTATCAGAAGTAATAAAATCCTGTCGCGCCACGGCAATATCCCCCTGCTTCCTGAGCTCGTCGAATTGCTGTTTTGCCCGTCCGCACCGTAACCTGAACACATCGTTTTTTAATTGCCCGGCCCGCCTGCTCAGCACTGTATCATTCGACAAATCATAATAATTAAACCCTCTCATGATCCTGGCTGCCAGCGCAACAGCAGAATCTGTCTTTGCCTCAACGACAAACTTTTCAGCGATATCAAGCTGCCCGGTAATTACCTGCTGTGCTGCGGCCCGCCTGAGTGAATCCAGCTTATTGTTCCGCCTGAAAAAATACTTCTGTTCCAGGTCAAAGGCCTGATCATAATGCTGTAAGGCAGATTCAGGATTTCGCATAGTCTGGGCAAGTATGCCGGTACTTATAAAATCATTGTATCGCAAATATTTAATTTTTGCCATTAATGAATCAACACCTGCTACAGGTGCAATAAACTCTGAATACTGCTTTTGATAGTCTATGGCCTCATTAAGTTTATTTTCTGCAGGATCAACAAGTTTTGCCGTTAACAGCTGGACACACTTTTTAATCAGGGATTTGTATATTCCGGCACGCGCTTTCGAGACGCTTTTCCCAAACTTTTCAGACAGGGGAAACTTATTTTTTTCAGAAATATTTTTCGCTTTTTCCAGGAAGCTGAGGCCTTTGTCATAATTGCCCTTTGATATCAGGGTATCACCCCGGGCCACATATATCATCATGATCTTCTCAAGCTTGCTGAGTGCTTCAGCATCATTGATAATAAAATTACTGTATTGCTTCTGATAATTTCTGGCATCGGAAATATATATTTCAGCCAGCTCGAGTTTGCCATTATCAATGGCTTTTTGCGAAACAGTAAGATACGACTGGTAAATTCCAAAGCGCGCTGTAGCCAGGCCGTTCATGTGTCTTTCCCCGCAATCGAACCTGGGCAGGTCTTTACAAAAGCTGACACATTTTTCAAAGATCTCTATAGCCTCATTATAACGCTCGGCTTTGTTGTGATCATTGCCGGTTTCGAGCATCTTGTTGTATACGGTGTCTGTAAACAGTATCACTTGCTTAAAGACGTCGGGGACAGGATTCAGGTTGTGCAATATGTACGAAAGCTTGTCGGCTGCATCATTCAGCTTGTAATCATCGTAATACAACCGGGCAAGCTCGAGCTGCGACGGGGCAAAATCAGGGTTGTACAAAACGGAACGGTTGAAAAACACCTCAGCTTTTGCCTTTTCATTTTTCGTCAATTCCTCTTTGCCCCGCTCGTAATAGAGCTTGTCGAGGTTTTTTAATTTCTGGTTTAACTGGAAGCGGGTATTATATAACTTTTCCGAAAGCTCATTATACTTATCAATGAAATGCACCGGATCATAACTGACCAGGTTCAGCTTACCAGCAAAATCCTTACTGTATATTTCTTCAGCGGTTTTTTCCGCTTCTTTCAGACTGATATCATAGACGATGATCATGTCTGTATTATTGAAATCAATAGCGCCGACCTTCTTAAAACATTGGTCAATAGTAGCTTCCGACATAAAATAGTCATCGATCAGCTTCAACTTTTCGGCAAAATGCTGTTTTGATTTTTCATCATAATGAAAAGCAAAATTATCAACCCGTGTGCTGAATTTCTTTGAACTTGCTGTGTCGGAGAAATTATAGGAAGCCATGATGTTATATCCTACATTTATCTGTCCATCAGTAACGACTTTTTGATACAGCGGAGCGGGTTTATCTGAAAAAACACTGAACGTATAAGAACAATAGGAAGGTATTAATGCATCGGCAACCGAAAAACCTTTGTAGGTAATATCGCCGCTGCAATCCACATCAGTAATTGCAAATGATGATGAATATTCGCCTTTGCCGGTTTCATAAATACAATGTGTGCGGATGCAATTAAAAATATATTGCGTGAATTCCGTTTTCTTTGGTATGCTGCGGGCAATCTCGTAAATGTAATAGTTGGTTATTTTCTGGTTTTCGTCAGGATTGGCAACATAAGTATTGGTAATGGTTGTATTTTCACTATTCTGAAAAACAACCCTGCTTTGCCCGAATGCCATTATAGACAAGAGGACAAAACAACAAATAATCAGCAAAAACTTTTTCACCATCCGCCGGGAAATATTATACAAAGATTACCATAAAAGCCTTTTGCGCTGACAATACCGGAAAATTATATTAACAAACGTTTGTTAATCGCATATTCCGGATTATTCAACCATTGTGATCCACTCACGCGCTTGTCAAACGATAACAAATAACAGTTAACTGATGACTGCTAACCGTTCACTGCTAATTGTTCATTGAATTTTCCTGAAGAGTTCCACCAACTCCATACATTCCTTTGCCTCCTTAACATCATGCACCCTCAGGATATTGGCAGATTTTAAAAGTGCAATGGTATTTAACACCGTGGTGCCGTTTAATGCCTCAGCAGGGCTTGTCTGCAAGGTCTTCCATATCATCGACTTTCTGGAAACCCCAACCAGCAAAGGATGTGGAATAAATTTAAAATAGTCGAGGTTTCTGAGTAATTCAAAATTGTGGCTGATCGTCTTGCCAAAACCAAATCCCGGGTCAATGATGATATCGTTTACGCCCATCAGGCGCAGCTTTGCTGTTCTTTCGGAAAAAAACTTTATGGTCTCTTTGGTGATGTCGGTATATTTTGGTTTTAGCTGCATGGTAGCCGGTGTGCCCTGGATGTGCATCAGAATATATGGAGCCTGAAGCCGGGCCACAGTTTCAAACATCTTTTCATCCATGGTGCCGCCGGAAATATCATTAATAATGGCAGCTCCCGAATGTACAGCCTCCCTGGCCACTTCCGACCGGTATGTATCAGCAGAGATAATTATTCCCGGAAAACTCCTTGTCAGCGATTTTATTACAGCGCTCATCGTCTGTATTTCCAATTCTTCATCGATGGCGACTGATCCGGGCCGGGTGGAAACACAGCCCACGTCGACGATATCCGCACCTTCTGCAAGCATCTTTTCAGTCTGCCTGAGCCACGCAGATTCATCGGCATACCTGCCACCGTCGTAAAATGAATCATAGGTAACATTCAAAACACCCATGATCAGCGGCTTTTCAAGTGATACAAGTTTTCCGCGGCAGTTTAGAAACCGATTATTCACGATGGCTCTTTTATTTTTTTGTTATATTTGCTGACTTTATTTTACAAATATAATAAAATACATGGACCTTACCGACAAACAATATAACGAAGTTGTTGCTGCCTGCAGGGAACTTTTTGTAAAAAAAATGCAGGACTATGGAACTGCATGGCGTATTCTGCGACCAAAGTCAATTACCGACCAGATATTTATCAAAGCCCAGCGCATCCGCAGCATCGAAGACAAAGGCACACAGAAAATCCAGGAAGGGATATATTCCGAATTCATAGGCATTGTCAACTATTCCGTGATGGCGCTGATACAGCTCGAACTGAATGATTATACCAACACCAACCTTGATATCAATGAAGCGTCACGTTTGTATGATAAATACACCGGGCTGGCCAAAAGCCTCATGGAAGATAAAAACCACGATTACGGTGAAGCCTGGAGGGATATGCGCATCAGCTCACTCACCGATATCATCCTCATGAAGATCTTCCGCACCAAGCAGATCGAAGACAATGAAGGTATCACACAGGTGTCGGAAGGAGTTGACGCCAACTATTTCGACATGATCAACTATGCCATTTTTGCTTTAATAAAAATCAACGAAAACAAAAACATTTAAATGTTTGCATTATGAGTACAAACCTTATCGTCATCCTCGTCATTATTGGCATTGCTTTTCTTGACTTCCTGCTGTATGCATTTTCACCCGGCAGGCGAAAGCTGGCTATCGTAGTTGCCAGGGTGTTGCTCGGATTCGTTTTTATATTTTCAGGCTTTGTCAAAGCTGTTGACCCGCTGGGGTCAATGTATAAATTTCATGATTATTTCCAGGCCTTCGGTATGGAATGGTTGTCACCGGCCGCATTATACCTGGGATTTGCCTTGTTCTGCCTCGAATTTATCCTTGGGTTTTCTTTTGTTTTTAATATCAAATTAAAATTTTTCTCATGGATCATGCTGCTGTTCATGACATTCTTCTTTGTTCTGACATTTATACTGGCTATCAGCAACCCTGTATCGGATTGCGGATGTTTCGGCGATGCGCTCATTTTATCCAACTGGGAAACATTTTATAAAAATATCGGGCTGATGATCTTTGCCCTGATCATTTTTGCCGCACGAAAAAAGGCCAAAAACCGCTATCCCGTCATTACACAATATGGTGTATTATTTATTGGATTTGCCATTATAATCTGGGTTTCGGTATTCAGCTACCGCCACCTGCCGCTGATCGATTTCATGCCATGGAAAATCGGGAATAAAATTTCGGAAAAGGTTGTTGACACCCCCGAAATAGCCGATATAAAACTGGTATACAAGAATAAGGAAACAGGTGAAATTTATAAATACACCAGCAAAACACTTCCATGGCAGGATACCACATTCTTTAAAAAACTTGAATTTGTAGACCAGGAAAAAACCATCGTTCAGGAATTTAAGCCGGCGCCAATACATGATTTTATGCTTGACGACATCAATAAGGTCAACCACAATGCAGAAATCATCAGCAATCCGGGTTACCAGTTTATTCTGATCAGCCATGACATCAACAAAGCTGAAAAATCTGTATTCCCTGTTTTGAACGTGTTTTATGAACAATGCATGAAGGATACCATTGGTTTTGCAGCCCTTTGCGGATCTGATTTTCAGACCATTGATAATTTTAAAAATGAAGTCAAAGCCCGCTATGAGTTTTATACCGTTGATGAAACTGCGTTAAAAAGTGTAGTCCGGTCAAATCCCGGGCTGGTGCTGCTCAAAAACGGTGTAGTGCTCGACAAATGGGCATGGCGCGACATCCCTTCTTTTAAAGAGTTTAGCGAAAAGCTGCCGAAATATGAAAAAATGCTGGAGAAGGTATCTGCTGCAAAACCGGACAAAAAATAAATAATGCTCCGCTATATTGCCAAACGGTTGTTTTATGGGTTCCTTGTATTATTTGGCGTAATCACCATTGTCTTTTTATTGTTTAATGTCCTTCCTGCCGATCCTGCCCGAATGATGCTTGGTCAGCGTGCCGACAGCGCTTCAGTGGAAGCCATCAACAGGGATTTGGGCCGCAACAAGCCGGTATACCTGCAATATCTGAATTATCTCAATGACCTCTCCCCTGTTTCGGTTCATAATTTCAAAGATAAAAACAACTACTTTTTTCTTGATGAAACTAAATACAAGCCCTATACACGCTTGTTTACTATTTCATCAACGAAAGCCATCGTTCTGAAATCGCCTTACCTGCGCCGTTCGTACCAGAGCAAAGCAAAAGTTTCCCAAATCCTTATGGAAGCGTTTCCCCTGACGGCATTGCTGGCGGTGGTTTCTATTCTTTTTGCAGCAATTGTCGGGATTTCAATTGGAATAATCTGTGCCGTAAAAAAAGACTCCTGGTTCGACAAACTCGCTATGTTTTTTTCGGTGACCGGCATGTCGGTACCATCTTTCTTTGCTGCTATTGTCATTGCCTGGCTTTTTGCCTTTGTGCTGGGTAAATACACAGGCTTGCATATGATAGGGAGCTTATACACCATCGACGACTTTGGCGAAGGCGTACACCTGGATCTGAAAAACATCATACTTCCGGCGTTCACCCTCGGAATCAGGCCGCTGGCGGTCATTGTAGAACTCACCCGCAGTTCGATGCTTGAAGTGCTTTCACAGGATTATATCCGGACAGCCAAAGCCAAAGGGCTTTCTTTCTATAAAGTCATCAGAAGGCATGCCCTGAAAAACGTGATGAACCCCGTGGTGACGGCTATATCCGGATGGTTTGCCTCCCTCATGGCCGGAGCTGTATTTGTTGAATATGTCTTCGACTGGAAAGGAATGGGCATGGTCATGGTCGACGGGCTTAATAAATACGACTTCCCCGTGGTGATGGGTTCGCTGCTGTTCATCGCTTCTATTCTTGTTATCATCAACATCCTCACCGATATCACTTATGGCCTCCTCGACCCGCGTGTAAGGTTGAATTAAATCCCTTTTCACCTAAGCTCCATACACAACAGGTATCCATTCACCTCCCAATTCCTGACCTCCCAATTTCTCAATCCCTACTAACCACGTAACAACCTAACAACCTAAAAGTCTAACCTCCTAAACTCCTACCCTAAAAATTGTCTCCTTCATATTATCCTATTCACTATTAATCCTTATATTTGAAAAAACATTTATCATGAAAACAAAAAATGCAATATTGATGCAGATGGCCAGAGAATCCCTGAAAGGCAAATGGGGACTGGCGCTTGGAACATTTTTATTATATTCTGTAATTGTTGGCGCTGCCGGAAGTATTCCCTTTACCGGTGGTGCTGCATCGCTGATCATCGGAGGGCCGTTTTTGCTTGGCATAACGATGTTTACATTAAGCCTCTCCAGGAAGCAGGATCCACGGCTGGAACAGATGTTTTTCGGCTTTAAGGATTTCGGAAGAGCCCTGGCCACGTACCTGCTCATGGTTCTGTTCATCGTCCTGTGGATGCTCCTGCTCATTGTCCCGGGAATCATTGCGGCACTATCGTATTCCATGACATTTTATATCATCGCTGATGATAATACCATTAAACCTATGGATGCCCTGCGAAAAAGCAAAAAAATGATGTTTGGATATAAAGCAAAACTCTTTGGCTTATGCCTGAGATTCACAGGCTGGTTCCTGCTTTGCATACTGACACTGGGAATTGGATTTCTGTGGCTGGTACCCTATATAAACGTTAGCGTGGCAAAGTTCTATGATGATATAAAAGATGCCCCTGTTAATGCAACTGATAATACTACTGATACAACCGCTGCAAAAAGCACAGAATTATAAGATACGGCGTCCTCTGAAAAAACGGTCTTTTCCGTTAATATCTTTAATAACACCGGTTTCTGAAATCCCATAATGCACGGCAAGTGCTGATATTTCTGCCGCTTTGCATTCATTTATCTCAGCATAGATGATAACCTCGTTTTTCTGCCTGCAGGCCAACTGAAATATAGCTTTGTAATAAAGCAACGGATTATCATCACTGACGAACAATGCTGTGGAAGGCTCAAAATCCAGCACATTGGGATGCATCTGCTTTTTTTCAGATTCAGAAACATAAGGTGGGTTACTGACAATAATATCAAATTCACTGAGGCTATGCCATTGGTTTTCATCCAATATATCTGTACATAAAAACTTTATGTCTACGCCATATTGCATTGCATTGTGCATGGCCGTATCAAGAGCTTTAACGGAAATATCAATAGCTGTCACCTCAGAGGCAGGAAGATGATTCTTTAAAGCAATAGCGATACAGCCGCTGCCTGTTCCAATATCAAGAATTTTTAATGCTCCCTTATTTTTATTCTCTTCTATTATTATGCTTACCAGTTCCTCCGTCTCAGGCCTGGGAATCAACACAGCCGGATTCACATTCAGCCTGAGCCCGCAAAAAAAGGCCTTGCCGGTAACATATTGAATTGGCTTATATTCCTCAAGTTCCTTAATGGCATCGTATACCAGCAGCAATTCCGATTCATTAATCGTATCACGTTTACCTGACAAAAGCTCTGTCTTGCTCAATCCGCAATATTCCTCCAATAATATAAAAAAAAAGGAATCAATTTCCTCTACAGGGGACAAGCCTTTGAGGTGCTTCCTGATAAAATGCCTGATATCACTAACTTTATTTGATGCTACTTTCAATGCTTTATGCCCTGTTTGTATTTATTTGTCCTTTGTGTTTCTAAGCCCTTAGATGCTTATGTTTGCATAAATACTCCTATGTGTTCCTTTGTGTCTGTGTATTTTAAAGAAAGCCACTATTCAACAAAAAGCACCAAACCCTTTAAATACTCCCCTTCCGGATGAAATGCACTTACAGGATGATCGGGAGGCTGCGTCAAAACATCAACTATCCGCACGTTTCTGCCGCTTTGTATGGCCGCTGCAATTACTGTTGAACGGAATAAAGCGCTGTCAACAACTTGTGAGCAGGAAAATGTAAATAAAAAGCCACCTTTTTTTATTTTATTTAATGCGGCCTCGTTAAGCCTTTTATATCCCTGCATGGCTGTATGCCTGGTTTTCAGATGCTTTGCATATGCCGGTGGATCCAGAATAATGACATCATATACCTCCTGGCTGCTTTTCAAAAAATCCATCACATCCGACCTGAAAGAAGAATGCTGTTCCCAGCTAAAACCGTTCATCTCAACATTTTTATCGGTAAGCTCAATAGCTTTCGCCGATGAATCCACCGAATGAACCAGCCGGGCTCCGGCTTTTAATGCATATACCGAAAAACCTCCCGTATAACAAAATGTATTCAACACGGTTTTATTTCTGCAGTAGCGCATCAGCGCCTTGCGGTTTTCACGCTGATCAATAAAGAAGCCTGTTTTCTGGCCCTGCTGCCAATCCACAAAAAATTTACAGCCATTCTCTGTAATAATATTCTCCGATGCCCCTTCGATAAGATATCCGTCATGAGCCTCATCGGCAAACTTTGCAGGGAGTGTTTCGCGGCTTTTAAGATACACCGATTGAAGACGGTCACCATATAGCTCTTTTAATATTTCTGCAAAAGTTTCGCGCAATAAAAACATACCATAGGTGTGGCATTGAATAACTGCCGTTCCATGGTAAAAATCGATGATCAGGCCCGGCAAGCCGTCACCTTCGCCAAAAACAAGACGGTAAGCATTACTATCTGTATCGTCGTATAATCCAAGGCGCTTACGGTAATCCAGGGCATTTTCAATTTTTGATTTCCAGAAATCTTTATTACAGGCTGTCTGCTCAAACGAAAAAATACGCACCACTATTGAACCTTCATTATAATGCCCTGTCCCAAGATATTCGTTATGTGCTGAGAAAACCTCTGCTATGCAACCATCACTGACCGTGCCTGCAACTTTCATCACGGCTCCCGAAAACACCCACGGGTGGAAACGCCTTAATGCGTCGTCTTTTCCGGGTTTCAATATTATTTTTGGAAAGGGCATCATTTCTTTTTCTGGTATTTTGTAAAAATAAAACGGTAAGGCAGCAACGCATCGTCACCGGCATAATCAACACCAATGCGGGTTCCTGTGTATATATCCAGCTCCGAAGCATTTAGGCCAGCATCTTCAAGCCAGATTTTATTGCCACAAAGGTCCATGCCGGTATGTGAATAATGAATACCCAGCGCCTTTGAAACCTTTCCGGGACCAACACCAAAGTCCTTGTCAACTTTACTTTTAGCAGTCCGTTTCAGCATGGTTTCAACGCCTGTAAGAGGTGAAATTCCACGTATCAGCACAGCATCAGGGATATCCCTTTTATTGGTAACAACATTAAACAATGAATGAACTCCGTAACACAAATAAACATAGGCAGTGCCACCTTTATAATACATGATCTCGGTCCGGTCAGAACGCCGGCCGTTGTATGCATGTGAAGCCCGGTCGCGGATGCCTGCATAAGCTTCCGTTTCGGTAATAATACCTCCGCAAAGCTTATTATCAAATTTTGTAAATAGTACTTTTCCAAGTAATTCCTTTGCTATCTGAACCACGTCATCCCGCAGGTAAAAATCTGTTGTTATCTTCGGCAACTCTTTTTTCTGCAAAAATAATAAATTGAGCAAGTGTAATTTTTATATTTTTGTATAATTCATCATCAAACCACATATTCTGATGGAAAAAAATATCCGGAAAAATCCCCCGGTAAAAAAAGCTGCTGCTAAAACGCAAAGTCCGGCTGCCGCTCTACCTAAAGAATCATCCAATGCAAGGATAGGTGCCATAGTATTTTTCATTATCCTGGCCATTTCATATTTTATTTTTGCAAATGATTTTTTCAATATCAAGGAACTCACAAATCCCTATATTAAAACGCATGCTTCCTGGGTAATATCAGTGCAGTTCATTATTTATACCGTTTTATACGGCATTTTCGGATATTTCGGTTTTCGCTTTGTTACGGGCAAATCCGAAAATAAAGTTTCCGCCATTCTGATATTCATAGCATTTGCAGCAATTGTTTTATTACATTGGGTTGCTTTCAATAAATCATTTGAAGATGTGGACGATAATGCGTCCTATATGATAGCTGCAAAATCGCTTGTAGATAAAGGCGCACCTTACTACCTGTATATGCCGGTTATGAAGCCCGATACCGAAGGAGCCCTCGGGCTTCCGGTCATGCTCATACCCCTTTATTTAATCTGGGGCATGAATTATGTTCCCATGGAAATTCTCATTTTCCTTACATTGATTGGCTCCGTGATCATGTCATTCCTGCTTTTCAGGAAGATTGCCGGAACAAATTTCGCAGTGATCATAACAATTTTATTTGCCACACATCCGTATATCGTTTCGTTCTCAAGCATCATCATGACCGAGATACCTTATATTTTCTGGTCATTGCTTGCCATTTACCTTTGCCTTAAATTCGAAGAAAAACAAAAAGTTAATTATTTTTTGCTTGTAGGCGTGGTCGTGGCAATCATCATGACTTATCTTACACGAGCCATAGGCGCAGGGTTTGTTATTGCCGCCATCCTGTATTTTTTCCTGAAATCAAATATTATCAGGAACATCAGGCAAAAGACCATGCCTTTTTACAAAGATGTCGCCTTTAAAAAATTCTTCCTGTTATCCGCACTGCTCTTTCTGATTTTCATCATATATCAATTATGGACAAGATCCGTGGGAGGCGGTTCACAGGCTGATATCCTGGCAAAGATGAGCCTTTACGACCAGTTCACAAAAAACCTCGGACTGGTGTGGGGTGTGTTTTCACAAAATATTTTTTGCGGAAAGCTGGCAAGGTATGGGGTCAACCCGGAGTATCTTCAACCGGTCAATGTTTTGTGGGCAATCATTTTTTTTGTTGTAATGATAGGATTGGTATATAGTATCATTAAAAAAGAACTCATCGGATTGTATTTCATTTTTGTGATGCTGCTTTTGCTTATTGGTAATGTGGCCACGCAGGCGCTGGTAGTATCGCGTTACCTTATCGTGTTTACACCATTTATGATCTATTACCTGTTTACCGGGATAAAAGTAATTATTGGTCTTGCTGATAAGAAAAAACAAGTTGCCCAAGTGGCCGGAATACTCGTATTTTGCTTTCTGCTCGGCAATTCCTTTGTCGGTGATGCTTTCGACGTACAACGCTCAAAACAGGCTACTCTCTATTCTCCGCAATACCAGGCATTTCTCGACTGTGCCACCTGGGCTAAGGACAACATCCCTAAAACTTCAATCGTGGCAAGCCGCAAAGAACGTATATTCTATATTTTCAGTGATGGCATAAGAGGTTATAAGCATATCACTTCTAATGAAATGAGCCGTATGCAGGAAGAAGGTATGACCCTGGATGAATTTCAAAAGAAAAAACTTGAGAAAATGGCCGAAAACAATACCGATTATGTGATCATTGATACATTCAATGCCGCATCGGTACAGATGATCTATCCCATCATTGAAAAAAACCCCGATAAATTCAAACTTCTGAAGGTAATCGGTGATGAAAAAACAGGTGGATGTTACATATTTCAGGTAATAAAATGGTGGAAATGAACGCAGTTGTAATACCGACATACAAAGTAAAGCAGCACATTCTGAATGTCATTTCCGGCATCGGAGATGAAATTCAAAAGATTTACGTTGTTGATGACAAATGCCCTGAAAACACCGGGGAATATGTGCTTCAGCATTGTTCCGATAAGCGGGTTGTAGTAATTTTTAATGAAGTGAATAAAGGTGTTGGCGGCGCTGTAAAAGCCGGTTATGCCAGGGCGCTGACAGACGGCTGCAGCATTATCATCAAACTCGACGGCGACGGACAAATGGATCCCCGGCTGATTCCGGGATTTATAAAGGTCATCGAAAACGGGGAGGCAGATTACGTTAAGGGAAACAGGTTCTTTAACCTTGCTTCATTGAAAAGCATGCCGGGGATCAGGGTTTTCGGCAACAGCATACTCTCTGTAATAAATAAATTCGTAAACGGCTACTGGAACATCATGGACCCCACCAATGGTTATACGGCAATACATCGTACAGCCCTTTCCATGCTTGACCTTGATAAAATTGCCGACAATTATTTTTTTGAAAGCGACATGCTGTTCAGGCTGGGGACTATACGCGCTGTTGTCTATGATCTTCCGATGAATGCCAAATATGAAAATGAATCATCAGGATTAAAAATATCAAGGATATTATTCCAGTTTCCACCAAAATATATCAACCGGTTTTTTAAGAGGATCTTCTATAATTATTTCTTACGGGATTTCAATGTAGGAACCATTGAACTGATTACCGGAATAATACTTTTCATTTTTGGTTTGACAGAAGGAGTTTATCACTGGTACAAGAGCATCATGTATAATACGGTAGCATCAAGCGGAACAGTAATGTTAGCGGCGCTTCCGACCATACTCGGGTTCCAGTTGCTCATATCCGGTCTTCAATACGACATGCGAAATATTCCTGTAAAGCCGTTGCAAAAATTGTCGATACCCTGATCAATGAATTTTCTTCAGGTCAAGTTCCGAAAACTTCTTTTTCTTCAGAAGATAATAATCCTTCACAATGCTTGAATAGTAGATCATGCTAACTTTCCTGTGCGGCTGGCGGCTGCGTTTTTTCCGTATGGTAAAAAAACGGCGGTAGAATGAAAAATGCGCTTGAGTCACTGCGATAAAATCTTTGAAACCCCCGTCAAGAAGAAATTTCAAAGCAGCAATGCCATCCAGTATCATCCTGAAGGCAAATACCGGTACAATTCGTCCGGCCGGCAGGTTTTTATATAACAGGGTAAAGTTATTCCTGAAGTTCAGGTAAGTCTTTTGTGAGGAGCTTTTGGGCAGGGTGCCACCTCCGATATGATAAATGACGGATTCGGGGCAATACATAATTTTAAAGCCATGGTTCTTCATCCTCCAGCAAAAATCTATTTCCTCCATGTGGGCAAAAAAATCATCATCAAGGCCTCCATAGTGGTGGTAATACTCCGACCGTACAAACATGCATGCTCCCGTAGCCCAGAAAACCTCTGTGATATCGTCATACTGGCCATGATCTTCTTCCATAGACAGGAACAACCGCCCCCTGCAGAATGGATACCCGAATTTGTCAATAAAGCCACCCGCTGCACCGGCATATTCAAATTTATTTTTTTCATGATATGACAGGATCTTTGGCTGGCAGGCAGCGATGCTTTTATCCGAATCCATAAGGGCCAGCACAGGTTCCAGCCAGTGCGGTGTTACTTCAATATCAGAATTCAGCAATATGTAATATTCGGCCTCAACATGCTTTAATGCATCATTATAACCTTTAGCAAATCCGCCGTTTGTTTCATTTCTGATGATCCTGATATCCGGGAAGTACTCCTGTAAATAGGCAACAGAATTATCGCCGGAAGCATTATCGGCAACAATAACCTCGGCAAGGTCTTTACTGTATTTTATAACAGTAGGCAGAAACTGCTCAAGGAACGTTCTTCCGTTCCAGTTTAATATGACTACAGCTGCTTTCAACCTGACAAATATAGGATTAATTATGATCGGGCAGAAAGAAAATCTTTGAGTCCGTCAAATATTAGTATTAAATACAAACTTTTACCTGGCAGGTCGAATCCTAATAAGGGTTTTTATAGTACTCATCACTTTTTCTTCCCCAATGATCCCGCACGCCATCGCTGTCGATATCATTGGTGGGATTGTTTCTGCTATAAATACGCTGTTGCCACCTGTAATCACTTATTTCTCCTATAGCATCGGAATGGATCAGGACAAAATCATTGGTAGCCAGATCCGTATCATAAAACACAAATTTTTTATTTTTTTGTGTTTTCAGCGAATAATAATGCCATATTTCATATGGGTATGCACTGGGTTCATAGTAATTTTTCGAAATCGAATTTGGCGGGCCATACTGCAGATATACACGGCCACGGTCTGTTTCGTATCCCTTTTTTATTTCCGTACCAAAATCATTATTCACTTTCTGGACTTCAAGATAGTAATCTGCCCATGCCTTTCCCGGGTTCTCAGCATTACGGTCTTCCCAGAAAGTCAGGAAATACTTCTGCATTGATGACAGATCGTTATGGTTAAGCTGATTCTTAGCAAAAAGACGCTCACTCTCCGACGAGATCGGGTTCAAACAGCGGATGTATGATGCTAAGGTATCCTTGTTGGTAAACATCTCTACAAAGGTATGCTGCGTGACAGCTTTTTCATAAACCTGGCTCTGGGCAACCACTTTGCTGTTGTCACGTTCAAAATAAAGCTTACGAACGGCTTTCTGTATGTTTAAGTTGTCGCGTACTTCGATAACCAGATTGTAATCACCCGTCGGCAACTGCGAAAGGTCAAATTCACTCATCACAACCACCACAGGACGGGCCGTTTCTTTTTTCACTTTAATAAATTCCTGGTATAGGTTATTGTTCTCATTAACTTCTATATATGAACTGAGCAAAAATTTTTCATCTGCACCGAGAATTTTATCCGTATTATAAATTTCAGCATAAAAGGTAAGTTTTCCGACTTTTTCCGGATAATAATAAATGATGTAGGGCATCAACTCATAACCATTCTTTGTGAGTATATTTACCGAATCTGTTTTCTTATAGGTATCAATCAGTTCAATTCCTGAGATGCTGACCTGATCTTTGGGGAAGCTCATTTCAATGGTTTCATAACCTTTAAAAGGTATTGCATTGTCGTTAACATCATCGATGACGATTTCCACATCATATGTCCCTTCGGCTACCAGAAAGCGTTGCTGATCAATAAAATTAAAATTTATAGCATTGGTATCTTCAACCTCAGGGCTGTGCAGGTTGTACTTTTTAAAATCCTTGATAACGGAGTCCTGCCTGAAGATCATGGTGATCTCGATGTTGCCCTGGAATTTATTGTTCTGGTTTTTCACAAATTTCACGCTATGGCCTACCACAATCATATAAGTTTCGATATATGGGCCATCGGCAGGTGACAAAAATGTTGAATATGACATATAGGCTTGCAGGCGTTTTGCCTGCACGGAAATACTTGTAATTGAAAAAATTACCAGGCTGATTAAGAATATAATTCGTTTCATGATATTTGGATTTTATTGTTATTAACAAAGATAAGATTTTTTTACTCCCGTGCAAAATTTTCCCGGGAAATGGCATTATTAATCAGTTAGCGGTACTAACCGGTAAGTAAAAGGCTGGTGTATAAATCATTAATACTTCATTTTCTGAAACATATAACTATTTAGCGAATTCAGGTTTCATATTTATTGATTCTCAACATTACTCTCTGACTGACATCGTTTTATAGATGTTTTTAACTTTTGATTTTAATACCAGTGGCCGTATAAAACATAATATTAAAACCAGGACAGGCAATGAAATTTTTTTTATCAAAAAAATCAGTTTAAAAAAAAGATATTATCTTTGCGGCGGAGAAATGGGCCCATAGGGCGCCCTACGGGCCAGAGCGGTCGATTCATATCATGTTTTCATAATGTTTTATTCATACATACTGAAAAGTCTAAAAGACAACAAATATTATTATGGCCATACAAGTGACCTAAATAAGCGCCTTGAAATGCATAATAGAGGCCTTGTAAAATCTACCAAAAACAGGAGGCCTTTTATCCTACATTATTTTGAAGAGTATTCTACAAAAAAAGAAGCTACACAAAGGGAATATTTTTTCAAGACCATTGATGGATATAATTTTTTAAAGCAACAACATATCATTTAAAAAAAAGATATTATCTTTGCGGCGGAGAAATGGCAGAGCGGTCGAATGCGGCGGTCTTGAAAACCGTTGTACCGGCGACGGTACCGGGGGTTCGAATCCCTCTTTCTCCGCCAATCAAAACCTCCCGCGACAGCGGGATTTTTTATTTCGAAGAATATGCAAACTTGTTTGCAAATATTCGGAGAAATAAAAAATACAGAACTGCAAAGCAGTTTGGAGGTTTTGATTAATGCCCCCCCCCACTGGGATCACGAGTCCGCTAACCAGCGGACGAGTAATCCCAACATCATTCCCGCTTTTATCATATTAAAAGTTTAGATTTCTCAGAACACAAACCCGTTTGTAAGCATTCGAAGAAATAATAAATACGAGGTTGCGCAGCAGCCGGTAGGTATATCTCTTTATAGTTCTATTTCAAAAATGTAGTTATAAACCAAATAGCTGTTCTAACTGCATTAAATTAAAGAGAAAAGCCGCAACAGGTCATTATCAAGGAAGGGTTGTGAAAGTTACCTGAAAATCGGATAGCAAATACTTTGCATTTACCAGATCCTTACAATCATTGCATGTCCTGTTGAAGAACATTACATCATAATCATTGTACCCATTCATTTTGTCGCCATACTCTTTGAGCCTGACCTGTTTTGCTGCCGCAACTATTTCATCACGCGTATGCGGGCTTTCTGTATTCACCTGAACATAAATACATGCATAACTTACTGAAAGATTTATCCCACTGCTTACTTTTTGCATTACCAGTGGAACACAATATGTTCCTGCAGGATATGATTTGACAAGTACCGCAACTGTTTTAGAGTCCACATCGTTCTCAGACGGCGTTTCAACAAATGCCCATCCGGCAATGTTCTTTTTCAATGCTCTGACGATTCTATCTTTGGTTTCCAGGGTCAGGGGATCGAGAAGATTAAGAAAATTGGCATTCACCACCTTTGGACACAACTTCGCCATCCGCTCAACCAGTATGGCTTTCCCTTCTTCCGTAAAGCCTTTGGCTAACAAACCCTTGTCATACAAATTGCTGGTAGAAGTAATTCCTGTTTCGAATATGCTATCCTGGTATATTGCAAATTTGCTAAGTGAATTCCCGAATTTATTTTCATAGATGAAGTGGCCGGTCTTTTTATTTATCACCAACCAGAACTCATTGCTATGATAAATCATGTATTCTGACTCATAAAACGGAACGGATTCTTCTCCGGTGCTGTTGGCGCCCAGATAGCTGTAATCTATTACTTTCGTTGTCCAGTTTAACCTGTCGCCAGTTTCAGTATTAAACATAACATTATCTGCACCGTTTGAAAAACGGACCCATTTTCTATTACCGTAAAAGCTTATTTCTTCAAAAGGAATAATGTTATTATAAAATGTTTTCTCTTCTGTGAATGTGGTCATAGATATCCTTTTGCAATAGGACTCCATAGGGCATTTGTAATAAAGTGCGTTGCCGGGTGCATCAAAACTCGCGCTGATGTTATAAGTCCCGGTATTGTGCTCATAAACTTTTGCACCCGTTGATGTCTGCACCACAATGATTGCTTCCTGGGCTCTTTTGTATTCGTAAATAACATATGCATAATCAGTGCCCGGCACCTGCTGTGCCTCCTTTATTTCTTTGAGGGCCATTTTCCAGGTTTCTTTGCCATTGACTGCATCCCACCCATGTAGCCCTTTACTGTCAATGCTTATACAATGGCCTGAGTTTGCGTTGAAGCCCGAAACAGGCTGCTTAAGGTCTTTGATTGACGAGGCATGCAGACTCCGGTTATCAACGGAGATCAAACGCGCTGTACCCGTGCTTAAATTTGCCAGGTATACCGGATCGTTACAGATATTGTCGGGTTGTAAAACTTCACAACTCCCATAGACAACAGCCCATTTTTTATCAGGACTCATCCATCCGTAAAAGTCATTTATAACATAATTTCCGTGATTCGGAAAAATCATGGTTTTTGACTGACCATCCGCATCATAAGCAGCTTCCGTGACTTTCTTCACCTGATCAACATTCTTGATTTTGAAGTAAAGATATTTATGCTGCGTATCTCTCAGGGTATCTTTTTGCAGAAGTATGTTTTCCATTTGAATGGGAACACCCTGGGTACGGACAAAATAGTTCTGTGCCTGCAGAAAAACCACATTGGTCATTATTACCACCAGGGCTATAAATCTTGTTGCTTTCATCGGATGATTGTTTTAACATGACAAATATACATCATATTACAATTTGACCCAAGCATAGGTCGAATGGTATGTTTGTCCGGGCAAGAAATACAAAAATTATTAATTAGTGTTTTCTAATTGACACTAATTACGCATTATATTATAATTTTTGCATGTCACAACTTCAGAAAATTCACACAACATGAAAGCAGCGATATTGTGTAATGAGAAACCTGGTTTCGGAGAATACACAACCCCGTCGGCACTAATTATTTACATTTATCGAAGAGCGATTTCTGCAAACTGGTATCTGCTTTTGAAATATAATGTGTTACCTCCCCTATAACCACAGGATTCTGCATGTATCTGGTCTCTTTCGGTACATTACTTATAAGGTAAATATTAAGCTCCGAAACGCTGACATTTCCGTCGGTATTTATATCTGCCAGCCCACACAAGCCTTTTAAGAGATAATATGTGAATACTCCTCCTCCATTATTATATTGTTTTCCTTCCCAGGCCGACTCTCCCGGGCTTGAAGATAAGATTTTTGTTACGCCCTTCCATTTATCCTGCAACACGTTGCAGGTAGCTTTTTCTCCGGCTGATGAGGGCACCGAACATACTGCATCTGCAATAAAAAAAACATGGTTCCCATTCTTCGAGGCAATGGTCTCAAGGTACTGCTGTACAATACCGCATTGCACTGTTCCACCGGCCATATATCCTGATTTTGGACAATCATAGCAAAGCAAAAATCCGGGGTGCATCAGAGATACCGTATCCATAGCACTATGACCGTTAAAATATACAAATAGCGTTTCGTTTTCACCGGCTGTTTCGAGCAATGAATCAAGAGCATTCAAAATATTTGATGCACTTGCCTGTTCATTAAGCAATAGACGGGCATTTTCCGGGCTTACGTTTCCTCCCTTGGGTGATATCATGTAATTGTAGAAGAGGCAGGCATCTTTATCGGCATACATAAGCGACGGAATATCACGGTACTTTGAAATTCCGATCACAAGTAACTTAACCCGGGGTGTACTACTAATCTCACCACTGGGAATAAGTGAAACTCCAAGTTGATGAGGAAGTGCTGTATGCGAAATACCAGCAAATGCCAGTACCAATACAATGATTCGAAATGCATTGTTGAAATGTCTCATCAGTTCTGATATTTAAATTAAGTAAAATTACAAACTTCTTAATATCTTAATCCGGTTATTACTAAAAACCCTAAACTTAGATTTTAGTCACCGGCTTACCATTCAATACCCACCTGACCAGGTATGCGATAATATCAGCAAAATAGTAAATGCTTACATTAACAAATGCCTGTTCCATGGGCACATATATTATCATGATTTATAATCTCGCAGGATACCCTACTTCAGCACACATGCTAATTCAGGGATCACGGCAAGCGTATTCTCGCCCCTGATTGTATCGAGGGTTTTTGTAAATTCTTTGAAGTCCAGGCTGTTCTTCTCATGCCACGGTTTTTCGAGATGCCATAATACATGTGCAAAGCGGTCCCTGATGGTTGTATTATATTTTTTCTCAAACTCTTCTGCATAACTCTCAAGCCGTTGGCGTATTTCCAACCGAATATCATCAGGAAGTATACTTACATGAAAGATTGGTGACGAATACAAAATATTTAATTCAAAATTCCGGTAATCGCCGTTTTCGCCTTTAATAACGCCAAGATCAATCAGCCTGTCTAATATCTCGGGAAGTCTGCCTACATTCATAGCACTTACCGTAATATAGGGTTCGACAACGATTCCGATATTACTAACTGCCTTCAGGTTTTCCTCAATATTTTTCCAGTTTGTCCCTCTGCGTAGTAATTCCGCCCGATCATCAATTTCGTCGATGCTGGGAAACACGGAAACACGCCGGCCCCACTTTTTCCAGTAATCGAGGGCATCCCTGTTTTTATATTTTAAGATACTTAAATTGGAATTAAAGGATAAACGAATATCGTATCTTTTATGTTCGTCAAGATAATCCAGAATTTTCCAGTTCTCATCCACCATCAGGGGTTCGCCACCGGCAAAGCTTATCTGCTCAATGGTGTGAATATTTTTTAAAAAGAAATCCAGGCTGGTTAGTTGCCCGACTTTTTCAATCTTTGTCGGCCGGTCGGAAGCGCCATTGTCGAGCCATCCAAGTTTTTTAGCATCGGGTATCCAGGCGCTGGAAGCATCGGGTCCGCATATACGGCATTTAAAATTGCATAAATTATTGAACTGAAAATGCCAATGTCTAAGGTCAAGTTTATCAACACGTCCGTCTTTCCTGGTAATTTCAGGTATTTCTTTAAGCTTGGATTCAAAAGTTTTATTGTATGAAATACGCAGGCTGGTCCCTGAAATACGTTCCTTTTCATAGCAGGTAGTACATTCTATAGGTTCCTCCCCTTGGATCATCTTGCTGCGTATGGCTTTCATGTATTCACTGTTCCAGATTTCCGCAATCGACTGTTTGTTGATATCCCCGGCAAAAGCATCGTACCTTTGGGTTAAACAACAATGCAACACTTTACCATCGGGCAATATATCCAGATGCACCCAGGGCAGGGCACACAAGGTTTTATACTCAACATTTGATTTCCGGGCTTTATGAAAGATATTTTTCATCTTGGCATTTGTTATCAATTATGTATGCACATATTCTCAACGTGTCATTTGTATATATTTGCAATCAGCAACATTTTTCACCTAACTCCTCATGATGCAACATAACTCAGGAATGATCTCTAATGTATTTTCACTTCTGACCTTATCCACAGCTTTTGTGAATTCAATAAAATCGTTACAATTTTTTTTATGCCAGGGCTTGTCGAGATGCCAGAACAAATATGAAAAATGATCGAGAATATCAACATTATATTTCTGCCTGAAATCGCCGACATATTTCTCAAGCTTCCTGCGAATATCTTTTCGCGTATTATCAGGCAATATGCTCACATGAAATTTGGGCGGGCTGATCACCATATTTAATCCAAAGTTCTGCCAGTTATTTTGCTGATTAATAATTCCAAGTTCAATCAAATGATCTATCACTTCAGGTATCCTGAAAACATTCATGGCGCTCACGGTAATGTATGGATTAATGATGATGCCCAACTCGTTGACGGCTTTCAGATTGTTTTCAACATTCATCCAATTGGTTCCGCTGCGGATCAGCTCGGCGCGCTCGCCAATATCATCAATGCTGGGCAGAAGCCTGATGTTTTGTTTCCACTTTGACCAATAATCAAGGATATTTTTACCTTTATATTTCAGAACACTCAAGTTTGAATTGTAATACAGCGTAACATCATATTTTTGGTGTTCATCCAGAAGGTCGAGTATTTGCCAGTGTTCATCCATGATGAGCGGTTCGCCGCCGGCAAAATTTATCTGCTCAACAGTATGAATATATTTTCTCAAAAATTCAATGCTGGTGTTTTGCCCAACTGCTTCAATGTTATACGGTTGCACATCAGCCTGCTCACTAAGCCAACCAAGCTTTTTCGCATCATGAATCCATGCGCTGGAGCTGTCGGGCCCGCATGTGCGGCACTTATAATTACAAAGGTTACTGAAGCGGAAATCCCAGAATTTTAAATCCATGGTATCCACGCTGCCATCAGACTTGGTGATTGAAGGAATTTCATTCAGCTTACCCGGAAAATCTATATTTCGGTAAATACGCCGGCTCATCCCGGTAACGCGCTCACTATCGTAACAGTTGGCACAAAACTTAGGTTCCCGGCCATTGATCATCTCCTTACGAAGCGATTTCATAAAATCACTGTTCCAGACTTCTTCAAGTGTTTGTTTGTTCAGATCTCCCGCAAAAGTATTATAATCATTGGTAGCACAGCAATGCAGCACCTTACCATTGGGTGTAATATTTAAATGCACCCAGGGTAACACACAAATTGTGTTATCAATTTTTTTTGCAGTTTTTGAAACATTGACTTTTCTCCGTATAAAATCAGACAGCGCCATTTCGACATTCTTTTGTAAATACAAATATACGAATTCTATATGAAATGCCTGGCAGCAGATCTTTAATATTTCGATTTATGAATGGTGCATTGGCACTTATCAGCTATCCAGGATACAGCTCAACTCAGGTATTGTTTTAAAAGTATCTTCCCCCCTTATTAAATCGAGGTTCTTTGTAAATTCAATAAATTCAGCACATAAAACTTTGTTTCTGGGTTTTTCCAAATGCCAGAACAAATACGAAAAATGATCTTTGATGGAGGCATGGTATTTCTTCTCAAAATCGTTGATATATTCCTCCAGGCGAATACGAATGTTTTTCCTGAATGTATCAGGAAGAATGCTGATATGAAATCGCTCAGGTGCCGTTACCATATTGATTTCAAAATTTTTATACCCGTCTTCCTGCCTGATAATTCCGGCCTCCAGCAAGAAATTTAAAATCTCCGGGATTCTGAATACGTTCATCGCGCTGATGGTGATGTTGGGTTTTATATAAACCCCGGAATTGATGATCGTTTTCAGGTTTGTTTCAACATTGTTCCAGTCGGTACCGCTGCGGATCAATTCTGCACGTTCGCCAATTTCATCAATGCTGGGCATCAGGATAATGTTGCGGCCCCACTTTGTCCAGTAATCCAGGGCATTTTTATTTCTGTATTTTAATATGCTCAGATTGGATGTATAGGAAACAATGACGTCGTATCTTTTACACTCATCAAGCATATCCATAATCTGCCAATGCTCATCCATAAGCAAGGGCTCTCCTCCTGCAAAATTGATCTGCTGAACTTTATCAATATATTTTTTTAAAAAAACCACGTTGGGATCCTGATCAATTGATTCTATTTTCCTTGGTTTTTCACCGGTTTCATCAGTGATCCATCCCAATTTTTTCGCATCGGGTATCCATGAGGTTGAAGCATCGGGGCCACAGGTTCTGCATTTATAATTGCAGAAATTACTGAAACGAAAATCCCAATGCCGTAATTCAATATTATCCACGCTGCCGTCTTTATTGGTGATAGATGGTATTTCGGCCAATTTATCCTTATAAAAACCATTCTGGGCCAGACGGTTGCTGTTGCCTGAAGCCAGCTCATTGGCAAAACAGTTTGAACATGTTTCGGGGGCAACACCCGCAAGCATTTGCCTCCGAAGGGTTCGCATAAATTTGCTGTTCCAGACTTCTTCGAGAGACTGCTTTTTTAAATCGCCGGCAAAAGCACTGCAGTCGGAAGTCATGCAACACTGTAATACTTTACCGCCGGGCGTAATGTTTAAATGCAACCATGGCAACACACAAACAGTATTTTTTTCGCCGGATTTATGTTTATCAGAAACAAAAATTCTTCTGATGTTGTCGTTCAAATTCATTTCAAGATATTTTACAAAAATAAATGTATTTATTCAGCCCGATCAGCATAGCCTATTGCCAAAATTTCATCAAAGTTAATCATTTGTTGTATTTTTGTGGTAACATAGCCTGTATAAAACAGTACTATATTAAACATCCGGAAGAAATGGAATTGAAAGCGTCCCTGGAAAACAGAAACCTGATCAGATGGGAAATCAGCAAAAATTGTAATTTCAAATGCAACTATTGTGGGGCTATTCATGATAAGGATGCCAGGCAGGTTTTAAAACCCATTGACACTGCAAAACTTTCAGACAGCCTTGATTGCCTGCCGGGAGAATGGCTGATTGATATAACGGGCGGTGAACCTTTTCTGGAAAAGAACTTCATTGAGATTAGCGAGATCATTACAAAAAAGCATTATTTATCACTGAACACCAATCTGTCAACCAACAATGTCATTGAATTTGCCGATAAAATAAATCCTGAAAAATGCTCCTATATCAATGCTTCTATACACATTCTTGAAAGAGAAAAACGGGATAAAGACCTCAAAGCCTTTATTGACAGGATGGTTTATTTTCAGGAGAAAGGTTTCAGGATAACCGCTGTATATGTTACTTATCCGGAACTTTTCAGCAGGATAAAAGCCGATATCAGCTTTCTGAAAGAACATGGCATTAATAGGGTAAGGAATATAATTTTCAGGGGCTGGTATCAGGATGTGTGGTATCCTGATGCATTTAATGAAAATGAAAAAGAATTTTTAAAGACTATGGAAACCGAGTCCATGGAATTTGAAGTTTTAGAAAAAGCATTCGATTATCATGGTAAGATTTGCAGGGCAGGTCAAAAATTTCTGGTGATGGACCGTAATGGCGATCTTCGAAGATGTTCAACCGCAGTAAAAAGCTACGGGAATTTTTTTGATAAGACCTTTACTTTTGATGAGAATCCCAAACCGTGTCCTGTATTCACATCAGACTGTCCGCACGAATGCATCGAATATAATCTTGGAAAAAAAGCAAACGCTATTTCCATTTCAAAAGAAGAGTATTTTGAGAAGCTCGCAAAATCTGAGATCCATGATGTACAAAACAAAAGATTCCCAGTATTTTCAGAAGTATTAATAATAATTAAAAAAATTATAGTTAAAACCTCATCGCTGATTACCCGCAAATTTTGGCAACTGATTGGATCTATGGAAAAAGCGGGAATACCATTAAATAAAATCAAAAAAATATTTAAATCAAAATAAATAAAAGAGTTGGAAATTTTATTTCCTATTAATCAAAATTTTCATCCAAAATACACTTCAATTCAGGGATAATCTCATACGTATTCTCATTTCTTATTTTATCCAAGGCTCGTGTATACTCAATAAAATCCTGGCAATTCTTTTTATTACGAGGTTTTTTAAGATGCCATATCAGTTGTAAAAAACGATCACTAATATCAACCTGATATTTATTTTTAAAATCAACAGTATAATCTTCCAGTCTATCTATAATTTCTTCCCGCTCTTTGTCAGGAAGAATGCTAACGTGGAACCTGGGTTCAAACATTACAAGGTTTAATTCAAAATTTCTCCAGTTTTCATTTTTATTTATTACCCCCAAGTCTATCAGATTATCAATAATTTCAGGTATTCTGAAAACATTCATTGCACTTACCGTAATATAAGGTTTTACAAGAACGCCTGTATTGCAAATAGATATTAAATTTTCTACCACAATGTTCCACTTTGAACCGCTGCGGATATACTCAGCCCGCTTGCCAATTTCATCAATGCTTGCAGAGATTAATATACGTTTGCCCCATTTCACCCAATAATCGAGAATATTTTTATTTTTATATTTTAAAATACTAAGATTAGTATTGTATGAAATATTCACATCATATCTCTTCCTTTTATCGAGCATATCCAAAATTTGCCAATGTTCGTCCATCAACAAGGGTTCGCCTCCTGCAAAATTGATAAACTCAACGGTATCTATATATTTGATTAAAAAATCAATATTAGGATTTTGATCTATTGCTTCAATATTATATGGCACATCGTATTTTTCCCATCCCAGTTTTCTGGCATCTGGTATCCATGCACTTGAGCTCTCCGGACCGCACATACGGCATTTATAATTACAAAGATTACTAAATCTGAAATCCCAAAATCTAAGATCAACTTTATCTAAACTACCGTCCTTATTTGTGATTCGGGGTATTTCTTTGAGTTTCGTTGCAAAATCCCTGTTATGGGCCATGCGAAAGCTATACCCAGAAACAAGTTCATTATCATAGCAAACAGAGCAAACTGAAGGTTTAACCCCATTAATCATACATTTTCTCAAAGACTTCAAGAATTCACCATTCCAGATTTCTTCAATTCTTTGCTTTTTTAAATCTCCTGCTACCGATTTCGAAAAGTCAGGAGGTGCACAACAAAATAAAACTTTACCATTTGGTGCAATATTAAGGTGTATCCAAGGTAACACACAGAGTGTGCTTTGGGAACTCTTTTTTTTCCAAAATCGTTTTATAAAATTTTTCAGGTAATTACTTATCACACATTATTAAATAGTGAGTGCAAAAATATTCAATTTATTCTTATCTTAAGGAATTAAACAATTAATAAACCATTTAGTTAAAACAATTGGCAAATGCAAAACATTAATTCTTAAGATTGATTTTAAGAACATTATCTCTGGATGAAGCAAAGAAATTTTAGTAAGAAATCGTCCAAAACTACGTAGCTTCAGGATTTTTTCCTAATTTTAACAGCAAAAGAAAGGATTTGCATTTATTCAACTACTATGAAATTTATTAAATTAATTCTAATTAAAAGCAATTAGGAAATTTTTTACCCAAAGATTAAAAATAAGATTGTTTTAAAAGTTTAAAAAATATCATTGAAAAAAAAACTCATTTTAATATTAATAATTTTTATTATTGGTGTACTGACAGTCTCCGGTTTTTACTATTATTATTTTAGAAAAGCTGTTATTTACGACTTGGTTAATATTGAATTTCAGGGAATCCCATCAGATAATTCCTCAGCTATTCATATCTATGGCATCACTCCTTTGAACAAAAGAATCAAAATATCAAAAAAAGAAAACAATAATCGGATACCTGGTTGCTACCAAGCAATAGAAATTGAAGTACCTGATACAATCACGTCGCGTATTTCATCTGTTCGAATTCTTCTGGCAGAAAAAACATACTACCTGAATTTCGATGATCTTTATTTAAAAGAACTTACTGATATGAAGCGAGTACTGGTACTACCTCCACAAATTAGCAGTTCCGGGTCACTTTTAAAAAAAACTCTTGCAGTGTTTCCAATTGTTTCCACCATTAATAAAAATATAATTCCGTTTTTTCCAATAATTTATATTGCTTCAGTATATATATTTATTTGGACATTAGTTTTGTGGTCTATTAGAATTATAAAAAAAAGAAACAAAAAATTTTCCAGTAACATTGTTTTGAACGAAAACATTTTTAATCAAAGTTTTGTAAATATATTTCTTCCATTTCTGATTTTTATAATTTCTTTTTTCTGGAAGCTATGTTATATTAAAGTTCCATATGTTTGGTTTGATGAAACCGGAATGATCTTTAATGCCCAGCATGACCTGAGATATATCATACAATTGCCCGCACGCTGGGAAGCCAATCCACCGCTGTTTATGCTGATCGTCCATTTTTGGATAAAGATTTTCGGCATCAGCCCTGAATCAATCCGGATCATTCCTTTGCTGTTTAATTCACTTACTGCCGTGGTAATGTACCTCATTGGAAGGAAATTCTTTAGTTTTTGGTCTGGTATTATGGCTGCCGGCATTTTCATGTTTTCAACCTACCATTTTTATTTCGCTCTTGAAACACGGCCATACTCAATGGTTTCGCTGGAAACAGCATTATCGCTGTTTTTCTTCCTGTCGTTAATTAATAATTACAAAAGCAGAAAACACCTGATAGCTCTTATTTTGATCAATACTTTGTTGATTTACACTCATTATTTCGGATGGTTTGTGATTCTCACAGAGTTTATATTAAGCTGGTGTTATCTGGGCAATCGAACCCTGTTTAAAAAATTATTGCTTTCAATGCTGATTACAGGAATACTATTTATTCCAATCACACCATCAGTTTTTAAAATGTTTTTATTAAAAAATGAAAGCTCAGGAAATTTACCCGATCCACCGGCTAACTCGGAGTATTTGCAACAACTGTTTTACTTTCTGAATAACAGGTACATCGTTGTTTTCTTCCTGCTTGCAATGCTTGCAGGTATTATTATTACATTAAAACTTAAAACTTTTAAAGAGAATTACCGCAAAATCATAATACTGTTTTTCTGGTGGTTTATTCCATACACACTCATGTTCTGTATTTCCAAAAAAATCCCCATGTTTACCGACCGGTACATATTGTTTAATTCAATTGGATTATACTTATTTGTTGTTATCACGATAAACTATTTATTTCAAGGTCAGAAAAAGTACTTTATTGGTTTATTATTTCTTATTCTAATGTTTTATCAGTTAAATCCTGTATCCTGGCATTGCTGTTATTCCCTGGCTCAAAATTCAATGGATTCCATTAAGAAAAAAGCTGATGAAAAAAGTATAGTAATTATTTATCCTTTTTACAACAGCCCTCAATTCGTGTATTATTACAACAAAGACTTTCTTAAAAATATTGATAAATATGACAGTTTATTGGAAAAAAACAGGATTTTCCCTGTCAGAACTTTGGAAAAAGCAAAGGAAAAACTTAATAAATATAAAGGCTACCGGGTAATATACTCGCAGTATTACACTGACAAAAAGATTTATAATTATTTAGACAGTACTTATACAAAAACGGACAGCATATTTTACACTCAATGCCTTGATATTAGTGTATTTGAGCCATATAAAACACCGGGACCAAACAAAAACAGGGGATTATAATAAATTTCCATATTACTTAATAAACTAAACTTTCAATCAAATGCCCATTAGCTCTGCCAGCGTTACTGAATTGTTTTCCGGTAGTTTCCCTTACACTCCTACGAAAGATCAAAAAATGCTGATAGAAAAATTATCGGGATTTATTGTTTCCTCGGAAGAAAATAAACTATTTTTAGTCAAGGGTTACGCGGGAACGGGAAAGACAACTGTTGTCAGTACATTAGTTAAAATTCTTACTAAACTTAAACTCAACTCCGTGTTGCTTGCCCCCACAGGCCGGGCTGCAAAGGTTTTTTCATCCTATGCGGGAGTTCCTGCATATACTATACATAAAGGTATTTACAGGGTGAATGAAGAAGATTCAAATTTTGTTATAAACATACGTGAAAATAAATCAAAAAATACAATTTTCATTGTTGATGAAGCCTCTATGATTGCCGGTGAAGCAGCAAATCCCAGCCAGCTATTTCCTGCTTCAAATCTGTTGGAAGACCTACTTACCTTTGTTTTCAGCGGGGAAAACTGCTCGCTGGTTTTTGTCGGCGACACTGCACAATTGCCACCAGTCGGCTCAACCATCAGCCCTGCCCTGAATGAAAAATACCTTAAAAGCATTTTCCACCTGAATGCAGTCAGTTTTGAGCTGACCGAAGTTGTTCGCCAGCAGGAATCATCAGGTATACTCGCCAATGCTACACATATAAGGAAACTTGTGAACGCCGGAAAGATCAGGCATGATTTTTTTGAAACCGGCAGATACAAGGATGTGATCCGGATTAATGGCCCCGAACTCGAAGATGCCATGAATACGGCATATTCAGCATCAGGTGATACGGAAAGCATCGTTATTTGCCGCTCGAACAAAAGAGCCAACCTTTTTAACAATGAAATCCGCAGACGGCTCTTATTTCGTGAAGGCGATATAAATGCCGGTGATAAAATAATGATCGTGAAAAACAATTATTACTGGATTTCAAAAAAATCAAGGGCCGGATTTATTGCCAATGGCGACATTGCAGAAATCCTGCGTATAAAAAAAATCGAACAGTTTAACGATGAGTTTAGTTTTGCCGATGCTACCATCAGGTTGCTTGATTACCCAGAAGAAAAAGATTTTGAAGCAAAGTTATTGCTGAATACACTGAGTTCAGAATCGCCATCACTGCCCAATGCTGATTTCCGCAGGCTGTTTAATGCCGTAGCTGAAAACTATGCCCATATTCCTGAAAAATTTAAGCGTTATAAACAAATATACAATGATCCCCACCTGAATGCTTTACAGATTAAATTCGCCTACGCAATGACATGCCATAAAACGCAGGGAGGACAATGGGAACAGGTCTTTGTAGAACAAGGCTACCTGACCGATGAAATGATAAACACCGAATACCTCAGATGGCTCTATACAGCTGTCACGCGTAGTACAAAAAAACTCTATCTGGTAAATTTTAACGACAGGTTTTTCAGGTAATTCAGACTAGCCTAACCGTTAATACAGCTAATCAATTAACATGATGCGCCTTGAAGTTATTTCATTACCACTCCGGACTGTGACCAAATAAATACCTGGTGTATTACCTGAAATATCCAAAGAGATTGTCATTTCAAATGAAGGGTCAAATTCCTTTTCAATAATTTTTTCACCAATCATGTTATAGACATTTATTAAGGTTTTCTGAGCAGCAAAAAGTGAAAACTGAACATTAATGATCCCATGGGTCGGAGTTGGAAAAACTAAAACTGAACTATTTTTTAAATCAGGTTCATTTTTTCCAACAGTCAGAGGGTTTACCCATTTATAAATTCCGCCTTCTGATGGACTATCATTATAACCTCCGGCCCAACCGTTATTAATGTCAAACATTTTTATTCCGGTATATTTTACAGAACCTGTATCCAGGTCAATAAAAGATGAGCACTCATCAGTACTATAGGAGGATCCTTGTCCGTGTCCGGATGATACATTTACCCATGTTGAAGATGTTCCGGGAATAAAATCTATATTGGGGAAGGATATATAATATCCTGAGGGCGTTAAGGCAGACCAGGTAGTTCCGCCATTAATGGTTTTCTTTACTCCTGCATAATCATCGGTGCTTGTATTTCGGCCCAGAGCAATTCCCACATCAGCATCTTTAAATACCGGGGTTATCTGATTAGTGGTGCCCAATCCAATAGCCGTTGCAGCTATTGCCGTCCACGTTAATCCCTTGTCCGAAGATTTTAATATCCTTCCTTTGTTGGTGCCAAACCAAATGGTATTACCAAATGCATCATACTGGCCAACAGCAGTGGTTTCACCTGTTGCCAATCCTGGCAGGCTGATAGGATTCAATTGCGTCCATGTTGCTCCTCCATCCGAAGTTGTATATATCACAAACTTGTTTGGTGTGGTGGGAGGATCACCAACGCATACACCATTATTTACATCGAAAAAATAAAGAAAATCAGCCCAGCTGGTAGAAAAATTTGCACTGGTTTGCACAGACCATGTTACACCGCCATCGATAGTTTTTATTATACAACCGCCATGCTTGGTTATGGGATACATACAGGCATAGCACACCTGATCGCTGAATGCATGAAAATTCGCAATACCATAATTCTCAGAACCAGAAAATACTATCTTTTTAGGAGTCCATGTGTTACCCCCATCCGTGGTTATGGTGTATTCATTCGATGGGTTCGCCGATTGAAGGCTACTTGAAGCTACTGCCCAAACTACATTTTCATCAACGATAGAAAACTGACGGATAAATTGTGAAGTTCTGCCCAACCGGCTGTTTTGTCTGATCCATGCTGAAGGAGATCCTCCTACATGTACATAAGCCGGTTTTAATTTACTATCACTACCGTTTGCATTGGAAACAGTCAGAGAAACGCTATAATCCCCTGCGATTGAATAGGTAATTTCAGGCGGAGTCTGTCCTGTATAGGTTGCAGGCGATCCGCCTTCGAACGTCCATACCCAGGTGTCAGGACTATTTGCCGAAAGATCAGAAAACGTAACACCTTCCCCAACCTGTGGTGCAAGCGTGCCGGATTTAAAATACGATATAGGTGCACCAGTAGGGGGCTGTATCCGAACCACAGCCATATTATCAGTTGTATAACCGTAACCGCCACCAGGATTCAGGCTTCCTACAGCATAATACCCGTTGTATGTTCCCGACCAGCCCCAGTTTACATGAAACTGATCGGCGGAATTGTATCCGTCAAAAACAAAAGCATGGCCTGACAATCCTTTAAATCCGGCATATAAAACCGGCCTGCCGGCATCCAACTCCATTTTTAGCATATTGATCCAGTCAGAATTGGTATAGTCCTTTTTGGCAACAAACTCTGCCGTATTCTGATATCCGAAATGCTCAATCAGGGCATCAGGAACATCCTCAACGTATGCAGTTGAAATGGATACGCCAAAAACAGTATTTACAGCAACAGCACAATGATACGAAATAGTTCCGATAGCATTGATCTGATCTGTAGTACTTGTTCCTGACAAGTAATTGGGCATCTGAGGCCAATTGTAATTTATTGTATCAAAATTCACTGACAAATTACCATATGTGGCATGAGTATATATGTGTGTGCCTGTACCAGATGCAGGGAAATTCCATTTTTTCATGATCTGAGCCATAGCCGTAGCGAGACAACCGACAATAACACCGGATGCTGTATGGCTTTCCACAATATTATTATAATTCCCGTCCTGTGCCCAGTTTGTTGTACACAAGGGGGCAACAGCCATTTTTGCAGCAGGAAAATCATTACAAAGAATTTTATTCCAGGCTGAAATTGTTTGATGATTGCCTATTTTCTGATCAATGATGAATTTGATCTGTAAACTGTAATCGTTAAGCCAACCTGTCATTTGAAGCGGCAAGGTATTCTCGTTGTACAATCCATATTCCGAATAACCTAAAACAGGAATAGAGGCATCATCTGCTGCTATAATAATAAAGCCGCCTGAAGCAATATTAAATACATAAAATGTAGCTACGTTATTTTCCTCTCTTACAATCACATCAGAGATAGCGTAATCAGCTTTACCGGGAACAAAATTCTTAAAAAAGTTGATAGCAATTTTTTGAGCCGATTCAATAGTGACAGGATTGGCCTGTAAAGCAAATTGATAAAATATCAAAGTGAAAAAAAAGATGATTTTCTTCATGTTTATCACGTTGAAAATAGAAATATAACAAATATACTAAAATTATGCAGTAAACGGAACACTTCTCTTCAAAGAATGGTAAGAAAATATTTTTCTAAAGTATACAATTTCAGTTATGAAGACATTTGCTTATGAATAATGTCCGGTATTATTGAACGGTTTTGAACCCTATCCTATTCAATAAGAACAATGGCATAAGCGGAAACGCCTTCTTCTCGTCCAATAAAACCAAGCTTTTCGGAGGTTTTTGCCTTTATTGATATATCATAATCGGGAATGCCGATTACTTCAGACAACTTCTGCTTCATTTGAAGTATATAAGGCGAAAGCTTAGGTTTTTCAATGCAGATAGTTGTATCAATATTTATTATATGGAAATTTTTTTCATTTAATAATGCAACTACATTTCTTAGTAACACCTTGCTATCAATACCCTTGTATTGTATATCCGTATCGGGAAAATGAGTACCAATATCGCCAAGATTGGCTGCGCCCAGCAATGCGTCACAAATAGCATGAATAAGGACATCAGCATCGGAATGTCCCACAGAACCTTTAACTGAAGGGACTTTGATTCCTCCTAAAAATAATTCAGCTGAAGTATCAAGCTTGTGAGTATCGAAGCCGAACCCTATCCTACTCATTCTTTTTTATATCGTCGCCGTCTCGTTCTTTCTTGCCTTTTACTTTATCAAAATTAAACAATAAAGTAAAACGTAGTGTATTTTCAAGAGGATTACGTTGTGTGACGGGTATCAGATAAGCGAAATCGAGGCCAAAGACGCTGTAACGCAACCCTGCTCCAACAGTCAGGTATTTGCGGTTACCCTTGGTAGAGGCTTCATTAAAATAACCTGCACGAATTGAGAACTGTTTGGCATACCAGTATTCAAGTCCTGCCGCAATATTTATCTCTCTCAATTCTTCTTTAAAACCACCCGGGGCATCATAAAATGATTGAATTATTCCACGAACAATACCAACATTCGGGTCTTTACCTTTTTCAATTATTTTATTTCCGTTAGCATCATAAACATACTTACCAGTAGAATCCAGTTGATAAACCGGGGTTGTGGGAACCAAAAGTTTATTAAAATCCAGTAAAAGGGCCAGGGAATTATTTTTATCAAAATTAACCCCATATGAAAATCCTAATCTTAAATTTGTCGGAATAAAATCACGATCCAGATTTTCTGTATAAGATATTTTTGCTCCGATATTTGAGATATTAACACCTAATCCGAATTTGGTTTCTACATTGCTTATTTTAATGGGCTTTTCATAATAAACGCTTACATCGGCAGCAGCGGTCTGTCCTGGCTTCGATTCGGCACCGCCAACATAAATACCGCCGGTAAGATTTGAATAAATATAGCGTATTGCTATTGCACCTGATACTTCATTTGTAAATTTGAAAGAATATGCTGCATCCAATGAAAACTCATTAGGTTTATATTGCCCGATGTTTTGTCCGGTTTCGTTGGTAAATGTAATATTTCCAAGAGAAAAATAACGCAGTGACATAGCAAGTACCTGCCGTTTGGTTATCCTTTTATACCCTCCCAGGTATGCCAGGTTAATATCACTGACTAACTTACGTACCCAAGGGCTATAGGAAACTGCAAATCCAAAATCCTTATCGATAAAACCGTATTTTGCCGGATTCCAATGCATAGAATTGGCATCAGGTTCGGAAGCAGCCCCTGCATCACCAAGTCCACCTCCTCTTGCATCGGGTGCAATCAGCAGAAAGGGTACTGCCGTTGAAATCGTGTTTAAATTATTATAATATTCCTGAGCCTGTGAATAAATCTTTACAGAAATTAATAAGAATGCAACAAAAACGATCAGAGTTCTTTTCATGAAATACTAAAATTTTGTGAGTGCAAAGATAACGAATAATTTATAACTATATTGTTTTACCCTCATTTTTGTAAGCCTCAATAAATGTCCACGTTAAGCGGCAAAAAATGTACACAAAAATATCACACATCACTATTAATAAGGCTAATATATATGGAATAAAACCAGTTTTCTCAAGTCGGATTAAATTAAAACCAAATTATCTCAGAATGATCATCTTATCATTACACCGGGTCTGTTTACCATTACTATCTGTTAATGTTATGATATAGGAATAAAGCCCTTTTGATAAAGGTTCACCATTAAAATTCCGCGCGTCCCAGGTTAGCCTTAGCGGCTGGTAATATCCTGCCGGTATGATATAATTAATTTCAGCTGTCTTTCGGCAGGTTATATCAAAAACAGAGATGTTTAATTTAAGGTCTTCCAGGCTCATGTTATGCTCAATATAGAATGTAGTAATATCTCTAAATGGATCAGGATAATTGTAAGCTTTTCCAAATTCCACATCAGTGGGAAGCTGAACATTAAAATTAATTTCTTTCTCTGATGAATTATCCAAAAGATCATATGCCTGTATGGTCAATTTATGCGGCCCGTAGCTTAATGAATGTAACCTGTATTGAACCGTTCCGGAAGTATATTTATCCAAATCCTGAATAAAATAATCATTCAGGCAAACAGGATCGTTAATATTATCATCCAAAACGGCCGTAATATCATGCCCATATACGAGGCCAAGGTTGTTGATTCCACTGGTATCATGTAAATGCAACAACATTAAAGGTTCGGATGATGTGTTTCCGCCTTCTGTGAAAGAAAGATCTTCCATGTAACCTTTAATGTCAGGTCCGACCTTATCATCATTATCAATAATACCATTATTAAATAATTCCACACTATCTAACAATCCCGTTGCATCAGAATAATTACTCCGGGCATAATAACTAAGTTTACCATAACCACTGGAAAAACTGATATCCTTAGGGACAAAAAATGAAAATTCAAACAAACCATTCTTTACGGTTACATTTCCCCTGAACAATTCACTTTGTTGCAAATAAAACGTAGTGGGATAACTGAATCCTGCATCATTTACCAGAGTATTATACGAAACGGGCTTGTCATAAAGCGTTGGGTAAAGCTTCCCATTAAAATTCCCCAGGATATTTCCTTCATGATTTTCGATATGACCTCTTACAGTGATGACCGTATTATTAAAAACCGTATCATTTAACAGCATCGTGGTATCAGTTCCGAAAAAATCGGTAACAACTCTGTTTGCCGGCATGGCCAGAGCCAGTGCGGGATCTCCCAGAAGTGTAAAGTTCTGCATGTAAATACCCAAAGGGCAAAGATTTTTGGCTGTTCGTATCATGTCGCCAAACCTTACACCATTTATATTGCCTGAATCAAAAACCGTTCGTATAAAATAGCGGTTTATTACTTCGTTGGAATGGGCATATGCTACGCGCGTTGTAGAAAAAAGCGCAGCAGCTCCACCCTTTGAATTTAAAAGCAGCTTTTCACCTGCCGAGGTATATGCAGGGTTATCATAACGGCTAAATTCGCAAGTTGCAGTAATAAATACCGGCAAATTATAATAATTTTCGTATTGGTCAATGTCGGCCATGGTAATTACCCCCTCGGTCGCAAGCCCTGACTCGCCGCCATGTCCTGTATAATTAATAAGTAAAGCTCCTTTCTCAATCTGGCGTTTTATTTCATTATTAACATCGGGATATTTTGTGCCGAAAGGGGAATTAACCTGTTCATAGGCATCGAGATAAATCTTATTAATATTGATGATTCTTGTCAGCGAATCAACAATTTCAGTAAGCTTTTCAGCTTGCTTCAGGTGTATGTTGCTGTCTTCATCATCAGCAATAAATGCTACTGAATTTCTCCATGAACCATAGTTTGAAACCTTCCCGTTCTCAAATGAATCGGGCAACAAGTCCTCATTGGCTCCGTATCGCATTGCTTTTGCAACAAGAATATTTGCCTGCACGATATTTTCCGCAGGAAAACGTCCAACACCAACATCAAGGTCTCCATATAAATACTCGCCTTCCAATGAATCAAGCAAGGCAAAATAATCATCAGAAACATAGGATGATGTTGGAGTAAGTGAATTCATCGTTTGCCAGACAGGAACATAGTTTGTATTCAGAGGCAAGCGGTTTTTCATATCATAAGAACCATCTCCAAAAAGCAACACATATTTCAGCTGATGCAGAGAATCATCCCCCCCCCGATTATACACCATTCTGATAAAATCACGTATGGCTGTCGGATCCTGTTTTCCGGAAGAAAACTCATTATAAATTTGCGAGGTAGTAGCAACATACACCGTCATACCATCATTGATACGGTGAAAATCAGCAATGGTGTTCGCTTCAGAAAGAAAATCAGGATGCGTGACCACGATCATATTGGCATGGGCACATCCATGAAGATTTTGGTTTGCAACCCTGCCAACCACAACAATCTTTAATGTATTATTATCGTCAAAAGCAATAAATTCATTTAAACTATCGGTATATGACTTGAATAAAACATTTGAACCGTTGATATCCAGCGGCATCTCTGATATATTAGCAAAATCGGTAATATTCCAGACTTTTATTGAAGAAGCCATATTTGAAATCTCAAATTGAGTTACCGGAAAACCAATAGTTTTCAGATTCCTGAACGGCATCTGTACCCCCCGGTAAACAAGATTGCGGACGCTAAGTATTTCAATATAGTTCAGCCAGGCCACTGCATTTATTTCCGGTTTATTATAGGTAAGGCTAACCATAATTGTATCAGAATTGGCTAAAGCGTTCAATGTAACAGCTCTTGTCTTTCCATAATCGGAATTTACATTACCATCAATAGCGGAAATACTGTCAACAATACTTAGATTACCGGCAAGATTATAAGCCATAGCGCTTTTTTGCAACGAACGGGCAACTATGTTAATACGTGCTGTGATTGTATCTCCGTATGAAATATCCGGAGATAGAAACCTGAATTCTTTTGGCAGGTTGTCATTAAATACCTCTCCAAACCATTGCCTTCCCGATTTCAATAAATTAAGTGAATCGATCTCGTGGCTTTGATGATCATTAAATTTATGTACCACAGTATCAGGCAACGACACTATCTGCGGATATGCCTGTATTCTTTTGCCGGTTCCATGATCAAACGTAATATAATAATATGATGTATCACAATAATAATGGTTTTGATGAACATAATCATTATTATATAGTGAACGGCTCCATCTTGTGGTTCCCTGGCCATAAAATAATATATAATCATTATGATTAATGAACCCGTCACCACCGTCTTTAACAAATACGGCATTCTCAATAAGATCATCATATCTGAAATCACAATTCCGTTCAGGTAATAATGCACCTCCATTTCCATACAATCTGAAATTGGTAGAACTTATCGGTTCCGGAACACCAAGCTGAACCAAATCACTATAACTTATGCGGAATACGCCATCCTGAATGGTAGCAATCCTGTACCATGTACCAGTAGAAAGAACAGAGTTGGCTGCAAAAAGATCTTTGTTTGCCTTTTGTGCTAAGGATTGATTAACAACGCAAAGTAAAAATATATATGAGGTAAAAATTATATATCTGACTCTCATGAACATGCACAAAATTATTAAAAAAGCCTCAGAATAATCATTGATCGAATAATATTTTCATTTTTACATAACGAATTGTCAGTGAAAGTATGAAAACCTTACCGGAATTTTATTCTTTTAAAAAATCTGTATCGGTCATAGCTCCATACCTGGGTAATATTTTTATTACGCGCTATATAATTTTCCAGGGGTATATTAGTCATTTCATCCATGAAAGGGCTCCATTGCTCTCCTTCTTTATAACAATAAATCAGATAATAATTTGTATTAGCCTCATCAAGTTTACGCATACCCGGGTCGCAATCTGCGTTTTTAGGATTGTTGGAAATGCATTTCCTTCCCGTAAATAATGCTAAAGCTCTTGGCTTAATAAATGCTATCACGGCATCTTCCGGAGTATTTTTCTTAATATAATCAAATACAATCCATGAATCAGCAGAACAAGGCCCTTCCTGAATCTTATCCTGAACTTTCAAAATTTCATTTATTCCATAATAATATTGAATCAAAACCAATAAACCTAAAAATAAAGCAATAAATCTCCTCCTGATACTTATTCCGGGGTCAATGGATTTTAGCCCAACTATTGCATAATTCAATAAAAATGGTAATAAGGGAAATAAAAAGCGGAACCCTGATTGCTTATATGGATAAATCAATAAAACAATAAAATATATTAATACAAAAAAGTCGGTGAAATCAATTTTTTTAATAAACTTCTTACAAGCGCCAATTAAAATCATTGAAAAAGCAACAGCATTGGTAATCAACGGTAAAAAAGCCAATCTGTCGTTTTTAGGATTAAAAAATGATTTAATATTTTCGATATAGCTTGCAAGATTATCAGTGATGACTTTATCGAGATGTTCAAAATGAAAAATGAAAAAATATCCATTTATCATATTTGAAGGAATTTTAAATATAATATGATTTAATAAATAATATAGTCCCAAACAGCTGCTGAAAATGATACCGATCTTAAGTAATTCCCTTGTGGTTTCTATTAATTGAAGATGGCCGTTTTTCCTATAAGTAATTAACATATTCCTGCTTATATCTGCCAAAATTGCCAATGGCAAAACAATTCCTATTGTTCGTATTGAAAGCAGATACCCACATAGTAAGCCTATTATAATATATGAAACAATATGCTTACATTTTCTGTAAAGTAATATTGTCAACATAAGTACAACCATAAATGGTATTTCAGACATTATTTCCGACTTAAAATTAAGCGTCCATGGATTATATGCAATAATCAAAATCAACAATAAAGAAGAAATAAAGCTATGATCGTTTTTATAATAAAAAAACAACAATACGCACAAAAAAACCAGCGCTAAAGTAATGGCATAATTAAATGCATGTAAATTCATTCCCTTATAAAAATAAACTCCTGATAAAAGCAATGGAAAGCCCATTGGATAGGCTGGCGGGCCAAGTACCGAATAATCGCTGTTAAAAATATATTGAGTTTCACTTTGAGGTATACCTTGAGCAATATATTTGGCTTGCATAATATAATTTGCATTATCGTCGCCCCAGTCAATATCATTACGGATATTAATTAAAAACAGCGGAAGGCATAATACCAAAACAAGAACAGCCTTATAAAAATCATTCACGTCGTGAAAAGCATCAATTTTCTTTGCCAGGCTTGTTTCAAATAATTTCATCGAAGAACTACTTTAGGATAACAAGCTTTTCAGTTTTTTCAGAATATTGCCCCGAATTGCTTTTTACCTTCAAAGTGTAAACATAGACACCTTTTCCGATATTATCGCCAAAATCATCTTTACCATCCCAGGGAATGGGATCTGCTCTAAAGCCGTCGGTTTCGACCCTGGTCTGAATTGTTTTGATCAGTTTGCCGGTAATAGTAAAAATCTGAACCTGTACATCCAGTCCGCAGCATGGTTGATTATGCTCAAACCAGAATTCGGTATAGGTGGTAAACGGATTAGGATAGTTCAATACATGGCTTAAAGCCAGATCGGCAGACTCGGCAACAACAAAATCCAGTTCGTTTTCTGAGGAGTTATTGTATACATCCCATGCTTTAAGTGTAAGTTTATGCTCTCCGACATCGAGACTTGAAAAAGGATACCGTACCAAACCACTGCAATAAGTATCATAATCCGATTCGTAATAATCATTGAGTATAAAAGTTTTGTCCGTATTTCCGTCAAGAACGGCCGAAATATCATGCCCTATGCCGCTGCCAATGGTATTTACACCGGCTGAATCACTTAAATATACCATTAATACCGGGTTTTTATCGGTTATTCCCCCTGAAACAAAATGATTATCGTTCATATACAATTTAATATCCGGACCATCTTTATCTGTAATTTCATTATTATTGGTTCCTCCGATCAGGAAGTTCTCATAATACCCGCCTGCATCCGTAGTTCCATTTTGAGAATAATAGCTAATTCTGCCTTTTCCATAATTATATGCTATATCTTTCGGCACAACAAAGGTAAAGCTGAAATCACCATTGATGACATGAGCTTTTCCCTTATAAATGATATTTTTTTGCAATGTAAGAGACTGCGGAGTAGCGCCATCATTTCCATTTGACAAGATGTCCATCATCTTATCATAAACAGTCGGCATTATAGTCCCCTGGTAACTGGTCAGTTTATTTCCTGAATTATCGGCTATATAACCCTGAATTGTAACTTTATCAAGCGCATTTATTGTATCTGGCAGGCTGGCTATTGGATGATTGTTGATTTTTGTCGTTACAATATTATGCTCCGGGTAGACTAGTTTGAGAGCAGGATCACCAAGCAAAACAAAATTGCTGATTGAATTATCACACCCCATCATGTTTTTTGCAGCTCTGATCACATCTCCAATAAACGGATACTTACCTCCGGTTTTTTTAAATACATTTTTATAAAAATCCAGATCGATGATTGCATTTGATCCCGAAAAAGCAATACGCGTGGTGGTAAATAACGACACCCCGCCACCAGTAGGATTTAATATTACATATTCACCGGCTGAAGTTCGTGCGGGATCATCAAAGCGGCTAAACTCACAGGTGGCAGTCACAAAAAATGGCAGGCTGTTTTTGTTACTCCATGAATTTATATCGGACACACCGAGAATAGCTTCATGTGCCCAGCCTACTTCGCCGCCATGCCCGATATAATTGATGATTAATGCTCCCTTTGCCACACGCTTATTGATGGCATCATTTACCTCGGGGTAACGCTGGCCGCCTGGTGTGGAAATCTGCGTATAAGCATCACAATATATCTTATCGATGTTAAAATTATTGTATGTCGTATCAACAAAAGTTGCAATATCTTCCGATTGACCGAGAAAACCCTCACCCGGCGTATCAGCATCATCAGCAACAAAACATATTGTATTCCTCCAGTCAGCCAAATTCGAGATAGTGGCAGAAAAACTCGAACAAGTTGGAGTTCCTGTATTCAGGTCATATTTTGCTTTATAATTAATAATCTTATCAACAATGGCGCGGGCTTCTTCAATATTTTGAGCAGGAATCCTGCCTACAGCAATATCCAGAAGATTGCCGTAAGGGCCGCTATCAGTGTCATCAAGAAAACCGACATAATCATCAGTTAAATAAGACGAGGAAGGATCTAAAGAATTTACAGTTTGGTATGTTGGTATCCGGTTTGTATTATTTACTATGCGATCCTGATAATCATAGGATGCATCGCCAAATAATAACAAATACCCGGGTTGCCTTGTACTATCTGAACCCGCCCTGTCATAAAACATTTTTACAAAATCTTTTAAAGCTGTAATGTCCTGATTTCCAGATGAAAATTCATTATAAATCAATTGTGGTGTTACCACCAAAACGCTTAAGCCATCATTATTTCTATGAAAGTCGGCCAGTCGTTCAGCCTGATCAATTAAATCCGGATAAGATATAATAATCATGTTATAAACCCCCAACCCATGCAGATCCTGGTTTTGAACTTTGCCAGTGCATGATACTGAATAAAAGCCGTTATCATCAAAAGCTACAAACTCCCTTAAAGAATCCGTATTTAATCTATAAGAAAGGTTATTGTCTGTATGCGTAGCATCCACTTTTCTCACATTAGCATAATCGGTCACATCCCAAACAACTACATTGTTGTTGCTATTTTCAACAATAAACTCTGTAATTCCTTTTCCAACAGATTCATGGTTACGGAATGGCATCTGTCCCGAAACAAAACTCAGGTAACGCTCAGCGTTTAACTCCACATAGTCAAGCCACCCGATAGCAGATGAATTACCGCTTTTATTATAATCAAAACGAAGGGAAATTGAACCTGATGATGAAAACTGCAAGGAAGATTCGTTTTCAGTGGCGTATGGATTTATATAATTTGAAGAAGCAGGTGAAAGCGGAAGGGTGGTTATATAACTACCATTCGAGTATAGTTTAAAACTGGTACTGACCAGAATTGAACGCGCCAATAAATGAGTTCTTAATTTTACTGGTGTGCTGGGAACAATATTGGGGAAATTAAAACTAAAAGAATAGGACGTATTAACATCAAAAACTTCTCCGTAGAACTCTCTGCCCGATTTTATCAGGTTCAATGAATCCTTTTCGTGGAAAAGATGATCATCAAAAGTGGTAACTGTATAATCAACAGGCAATGATGATGAAGGCTCATTACCAATTCTTCTTCCGGGGCCAAGGCTGGCAGATAAAAAATATGCCGTACTGCTGTTGTATTTATTTATTTGATGTTTATAGCTATCATTTACAGCATCAAATGCCCAAGACTCCGGTCCCTGTGCATAAAAAATGATATAGTCACCCTGGTTAAAAACACCGTCACTTTCCCCGTATATATAAATAGCATTTTCCTTCAGGTCATCAGGCCTGTACACCATGTTGTTCTCCGGCAGCATTTTTCCTCCATTGCCATATAATCTGATATTCCGGGGATCAATTGATGAAACATCCATTCCCAATGCAACCAAATCATCGTAGGTGATTTTATGGATGCCGCTCCTGAAAACATCAACACGGTACCAATCACCTGATTTTAGTACTGAGTGATCCGCATAGGTATAAGATTTTTTCTTTAAAGGCAGGACATTGCTCTTATTATATGAATAATCCAACTTAAAAGATACAAGCCGCTCAATTTTTCCCGTTGAAGAATTTGTGCGCAGGGGAATAAAACTCAACATCATCAAAGGTTTCTTATTCTGATATGAAACCTTGGATGTAATTTCGATATTATCCTTAATATCAGCACCTTGATTTTTAATAATTTCCAGGTCAGCATCAGGAACACTTTCAAAAACCATATCAACCAATCTCACATCAGGAATGACAGAGGACTTAATGACATTCAATAAAGTAAAAAAATGGGAAATACTTGAATTATCGCTATAAACTGCTCCCTTAAAACACAAAAACTCCTTGGTAACCCCCTCTCCGAAAGCCATTTTTTCTACTGGCTTCCAGCTTATTACATAAGAATCTTTATTTTGTACAGTCTTTTGCTGACCAAAAAGCGCTGATAATGAGAATATAAAAACAAAAAACAGGTGGATCTTTTTATGCATTTTATTTATCTTAAGATGTATTGAAAATTCTATTTTATCTTGCTAATATTTGAAATAGGCGACAAAATTTATAATTTTTGTAACCTTAACAACAATTTTGAGTAAAAATGTAAAAAAAAATCCTATAAGTAATTTTTTATAACTAAAATATGCTATTTTTGCTTGATAAAATATTTCATTGTAACGATACAACACTGTTTTTATTGTAAATGATTAATTGATATTTTTTTTTTGAAGGCTACCAATATAAAACATGAGAGCTTCGTTATTATGAACAGACTTTAAAATATTTTACTATGAAAAAAATTTATACCGGTATATTGCTTCTCTTATTGACATTTGGAAGTGTCACATTTGCGCAGGATCCTCATTTTTCGCAGTATTATGCTAATCCGTTGTATCTTAATCCTGCTTTTGCCGGAACTGCCATTTGCCCGAGAATTATTCTGAATTTCCGCGATCAGTGGCCTTCAATTTCAGGGACATATGTAACATACAATGCCTCCTACGATCAGCATATTGAAAAAATATCCGGTGGTATTGGCGTACTCCTCAATACAGACCGCGCAGGACAAGGAATTCTTAACACCACCACCGCTTCGTTTATGTACTCATTCCTGCTTAAAGTTAACCGGACTTTTTCCATGAAAATGGCTATTCAGGCAACTTATTTTCAAAAGCATCTGGATTGGCAAAAGCTGACATTTCCCGACATGATTGACAAGAGGCATGGTTTTGTTTTTAATACTAATGAATTGCCGCCCTCACGCCTTACCAAGGCTAATGCTGATTTCGCAGCCGGCGTTCTGGGTTATGGCGAAAAATATTTTGTTGGTTTTGCTGTTCATCACCTGACCAGGCCGGATGAAGGTTTTATAAGTAAAAGCAGGATGCCGATGAAGTTTACCGTACATGCCGGAGGTGTTATAAATCTTGTAAAAAAAGTACGCCGTAAAAGCAATGAACATGTTCCGACATTATCTCCCAACATACTTTTCATGCAACAGCAAAATTTTCAACAGATAAATTATGGTCTGTATTTTAACAGGTATCCTTTTGTCGGAGGACTTTGGTTCAGGCAAAATTTCAAAAATGCCGACGCTGTTATCTTTATGGTAGGTATTCAGGCAAGTATGTTTAAAGTTGGGTACAGCTATGACCTCACCATATCAAAACTCACCAATGCAACCGGTGGCGCTCACGAAGTTTCCTTTGCACTTCAGTTCAATTGTAAACCGCCTTCAAAAAGAGTCAGAGCAATAAATTGCCCTTCATTTTAGTTATTATAGAAACAAATTTTTCATACAATGCATATAAAAAGATTAATAGTTTTAATTGCCGTTACAGCTACGTTGTCAATATATATGACATCGTGCAAAAAGGAAGTATCCAGTACAACGGGATGGGAATACAATAACCCCAAAAATGGCGGGTTTGAAGTTGTTCCTTATGAACAGCAGGAAACCGGGCCAGGTCTTGTATTGATTGAAGGCGGAACGTTTATTATGGGCCGCACCGAACAGGATGTCCTTTATGACTGGGATAATGTCCCCAGAAGAATTACGGTATCTTCGTTTTATTTAGATCAGACAGAAGTTCGTAATCTGGACTATTGTGAATTTTTGTATTGGACAAGAAGAGTTTTCGGTGTTGACTATCCGGAAGTTTTGCAAAAACGTTTGCCGGATACATTAGTATGGCGCGATCGTTTGGCTTACAATGAGCCCTACGTTGATTATTATTTACGCCATCCTGCATACCGCGATTACCCTGTTGTTGGCGTAAGCTGGGTTCAGGCTGCAGATTATTGCAACTGGAGAACCGACCGTGTCAATGAATACATTCTCGTTCGTGAAGGTATTTTAAAGATGGATCCCAACCAGCAAAATGAAGAAAACTTTAATACTGATGCCTATCTGGCAGGCCAGTACGAAGGAATGGTTAAAAATGACCTGTACGATATGGATCCTAATGGTTCTGGAACCCGTAAAGTACGCATGGAAGACGGTATCCTTCTGCCAAAATATCGTCTGCCGACCGAAGCTGAATGGGAATTCGCAGCATTAGGCCTTATTGGAAATACCATTTACGAACGTGTTCTTGAACGCCGTATATACCCATGGAACGGTCATATTTCGCGTAACGACCGTACAAACAACCTCGGAGACTTTGTTGCCAACTTTAAACGTGGACGCGGTGACAATATGGGTGTGGCAGGTAACCTTAATGATGCTGCCGATATCACAGCACCGGTTTATTCATACTGGCCTAATGATTATGGCTTATATTGCATGGCTGGCAATGTTTCTGAATGGGTAATGGATGTATACAGACCTCTTTCATTTGAAGATTTTACAGATTTCAGGTCATTCAGGGGTAATGTATTCCAGACACAGGTCAGAGACGCTGATGGTGTACTTGAAGATAAAGACAGTTTAGGACGTATCCAGATGAGAGACGTTTCCGTTGAAGAAAGTAAAAACAGAAGAAATTACCGTCAGGCCGATAACAGAAGCTATCTGGACGGTGATATGACATCAAGCATGCTGGCCGGTGATGACTGGACCAATACTGAAGATGCACAGGGAACCGTAATGTATGATTATGGTAACAACTCCATGATCAATGATAATGCAAGAATTTATAAAGGCGGTTCATGGAAAGATCGCCAGTATTGGCTGAGCCCGGGCAACAGAAGATTCCTGGATGAAAACCAGTCAACGGATTTCATTGGTTTCAGGTGTGCTATGACACGTGTGGGTAGCCCTGTTGGTAATTATTAGAAAAAATACTTTTTTAATTCAAAAAACCCCGCTTATTTTGTAAGCGGGGTTTTTTATTAATATATATATGACTATCGAAAAACTATACGAAATTTACCTTCAGCATCCGGTCATTTCAACGGATACCCGGAAACTATTGAAAGGCTCTTTGTTTTTTGCCCTGAAAGGGCAAAATAATAACGGAAATAAATTTGCCGGACAGGCTCTTGATAATGGCGTATCTTACGCTATTATTGATGAAAAAGAATATTATTCCGGTGATAAGACCATCCTCGTTGACGACGTTTTAACCTGCCTGCAAAAGCTGGCAGCATACCACCGGTCACAATTAAAAATTCCGGTAATTGGGATCACCGGCAGTAATGGAAAAACAACAACCAAAGAACTTACCTGCGCGGTACTCTCTGAAAAATACCGGACGTTTGCCACGCAGGGAAATCTGAACAATCATATCGGCGTACCCCTGTCAATTTTGCAGATAACTCCCGAACATGAAATTGCCATCATCGAAATGGGGGCCAATCATATTGGTGAGATACATGACCTTTGCCAGATTTCACAGCCCGATTACGGGATGATCACCAATATTGGCAAAGCCCACCTTGAAGGTTTCGGCAATTATGAAAATGTAATCAAGGCAAAAACAGAACTTTACCGTGATATTGAACGACGGAATGGATTAGTATTTATAAATAACAATAATAACACACTGAAGATAAACGCCCAAAACATCAGGCAATATTCATATGGTACAAACCAGCATGCCGATATACATACTACATTTATTGTCGCCAATCCTTATGTTAAACTATACTGGGAAAACAAAAAAACCATTATCCAGTCACAACTCATCGGTAAGTATAATTTTGAAAATATCCTGGCAGCCATTGCGATAGGTGACTATTTTAAAGTAGAAACTGAAAAAATAAAACATGCTATTGAAGAATATTTTCCCCAAAATGCCCGATCCGAATTTATCAACAAAGAAACCAATACCGTCATTCTTGATGCATACAACGCCAATCCAACCAGTATGCTTGCCGCTCTTGAAAATTTCAACCTGATGCAATCGGTCAATAAAGTGGTCATGCTGGGAGATATGCTGGAACTCGGTACTTATAAAGAAACTGAACATGAAAAAATCATCGAATTTCTGATCAACTCTAATTATAATAAGGTATATCTTGTAGGTTCGATTTTTTCATCGGTAAACACGAGAGGTAATTTCAACACGTTCAGAACTTCCTTTGAACTCCGCGACTACCTTAAAAAGCATCCGGTAAAAGACGCACTGATCCTTGTGAAAGGTTCGCGCGGCACCCAGATGGAGCATGTTCTTGAAGCGCTTTAACAATTAAGCAATATGATATACCACGCCATCGGAATCATGTCGGGGACCTCACTTGACGGTCTTGATTTAGCATTTTGCCGTTTTGAATATACAGCAAAAAAATGGCGGTTCAATATAATTAAAGCGACAACTGTACCCTATCCTGTCCGGTGGAAAATAAAACTTAGCGAAGCAGGTAATTTATCTGCCAATGAGTTTTCATCGTTAAATGCAGAATTTGGCATTTATATCGGAAAAACTGTGAGGAGTTTTATCAAAAAAAATAATCTGAAAGCTGATTTTATTGGCTGTCATGGCCACACTGTGTTTCATCAGCCTGAGCATAGATTTACAGTGCAGATTGGAAGCGGTGCTCACATTGCCGCCGAATCAGCCTATCCGTGTATTTGCGATTTCAGAACCACGGATGTGGCTTTGGGAGGCCAGGGTGCGCCATTGGTGCCCATCGGCGATGAACTGCTTTTTGGCAATTACGATTTTTGCCTTAATATTGGCGGATTTGCGAATATTTCATACAGACAAAGCAACAAACGGATTGCTTTTGACATTTGCCCTGCAAATATCATTTTAAATCACCTGGCAGCCAAATTGAACAAGGATTATGATGCCTCAGGAAATATGGCAAAAAAAGGTAATGATATGCAGGATTTACTTTTTAAACTAAACCATTTACCATATTATTCATTGAACCCGCCTAAATCACTGGGACGCGAATGGCTTGAAGATATGGTAATTCCCCTGACAGCACCATACAAAAAAAATCAGATTAATGATTTGCTCCGAACGTTTACCGAACATATAGCTGTTCAGATATCCAATGTTATCAATAAGACAAAAGGCAATAATGTACTGGTGACCGGCGGTGGCGCATTTAATGATTTTCTGATTGGTTTGATCAGGCAAAAATGTAAAGCAAAACTGGTATTACCCGAAAATGATATCATCAATTACAAAGAAGCACTGATTTTTGCCTTCCTCGGTGTTTTGAGAATGAGAAACACAAACAATTGTATCAGAAGTGTAACCGGTGCGCTCCGGGATTGTTGTGGCGGCGCCATCTATCTCCCTTAATATCAAGCTCTTTAATGCTTCCTGGCTCTATACAAAGAAGGAATAATACAAATAAATTATACAATATTTACTAACTTAGGTATTAGTTGTTATATATTTGCCCTTTTATTTTTTTGAATGGAAAACAATCCGGTAAAATCAAGAGTTTCTTTGCTCAGTGTGATCATGACATTAGGCATGGTTTATGGCGATATCGGCACATCACCTTTATATGTTTTACGTGCTGTTATCGGAACTGCCGGTGTTATTGACAAAGATTTGATCCTTGGGTCGGTGTCCTGTATAATATGGACCATTACCTTTATCACGACCCTAAAATATGTGATTATTGCTCTGCGGGCCGATAATAAAGGAGAAGGCGGCATTTTTTCCCTCTTCGCTTTAATCCGTAAAAAGGCGCCCTGGATTGTTTTTATTGCTATGATTGGCGGTTGTACCGAGCTTGCTGACGGGATTATCACTCCTTCTATTACAGTTGTTTCAGCTACAGAAGGCTTATCGCTATTAGGGCCGAATATTCCTGTAATTCCAATTGCCGTGTTTATCATATTGGTGTTGTTCAGCCTTCAAAAATTCAGCACGCAGGCAATGGGTAGTTTATTTGGCCCCATTATGTTAATCTGGTTTACGACGCTGGGGGTTGTTGGTATGGTATTCCTGGTTCAGGCGCCCTTTATTTTACATGCATTTAATCCATACTACGCCATTAGATTTCTGTTGGCACATCCTGGCGGATTTGTCTTACTTGGCGCTATTTTTCTGGCAACCACAGGCGCCGAAGCGCTGTATTCAGATTTGGGCCATTGTGGTAAAGAAAACATCCGCAGAAGCTGGATTTTTGTAAAATCGATGCTCATCATTAATTATCTTGGACAGGGAGCCTGGCTGATCAATAACCTTGATTCAGTGAATTCACAAACAAATCCTTTTTTCAGTATGATGCCCGGATGGTTCCTGATTCCGTCAATTATAATTGCAATTATGGCTGCAATCATAGCAAGCCAGGCCCTTATCCGGGGAACGTATACATTAATCTCTGTGGCCATGTCGCTGAATTTATGGCCCCGTTTAAGGATAAAATATCCTACCAATATTAAAGGCCAGATGTACATCAGCTCAGTAAACTGGGGATTATGCCTGGCCTGTTTGTTTGTCATTTTGTTTTTTAAAAGATCAATTAATATGACAGCGGCATATGGATTGTCTATTACCATCACCATGCTGATGACCACTATCCTGCTGACCTACTATCTTGTTAAGATTGAAAATGTTCATACCACAATTATCATCCTGTTTGTGATGACTTTTTCAATAATTGAAACAGGGTTCCTTATTGCCAACCTGCATAAATTCCAAAGCGGAGGATGGTTTACTCTTTTAATAGGAAGTATATTATTCAGCATCATGTATATATGGCGAAAGGGACGATTGTTAAAAGCCGGTTTTACCGAGTTTACCAGAATAGCCCCCTATGCTGAAATTTTCAGGGATTTAAAGAATGATGATTCTATTGCCAAATATGCAACCAACCTGGTATATATAACACACGCAAACCAAATTGGCGAAGTTGAAACAAAAATCATTTATTCCATCATCAATAAACAGCCCAAAAGAGCTGATTTGTATTGGCTTGTACACATTAATATCACAGATGATCCCAATACAAAAGAGTTTAAAGTGACTACACTTGTCCCCGATACCCTGATCAGGATTGATTTTAACCTTGGATTCAGGGTACAACCAAGGATAAACCTGTTTTTCAAACAGGTAATTGATGAAATGATTCGTAACAACGAGATCAACATGACATCCAATTACCCATCACTTCATAAACATCATATTTTGGGTGATTTTCGTTTTATCCTGATCGACCGTGTTCAGAACTACGATTTTGATTTTCCGCCATTTGAACAGTTTATCATGGATGCATATACTTACCTGAAAAAGATCGGCATTTCAGAAGTCAGGGCTTTTGGTCTTGATACCAGCAACGTTATTGTTGAAAAAGTACCTCTTGCCATTATCAGAAATCCTAAATTCGAGCTAAAACGCACAAAACCATCCAATTAATGTTTCATGTAGCCAATCATGTTTTTAAGCATTAATCCCTGTCAAATAATAAAACACGACTTTACCCTATCGCTTGAAAGATATTTAAAAAGAGCAATCTGAATAAAACCATGAAGGACGGAGCCTCGACCATTAGAAGGACAACATTTTTCAGTATTATTATGACACTGGGAATAGTTTATGGTGACATTGGCACTTCGCCACTTTATGTGATGAGCGCCATTATTTCTAGTGCGGGCAAAGTTGATGAAACAATAATCCTTGGTTCCTTATCATGTGTAATATGGACACTCACCCTGCTTACCACGGTAAAATATGTTTTTATTGCGTTAAGAGCCGATAATCATGGCGAGGGTGGTATCTTTTCTCTTTTTGCACTTATAAAAAAAAGTGCACCATGGATTTATGTAATTGCTATTATTGGCGGCGCCGCCATATTGGCAGACGGAGTCATTACACCATCCATTACTATTGTTTCTGCAACCGAGGGTCTGCTGTTGCTCAGCAATAAAATTCCTGTCGTTCCGATTTCATTATGTATTATTTTACTGCTGTTTAGTATACAACGTTTTGGCACAAAGGTTATTGGCAACTCTTTTGGGCCTATCATGTTTCTTTGGTTCGCCATGCTGGGTTCGGTGGGGATTATTTACATTTTAAAAGCGCCTTTTGTCCTGAAAGCTTTCAATCCTTATTATGCAATATATTTTCTCACTTCATTCAAACATGGATTTATTCTGCTCGGGGCAGTATTTTTAGCTACCACCGGCGCCGAGGCGCTTTATTCAGATCTGGGACACTGTGGAAAGAATAATATCAGAATAAGCTGGGTTTACGTAAAAAGCATGCTCATAATCAATTATCTCGGGCAAGGCGCCTGGCTCATGATCAACATGAATCGCGTCGGTTCTCAGACTAATCCTTTTTTTGAGATGATGCCGGCATGGTTACTGGTACCATCAATAATAATGGCCACACTTGCCGCCATTATTGCCAGCCAGGCTTTGATCAGCGGAGCCTACACGCTGATAACTGTTGCCATTTCGCTGGATTTGTGGCCACCGTTAAAAATAAAGTATCCCACAAATATCAAAGGACAGATGTATCTCAGTTCGGTAAACTGGGCATTATGTTTTGCCTGCCTCGCTGTGGTGCTTCTTTTCAGGGAATCAGCAAAAATGACCGCCGCATATGGCCTTTCAATTACCATTACCATGCTCATGACCACTATACTATTGTCATACTATCTGTACAAAATAAGAAACCAACACCCAGTAATTGTCCTTGTATTTCTCTTGGTGTTTTTATCCATCGAATTAAGCTTCCTTGTTGCTAACCTGCACAAATTCATGAATGGGGGATGGTTCACGGTCATGCTAAGTACCATACTATTTTTGGTCATGTATATCTGGCAAAGAGGAAAAAGTATTAAGAACCGTTTTATTACCTATACAAGGATTGCTCCTTATGTAGAAGTTATACAGGACATTAAAAAAGATATCAGTATTCCCAAATATGCCACCAACCTTGTATATTTCACCAAATCAAACCATGTAGGAGATGTTGAAGCAAAAATAATATTTTCAATTATTAACAAACAGCCAAAAAGGGCTGACATATACTGGCTTATCCACATCAATCATATGGATGACCCCAACACGCAGGAGTACAAAGTTTCAACCATTATACCTGATACCATGTTCAGGATTGATTTTTACTTTGGATTCCGCATACAGCCAAGAATAAACCTGTTTTTTAAGCGGGTTATCGATGAACTTGTACGTAATAATGAAGTAGATCTTATCTCGAGATATAAAACATTGCAGAAACACCGGGTACTGGGTGATTTTTCATTTATCATCATCGACCGCATTCAGAATTTTGATTTCGACTTTCCGACTTTTGAACAATATCTCATGAATATTTACTTCTTTTTAAAGAAAATTGGAATATCTGAAGTTCACGCATACGGGCTTGATACCAGCAATATCATTGTTGAAGAAGTCCCATTAATGAGCACTAAGGCCCCGCAATTTGACCTAACACGCATTGACTTTTTAAAATAAATTATCAAATTACTGTTATTGTCAAAGATTACGCTTGTCAAATACTCAAATTTATACCTATGAAAACCAGAATAAGGCCTCTTTTACTCTTTTTTACTGTACTTATTATTTCGGGAAACAGCTTTTATATCAATCATTTACAGGCTTCTACAACCAAAGACGCACCTTCCGAATTGTATATGTTGCTGAAAGCACTTCCGGGGATTGCTGATATACAGCCATTAAAATTCAAACCGCCTTTCCATGAAAAATACGTCGTGATGATCAAACAATGGCTCAATCCGATGGATACTGCCAGCGGATCGTTTATTCAGAGGGTTTTTATTTCTCATTTTTCATTCGACGCTCCAACTGTGATCGTGACGGAAGGATATTCAGGCTCATACGCCGAGTCGGCAGATTATACCGAAGAATTATCATCATTGTTTAACACCAACCAGATACTGGTTGAACATCGATATTTCGGCAAATCCGTTCCACAGCCTCTGGACTGGAAATATCTCACGGCGGCCAATGCAGCAGCAGATCATCATCATGTGGTCAGCCTGTTGAAAAAGATTTATAAACACAAGTGGATCAGCACGGGTATCAGCAAGGGAGGCGAAACAGCATTGATATACAAAACGCTCTACCCTGATGATGTGGATATTTCGGTATGCTACGTGGGGCCGCTATGTTTCAGCGTGGAAGACGGCAGACATGAACCATTTATCTGCTGCAAAGTGGCTCATGAAACCGATCGCAATAAAGTCAGGGATTTTCAAATGGAAGCACTGAAAAGGAGAAACAAGATTTTCCCTATGTTTAAAAAGCTTTGTGAGGATAACAAGTATACCTTTAACATTCCTTTGCAGGAAATATATGATTATTGCGTTCTTGAATTTTCTTTTTCATTCTGGCAATGGGGTTGGAAAACATCTTCCATACCATCTGCAAATGCTTCCAATTCAGATATTTTTAATTTCCTGGTTCGTGTTTGTTCTCCTGACTATTTTGCTTTCGGAGCCGATGATAATTCCTTGTCGTTTTTCATACAAGCCGCACGTGAACTGGGCTATTATGGTTATGATACCAAACCATTTGATAAATATTTGAAAATAAAGACTGCTGAAGGGTATCTCCAAAAGATATTTTTGCCTAAAGATTTAAAGGTAGAATTCGATAGTACTATTTCACAACAATGTGCTGTATTTCTGAAAAATAATGATCCAAAAATGATCTTCGTTTATGGGGAGTATGATCCCTGGTCGGCTGCAGCTGTTGATTTCAGCGGAAAAACAAATATGTTGAAAGCCGTTTGCCCCGGCGGAAGCCACGCTTCACGCATACGTTCATTCGATACCGATACTCAAAAAGAAATTATTGATCGTATTAATAAGTGGCTCGAATAACCAATCTGATAATCCAAATCATTGTATTTCAGCAATATTACCCTCCGAACCCTACCTGCCAGTTTGCAGGATAAACAAATTTAGACTAAAAAAATAAAACCACGATTATATCGTTAATATATTAACAATTACGTGTTAAAAAATAAAACTTCCCAAGCACAAGTACAATATGCAATACATCTACCTTTACTTGATTAAAATAACGTTATATGCTGGGAATAATATTGCAAATCACTCAAAGCACCGCAACCGTACAGGACACACTCAATCAGGCCGTACAAGCCGTTGAAGCCGCAAAACCACCACTTGAATCTTTATCATTATGGCAATTGCTCCTCAAAGGAGGAGTCATCATGATCCCTATTTTTATCTGTTCACTGCTGGCTGTTTATTTCTTTATCGAACGTTTTATAGCCTTACGAAAAGCAGGGAAATCTGATAAAAACTTCATGAACAATATCAGCACGCTTGTCTCTGATATGAAACTTGATGCTGCCAAAACTGTCTGCAAAACAACAAATACACCTGTTTCGCGTATGGTTGAAAAAGGGCTCGATCGCATAGGACGGCCTATCAACGATATTGAACGTTCAATTGAAAGTGTCGGTAAATACGAAGTTTCAAAACTTGAACGCAATATGAAAATACTTGGTATAGTGGCAGGTATAGCGCCCATGCTCGGTTTTATCGGAACCATCATTGGTGTGATTAAGATTTTTTATGACATTTCTCTTTCGGATAATATCAGCATCGGAGTTATTTCAAGCGGATTGTACCAAAAAATGATCACCAGTGCTGCCGGGCTTACCGTAGGTATCCTGGCATATATCGGATACCATTACCTTCAGATTCTGCTTGATAAGGTTATCTTCAAACTTGAAGATGCCGGCATTGAATTTATGGATTTCTTACAAAAAGAAGCATAATCATGAATTTAAGACAATCACGCTCCTATTCGCCAGAAGTTTATACTGGATCATTGAACGACATCATGTTTTTCCTGTTGTTGTTCTTCCTGATTTTATCGACTATGGTCAACCCTTCCGTCATTAAACTCCTGCTGCCCAAAGCAACCACTTCTCAGGCAATGAACAAGCAACAGGTTACATTATCCATCACAGCCGATAAAACTTATTACATTAATAACAAAGCAATACCCAGCGACCAGCTTGAAGCCGAGATGGCCAAATCCATCACAAATCTGGTTGATCCCACCATTGTACTCAGGATAGATAACTCACTGACAATACAGGACCTTGTTGATGTTTTGCAGATCGGAAATAAACTAAAAATTAAAATGGTTTTGGCAACAAAATCCAATCAAAAATGATGGCCGAACAAAAAGAAACGAATGTCCCCCTGGCAACTATACTCACGCTGGCTTTTCACGGATTGCTGTTGCTTCTTTTTGTCCTGATCGTTTTTCATACGCCCATACCACCCTATCCATCGGTGGGCGGTGGTTCCGGATTAGAAGTCAACCTTGGCAACACCGAAAATGGTATGGGAAATAATAATTCAGAGGAATTGATACCCATCAGTACACACGACATATCAAACAGTTCGGATGATAATTATATTACCCAGGATAAGGAAGATGCTATTGCCTTGAATAATAAGGATAAAAATAAAAACGTCACCCATAACGATGTCGTAAAAATCAACGATCCTGTTGTTAATCCCAATGCCCTGTATAAAAAAAGAAGTGGTGACGGAACAACAAACACACCCGGTAATCAGGGTAAAGAAACAGGAGATCTCAATTCGACAGGGTACAAAGGCAACGGTGGCAGTGGCGGCGGGCCCGGAACAGGCAACGGCACCGGCGACGGACCTGGAACAGGACCGGGTAGCGGGCCGGGTAACGGAATTTCATATGCAATGAAGGACCGCACAGCAAAATCTATCCCCAAGCCAAATTATAATTCCAAAGAAGAAGGGCTTGTTGTTGTGAATATCTGGGTAGATAAAAACGGAAACGTAACCAAAGCACAGGCAGGCGGCAGAGGCACAACCACCACAAGTACCGCACTCTGGAAACTGGCTGAAGATGCAGCGCGGCGATCAAAATTCAATGCCAAAGCAAACGCCCCCGAAGAACAAAAGGGAACCATTACCTATAATTTTATTAACCTGAACTGATATAAGCCTTACAAGTCGGCCTTGCACCAGATGGCTTACAAGAATATTTCAATCATTCAGCATTCTCTGAATATCTGAATGATTATTCTTCAGTAAAATTATTCAGCCTTATAATAATTCAATATTTTTGTGAAACTTTTCTAACGATGCCGAATTACGCACAGACACTGGCATACATGTACGATTGCCTGCCTATGTTCCACAGGGTGGGCGCTGCTGCATACAAAGCCAATCTTGAAACTACTATTGCATTAAGCAAACTTTGCGGCGCTCCCGAACAGTGTTTTCCATCAATTCATATTGCCGGAACAAACGGCAAAGGCTCTGTTTCGCACATGATTGCTTCGATTTTGCAGGAACATGGCCTGAAAACAGGACTTTACACCTCCCCACACCTGAAAGATTTCCGCGAACGTATCCGTATCAACGGACGTATGATCCCCAAAAAGAAGGTGGTTGAATTCGTCAGCAGATATAAAAAAGACTTTGAAATACTGAAACCGTCATTTTTTGAGATCACGTTTACGATGGCAATGAGCTATTTTGCCGAACAGAAAGCAGATATTGCAGTTGTGGAAACAGGTATGGGTGGCAGGCTTGACTCAACAAATATCGTACGATCACTGCTAAGTATTATAACCAATATCGGCTTAGACCATACACAATTTCTGGGTGATACACTTCAGAAAATAGCAGTAGAAAAAGCGGGCATCATTAAGCCATCAATACCTGTTATCATAGGCAGAAGTCAGCTGGAAACTACTGAATTATTCCTTGACAAAGCCAGGTTGAATAATTGTCATGTTATTTTTGCCGACACAGTTTTCAAGGCGCAAAATTTCAGGCCGGGCATTATGCCGCCTTTTGGCAGTATTTGTGATTTAACTTATAATGGTAAACCCTTATTTCAAAATGTACACTGCGCTCTGGGCGGAATCTATCAACAGGAAAATATTCAAACCGTTTTTGCCGCTTTTGAAGAATTGAAAAAATCAGGATATCATATTGAAGATAAAATTATAATAAAAGGCCTTAAACATGTTATTAAAAATACCGGCCTCCAGGGGCGCTGGCAGGTTTTATCTGAAAAGCCATTAACTATTTGTGATACAGGCCATAATAAAGATGGCATTACACAAGTGGTAAACCATCTCGGGCAGTTAAAATATAAAACACTTCATTTTGTAATCGGGATGGTAAATGATAAGGATATTTCCGGAATATTATCCCTTCTGCCAAAGAACGCCAGATATTATTTCTGTAAACCCGGCATTCCGCGGGGGCTTGATGCAGCCATTCTGGAAAAAGAGGCTGGAAAAGCCGGATTAAAAGGGAATACTTACGGCTCGGTTAATGAAGCACTTAAAACTGCCCAAAGCAAGGCCTCAGAAGATGATCTGATTTTCATCGGGGGAAGTACATTTGTGGTGGCTGAAATTGTATAATAATTTTATTACTTTAATATTTTTTAGCTCAAACAACATTATGAAAAATCAAATCAGGTATGTACACACCAATATAATTGCTGAAAATTGGAAAAGTCTTGCTCAGTTTTATATTGACGTTTTTGAGTGTGAACCGGTTTTACCTGAAAGAGACCTTTCGGGTGAATGGATCGACAAACTAACCATGCTGCAGGGTGCCAGGTTAAAAGGCATACATTTGAAACTCCCGGGATATAAGGACGGCCCCACACTTGAAATTTTTGAATATAACGAAATATCAGGCAACCCGTCATCACCCCTGATCAACAATAAAGGCCTGGCGCACATTGCATTTCATGTATCTGATGTTGATATTGCACTCGATAACCTTATAGCAAACGGCGGCCAACGTTATGGCGAAATAGTGGAAAAAAAATACGACGGGATTGGAACGGTAAGGGCAGTTTATGCCAAAGACCCCGAAGGGAATATAATTGAATTACAAAATTGGTGTAAAGAATAAACCCTTTATAACAATACGGAAGTTTTCGGACAAAACCTGACCTGCTGCCCACATTGCCAATGCTCATTCATAAATTGCATTACATTTATTTGTGAACAGGTCAGGCTAAGAAACAGATTTTACATTGCCGGATAATTATAATTTGTATTTTTACAATCATATATAAGAAATTGTTTTGATCCGCCGGGGCGGATATCTTTTAATATCTTATCGGCTGATATGGCTTAACAGAATCATAGAAAACCAATTCCGGTAAAAATTATAATTTACATAATATGTCACTTCTTATTACCATGTATGTCCCTGAAGGAATAGTACTTTCGGGCGACAGCAGGCTGACTGTAAACTGGTCGGAAAAAAACAACAAAGGCCAGGAAATAAATTATTCAGTAAATGGTTCGGATAATTACAACAAGATATTCAATATTCAAAACAAGTTTGGTTTGGGCTCCTTTGGAACGGCTGATATTAAAGGAATTCCGGTTTCGGGATTTATCAATGAGTTTATCGAGGAAAAAATTCAGGAAAACACTGAAATAAATGAAATTCCACCAAAACTTCACGAATTCTTCGGCCAAAAGTACAACTATCCTGATGTGAATTTTTATCTTTCCGGTTATAAAACCGAAAACGGCATTTCCATCCCTTATGTATATTTTATCAGTATTGGCAATAAAAGCGATAACCGGATCAATATCGATGGCGTGAATATCACATTTGGAGCCAATTGGGGAGGCGAAATTGAAATTCTGCAACGTCTGATCCAGGATGTTAAAATCAAAACCGGTAACGAATGGCATGAAGCCAAGGCAGCGCCTATTCTCTATAATTTCATTACTTTGCAGGATGCCATTGATTTTTGCGAATATGGAATAAAAACGACCATCGAAACTTTGCGTTTTCAGAAAAGGGCAAAAACAGTCGGGGGCGCCATCGATACTCTGATTATCAGGCCCAAAGAAGGCGCAGAATGGATCAGAAAAAAAGAACTTAAATCAAATTGATGCATAAAATTTTTATCTTCAGGACACTATCAACACGGTTTTGAATTACAAACCTTCTGTTAAAATGTATTATAAAAATAACTATGGTGGATTAAAGAAATAAAACATGAAAAAAATAAAAAAGCTCAGCCTGATTACCCTGATTGCTATTTGCAGCATACTTTCCGTCTACAGAATCAATGTTGCTCACGATAATGAGATTGCCTGGGATATTTTAGGCTATTATCTTTACCTGCCTGCAACCTTTGTCCATCACGATCCGATGTTACATGATATAACATGGATAAAAAAGACTATTGAAGAAAGAAAACTATCCGGGACCATGTATATGGTTTCCGAAAATAAAGAAGGGAAGCCGGTCTATTTTTTCCTTGCTGGTATGGCGCTATTTTACCTGCCATTCTTTATTATTGCAGGCCTGATAGCTTCAGTATCGGGATTTGCCACCGATGGCTTCAGTTTGCCATATCAATACAGCCTGGTTGTCGGAGGAATCATTTATACCATTATAGGGCTTATTTTTCTACGAAAAATACTGCGTAAGTTTTTCTCCGAAAAAATGTCATCGTTGTTGATGTTCATAATAGTATTTGGTACAAATTACGTAAATCATCTGACTATAGATAATCTGGCAACGGTGAATATCATTTTTATGCTTACCACTATTATTATTTGGAATACAATCAAATGGCATGAAAACTATAAGGGAAAACACCTTGCTGCTATTGGAATATGTGCAACGCTTGCAGCACTTGTAAAACCCAGCGAGGCTTTCGTTATCCTGATTCCGATACTCTGGAATGTAACATCATTGAACTCTTTTGGGGAAAAGCTTAAAAAATTGTTTGCCGGCAAAACGGCTTTACTGATCACTATCGTGATTTGCTTTGCCTTGGTATTGCCTCAGATGTTATACTGGCACCGTATGACAGGTAAATTTATTTATGATAGCTATAAAAATCCCGGTATCGGGCTTGATTTGTTTTCACCTCACATTATGGATGTTTTATTCAGTTACCGCAAAGGCTGGCTGCTTTACACTCCTGTAATGATCTTTTCATTAATGGGTTTCTTTATCCTGTTCAAAAGGAACAAATCAATATTCTGGGCATGCTTTATTTACTTCATGGTTTCATTTTATATTATCTCCAGTTGGACTGAATGGTGGTATGGCGCTGCGTTTTCGACCAGGCCGCTTATTGCAACGTATGCAGTTCTTGCTATTTGCCTGGGATACTTCATTCAGTATGTTAATGAAAAAAAACCGTTTATAAAGTTATTGTTCGGTTTTGTGGTGATTTTCTTTGTTTTTCTGAATCAATTCCAGTGGTGGCAATATAAAAACTATATCCTTGACCCTTACAGAACAACAAAAGACTATTATTGGGCTACTTTTTTAAAGACAAAAGTCACCGATAAAGATAAAGAACTATTGATGGTATTCCGCGATTTTTCAGGCAATATGAATTTTACCGATGAATACAGGTATCAGAAGAGTCTGCTTTTGCTTGAAAATTTTGAGGATGATACCACTAAAGCCAATCAAAAAGAAAATAACAACCACTTTTTCAGATTAGATGAAAGCCAGGAGTTTTACCCTATAATTGAAACCCCTTTCAATGAGATTACGCAGCTCGACCATGCATGGATTAAAGTTTCCGTTGATATTCGTTTTCCCAAAGCTTTTGAAGGTTCTTTCCCTTGTATTGTAAATACAATGGACCGTAAGGGGCAGGCTTATGGGTATTATGCGCCTGAAATTAAACCTGATTCTGTCCCTGATCAATGGAAAAAGGTTCAGGCCGCCTATCTGACACCGGAAATCAGAAGCGTTCACGATGTGTACAAATGCTATCTCTGGAAAAGAAGTAAAACCGGATTTGATATTGATAATTTGAAACTCGAAGTATATAAAAGAAAGCAATAATAACGAAACCTCCGCTTCTAATCATCCCTGAAAAAATTATTAAACTGTGACACAATATTTGCAAACGAACTTTGATCTAAATTCCGGTTCACTGGTCGGAGTGCTTGATGAACTCCCGCTCTGGTCCGCTCCATTCGGATTGAAATTACTTGAAAATATCAAATACAGAAAAAATATTAGCGCACTGGATATTGGCTTCGGAACCGGCTTTCCGCTTACTGAACTGGCCATGAGGTTAGGGAAATCCTGCAAAATATACGGAATAGATCCCTGGAAAACCGCTATTGACAGAGCATCACAGAAAATCGGACTGTATGGAATTGAAAATATTGAAATAATACAGGGTATAGCTGAAAACATCCCATTGGAAAGCAGCTCTATAGATTTGATTATCAGCAATAATGGATTAAACAATGTCTCCGACATCAATAAAGCATTAAACGAATGCAGCCGGGTAATAAAACCTGGCGGGCAATTTATTCAGACCATAAACCTGGATAAAACCATGATCGAGTTTTATAATGTGATGGCAGAAGTATTATTGGAATTAAAGATGGATGACTGCCTTGATACCATGAAAGCCCATATCTATAAAAAAAGAAAACCTCTTGAAGAATACACAAAACTTCTTGAAAATCATGGATTTATAATTGAGTCAGTTAAACAGGACCAATTTGCATACAGGTTTGTTGACGGCACCAGCATGTTGAATCATTTTTTCATCCGTTTTGCTTTCCTCGATCCATGGAAAGAGATTATACCACCTGAACGACAAAACGAAGTGTTTGGATTAATCGAAAATAAAATAAATGATCAGGTAAAACCGGATGATATATTTAAGCTGAGTGTCCCCTATGCTGTAATAAGTTGCATTAAAAAATAATAAGACTCTTTCTTGCAATAAATCCGGTCACAGTTTAGACACCGGCTTTCAACAAGTGAAAATATCGGCAATTTGTAGTCAATTTTATGAAAATTATTTGAATTGAATCATGTTAATTCAATACTAAAAGTATTTATATTTGTAAAAATATCGCTCGTGATATTCGTTTATTCTAAAGTAAATCATTTTATTATAAATCATCTGAATATGAAAACAACAAGAACATTTTTAAAGGCTGTCTTTTTTATTTTTTTACTTTCATGTTATGGCTGTGCTGGTTTTTTGACCAACTCGCTAATGAAACCCAAAAGACAGCCCCTGGTTAAGAATCCCGGGGACTATGGCATATCTTATGAAAATTTTGATTTCAAGTCGACTGACGGAGTTAATTTAAAGGGCTGGTATATTCCGGCAAAATCGGATCAGCTGATTGTAGTCACCCACCCGATGACATTCACAAAATATGGCTATTCTGTAAAGCACCAGGGAATGTTCAAAGTAACAAAACTTGAAGTTGAGTTCCTTAAAACGGTAAAACAACTTAACGACAACGGTTACAATGTTTTAATATTTGATTTCCGCAATCATGGCGAAAGCGAATCAGCAAACAAGGGTTATTCCGGAGTAGGATTGTTTGAGTGGCAGGATGTTGCCGGTATAATGGATTATATTGCCTCGAGCGACAAATTTAAAGACATGAAAGTGGGATTTGTCAGTCATTGCATGGGGGCAAATTCAACGATTATCGCGATGAGTAAAGCAAAGGAAAAATTTAAAAATGTAAAATGTCTTGCAGCTATTCAACCTGTTTCAGCAAATGTATTTACAAAATGTATATTGAAAAATAAATATCCTTCTTTCGCACGCTATTATGATGCTATGGATAAAGTCATCAGGAAAAAAACAGGTTATTCTTTTGAAGAAATGTCACCGGGAGCATATGTAAAAGATATCAATGTTCCTGTTCTTTATGCCCAGGTAGAAAAAGACCCGTGGACAACAAAAGAAGACATCATTTCATTTTATAATAATACAAAAACAGAAAAAAAGCTGCTTTGGCTCGAAGGTAACGAAAGATTTGAAGGTTATAATTACTTTGGGAATAAACCTGATGAATTAATAAATTTCCTAAAGAAATACATGTGATAATTCATTTTAAAGGTTTCTAAAAATAGATTACTCGATTCTTTTAGTAGGTTTCAACCACAACATTAATGCTGTTTAAAAAATTCAGAATCAGGCTTAAACAAAATAAATTCCTCGAAAGGAAAGAATGGTTTAACGTGGACGATGTCATCCTGGCTTCAATTAAAAGGCGTTTTTTTGCTGTCCTGATTGACCTGGTTATAATTATATTACTGTACCTGATAATTGTGCTGATTTTATATTGGTGTGGAATAAAAGTTTTACATCTTCAAATTAATCAATTTAAAGAAACTGAGATTTCAACATCGCATCCCGATGACCCGATAAATCCGGTTTTAAAGAAATTCCTGGCGGTAATTCCTTCACTATATTACATCTTAATAACCTATTTTACAAACGGATATACAGTAGGAAAGAGATTATTAGGAATAAGAATAATATCCATATATCATCACAGGATTAATTTATGGCACTGCATTGAACGTACACTTGGTTATGCCTTATCAGCCCTTGAAGCAGGATTTGGCTTTATTCAGGCACTTTGGAATCCTAACAAAATGGCACTTCATGACAGAATAGCTGAAACGATTGTTGTAAGAAGGAAATCAATAAAAAACAAAAATAATAGTTGAGAGTGCGGGCTTAAAATAGAGGTTATTGGGCACCAACATGATATTCAAATAATTATAATCTATAAATACCAAAAATGAAAATTGAATGTAATGATCAAAAGACCTTTAAATTGTCGGAAGAAGATAATATTTTAGGTCAGATTGTATATAAAAGTATTTTTTCTGACAAAGCCGACATTACATTGGCAGATTCAGGCAATTACACTATAAAGCCGGCAGGAGTGTTTACAGATAAAATTGCTGTTTTAGACAATGGTGCAGAAATAGCTTGCCTGAAAATGAACTGGAAAGGGCATATTATTATTGATTTTGCCAGTGGCGAGAAATTCATTTTTAAAACAAAGGGCACATTTCATTGCAAGTATGTTATTGAAAATAAGGAAGGTGAAACCCTGATTCAATATGAACCGCATTTCAACTGGAGCAAGTTTAATTATAATTACGACGTACTTTATAATGAGCGCCCCTCTAATTTGTTGCTGGTTTTATTGGGAGCATATGTGGCAAATTATAAAATCGTCATCATGTCGGGTGCTGTGATCGCTGTTGTATAAACACCTAATATATAATAACATACGATTGATTACTTTTTTACCATGCTTTACCTGACACCATTTTCCCGAATATTTTAGAAAAAATATTTGATGCTGATATTTGGTTTTTCAAAGTATGTGTTTCAATTTCAAAATGCTAAAAATAATTAATAAATAAAAGTGCGGCGTCAGCACGATAAACTCTGACAGCGATCACATGAAAAAATTTACGCTTGTTTTATTGGCTGTTATAACTACAGCATTTGTTTCACAGGCACAGTGGCTGCAGACTGCCGGTTCGGAAGGAAAAAAAGTTAGTTGTTTTTCTTATGTCGGAACAAACATTTTTGCAGGTACTAACGATGGCGTTTTGATTTCAGCTAATGGCGGTTCAAACTGGACACTGACGGCCAAAACTGATGTAATATATTCGTTAACATCCTGCGGCACACATCTGTTTGCAGGAAATAATACCGATGGCCTGTCTGTAACAACCAATAATGGCACGGTATGGACAAGTTCATACAATGGAATGACATACGGGCATCCGGTTGTTGCGTTAACCACCAGCGGAGCAAATAATTATGCAGGCTCACAGGATGGCATGTTTATTTCAACCGATACAGGTGCGAACTGGACCGCGATCAATACGGGATTAACGAATTTTAATATTACATCCATATTAGCCATGAGCCCCTACCTTTCGGCAGCAACAAATGGCGGTGGTGTTTTTGCGTCGTCAAATAATGGAGCCAGCTGGTCAGCAACCAACAATGGCCTCACAAACTTAAATGTCAGTGCATTATGCTTTACTTCTACATATACATTGTACGCTGCTACAGCAGGCGGTGTATTTAAATTCAATACCGGTACTTTCACCTGGACGGCAGTAAATAACGGGCTTACCAACCTTAATGTAAAATCAATCTGTTGCAGCGGAAGCGTTATATTTGCAGGAACCACCGGGGGCGGATTATTCAGAACCAATGATGACGGCGCTAACTGGATCAATGTAAAAGGTAATTTACCCGTTAGTGATGTCATTTCCATGTTTGTTGCAAATACTGATCTTATAATAGGTACCCAAAGCCAGGGCGCCTGGAGATGTGCCATCAGTTCATTAACCGGAATTGACGAAATAAATGTTAATGATGGTTTTGCATTATATCCCAATCCAGCTAAAGAAAATATTACCGTCAACATCAACACAAAAGAAAGCCCTGAAGTATTATACATTTATAATGCACTGGGCGAGCTTGTAAAAACTGAAGTTCTAACATCCGTACAACAAAAAGTCAGCGTAAGCGATTTAAAAACAGGTGTTTACTTTATCACAATCTGTTCAAAAAACAGTAAACAAACACAAAAGCTGTTGATTCGTTAGCAAATTAATAAAATATATGTTGGCTGATTTTGCCTGAAAGCCGGTAAGCTTATCCAACGGCTTTCAGAACAATCAAAAATAATCAGTTTATTTATCAACAACATCAGGAGAACATTATGAACTTGATCAGCTATGAATATGCATCTGAAAAATATGCTTCATCATTTCATGAGGCTGTTGGTGCAGTAGCAAGAGAAAAAAAATTTTTAGCCTCTACAGAAGGCTTTATGCTCAGTTCGGCTACTAGTTTTGTTAAGAGAGTAGTCGCAGAAAATCTTTCACAATATTTTGCCCTATCAGGGGGAAAAGTCATAGGATGGTGCGATATTATTCCCGGGCCGTATGAAGGATTAAAGCATGTGGGAACTCTGGGTATGGGCATACTTGCAGCTTACCGAAATATGAGCATAGGTACCAAATTAATGGAAATGGCTATCAGCCATGCAAAAAGTAAAAATGGTATCGAAAAGGTAGAGCTCGAAGTATTCAGAACCAATGAAAATGCTATCAGGCTTTATAGAAAATTTGGTTTTGAAACAGAAGGTGTGAGACTTAACCACCGTAAGCTTGAAGGAAAATACGACGACACATTATTGATGGCAAAGTTTATCTGAAATTATCCCACAGAATCTTATTAGCAGAATTGTTATTTTTGGCACTAAAAACAATCCAAATAGCGTTAATATTATCCTGTTCAACATCATTTATTTAAAACCTTATATTATGAAAAGAATACTGTTGATAACATCCATGTTGTGCCTGAGTGTTTCTTTATATGCTCAGTACACATATAGTTTTTCGATACGTAATACTACTGGCCAGCCAATGACTGATGTTTTAGTCACGGCTCAGAACAAGGAAAAAAATATTGTACTGAAATCAAAGACCGATAACCTGGGCAAAGCCACGTTCAGCCTTGTTGAACCCGGGATGTACCTGTTCAGCTACCTCGACATGAAAGATGTTGCCAATTTCCAGGTTCCGGCAGGTGGAAAAGGCATCTGCTCCAAGACTGTTACATATGATCCTGAAAAAATTTTTGAAGAAGGGGAAAAATGCAAACGTGCCGGAATCCAGTTTGCCAGCCGCGATGCACAACAACTTAAAGGTCAGCCAAATGTGATTAAAGCGGTCATCAATATTAAAGAAAAGGGCGGAGCCATCGTTTCCAATTGTCCGCTCGTACTGGTTGATTGTATCGAAAAGATAAAATATAAAGGCATCTCAAATGCATCAGGAAACGTCACTTTTTATCTTCCTGTAAATAAAGAATATGAGGCCGACATTGATGGCAATGAGGCTTTAAGAACCTTCAAAGTACCCAATGTTACCAATATTGAGATTTCAGAGGTATTTCATTATGAACGCACCAGGGTGAAAGAGCTTGCTAAAGGCGACACCATTATTCAGCAGGCTGTTACTCAGGATGAAGGCACATCCACTCATGTTTTATTTACTTTATACCTCAACAATTTTGACGGTCAGCCGCTGGCAAACGAAGAAGTATATATGAATGCCGAAAACGGCGAACGTGTTTATTTCGGGCATACCGACAATAAGGGTGCCTGCAGGTTCATGCTTAAAAAAGGAACCAATTATATCGGCAATCTTAAATATGAACGCGGTATTTGCCTGGTTGAGGCTCCTGCCGGCTCAGGCTTTAGCACTATAGAAATCGGTAGAAGATACAGAGGTTCCCTGGCTATTGAAAAAATGCTGGCCGGACGCCATGTCAACGAAAACGGCTTTGTCGTTAACCACGATGAAACCCCGGTTCGTAAAGCAAAACAACCTCAAAACTACCTGAAGAAAACAGAAAACGGATTTGATGTCGATTTTTCTTCATCAGGCCCTGTCGGAACCCCTACTGTTGCTGAAAATAAAATATTTACCCAGGAAGGGTACTATTCTCCAAATTTCTATTGCCTGCAGGCAGGTACCGGTGAGTACCTCTGGGGCCTTGAACTGGGCGAATCCGGCTCCTCTCCTATTGTTTACGAGGATGGCGTGCTGCTTATTAACACATACTCATGTACCTTGTATGCTATTGAAGCTGCAACAGGCAAAATGCTGTGGAGTAAATGGCTGGCCGGAACCATATATTCAACCCCTTCAGCCGACAGCAGCAGCGTTTATGTTGTATACAATAACGGCTATGAAAACCCGGCCAACCCTAAGCAAAGTTTTGTCGCAGCCAGTTTCGATCTGCATACCGGCAAAATGAACTGGGTAAACTGGATTGATAATGAAGTAATTGCCTGCCCCGTTGTGGCAGGAAAAGAAGTTCATATTGCATCACAAAGCGGCAACTATTATGTTTTTGATAAAGTTTCGGGTAAACAGCTGCTTTTCTCCGACAATATACAGGCAGCATCTTCTCCAACCGTAACACCAGATCAAATATACCTGACAGCTGCCATAAACGGAACAGAACACCTTGTTGTGTTAAACAGGAAAACCCTTCAGATACAGAAAAAATATCCTACCTGGCTTACTCCGGATAAAATTTCTGAGAACCATGCCTGTTATAATCAAATGAATTTTAATGGTTCGCATCCGGTGGTATATAAAAACAAAATCGTGTTAATAACTGACAGCACCAAACTACTGGCATTTGATGCAGGCAGTGAAAAAGTCATATGGCAGCACGCAGTAAAAGTCCACCCGAATCAAATACCAATAATTGCAAACGAAAAAGTGATGATTGCAACTACCACGGGTGATACTAATACTTATGATATTTATAGCGGAATCATGCAAAAAAGCACGAAAGGCAAAGCAAATACCGACGGGCAGATCATTGCAAACAAAGACTTTACCTATATTGGCTCCGACGGGGCATTGTCCGTAACCAAAACAATTCAAAATTCACAGTGGCCTCAATGGAACAAAGATGCCGGGCATAATGTATATTGGAAGTAGGTTTTCTTTCTTAATATTTTTTATGATAATATATATCCTTGAGGTATATTTGAAAGGATTTGACAAAATCCTGCCACTGAATAGCTGACCTCATTCTCTCACGTAATTAGTGTTTGTACAAACACGAGTTTTCTTATAGACCGAATTAGATACAAAGAACAACCAGTGTATTCAAAAGCTGGCGATCACCTATAAAAAAATGGGGTTCCTCATTAATGCAGAAAAATACGCTAAAAAAATAAGAATACTGCAATAATAGTTTGGGATTGATTACCATCATTGGTTTCGTAATGAAACCACCTCAATAAACCTGACCATGCTTTCGTAATGTGAACCTTTCCAGTAGATATTGCCACATTGTTGGCACTGAAGGAAACTATTGAAAAACCTGATCGTATCCGGCTTCAGCGCATCAATTATTTTCTCCTTGTCCGTAATGATAAGTTCACCATTGCATTTTATACAACGGCTGAATGGCAGGATGCTACTGTATAGGTCAAAATGCTTTAGAACCTCCACGAACTGTTGCCTGGGATGCCGGCTGCGAACATAATACGCATGGGTGACCTTGCCAACTTTTAATATCCCTTTATCACAGGTGAGAATAATTCTATGTTCGTCAAGTGCAATGCGAATAATAGACATATCATCGCATTCATTAAAATAGGCCGTGTCGAACCCGCACATTCGCAAGTATTTGGCAAGTTTTCCAAGGTGGACATCAAGAATGAATTTTGTAACCCTTAAAGGCTTACTGCGAAGATGGGTAACCTCTGAAATATCAAGGGTTTCAAAAACAGGATACACCGAAACCCTGTCGTTATCCCGGAGTTTATAGTTAAAATCAACAGATTGGCCGTTTACCAGTATCATATCAACTTCAACATGAGGCCCCCCATTGGCCTGGATAGCATCTTTAATACCCGGGTTTCCTTTGAATTTATACACAATATCAACTTTCCTCTTCTTTACCGGAAGAAAATCATTCAATTCCTCATAAAACCGGAATGTGGCCTGCTTTTCCATGATGTTAATCAAAGGTAGGAATATTTATGTACTTAGTGTTTCCATTCACAAACTAATTATTACTCATTAGAAACAACCTCAAAATTTTAACATCATTTATATAAATCATTCTAAAGAAGCACATTTTTTTTATAATTTTTATGAAAGTATTTAATTATTGCTATTTTTGAAAATTCAATTATAATTATTTGGCCATGAAAATTAAAGAAGATTTGATTTCATCCGACAGTCCAACAAACACCGACAAAAACAATAATTTTGAAAAATTATTTGTTGTTAAGGGTTATAGCTGGGGATTTATTTTTCAGGCCTGTTCCCGTTTTGAAATCAATGATGACAATATCTTTTCCATCATTGATTTTGTAATAGAAAAAGTAAAGGAATCGGGACATGATAAAATCATTTTTGATGAAAAGAATTTGTTGCGGAAATTTTCACATTTTAAAATTGTTGAAGCTGTTGAATACTTTCAGCACCTTACCTCAGGGCTGAGAATCACAAAAATTGCATTTATTCTAAATAAAAATGAGGACCCCAGTATGTCAGGTTTTATTGAAAATGTCGGATTTAACAGGGGGGCAAATTTTAGGTTTTTCTACGAAATGGATGAAGCTGTTGAATGGATGAATCAATAATTAACATTCATAAGGTTTTATTAAAATTTCAGGCACGCTCCAGCATCACTGTTTTAAATTTACCAGGCTTACATTATGAATGTCCTGATTTTTAAAACAATAGAAATAAATCACATTTTATGTCTTTATTTTTAATCATTTTGCAGAATAAATATCAAAGTATATCGTGTCTTTGTTCAGACACAACATATCATTTTCGATCATAATTTGTAAAACATGGATGAAAAAATGCCATTAACCGGTGTCGGCCCAAAATTATTTTGATTGAATTGATCTTATTGTCAATGCAATTTGAAGTTCGCTACATGAAATAATTTCATTTTTAAGAACTCGTTTTCTAATAAAACTCATAATGCCATGCTTTAAAAATACAGGTTTGCCTTTATGGTTAAATGTCCGTATACAGGTTTTACCGGATGGATTAAACATATTTTGAAAAACAATTACTGTATTTTAAAAAAATTAACAGTAACATAAATATTATGCTATATTTGTGCAGAAAATTTATTTCAAAATAAGTAAAACATGACAGAAAAAGATATTCAATTTACTGTGACGGATTGGGGAATAGATTTTGTGCCGCCATCCGGATTTGAATTGAACGACGATAATATTCTTTCAGTTATTGACTTCGTTGTATTAAAAGCAAAAGAAGCAGGTAAATTTGCCATCCTATATGATGAAACCAATGTAATCCGCAAAGTCACACATTTTAAAGTCATTGAGGCTGTAGAATATTTCCAGATAATCGGAATTAAGGCTGGACTCCGTAAACAGGCATTTCTTTTACCCCTGCATGCCGACACCGGCAACGTTAAGTTCATTCAAAATGTAGGATTTAACCGGGGCGTGATTATGCGGCATTTTTTTGAAAAGGAAAAGGCGATTGAATGGTTGCAAGAATAAATCTCCAAAAAATCTCATCTTTTTGTTCAATTTAATCTTGCACTGGTTCATTTTTTTATTTCATGCCCATTTAAACATCTATCTTAGCTTTAAAATAGCGAAATAATTACCAGTAAACGCCTCCTTGAATATTTTTTAAATTATAAAATACTGTTTATCTGCACCTTAAATACAGTGATTTAAAAATATTCATTTTTTTATCTATACGGCCTTGTATATATACAAAATTGTATGTATATTTGCAAAAAAATTAATCATGCCTATAAACAACATTACAGGATCGCCGGTTGAAGGTGAAAACTTTTACGGCAGGGAAAAAGAATTGGATTTCGCCTGGAACCAAATTAAAAAAGGAAATTCACTCATTCTATCCGCTCCAAGAAGAGTTGGCAAATCCTCTTTCGCAAAAAAAATGCTTGAATTCGCAAAAAAAGAAAACTGGAATACATTAGAAATTAACTTAGAAGAAGTAAAATCTGAAGAAGGGTTTATAAGGCTTTTTATTGAAAAGATAGAGGCTGAAAAATGGTGGCCAAAAATTAAAAATCGTACAGGTAGCCTACGTGACCAAATTTTTGAAAGTATCAAAAGTATTGAAATATTTGGTGCAAAAACCTCAATTGAATGGAAATCCAAAAAAGATGATATCTATTGCAAACTTAAAAAGATTTTAGACCACGATGAAGATACTCTTATAATGGTAGATGAACTTACTATTTTATTGAGTTGCTTTATAAAAAATGATAAAAAAAACGGCATCAGTGATGTAGAATATTTCCTAAACTGGCTGCGAAGCTTCAGGCAGGTAAGCGGAACAAAAATCCGCTGGATATTCTGCAGTTCCATTGGTATTGACAATTTTACCAATATGAATAACCTTAGCTATACCTTAAACGATATAAATTCCTTACCTATAGATGAATTCAATGCGAAGCAATCAAAAGAATTTCTTAAACAATTAGCTAAATCAGAAAAACTGGATATAAACGATAAGCAAGCAGAATATATTTTGCATAAACTTGGATGGAACCTGCCCTATTTCATGCAAATATTGTTTTCAAATATTAACCAGTTACACAAAATTCATGACAAAGCCATATCTGAAAATACAATTGATCAGGCATATAGTAGCCTGATCAATGAAAAACATTTAAATACATGGGACGAAAGGCTTAAAGAATACAACGATTATGAATCTCATGCACGATCAATTCTAAAGCAGTTATCTAAAAATAAGGATGGTGTTAATAGAAATAATCTGTATAACCTGTTGTATTCCGGAATTAATGATCCCGATAAAACGGAAAAGTACCTAAGCAAACTATTATACATACTAAAAAATGACGGATATATTATTGATACGCGCGAAGCAAAATATGTATTCCGCTCTCCCCTCCTGCGTGATTTTTGGTTTAACCGGATTGTAAAATAAAAAATATGGAACAAAAAAAATTAACACTCAGCCAGATAGGTTTGTATAACCCCCAGCGTTTAGGCGATAGTACTGTTGAAAGTTTGTTTATTGTCCGCACAAAATTATTTCAGTTTCTCATCGAAAAGCTTGGCAAAGAAAAACCCGGCAGCATTCCGCAACACTACCTGATCATTGGACAGCGGGGCATGGGAAAAACAACCATTTTAAAAAGAATTGAGGTGGAATTGCGCAAGCCGGACTATGCAAAAGACTTTGTGCCCTTGTTGTTTCCGGAGGAACAATATAACATGAAAAACCTCGCCGAGTTCTGGCTAAATAGTCTTGATGCCCTTGCCGACACCCTTGAATGTGAAAAACATACAGCCGAAGTAAAACAGATTGACGATAAAGTGACCGAGCTTCAAAAGGTAAAAAATGGAGAAGAACGGGCTAAACATGCCTTCGGTTTTTTAAAAACATTTACCGATTCATTACATAGAAGGCCGGTATTGCTTGTTGATAATCTGAACCTGATATTTGACAGGATGAATGATGAGGAACAACATACCTTGCGGGCTCTGCTCATGCAAAACAACTCGCCGGTATTTATCGGGGCAAGCTCGGGTTCCATTGAAGGCACATACGACTACGGAGCATCATTCTACGACGCATTCCAGATGTATTATTTGAATAAGTTAGATTTCGAAGAGCTTTTAGATATTCTTAAAAACCTGGCTTTACTTACACAGGAAGAAGATGTTACTGAAAATATTTATAAACAAATTCCGAGACTAAAAACATTACACCAGCTCACCGGAGGTAACCCGCGTACAGCCACCATGCTGTTTAAGATTATAATAAAAGGCTTTTCAAACGACATAAACGATGACCTTGAAGCACTTCTCGATGAAATAACGCCTTTATACAAAGCCCGGTTTGAAGAACTTCCTGCTCAAATGCAGGTTATTGTGGATGCGATTGCACTTTTCTGGGATCCGATTAACCTGGAGCAATTGCGGAATGAAACCGGGTATGAAAACAGCCAGCTTTCACCACAGTTAAAGCGCTTAGCGGAGGCAGGATGGATTGAAAAAACCGATGCCTATCGTGCCAAAGGCAGCGCTTATCAGGTTAGTGAGCGATTTTTTAACATTTGGTTCCTGATGCGCCGTAGCAGCCGCCGGCAAAAAAGAGAGCTGTATTGTTTATCCAAATTCTTAGAGTGTTTTTACGGCGAAGAAATCAATGCCATTGCACAAAACTCATTAAGTTGTAAAGCTTGCAGCATTAACCATGCATCGTATAATCTTGCACTTGCAGATGCAGTAAAAGACGAAGAATTAAAAAACCGGCTAAAAGAAAAGACCTTTTCTGAAATATATGATCTGGCAAATGATAACCCTGACATTATTAAAAGCTTTGAAATTCCACAGGAATTTTTGTACAATAAAATAAACAAATCATTTGATGAAATATTAAAAGAATATGAATCTGGTAATTTTAATTTTGTTTATAATGAGATTATTAGCCTTATAAAGAGGTGGAATTCAAACTCAGGTATTGAATGTCGCTTGTATCATTTATTAGGAATATTGTTTCATAAAAACCTTAATAAATATAGTGAAGCTGAGGTGGCCTATCAAAAAGCTATTGAATTTGATGAAAAATTTGCACCAGCATGGAAGAGTTTAGGAGATTTATATAAAGATATTTTTAAAAAATATGATAAGGCTGAAATAGCTTATAAAAATGCAATTAATCTTGATGATAAATCAAAATATGTTTGGAACAATTTGGGGAATTTGTATTCTAATTTTCTGAATAGATTTAAAGATGCTGAAAAAGCTTATAATAAAGCTATTGAAATTGACAATAAATATGCTTATCCATGGAATAATTTAGGAAATTTATATCAGAATTATCTAAAAAAATATGAAGATGCCGAAGCTGCTTATAAAAAAGCTATTGAAATCGATGTTAAATTCGCTTATGCATGGTATGGTTTAGGTTATTTATATCAAGTTTATCTGAAAAAATTTAAGGAGTCTGAAATAGCTTATAAAAGAGCTACCGAAATCGATGATAAATATGCATCCCCGTGGAATGGGTTGGGAAATTTATATCAAGATTATCTGAAAAAATATGAAGAGGCTGAAACGGCTTATAAAAGGGCCATTGAAATTGATAATAAATCCGCTTATACATGGAATGGTCTAGGAAATTTATATCAAAATTATTTGAAAAAGTATGAAGAGGCTGAAACGGCTTATAAAAGGGCCATTGAAATTGATAATAAATCCGCTTATACATGGAATGGTTTAGGAAATTTATATCAAAATTATCTTAAAAAATATGAAGAGGCTGAAACGGCTTATAAAAGGGCCATTGAAATTGATAAAAAATCCGCTTATACATGGAATGGTTTAGGAAATTTGTATCAAAATTATTTAAAAAAATATGAAGAGGCTGAAACAGCTTATAAAAAAGCTATTGAAATCGATGTTAAATTCGCTTATGCATGGTATGGTTTAGGTTATTTATATCAAGTTTATCTGAAAAAATTTAAGGAGTCTGAAATAGCTTATAAAAGAGCTACCGAAATCGATGATAAATATGCATCCCCGTGGAATGGGTTGGGAAATTTATATCAAGATTATCTGAAAAAATATGAAGAGGCTGAAGTTGCTTATAAAAAAGTAATTGAAATTGATTCTAATGATATTTATGCAAAACTCAACTTGGTATTTTTATATAGGGATAAAATGAATAAGATAAATGAAGCGGAAAAGCTATTTAATGAAATTGAAATAAATAATGAGGGTGAGGATTCATATTGGCTAAATAAAACATTGTTTGAATTATATAAACGTAATGAAGGATCGGCCAAAGATTATTTTGGAAAAGCCCTGGATAAAATCCAGGATTGCCTCCCGGCAAATACAACAGATGACTGGTGGAGGTTCGGGGCCATTGTACATAAATTGTCTTATGCCGGCTGGTTGCTTAAAATACTTGAAGAAAAAGGTTATGATATCATATTATCGCCTTTTTATACCGCCATCAAAGCCTTAAATGAAAAGGATACCGAAGGTTACTTAAACAGTCGGGCCGTTGAAATTCGTGAGCCTGCAAAAGAAATAATTGAGATTATGAAAAAATATCAACAATAGTTTTGAGTTTTAATAGTACTTTTGAGTAAATAGAATTTTGTTTCATACATGCTGCTCATCTTCATACCGGAACCTACACCACGCCACCATTTCACCTTCTCCCACATCTTCAATGATCTCGGTATTGAATTCAGCATCACAGGCAACAGCGAAGAATTCAGAAATTCTAAAAACTTAAAATTCAGCTATTCTGCTGCCACTCTGGGAAACGAGCTCCATTTTCATGCTTCGGGCCTGCTTGATGAGAAAAAAATTAAAGACTTTATCCCGGATACCAGCGAATTCCAGTCTGAAATAATACTTTTTCCTCATAATGATAAGGCTTCCGCCCTGCCCTATGATGTTTTTTCGGCAGTATTTTATATGCTAAGCCGTTACGAAGAATATCTTTCGTATACTCCTGATGAACATGGCCGTTTCGAAGCTTCGCAAAGCCTGGCCTATAAAAAAGGGTTCCTGCAAATCCCTGTCGTGGAAATTTGGATAAAACAACTCAAGGAAGTTATAAAATCGGTTTCCCCTGAATTAAAAACTACTGAAAAGAAATTCAGTTTTATCCCGACTTACGACATAGACCAGGCATTTGCATACAGGCACAAAGGCTGGAAAAGAGCAGCCGGCGGTTTCATAAAAGACTCATTAACATTCAGATGCAGTAACTTTTTCAAACGTCTTTCTGCATTAATTCATCTTCAACCCGATCCTTTTGACACTTATGATTACCTGTTTGAACTTCAAAAGAGATATAATTTGTGTCCGGTTTTTTTCTTTCATCCCGGCACAAACGGGACTTTTGATAAAAACTGCTTACCTGAAAACAGGCATGTCGGCAATTTAATTAAGAACCTGACTGATCATGCCGACTTTGGAATTCACCCTTCCTACCTTTCGGCAGAAAAGCCACAATTGCTTACCGAAGAAATTAGCAGGCTTGAAAGAGTTTCGGGTAAGAAGATAACTAAAGCCCGCCAGCATTTCATCAGGGTCAGATTGCCCGACACCTACCGAAACTATATTACCAACGGCATTACCGATGATTATTCAATGGGTTTTGCTACTGAAGCAGGTTTCAGGGCCGGTACTTCCGAACCTTTTTATTTTTTCGACCTGCAAAAAAATGAACAGACCAAATTGCTGGTACATCCCTTTGTTATCATGGACGGAGTGTTTATTCAGTACCATCCGGCAAGCCATGCCAGGGTAATTGAACAGCTGAAGCCGCTGATCGCACAGGTAAAAAGTGTCAATGGCACATTCATCTCACTGTTTCACAATCATGCATTTTGTGATACCCCGGAAATAAAACATTGGCGGGACATTTATGAAGAAATGATTGGCCTGTTAATAAACTAATACCAACTCTGATGATCAGATACCTGCGACAAAGTGAGCTTAACAGAGACAAATGGAATGATTGCATCAGTCAGGCTAATAACAGCATGGTATATGCATATAGCTGGTATCTCGACAATGTCTGTGAAAACTGGGATGCGCTGGTTGAGGATGATTATTCCGCGGTGATGCCTTTGCCATACCGTAAAAAAGCAGTGTTTTTATACATCTTCCCGCCTTCGCTGATTCAGCAGCTCGGAGTATTTTCCCCATCTGAAGTGACCGAAGAAAAATTAGCAGATTTTATTAAGGCTATTCCCAAAAAATTCAGGTATACAGAAATCAACCTTAATTATTCAAATCCAGCCCAAAAGGTTTTCAAATACAAAGAGTTACATGTTAACCTTGAGCTTTACCTTAACAGGCCATATCAGGAAATTAAATCATCATATTCAGAAAACCTCAGGCGGAACCTGAAAAAGATACCGGAAAACCTTTTAAGTATCAGATACACAGATGATATAATGTTGTTGACAGATCTTTTTAAAAGCAACCAGGCAAAAAAAATCGGCCATTTGCCCAAAGATTATTACCAGGTTTTAAATAAAATTTTTAAAGCCGGAACCGCCAGAGCATTATGTAAATTGTATACCGTTTACCTTGGTGATCAACTTTGTGCCGGTGCACTATTTTTTATTTGCGGCGGCAGGGCGATTTTTCTTTTTTCCGCCACAAACGACAAGGCAAAAGAAGTCAATGCCATGCATTTTTTAATTGACAGTTTTATTAAAGAGCATGCTCAAAGCCATCTTATATTGGATTTTGAAGGCTCCGATAACGAATCCCTGGCAAGATTTTACCGGAGTTTCGGCGCTGCTGAAAAAAATTATTATAAAATTTTTGACAGCATTTTTCCTTATTTCATAATTAAATTTTTAAAATTTGTTTTTAAAATAAAAAAAGTTTTATCTTAGCAAAGAATCTTGAAAGTGTTCTTTTTCTGTTTAAAATAAATTATCAAACATATGAATCCCGGGGATTCAATCATACTTACAAATACAAAAAACCATCACCGATCACAGAACGGAAACTCCCTGCACTTTCTAAAATTTTTTTATTTCCAATATTTATTTCTTCCCTGTTATATTCATGCGTAAATCTTTTACATTCAAATAAATAAAATTCGTATGGTACATGTTTTAGGCGAAAAAAATTCAATAGTAAACCAGTTTATTGCTGAAATCCGCGATGCCGAAATTCAGAAAGACAGTATGCGTTTCCGTCGGAATTTTGAGCGAATAGGTGAAATCTTCGCCTATGAGATCAGCAAACTACTTGAGTACGAAAAAAAGGAAATTGTTACACCTCTTGGAGTTGCTGAGGTCCCCAAACTCAAGACTTATCCTGTACTGGCCACCATTTTACGAGCCGGATTACCCTTGCACCAGGGATTTTTAAATTATTTTGATGCCGCAGAAAATGCATTTATTTCTGCCTACCGTTACCATTATAAAGATGGACAATTCGACATAAGGGTTGAATATACCTCAAGCCCCGACATCACTGATAAAGTCCTGATTTTGACTGACCCGATGCTCGCTACGGGCGCATCGCTGGTGTTGACACACAAATCTCTGATAGAAAGAGGCAAACCAGCTCATACACACATTGTTACTATTATTGCCAGTATCCAGGGAGTAGAATATATCAAGAAAAACTTCTCATCTAAAAATACTACCCTATGGGTCGGGGCGATTGATGATGAACTTACCGCCCAGGCATATATTGTACCGGGGCTTGGCGATGCCGGCGACCTGGCATTCGGAACCAAAATCTGATTTCACTTTTTTCTCAAAAAGGATAGTTCTTCCCCAGGATAATCTAATTAACCTGACCTATTCATAAATAAAGAAATGCAATTTATGAATGAGCATTGGCAATGTGGGCAGCAGGTCAGGTAATCCCGAAAAAGAAAATATTTGATTTTCTTTTGTCGGCCCAAAGGGTGAAAAAATCTTGTGAATTTTTCAGATTAAATACTTTTCCCCCCTGTGTACAGTTATTATCTTACAAATTTTGTGAAAAGGATTATTTCATAACAACAATCGCAAATTTACCAGGCCAAAGAATCATTAGAGTAATGCGTTTTTTTCTAATTGGACTTTCTGTTTTTTAAAGAATTTTTCAACATTTTTCTGAATTAATAAGAATTTTTTCTTTTTTTCGTTATTATTTATATCTTTGTCTTGATTTTAATTTATTTTATCCCCAAAAAATGGATTTTTACATGTTGCTGCTTCAAAGTGCTACTCTTCCAAAAATCCTCCAGATCATAGTATTAAGCATTGTAAAACTATTTATTGCTCCTCCCGTTTCGCTTGAAACAGGGTTCAGTTATTTTGAAACCATAGGAATAACGGCTATTGGCGGCATAATAGGAATATTCATTTTTTATCACCTGAGCGGATATATTATAAGATTTTACAAAAGATATGTAAAGCATTTTTTTCGTCAGGTATTCAGAAGGTTTCGTGAACAAAACGGCATGGTAACTACTGTAAAAACAGCGCCTTATAAAAAAGCATCGTTATTTCAAAGTAAGGTGTGGTTAAAAAAAATACAAAAAAAATGGGGATTGCCAGGCATCTGTATATTTACGTTTTTTGCCATACCCCTGGTTTCATTCTTTGCATATAAGTATTACGGCAAAAACAGGTTTACGCTTGTTTATCTCAGCGGTTCGGTCATTATGTGGTCATTCATTATTACCACCTTGTATTTTTTTGTCTTTAACACTCCGGGTTAAAATCCTTTTGCATTCAGCATTTCCATTTCATGATGCAGCGTTTCCCAGGAATCCATTTCGGTTTGCAGGCGGCTTTTTAACTTTTGATACTTCTCAAATATCTGAGGATCATTGATGGCATCTTTATATTTGCCGGGATCGGCCAGAACTTTATCGATCTCATTGATATCCTTTTCAAGGGTTCCAATCAGTTGTTCAGAGGCGCTAATTTTATTCTGCAACCTGCGGAGTTCCCGTTCAAAGTCTTTTTTCTTCTCCCGTATTATTTTATTATCCGGAACAGCAGCAGCTTTGCTATCTGATATCTTATTGGTTTTGTTCTTTTCAAGTTCTTTGAGTGAACTGATTTTTTTGGTTTCAAGAAAATAATAAATGTCGCCTATATATTCTTTGATACGTTTGTTTTTAAACTCATAAATTCTGGTTGTTAGTCCTTGAAGAAAATCCCTGTCATGTGAAACGATGATCAGTGTGCCGTCGTAACGTATCAGGGCATTTTTCAGAATATCCTTTGAAACCATATCGAGATGGTTGGTAGGTTCATCGAGTACAAGCAGGTTGACCGGCGATAGCAGCATTTTTGCAAGCGCCAGCCTCGATTTTTCGCCACCGGACAAAACTTTTACCTTTTTATCAATTGTATCTCCACCAAAAAGAAAGCTGCCGAGCAGGGCGCGGATTTTTGGCCTGATATCTCCAACAGCCACATCATCAATGGTCTGGAAAACCGTTTTTTCTCCATCAAGCAGTTCTGTCTGATTCTGAGCATAATATCCGGCAACAACATTATGACCTAAACTTACTTTACCTGAAAATTCAATTTGCTTTAAAATGATTTTTACCAGTGTCGATTTTCCCTCACCATTTCTTCCGACAAAGGCAATTTTTTCACCGCGCGGCACTATCAGGTCAATATCCGACAAAATCAGTTTATTACCATAACACTTTGAAACCTTTCCAATTTCAACAGTTACTTTTCCTGATGAAGGCGCCGGCGGAAAAAGAAAACGTATTGCCGAGGCATCACTTTCATCAATTTCAACAATATCCATTTTTTCAAGCATCTTCAACCTCGACTGTACCTGCCTGGCTTTTGTTGATTTATAGCGGAAGCGTGTGATGAACTTCTCAATCTGCTCAATCTGTTTCTGCTGATTATTGTAAGTAGCTATCTGACTTTCAAGTCGTTCCTCACGCATCATCACATATTCCGAATATGAAGCCTTATAATCATATATCTTTCCAAGTGAAATCTCAACTGTTCGTTTTGTAACATTATCGAGAAAAGCGCGGTCATGCGAAACCAGTATAACAGCCCCTTTATACCCGGCCAAAAAATCTTCAAGCCATTGTATTGATTCTATATCAAGATGGTTGGTAGGTTCGTCCAATAATAGCAATGATGGCTGCCGTAAAAGCAATTTGGCTATTTCAACACGCATCTGCCAGCCGCCACTGAACTCCTTCATACCACGTTCAAGATCATTTTGATCAAAACCAAGTCCCAGCAACACTCTTTCGGCATCAGCCTGCACAGTTTCACCACCCAATATTTTATATTGCTCACTTGCATGGTTCAGTTTATCAATCAATTTACCATAAACGGGTGAATTATAATCAGTTATTAAAGCAATTTCTTCGGTTAACCCTTTTATGACGTTGGCCAGATTCCTTACCTCATCAAATGCTGTCAGGGTTTCTTCTATGATGGTTTTCCGGCTGTCCGAGATAAGTTCCTGCGGCAAATATCCTATTGTTGTCCCTGCCGGATAAGCAACCGAGCCCTTTTCAGGTTCAAGCTGACCGGCAAAAATCTTCAGCAAGGTGGTTTTTCCTGCGCCATTTTTACCCACAAGGCCAATCCTGTCACGGTCATTGACTATAAACGACACATTATCAAAAAGATATTCTCCTGTAAAATGAACAGATATTTGATTAACCGAAATCATCCCCGCAATTATTAATTCAACAAAATTAAACTTTTTTCACAAAAAAAGGCTGCCCTTTTGAGACAGCCTCTTTTAATTAATTATCAGCTTTTTCTACTTGCTGATCATGATTTTTTTCACACTTGAACCATTTTCAGTTTCAACTTTAACAAAATATAATCCTGAAGAGAATTCTGTGGTATTAACAATTACTTTATTGCTGTTTGCATTTACACTATAAACTACTGCGCCAAGAGTATTTGTTACAGTAATAACAGCATTGTTTTCAGATGAAAGAACTGTAAACTGATCCTTTGCCGGGTTGGGCATAATCATCAGGTTAATATCAATATTATTTTCTTCAACACCGGTTACATCGGAAATATTGATATCATCAACAAAAAGATTATACATGTCAGTGGCGCTGTAACATTGCCATCCCAGGTAATATACTCCGGTTACAGGAACAGTGAAATTCACGCTTGATAAGTTATATGATGTGTTGATAATATTTGATTTGTCATCAACCTGTGTTGTTAAAGCAGCAACAGTATTGTCATCACCGAGCCATACTTTAAGCTTTTCAGGATAGGAAGCAGATTGTGCTTTGTAATAATATTTAAGATTATATGTTTTGGAAGCATCAAAATTAACACATGAAGAAATGAACCAGTCATCAGCCGGGGATGAACTGTTGTATGAATACTCCATGCAATATGGGTCCGTATTACCACCAGTTGCCGTGATAAACCAGGAATATCCGTCACTATTATTGTCAATAACTGAACATCCTGCTAAATCTTCCGCCGGCTCAAAACCAACTGAATAAGGGATAGTTTTTGGCGCCAGGTTTGAAACATAATAGGTAACTGTGTCATTATTATAATTGGCATCACCGGATAAGGTTGAAAATACTTTTATCACATAATCATCGTCAGCAGAAAGATCAACAGGTAGCGGGAAAGTGAATGCCACAGACTGACCTGACGTCAGGGTTCCGTTTAGACTGGCTGCTACCGGTGTGCCACCGTTTACAGTATAAGCTACCGGCATATTTACAATTGGAGTACTTCCAAAGTTCATAACTTTTATCTCAAGGTTTTCCTGGTCTAAGTTGCATGAAGTCTGAGGATTGTCAACAGAAATCACCGAAGCATCTATTGCAGGAACTACAACCGGAAAAGGAATAGCAAAACCTGTTAATTCAATATTATGTAAAAACTCACCGATTAGGGTTGTTGCACCTGTTGTCAAATCTACGGTTCTCAGTTCACCGGTGCTGTTATCATCATTATAAGCAGCCATATAACAAATACCTGTATTTTGGTTTACTTCCATATCCTGGGCATAGCTGGCATTAAATCCAATCGGGCCGACAATTGTTGCAGCTCCGGTTGTTTTATTAATGGTATAGAGGTTATCATCATCAATGCAAACTGCATAAAGCACGCCGGATTGGCTGCAGGCAAGATTAATCAATAACATGTCGGTGCACTGGCCTATTAAAGTTGCAACAGCGCTTCCGGGATTGATCATATAAAGATTACTATAGGTTCCATCATTTGAAACTCCATACAGGGTTGATGTTGTCGGGTCAAATGTCATACCTTCAAACGGAATACCCAGGTTACCAATAATATTTTTCGTGCCAGTCAGGGTATCAATTGTAATAAGGTCATTATCGCCATAAGTAACACCATACCATTTGTTCATGGTACCCCAGGTAGCAGCGCCGACAAAGGCCTCACCTGTCTGATCAGCTAATGAAACTATATTTTGGGGAGTTTGTAGATATGTAAAGGCAGGCCCTTCAGGCAAAGCACCCGTTGTAGCCGGATCATATGCTACATAACCATATACTTTTACCAGGCTCTGAACATCAACCATTTTACTTAATGTATCATTTGCAGGCACTGAATCAGCCAAAAGTGTTGTGTACACTTCAACATTATAATTTCCGAGTACAGCATTCCACAAATCAAAAGTAACCTGTTGAGATGCACCGGGCAAAAGGTTGGTAACCGTTTTTGTTGATGAATAACCGGTAAAATGCATGGTAACATTAAAGGTCGAAGTCATTGTACCATTGTTGATTACGGTTGCCTGAGGTGTGTTTGCACCTACACCGACGATAGAAGGAATATCAATGCTTACGGGGGCCACATCCCACCGGTTGGTTACCGTGGTGTTTAAAGTATCATTCACCGTATTTCCATCACCAGCTAATGAGGTATAAACTTTTATTTGGTATATATGGCCTGGTATTGAAAAATCATAAGGAATGGTAATTTTAAAGTTTGCATTGGCATACTGCGGAATGGCTGTGTGAAGCGTATCACGAACAACAGGACCACCATCAATTACATAGTTAACAGGAATGTCTGTGTGGCTGATCGAATCATAATTATGGATCACAACCTTTATAGAATCTGAATTAGTCAGGAGTTGTGAACTGGTTGGTGCGGTTAAAGAAGTAATGCCGACATCATTTGGAAACACCTGAAGTGATTTTAATTCGATTGCCCAGAGTTTCATATTCTGCGACACACCTATAAGGGCTGCTTTGTTGGGAACGACATCCTTTGATATACATAAGCCGCCGGCGGAATTGTAAGTGGGGTCTATTCCGGTAACAACAGATGTAACATCAAAGGTTAAACCCGTAGACATTCCGGTATTTAAATTTACCTGTTCCAAATCGTTAGCGTTGGCAGATGTTTGCCTGTACAACCATAAATAAGGCCCGCCTATTGTGTAATTATCATAAGCAGAACCATATATATCAGTTTGGCCGTGTGTAGTAGCAGGGATGGTATTAATTGTATTTCCTGTCATATCAACAAGATAAAAATCCGTGTCCCAGTTTCCGCACCAGAAGGCATTATTTATAGGGTCATAAGCAATATGACGCACCTGAACACCAGATTGGCAAGTGATGGTACTAACCAGGGTATGGGTTGTGAAATTCATTTTATAAATGATGTTTGAGCCTGTTCCGCCATAAAAATATTGTCCATCATAAGCTAGGTCTCTTGTTTGGCCGGCACCTGTAACAGAAAAACTATCAACCAGGGTTCCTGTCAGATTGTATTTATAGTACATATTGGAATTCCACCTGGTGATATATAAATATTGCCCGTCGGTTTCAACGCCTGCAGTACCTCCGGTCATGATTGGAAAATCAAATAATAAATCAAACATGGCCTTGCTTCCGCTTAATGAATTAACAAATCCCAAGGTTGCACTTACCTCGGAATTTGACAATTTATGTTTTGCGATTCCATTTAATGGTTGATTTTTCTCCCCTTTTATCTTTTGTGAAAAAGCGGATGTGCATGTCATTGCCATTATCAAGCATACACACATTAACTTTGTAAATAGTTTCATAACTTTTATTTTGATTAATAATTTTACCAAACAAAACTACACTTTTTTTATATTTCTCAGAAAATTATTTATAACCAATTATTATTTTAGTATTATTGCATTAATAGTCAATATCATGAGCAAAAATGAAAAATAGCCATAAATACCATAAAATTATAATTCACAATATTTTAACATAATAATTGTACCCGCAAATCAAACCCGGAAATAATTTATAGTATGTTGTTTAATTCAACATAAAGTTTTTGCGTTGGTAAGCCCATCACATTATAGAATGAGCCTTCGATATGTTCAATACCAATATAACCTATCCAATCCTGAGCGCCATAGGCTCCGGCTTTATCAAAGGGCTTATAATGATTGACATACCAATTTATCTCATCATCATCCAAATGACGGAATGTCACTTTTGAACAACTGCTGAAACAATGTGTCAGATCATTGGTTTTGACACACACACCGGTATAAACCTCATGAGTACTACCCGATAATTGACTTAAAATATCAACAGCGTGCTCCGGATCATTTGGTTTGCCTATAATATGGCCATCAAGCCATACAACTGTATCAGCGGTAATTATTAATACCCGGGTCCCAAATTCATCCGGATTAAAAGCCTTAGCTTTCATCGAAGCCAGATAAACCGGTATTTCCTCCTTTGATAATGTTTCAGGATATTTTTCCTCAATCTCCCTGGCTATAACCTCAAATGTAAACCCAAGTCCTTCAAGTAAACTTTTTCTTCTTGGAGATGCAGATGCCAGAATGATTCTGTAATCTTTAAGCTTTTCAAGTAATGTCATTTCAAAAATATATGTATAGCAATTGTGTAGAAAGCAAACCGGCAATCATGATAATTTTGGAAAAAATACTTAGCAGATGGAAATCCGATTTCTCATTTGACTTCAATGTTTTAATTATCAGGTATATAAATAGAATTTGAATCACAAAAAGGTAATAAGAAAGCATGGTATAGGATTCAAATAAAAAAAACTGAACAACGCCCAAAAGTATCATCGCTAAAATGCATAAAGCCAAAACAATTGATTTTGCGTACTTCACCCCTTTTCTTACCGGCAATGTGTTGAATCCGTATTCTTTATCACCATCCAAATCTTCAACATCCTTAACAATTTCACGTAAAAAATTGATAATAAAGGCAAAAACAGCATAACCTCCTACAAATATCGTTATAATCCCGAACGACCCTATAAGGTCTGTAAATGCTTCAGGATTTGCTTTCAGGGCAAAAAAATGGAAAAGCCATACCGACGCAACACAATATGCTGCTAAGATACCAACCACTATGTTTCCGGTAAGGAACTGACGTTTGTATTTTAGTGAATAATAAAATAATACAAGGGCGACAATAATAAAAAGAAATCCAAGCTTCAGAGTTCCGACTTTATAGGCACAATAAAAACCGATGATACAAGCTACTGAGTTTAAAATAAAATTCAATGTATAAGCATGTTTGCGTGGAATTTTTCCAAGGAGCATATTCTTATCAGGCTTGTTAACAGCATCACAACCAACATCATAGTAATCATTAATAGCATAACCGGCAGCAGCGAGTAGAACATTTGCCAAAACAAACAACCCAAAATCGATATAACCAATCTGCAAATCCACAAAAGAAACAGACATAAAGGGTCTGATGACACAATACAAAATCAGGTATTGGGTAAAGGCAATGATCAGCAGGTTAAGCGGACGAAACAACTTTATGTATGGGATCATAGCAAGATTTTTTGCAAAAATAATCCTTTAGCACAGATAACCGTATTTTAAAAACGGATTTGTATATTAAAAAATCAAAAAATCAGAATTCCTGAAATAACACAAGCCACTATCACAGGTATTTTCCCACTATGGGCATTCTGCGGCCCATGCCAAAAGCTTTGGGAGATACCCGAAGTATTGGTGGTGACTGGTAGCGTTTATATTCGCTGGTATTAACCAGGTTCAGGATACGGTGAACGATACGGGCGTCATACCCATGCCGTATTAACTCTTCAGGGCCAAGTTTCTGCTCAATGTATTTATAAAGTATTTCGTCAAGAACATCATACTCGGGTAATGAATCTGAATCTTTTTGTCCCGGCCTTAACTCGGCTGAAGGAGGTTTTTCGATAGTATTCCGGGGAATTATTTCTTTATCCTTATTGATTAAATCTGTAATCTCATAAACCTGTGTTTTGTAAACATCACCCAATACCGCCAGGCCGCCGCACATATCACCGTACAACGTTCCATAACCAACGGCGGCTTCACTTTTATTGGAAGTATTCAATAAAATGTAACCAAGTTTGTTTGATATAGCCATCAAAATCACAGCCCTTACCCGTGCCTGAATATTTTCTTCGGTAATATTAAATGGCCGGCCCTCAAACAAAGGCTCCAATAAATTTTCAAATGCCTTAAAAGCAGTCTCGATAGGAATAGTTTCATGCCTGCAATCAATGTTTTTAACAAGCTGCAAGGCATCAGCCACCGAATGTTCCGAAGAAAACTGCGATGGCATCAGCACAGCCAGCACATTTTCCTTGCCGAGGGCTTCGGCTGCCAAAACAAGGGTTAATGCCGAATCAATTCCGCCCGACAGGCCTAAAACAGCTTTTGAAAAATCCATTTTACGGAAATAATCCCTTATGCCTAATACCAAAGCATTTCGGATAAGCCCCGTCTTAGATAAATCTACATTATTGGTTAATTGCGTATCGGGATTATCCAAATCAAAAACGCAAATATTTTCTTCAAAGAAAGGCAGTTGCAGCACCACTTCGCCCCTGTTGTCAACCACCATTGACCCGCCATCAAAAATCAGTTCGGTCTGGGCGCCTACATGATTTACATAGACAGCAGGCAGGTTATACAGCGATGCATTTTCGGCAAGTACTTTCTTCCTTTGGCTGTCCTGTATATAACTAAAAGGCGATGCGGCAATATTGATCAATAAATCAGGATTAAGTTTTATAAGCTCATCCATTGGTTTCATCACATACAACGGATCAGGGCTTACATTCCAGATATCTTCGCATATGGTTAGTGCTATTCGCTTGCCCTTGTATTCAATGATGCCGAAAGACCTGTTAGGTTCAAAGTAACGGTATTCATCAAAAATATCATAATTCGGCAGCAGTGATTTATGCTGAACAAACCTGACTTCCCCATTTTCAAGGAAATAAGCAGAATTAAACAAATCTTTACCGGCTGATCCCGGGTTGATGCATGGCGCCCCGACCACGGCTGCAATACCATGACATTCGCGGGCAATTTTATCAACGGCCTGTGAGCATGAAGTGATAAATTCGGGGAATTCGAGAAAATCCCTTGGCGGGTAACCACAAACAGCTAATTCAGGAAATACCACCAGATCTGCACCTTTGGCTGATGCTTCATGAATGGCATTAATGATTTTCTTTGTGTTAAAGTCAAAATTCCCGATGTGAAAATTGAGCTGTGCAATAGCAATTTTCATGGGGCTGAGTATAATTTATAATCCTTACTAGAACAATATGCCCACGTATAATTCAAGGTAACTGGCCTTGGCGTTTTCCTCAATTTTTTTCTGCTCGGTGCTTCCGGCATTCTCGCTTCTAAGAATATCTGTAAATCCGCCATCATAATTCACCCCAAAATTCAACGATATGATCTTTTTAAATTTATAGGTTCCACCAAGTCCGATGATCAGCGATTCCTTGAAAAAACTTACATCATGGCCTATATTGGTATTTTTCTTTATATAAGATTTCTCCGAAGCAATTTCCTTAAACTCATCATCGGCTCTTGCTTTAAGCTTGAAACCGCTGCCTATACCAAATTTACCGTAAATGGAAAAATTCCCCATCAGGTCGCCTGTGCTGCCAACAATAACTATTGGAATTTCGAGATATTGCAATTTATATTTGCGGTATAGGTTGCATTGAACCGTATCCAGCGGATTATCATAATTGTCTCTGACAGTATAAGGAGTGGGATATCTGAGTTTACCGCCATTATACACCACATTGATACCGGTACCTATAGCAATATTGGGAATAAAAAAATAATTAAAATCAGCGCCATAGCCCATCAGTACCCTTGCGCCGTCGGGTTCATACTTGTATGCTTCGCCACCATCAACATCCGGTTTAATCCAGCTTACATTGGGGGCAAAATGAATCCCGAAATTAAACTTACGGTCCTGTGCATTTGTTTTTGTACTCAAAAAAACAAAAATGGAAGTAATTAAAATCAAATATTTTACTGATTTCTTCATAACTATTTTTTAGACAAAAATAATACTTTTAAAAAATTCATACAATTAAAATAATAATTTTGTAAAAATGTCGTCAGACATATCATTCGTATATACCCGCAAAAACCATGAAACGTTTATTAATTTTTATTACAGTAATATCATTATCAATATTTTACTATTCGTGCAACTGTAATGGTAAAAAAGAGAAAAAATTCCATGAAATTAAAGATACTACTGTAAAAATCACGATTGACCGTTACGAAAAAGCTTTGTTTTCAATTAATAAGGACAGCCTGCAGGCTGAATTAATAAAAATCAAACCCCGGTATAGTTTTTTTCTTGACGGTGACCTTAAGGACAAACAAAACATAACTCAAATACTTGATTATCTTAATGATCCGCAAATGCGTGAAAATTTCAATGCCAGCCAGAAAACATTTTCAGATATTACTAAACTTGAAAGGCAACTTTCCCTTGCCCTGACTTATTTTAAATATTATTTTCCGGAAAAAAAAGTACCTAAAGTATATACATATATTTGCGGGATGGATTTTGAGCATCCGGTTATCTATGCCGACAGTGTATTACTGATTGCCTTAGACATGTATCTTGGTAAAGATTATCCGCTATATCAGTCCTTTGGCCTGCCTTTATTCCTGCGAAGAGCCATGTCGGAAGATTATATCGTAAGAGACTGCATGAAAGCCATGGCAGAGTATTATTTTTACCAGGACATGAAAGATGCCACCTGCCTTGATCACATGGTTTATGAAGGGAAAAAACAATATTTTATAGATGTGATGATGCCTGCGGCGGATGATAGTATAAAATTTAAATTTTCAAAGAATCAACTTGATTGGTGCCGGGATAACGAAGCTAAAATATGGGCATATTTTATTGATAATAAATTATTATACAGCAAAGACGACAATACGTTCAGGAAATTTTTTAACGAGGCTCCCTTTACTTCTTCGTTTTCAAAGAGTTCGCCCCCGCGTACCGGATGCTGGATTGGATGGAATATCGTAAGCCACTATATGGAACAGGCCAAAAATATCAATTTTTCAAAGCTGATTGAAAACCACGACGCCCAGCAGATTTTGTCTATGTCAAAATATAAACCTAAAAAACCATGATAAAAAAAAGACTAACCTTAATTTGTTTACTTTGTTTACTATTTAGCTGTTTTTCAACTATTTCATATTCTCAGAAAAATGATTTTAGCTGTAAAACATTTGATACTGTTTCCACCAAAATTCCGGATATTATCATTAAAACAGTAACTATTGATCATAATGACAATTTATGGTTTGCTACCGGCGACTGCTTTTATGGCGGTTTACTTGTTAAATACGATGGAAAAGATTTCTTTATTTATGATTCGGCTAATTCGGGATTGCAGGATAAATTTGTTACTACCATTTTTGTTGACCGGCAGAATATCAAATGGATAGGAACAAGGTATCACGGGGTTTATAAGTATGATGATAATACCTGGGTAAATTTTTCACCGGGAAACTGCCCGATGACCAATCCGCATATCACCAGTATTATTACTGATGCAGATGATGTTTTCTGGTTTGGTACCGAAGACGGACTGGCCTCTTTTAACGGAAAAGACTGGATGGTATACACTTCTGCAAACTCAGGCCTGCCCGACAATATCATTAATGCCATAGCAGTTGATTCACAGAATAATAAGTGGATTGCTACATCGAACGGTTTCGCAAAATTCGATGGTAAAAACTGGACGGTTTACAATAAGGATAATTCAAAACTTCCAAATAACACCGTCAATTACGTTTATGTTGATAAAACCGGAGCCCTATGGGTGGTGTTTTGGAGTGGATTTATCAGGATCAATGGCGACAACTGGATGATTTATGATCCGGATCATGGCGGCTTGCCAAAATTCTGCGATTATAAAATTGTGCGCGATGAAAATAATGTTTTCTGGATGGCAACCAACAACGGCCTGATCAGATGGGCCGATACCGGTTGGAAATTATACACCCCGATGAATTCATGCGTTGTGAGTTTTTTTGTAAACAACATAGCCGTCGATTCAAAAAACCGCAAATGGGTTGCCACCAATGACGGGCTGATGTTAATTGAATAAAAAATGAAAGAAACATCCGAAATCCTCCGATTTTTACAGGAAAACACCAACGAAACCAATCGTGCCGGCATGGCTCGTTTTGGTATTGTAACCGGCAATGCTTTTGGCATTCCCATGCCTGCTTTGCGTTCTTTGGCAAAACAATATAAAAAAAATCACGAACTGGCCATGGACCTCTGGAATGCCGGATACCATGAAACACGCATACTCGCGCCTATGATCGACAACGTTAAACAGGTAACAGTTGAACAAATGGAAAGGTGGGTTCATGATTTTGATTCATGGGATATTTGCGACCAATGCTGCAGCAACCTTTTTGATAAAACTCCATTTGCAATTGATAAAACCCTGGAATGGGTAAACAGCGATCAGGAATTTGTAAAACGGGCAGGATTTGTCATGATGGCCTGCCTTGCCGTCCATGCGAAAAAATTAAGCAACCAGCAATTTCTTGATTTTTTACCTTTCATTGTCAGGGAATCGGATGATAAACGAAATTTCGTCAGAAAAGCAGTTAACTGGGCTTTGCGCCAGATAGGAAAAAGAAACATACAACTTCACCCCGAAGCATTACCTGTCGCTGAAAAGCTCATGAACAGCGAAAATGCTACGGCACGGTGGATAGGTAAAGATGCATATAAAGAATTAACGGATGAAAAAATCATCAATAGAATAAAATCAAAAGAAAAATAACTTTATGGAGACACTAAAAACCATCAACGACCACCGTTCAATACGAAAGTACAAAAGCGATCCCATCAGCGACGATATATTAAATCAAATACTTGAAGCAGGTTGCCGTGCCTCCACTACTGGCAATATGCAGGTTTACAGCATTATTGTTACCAAAGATGAAGAGAAAAAAAAGATGCTTTGGGAATGCCATTTTAAGCAAAATATGGTGTTGCAAGCGCCTGTAATTTTTACTTTCTGTGCCGATTTCAACCGTTTCAATCTTTGGTGCCGACAGCGCGATGCAGAACCAGGTTATGATAATTTTCTATCATTCATGACTGCTGCTATTGATGCGCTTCTGGCGGCTCAAAATGTAGCACTGGCTGCAGAATCCAAAGGACTGGGAATTTGTTACCTTGGAACAACGACATATAATGCCGAAAAGATCATCGAAATACTGGATTGCCCCAAAGGCGTGGTACCAGTTACAACGATTGTTGCCGGTTACCCTGATGAGTGTCCCGAACTTACAGACCGTTTGCCACTGGCCGCTGTTGTTCATAATGAAACCTACCAGCCTTATTCCCGGGAAAAAATTGACGAATTATACAACGAAAAGGAAGCACTACCCTTAACCAAGAATTTAATTATTGAAAACCAAGTGGAAAACCTTGCGCAAATCTTTACCCAAAAACGTTATACAAAAAAAGATAATACATATTTCTCAAAATGTTATTTAGCTGCTATTCAAAAACAAGGGTTTATGAATAATGAAGAATGACAAACATTTTGTTATCAGTGTTTACGTTTAGGTGTTGATTGCCCTTACCCGCGGACATTAGCGGCGGATGTTTTATTTAGAATTTTATTATGCTCAATATTCCTGATCAGGAAAAGTCCTGTTTTCATTTCTGCGTATTTTTATTTGATGATCAATCAGCAATAAAAGAGCTTTTCCGGTCATTGAAAAATTTTTTAAAGAAAAACCGGTGGCAACCATTACATGATATAAAATTTTCGTTATATTTGTGTTATATAAAAAAACATAAATGCGAAAATTCTGTATTTTCATTACATTCATAATTTTTATCTGTTTTTCCTCTTACGCCCACGAAAAAGACTCCCTGAGTTCAAACCAGCTTCGTTTCATTGAAAATAAAGGGCAATGGGATCAACAAATAAAATACAAAGCCGAGTTGAATGAAGGTTATTTGCAATGTATGCGAAACAGCCTGCATTTTGTATTTCGCGACCAGGCAAAATTCAATAACCTGATGACATACAAACTCAGGCTGCATAACCAACCTTATAAAATTGATTCGTCGGAGTTTATCATTAATTACCACGCCTACTCAGCAACGTTTGCCAACGCCAACAAAGATGTTATCATCAGGCCTTCGGGTTGTGGAGTTGATTATACAAATTATTTTTTGGGCAATGACAAATCTAAATGGGTGTCGAACGTGCTCAATTATCAAAAACTTTCCTATATCAATCTTTATAACAATATTGATATGGAATTACTGGAGTACAAACATTTGCTGAAATACCAGTTTATATTACACAAAGGCGCCAACGCAGGTAAAATAATTATTGAATATGAGGGTGTTAACGACATTTCTATCCAACAGCACAATCTTATAATAAAGACATCCGTCAATCAGGTAACTGAAATTGCGCCTGTAGCATATCAATATATTAATGGAGTTAAAACCAATATCCCCTGTAAATTTGTACTTCATAAAAACCGCGTTAGTTTTGACTTTCCTGAAGGTTACAACAAAGATAATGAACTGGTTATTGATCCTGTACTGGTTTTTTCAACTTTAACAGGTTCTCTTGCAGATAATTGGGGATTTACGGCTACATACGATGAATTAGGATACACTTACTCAGGAGGCATATGTTTCAACGATATTGCAAATGGGTATCCCGTCTCACCCGGGGCATTCCAGGTTAATTTCGGCGGCGGCGAAGGAACCTACTACGGTGGCTGTGATGTGGCAATAATTAAATATGATACCAACGGGCAAAATCGTATGTATGCAACCTACCTGGGAGGCGACAGAAATGATTTGCCTCATAGTATTATTGTTGATAAAAACAACAACCTCCTTGTATTTGGCACCACGGGGTCTGCCAACTTTCCAATGACGGCAAATGCTTACGATCCGGTTTTTAGCGGTGGATCAAACATTACTTATGACAATGTTCTGACCTTTAACCAGGGGATTGATATGTATGTTGCCAAAATAAATTCAAGCGGTACTCAGTTATTATCTTCTACTTACTTAGGAGGCGTCGGCAACGATGGGAATAATTTTTATGCACCCCTGGCACATAATTATGCTGATGGTGCGAGAGGTGAAATAAACATCGATGACAACAATAACGTTTACATCGTTTCCACTACGGCATCGCACGATTATCCTACCACAGCAAACGTATTTCAACCCTCTTTCAGCGGAGGCTTATTAGATGGCTGCATAAGTGTGCTTGACAATAACCTTCATAACCTCATTTGGTCATCATACCTTGGCGGATCGGGGTTTGACGCTGTTTACGGAATTGTTATCGATGACAGTATGAATGTTTTTGTTTGCGGCGGAACAACCTCGTCAAATTTCCCGACCACAAGCGGGGCATATCAGACAACATATAACGGGGGGGCTTGTGATGGTTTTATTACAAAAATATCACAAAATGGTGTTGCCATATTAGCGTCAACCTACTATGGATCTGCTTACTATGATCAAACATACCTGATGGACAGGAATAAGCAGGGCTATATTTTTGTTTTTGGCCAGACCGCAGACCCCGGAAATACATACATTGAAAATGCTGCATGGAATCTTCCCGGAGGCGGTCAATTTATTACAAAATTTTATCCCAACCTTTCATCACGCTATTGGTCGACGACTTTCGGCACAGGTAACGGCGGCCCGGATATTTCTCCCACAGCATTACTCGTTGATTTATGTTCAAAAATATATTTGTCGGGATGGGGAGGATCGGTACTCAATGGTACGGGAGGAACTAGCGGATTGCCGATTTCAGGCGATGCCTTTCAAAATACTACCGATGGTAACGATTTTTACCTGCTGGTAATCAAAGATGATGCCTCAGCGATGGTTTACGGAACCTATTTCGGAGGCCCTATCAGCTATGAGCATGTTGACGGCGGCACCTCACGTTTCGACCGCAAGGGCAAAATATACCAGTCGGTATGTGCAGGATGTGGCGGTAATGATGACTTTCCAACCACGCCAGAGGCCTGGTCTACTGCCAACAACAGTTCAAACTGTAACAATGGTACATTTAAATTTGATTTCATGTTGCCAATTACAATAGCTGATTTTCAATTACCTCCGGTAATTTGCCTGCCTGCTACTGTTCATTTTGTTAATAATTCCTATTCCGGTGGCGCCGGAATGACATTTTTATGGAATTTCGGTGACAATCAGACTTCAACCATCACGAACCCTGTACATTCTTACTCAACATCAGGTACTTATACGGTAACACTTATCGCTTCCGATACCGGGACATGCAATTCTTCCGACACTATTTCAAAACAGATACTTGTCCTGTCAAATTCAAGTGATACGTTACCGGCAAAATACATTTGCCCTGGCGATTTTACTCAAATAGGTTTATTAACACCTTATGATTCCACCGTAACTTATAACTGGATACCAACAAGTTATCTCAGTGATCCGCATGTATGTAACCCTATTGCACACCCCCCATCGACCATGATTTATACGCTGCTTGTTTCGAATGGTTATTGTACAGACACACTCACTCAGAAAGTTGACATTTTTTTGCTCGATCCTTTTCCCGGAGATGACACCACATCCTGCGACGGGCATATTACACTAACTGCCAACACCGGCCATGGTGCAAATCTTTTCCATTGGTCATCAAACCACAATTTCACCGACTGGCTAAATACACCTTCATCAAACCCTGCTATGACTGCTACTATCACCTCGCCTTGTTATTTCTACATACAGGTAGGCAATGGTTTTTGCAGCATTGTGGATAGTGTTTATGTAGGATTTGTGGTTGTTGTTGACTCTTTGCTGGCAAATGCACCCTCATGCCACGATTCGTGCAATGGTTTTGCCTCGGTAAATTTGAATTCCGGAAATCCTCCTTTTACCTATATATGGAATACCGGAAGCCACAATGATAGTATTTTTAACTTATGCGCTGGTGTTTATACCGTGACGGTCACCGATGCAACACAATGTATTTCCGTTGCATCTGTCACCATTACCAATCCGGCAGAATTAACAGCAAACGCCCAGGTAACAAATATTCCCTGTGACGAAGCCTGTGTTGGAACCATCACTATTTATCCGTCAGGCGGCACACCTCCCTATTCATACCATTGGAGTAATAATCAGACTATTAACCCTATTGGAAATTTGTGTGCAGGTAATTATGATGTCACGGTTTCTGATTCCAAATTTTGTTATAAAACCAATTCACTGACAATCATAGTTGATTCAATATTTGCCCATGTATACGTATATGCTGATAAGGACACGGTGTACCAGGGTCAGCCTGATGGCCTTCATGCCACCAATATTCCCAATTGCACCTATACATGGTATCCTTCCACGGGATTAGACAATCCATATTCGTCCAACCCTGTTGCAACGCCCAACGAAACAACAACCTATTATCTTACCATTTCCGACCCATACGGATGCATTTACCGTGATACATTAAAAATTGTTGTATTAGAAGTCTTTTGCGACGAACGTTATATTTATGTTCCCAATGCCTTCACACCCAATGGCGACGGTAAAAACGAAGTTCTTTTTGTAAGAAGCAAAATGCTCTCAGAATTTGATTTTCTGATTTATGACCGCTGGGGCGAAAAAGTATTTGAAACAAAAGATATTAACAAAGGCTGGGACGGGAAATTCAGGAATAAGTTATGTGACCCGGGGGTGTTTGTATATTACCTTGATGCTGTATGCTATAATAAAATTAAATACATCAAAAAGGGGAATATCACACTTATCAGGTAAATGCTCCCCTGCATCTGTATTTTTCTTTAATTTATTTATAAGCAATTTAATAGCAAGATAGAGGCAAAATAGCCATAAAAATAGAGCTAAGAATACAATATAAATCTAACTGATCGATATTTTATATTTGAATAATTTTTCACCTATTAATCGTAAAAACTCTTGTTGATATAGAAAAATTCAAGTTTTTTCCTTATTGAATTACTCAATATATATAGGCAATTTACGCTATAAAAAGACAAATAATTACAATACTTTTGTATATAGTTTTACATTCTTATGTAATTTTTTTTAGTAAAATATTAATCTGGCATTAAAAATAAATGTTATAAAAACGGAGGTTTAAATGAAAAAAGTGTATCTTTTGTTTATTATAGTAAGTATTTCCTATAATGTATTGAATGCACAAAACATAAATGATAGTTTGGTTTATTATTATCCTTTCAATGGAAATGCCAATGATGCCAGTGGACATGGCTATGATGGAACCGTATTCGGGGCTATTTTATCAACTGATAGATTTGGAAATCCCAACAGTGCCTATGAATTTCTTGGCACAGATGACTATATTAAATTACCCAACCTACCTAATCTAAAGCCACAATTGCCTTTTTCAGTGTCTTTCTGGGTGTATTTTAATGATTTAAATAATTTATATTCAATTTTTACAACTGATTATAAAGAACCCATTTACTCGGGTTGTTGGATTAACCTTGCCAGAAATTCCAATGGAGATACAATAATTTCAATGGATTATGGTGATGGAGGAAGTACAGGATCATATTCTGCAAGACGCTCAAAAGCAGGCACTACACCCATTCATAAACATACATGGTATCATGTTATTTCTGTTTTTCGGGGTCCAACTGATATGGTTCTATATATTAATTGCATTAATGATAATGGTACTTATTCAGGATCAGGAGGAAGTTTATATTATAGCGACAGTGCTGGTAGTATAGGCCGGCATAATCAATCCAATGTGTTCCCCTCATCAACATTTTATTTAAAAGGAAAAGTCGATGATGTAAAACTCTGGAACAGAGCTTTAATACAAAAAGATATTGACAAAATGTGTAACCCCTGCTACGCACCGATAGATGTTTCTTTTTCGGGTCTTAATTCTTCTTATAGTAATAGCGATTCCTGTATTACCTTAAGTGGAACACCTTCCGGCGGAAGCTTTTACGGTGCCGGCATGTATAATGGAACTTTTTGCCCAAGTGTATTAGCAACAGGAACATATAATATCGTTTATATTTATAACAACAATTCCGGTTGTTCAGGTGCAACTTGCCAGAGTGTTTTAATAACGGAGCCCTTAACCTCCTCAAAAGTAAATGAAAGAAACAGTAATTTTTTAATTTATCCTAACCCTGCAAATACAAAACTAATTGTAGAAGTTGATAAAAAAAATACAGAGATTACACTCACCATCTGCAATATTAATGGTCAGGAATTATTACGTCAACAAATAGTTAATAACAAAACACAGATTAATATTTCAAACCTGATGAGTGGAATTTATTTTGTAAAACTCGAAAACGACAAGTTTGTTGAGGTAAAAAAAATTATTAAAGAATAATTTAAACAAATATTTTACATAGAAAATAATGCTGACTATTTCAGTTAATAATAATTAATGCTGAAATTTGGGAAGCATTTGATTATTTCAGTTTCCTCACCGAGTCAATCACAGTTCCATCCACCCATTTAATTACAGCCACGATTTCATCGTCAAACTCAATCTTTTCCGGAACGCCGCAAACAGCTTCAGCTTCAGCTTTCAGTTGCTGAATGGTCTTAATTGGAAGCTGTGTGTGTTTCATTTTTTCGATCAGGTCGGTACGTAAGGGGTTGATTGCAATACCACGTTCTGTCACAATCACATCTATCAATTCTCCCGGGCCACAAATGGTCGTAACATCATCAATAATCACAGGTATTCTGTCACGGAACAAAGGAATGGGCAAAATTGTACATTTTGAGAAAAGGCAGTTCTGCCACCCGCCGATGCCATGCAATAATGTCCCGTCGGAATGAGTTACGACGTTGGCATTGAAGTTTACATCAACCTCGGTGGCGCCAAGTATCACGACGTCAATCATGGATGCAAAGTTTCCCTTGCCGTGGTAATTGTAACTTGTGAAAGGACTTGTATTAATATGTCCGGGATTTTCACGCATGGAACGAACGCCCTCAAGATCAAAAGTTTGTCCATCAAGGATATAATCCGTTAAGCCATCTTCAAGCATTTTTACAAGGTATTTATTACTGCCGCCACGGGCAAAACGGGCTTTCATCCCCCGCTGGCGCAAAATATCGGCAAAATAAATCCCGATGGAAAGCGCTGTTCCCCCTGCTCCGGCCTGAAACGAAAATCCATCTCTGATGATCCCGGCTTCATCGCAGAATTGCGCTGTCCATTCTGCCAAAAGCAAGCGATCGGGACTTTTCGTAATTTCTGTTGTTCCTGAAATAATTTTTTCAGGGATACCGATTTTATCCATAACAACCACATAATCGACATAATTGCCATGTATCTGCCAGGGAATACATGGAAAAGGTACCAGATTATCGGTTACTACGATGACCCGGTCAGCATATTGCGAATCGGCAAGTGCGAAACCCAGTAAGCCGCAGGCAGCAGGGCCCCTGTCACCTGTGGCATTTCCAAAAGGGTCAGCTGTTGGTGCGGCAATAACGGCTATATCAATATGCACATCTCCATCCTGAACAGCCTGGTAACGTCCGCCATGCGAACGCAGTACCCCAAGGCCCTTCATTTTTCCTTCAGAAGTGAATCTTCCCAACGAACCATTCATGCTGCCTTCTATATGATGGATGGTACCATCTTCAAGGAACCTGGTCATTGGTGAATGGCATTCAAAAGAAGCAGAAGGAAACCATATCAGATCTTTAACACCTAATTCTGCTGCAATTTCAAATATCTGCCAGGCAATAAGATCGCCGTTACGAAAATGATGATGCGTAGAAATGGTCATTCCATCTTTAATACCACATTTTACCAGGGCTTCTTTCAAATTAGGGATAATTTTATTGCCATCGGCAGGATAATCGGCACAGGTAGCAATCGGCGGTGCATGTTTCACCCCTGTAGGCTTGAATTTTCCGATACCCATGTAAGGAACGGCCGGCTTCCCATTGATGATGGTCGGTACAGTACGCCCAAGTGCATTGACTACCAGTTTGTCATATTTTTTCATATTCACACTCCTCCGGTTTATAATATTTATATTGTTGAAATTGTTAGGTCTTAAGGCTTAATGCACAAAACTATACTTGTGCTTTTATGTCTAATACCTGGCAAAATCATACCGGGTTCTTTTAGTAATTTTGATGATCATTCCGGAGTTTTGCCATGCACCGAAACCGTAAAGTCATTATAATCAGCACAGAACCCAGTAGTCAAATACAAAGATTTAATTCTTGAGCTTTTTAACGGCGTCAATAACAGTACCGTCAACCCATTTTATTACAGCAACGATCTCATCATCAAATTCGGCTTTCTGCGGTATTCCGCAAATAGCATCGGCTTCAGCCTTAAGTTCACTGATAGTTTTAATCGGCAGGCTCGAAAATTTCATTTTTTCAATAAGATCAGTACGTAATGGGTTTATGGCAATACCACGCTCAGTAACAATTACATCGACAAGTTCTCCGGGTCCGCAAACAGTAGTAACATTGTCAATGATTACGGGAATACGGTCGCGGAATAAAGGTATCGGCAAAATGGTGCATTTTGAGAAGAGGCAGTTTTGAAAGCCTCCTATGCCATGTAGTAAAGCGCCATCCGAATGCGTAACCACATTTGCATTAAAGTTAACATCCACTTCCGTAGCACCTAAGATCACGATGTCAGTCATTGAGGTATAATTACCCTTGCTATGATAGTTATATGCCTGAAAAACTGAAAGGTCAATATGATTAATGTTTTCTCTTACTGAACGTACTGCTTCCAGATCGAAAGCCTGTGCATCGAGCAGATAATCCAGCACGCCATCTTCTAACATTTTAACCATATATTGTGTGCTGCCGCCAAATCCGAAGCGGGCTTTCCAGTGATTTGCCTTTAATTGTTCATGAAAGTGCAAACCTACTGATAAAGAAGTCCCTCCGGCACCTGTCTGAATACCGACACCATCTTTCAACAATCCTGCCTCAGCACAAAAACGGGCAGTCCATTCTGCGAGCAATAGCCGGTCAGGTGATTTTGTGACCTGGGTAGTCCCGGAAACAATTTTTTCAGGAATTCCTATTTTATCGACCACCACCACAAAATCCACATAATTACCCTGAATTTGAAAAGGCATACAGGGAAATGGCACCAGGTTGTCGGTCACCACGATTACTTTATCGGCATATAACATGTCCGCCCAGGAATAACCTAATATTCCACAGGCTGAAGATCCCATCGTACCTGTTGCATTACCAAAGGGGTCAGCTGTCGGGGCTGCAATAACAGCGATATCAATTTTTACTTCCCCATCCTGTATAGCCTGCACACGGCCACCGTGAGAACGCAAAACAGCACAGCCTTTCATTCCGCCACCGGAAGTAAAACGGCCCAGCGGCCCGTTCATGGAACCTTCAATACGGTTGATTGTTCCATCTTCAAGATACTTTATTAAAGGCTCATTACATGGAAATGAGGCCGATGGAAACCATACCAGGTCTTTAATACCCATTTCATGCGCAATATCAAAAATGACGTTGCTTACAAGGTCACCATCCCTGAGGTGATGGTGTGTTGAAATGGTCATACCATTTTTCAGTCCGCAGCGTTGCAGGGCTTCAGCCAATGAATCCACGACTTTATTTCCATCATCAGGATAATCAATACAAGTAGGTATCTGCGGTGCATACTTTCTGCCTGACGGCCTGTATTTACGAAGTCCCATGAAAGGCGTTGCCGGTTCCCCGTTAATGACGGTCGGAACAGTACGGCCAATAGCATTAACTACTAGTTTATCATATTTTTTCATTTGCTTCATCCCTCCAGTTTCTCGAAATTTTCCCCATTGAAATAGCCAGGTCTATTGTTTTTTGAGCCCGTTTTACTACCGGGGCATCTATCATTTTTGTTCCCAACGATACCACTCCTAATCCATTTTCCTGTGCCTCTAAAAAGGCGTTGACAATTTTTTTGGCTTTATCGATCTCCGTGTTATCGGGAGCAAAATTTTCATGTATTACCCTGATCTGGCGAGGATGAATACATCCCATACCGTCAAAACCAAGGGCTTTTGATTTGAGTACATTCTGCTTAAGGCCCTCCATGTCGGCGACATCGGAGAAAACAGAATCAATAGCCTGAATGCCGGCAGCTTTGCAGGCATTTACAACCATGCTGCGTGCATAAAATGATTCGGTACCTTCGGCAGTACGTCTTGTACCGAGGTCGGCTGTATAATCTTCAAGACCAATGGCCATAGCAACAACATTGTCCGCGGCAGTCGCTATTTCTAATGCATTCATCACACCCAGTGCACTTTCGATAATCGGCATAAGCCAGATATTCGTATTTATATTCTTTTTTGCTTTTATTCCGGCAATTTTGCTGTTCAACATTTGTATCTGCCCGGCGCTTTCGCACTTTGGCACAAGTATCAGGTTTACGTTGTAAGGAATAATAAAGTCAAGGTCATCAAGCCCGCGGGGAACCTGGTTAATACGAACCATGCGTTCGGCACCATAAAAATCGAGGTTTCTCAGCGCGTTTCGAACAATAAAGCCGGCTTCAAATTTCTTATCCGGGGCAACAGCATCCTCCAGATCGAGAATAATACCGTCAGGTTTATGTATCCCTGCATTGATCATCAGGCTGGGCGTATTGCCCGGCAGGTACAGGCGGGATATCCTGTTTCTTTCCTTTTCCGTTTGATAATTATTTTGCTCAAGCATCGGCAAAAGATATTCCTTATCAGTCTTGACCAGCATTTTGACAGCAGCCTCAATACGAGCAGCTAAAACAAAAGGCAGTGCGCCACTGTCTTCGATAACTACCCTGGCGTTTTTAATTTCAAAAAAGCCAAGTATTTCTTCAACTTCCTTGCAGATTGATTTACCATACAGGGCATTGACCTTACTTGTCAACTCAATTTTTACTCCTCCTGAATCTGTGATTTCCAAAATAACCTGGCAATCAGACCGGACTCCTTTTCCTTTATTTCCGATAATCGTGGTTTTGTTTTGTTCCATATTCATAAATTTATGCTTCACAAATTTAGTCATTCAACTAATATGAAAAAGCGGTTGAAAAAAAATAATATCTTTATGGTATGCTTTTTGAAATCTTCGTGAAACCCCAAAAAAATGAAAACTATGAAATTCTCATCAAGACTGATTCTCGTCTCAGGGATTATATTTGCCTTATTAATATCCAAAGCACATGCGCAATATACTGAAAAGGAAGCACAAGGTAAAGGATATCTTTCAGATGCCATTGTCGGCATCATAATAAATTACCTTCCCCAGGGCTGGACTTTCCGTGATTCGGCCAACTTTTTTATTATTCAACGGGCCGATTCGATATGGGAACTCAATGAAAATACGTCAAACACCCTGAAGGAAAAAAAAGATGACAGGAATGCCCGTATACGGGCAAATGGGAAAAAGACGGTTGCTAAAATCCTGATCAGGTATGAAAAAAAATGGGATTTCATAAAAATACAGGAAGCCTCATTCAACAATACCTCTATTATTAGCCAGATAGCTTCACTTGAAAAAAAATATGATATTTCAAAACTAAAGGATTCAAAACTCAGTTCCAAATCGGGTATTGTTTACACTCCTGTTACAGAAGATGATACCAAAAGGCTTCAGAATTACTACAAGGAGAAGAAGGATCTTGAACAAAAGACTATGAAAATCCCTGATTACAGTACAGAGAAATTCAGTTTGTTCATTATTTCAAAAACCGGCTGCATTGATGATGAGCATTGGGTATACCCGGATAAAGCCTCGGTGGAAACTTATACTGTTTTATCTCTGATCCGCGAAGTTTGCGGAAAATAAAAAAAGGGCTGAAAAAATCAGCCCTTTTTCTTTATCATTTATTCATAATCAACCTTTACCCTGTCCAGCTTTTACCTTATCTTTAGGAGTAGTCTGGCTGGGTTTTGTTGTTGCGGGTTTTCCACCCTTTTTGCCTGCATTTGCTATTGAATCCTGCTTAGCCTGTTCTTTTACAGCAGCGATTGAATCATCAATTTTCTGTTGTACAGCAGCAATTGAATCATCAATTTTTTTCTGAGCGGCAGCAATAGAATCCTGTTTTGCTTTTTCTTTAGCAGCTTTTTCTTCAGCGCTTGGGCCACAAGCTATCAGAGCAGCCATGCCAGCAATTACGAATAAACTGAATAATTTTTTCATTTTTTTTTAATTTTGGTTATTAATTCGCCGACAAAATTAATAAAAAAAAATATGATTCAATACAAAACCAAATTTTTTTTATATTATTTTGAAAAGATTTTTTTATAATAAAAAAAGGCAGAATAATCTGCCTTTTTTTTAATAATGAACTAAGGTTCAATTACTTTTTCTTTACTTCTTTTGCTGGAGGAAGAGCAGCAATTGAATCGTCGATGTGTTTTTGTTTTTCAGCAGCAGCAATTGAATCAGCTGTAGCAACAGCTTTTAATGAATCAGCTGTAGCAATAGCTTTTAATGAATCAGCTTTTGCTTTTGCTTTTGCTGCAAGTTCTTCTGCACTTGGTCCGCAAGCTACGAGAGCTGCCATACCAGCGATAACTAATACTGAGAATAATTTTTTCATTTTTTTTTGGTTTTAATAATAATTCTGGGCCACAAAAGTAACATAATATTTAATAAAAAAAGTTTTTTTTCATAAATCTTTGAATTTTTTTTATAATTTTGCTTTCATAATTCATGTAAACATTAAATCCTTATTATTAACTTAAAATTTAAAATCATGAAAAAAATTGCATTGGGATTTGCTTCGTTGCTTTTATTAGCAGGCGTTTTATCAATTTCGAGTTGTAAAGAAACTGATTCTTCATCACCAGTTATAACTGTTACTAATGATGACGCTGCTCATAACAGGGTTGCACAATTCAGCGCTGCTGCTTACACCGATCCGGGCGCTACAGTTGTTGATGATGTTGATAAAGATCTAACCGCAGCAGCATCGGGTACGGTAAATATGTTATTAGCCAACGATTATACCATTACTTATACCGCAACCGATAAAGCCGGTAACGTTGGTACTGCCACCAGAACTGTTTCTGTTGACGGGGGCCAGTATCTGGCAGGTTCATACACAGTTGAAGATTTCACAGGCGCTACATCAAACGGAACATATCCTGAAACAATTTCTTCATCATCTGTAACCAACAACAAGATCAACTTTACAAAATTTGCATTCTATGTAAATGGTACAGTTTACGGAACCCTTTCAGGAACAACCATTACTATTCCACAGCAAACCGTTACATGCGGTAACCCTGCAGCCGACAGAACTTTCACCGGAACGGCTACATACAGCTCAGCAAACCACAATTTCACCCTCAATTATTCAGAAACCACCAACGGTACTACTATTACAGGCCACGGTGTTTACACTGCAAACTAAAATTAAACTGCATAATTTAAAGCTGCCTCAAAAAGGCAGCTTTTTTTTTATAAACTAAATTCATTCATATACTTGTGCTTCTACAAAATGGCATGATGGAAATTATGAATATAATTTAGTTTTGATTTTTTATAAAAAACATTAATTTTGTATTAAAATTCAGAAAAATTTATCTTTATATTTGTACAAATAAAATCAAAGAACATGAAAAAACTTGTATTCGTTTTTGTTTCCATTGTCCTGATTGCCGGGATTAGCACTTTCACAGGCTGTAAAAAGGAAAACACCCAGCCGCCTACTGTCACCCTGATCGGCGATGCCGTGATCACTACTCCGCTGAATGCACCTTTTACTGACCCGGGAGCCACTGCAATTGCCGAAGACGGTACCAATCTTGAAGTCAGGGTTTCATGCACGCCTTCTTTTAACAATGATGTGGCAGGCACATACACCTTTACATATACAGCCACCGATGCCGACGGGAATACAGGCCAGGCAACCAGGACCGTAATAGTTGAAAACCAGGCAAAGGATTTTGTCGGGTCATACAATGCCACTGATGACGGAATAAGCGCTTCATGGCATTACGGCTGGGCAGAAACCATTACGGCCTCCCCCACCATAAACAACCGCGTATTTTTCAGCAAATTCGGTTTTTTCACGAACTGCAGCCCTTACATTGATATTAATGCGGCCCATACAAGCTGTGTGCTGCCATTACAAACATTCAGCTGTGGTGAACCTGCTGAAACACGCTCATTTTCAGCTACAGGAACCATAACACAAAACCCTTTGGTCATTACCTTAAACTATACTAAAGTTACCGGTTCTCCTGCTGTTACAACAACAGGCATTGGCGTTTTCACCTTACAGGAATAGTCCGGTTCATATAAACAGAAAAATCCCGGTTGCTTATAAACAGCCGGGATTTTTTTTACCCCGCCAGACATTATTTACTTGTAAAAAAAATAAAATCGTACTTTTGACATTATTAATACTATAACTAAAGACAAATCCTTTTTTCATGAAAAAATTGCTGTATGTTTTTTTAGCACTGATATTGTTTGCAGCAGCCTGTAAAAAAGATGACAATAATGATCCTGTGATTACCCTTAAAGGTTCCAATCCGGCAATAATATGCTGGGGAACGCTATATACCGATGCCGGTGCGGTAGCTACCGATGATATGGATGGCAGCCTTGAAGTGACTTCAACAGGCAGTGTTGATACGCTTTTGGCAGGCAAATATACTATAACATACACCTGTGAAGACGCTGCCGGCAATACGGCCAGTGAAATCCGCACCGTGGTTGTTGATGCCGGCCTTTACCTAAAAGGCAGTTACCAGGTAGATAATTACATTATCAATGTCCCCGACAGTTCGTATACCGAAACTATTTCTGCCCCGGATACCACCAACAACACCATTTACTTTACACGCTTTGCCCGGATCAACGGCGCTGTGGTATATGCCACCATTGATGGCACCACCATCACTATTCCTTCGCAAACAGTGTATTGCGGCACAATTCCAGAAAACAAAACCTTTACCGGGTGGGGAACATTTTCAGCAGATTCGATTTTCACGATCAATTATAATATCAGTAATAGCAGTGTTGAGTACTCAGGGCACGGTAAATACACAAGACAATAGAACAATCCGCAAAATGAAATTAAAACCCATACTTTTATTACTGGCGATATTTTTACCCGCCATGTTTTCATGTAAAAAGAAAGATAAAGAAGGCCCTGTGGTGACTTTAAAAGGGGATGCGGTAATTACCGTTATTCTGAATACTTCTTATACAGACCCCGGAGCAGATGCTTTTGATAATAATGACGGGACTGTTGCCATTGATATCACCGGAGAGGTCAACACTGACTTTGCCGGAGTCTATTCCATTGTATATTCAGCATATGATAAAGCCGGGAATCAGGGTGAAGCCGTTCGCACCGTGATTGTAAAAAATGAGTCGGAAAACTTTACCGGAAACTATGCTGCCAAATGTTATACTCCCAATGACACTGTGGGTTATTTTGCCCCGCTCGTGGTATCGACCATGGTAAATAAGAGAGTGTGGCTTGGCGGTTTTGCAGCCTTTTCCAATGCCAGTGTCTTTGCCGATATTTCAAATGACACTATACGTTTTCCCAACCAGTTGGCAGAAGCCGGGAATCCTCCCGCCATCCACAAATTCGCAGGCAGCGGACTGATAAGCTTTAGCAATGATTCAACCATATTTAAGATTAATTTTACCGATTCTGTATCAGGAAATATATCAAACGGTTATTTAGTATATAAAAAATGAAACCTATGAAAAGATTATCATTTTTTACTATTGTCTTACTCATTGTCATTTGCATAGCTTCATGCAAAAAAAACAAAAACAATGATAACACAGCACCAGTTATCACACTGATAGGATCATCGCAGGTTTATGCCGAAAAAGGCAGCACCTATAATGATGCCGGAGCAACGGCCTATGATGAAACAGACGGTGATATCACCTCGGAGATCGTAGTAAACAACCAGGTGGATATTAATACGATAGGCACGTATTACGTCACTTATAATGTGAGTGATAAAGCCGGTAATGAAGCCACTGAGGTGAAAAGAAAGGTTGAGGTAAAAATATTCTGATGGAAAAATAGCCCATCGGGTTGATCTCCTTTTATACCGGTTACACATTCATCGGCGGATAGTCCTCCCGATAATTATCGGTATCGCTTCATTTGTCTGTACTTCCGACACGTCGGATATTTTTACCATCAGCATAACCAAATTAGAAATGTCAATACGCCCTATTGGACTATTTGATATTTCAATTTGGTATTACTTTACAATTATGGTTTTCTCTGATATATTTTCATCATATTTTTCCTTTAAAAGCATAATTTTTTCTTTATTTAAATTCCCTCCTAAATCAAAAACACCTTGATTATATAAAAAACCAATATCATACTTTGTTGTTGATATTTCAACCTTTATCTTTTCTTTTAAGAACAAATATGTAACAAAATCATCTTTGTATTTGTCGTCACCCTCTGTTATTTTTCCCCCATTTTTTTTAATAAAGATAATTTCTTCATTTGTGTTTATATTAAAAAGGCTAATATCATTTTTGCCTTCTTTGTAATTAAAAACTTCAGTTCCGTTGATAGCAACTTTCCCATTTTTAATTTTCACCTTTTGTGCGTGGATTGCTACAGGTATTATCATTAAGCAAAATACAATAATCATCATCTTATGATTTGTCCTAACAGCTATTGCTGTTAAAATTTTTTCAACATATACTATTTTCTTCATTATATTTTGTCGGATTTTATCGTGCTGACTCCGCACTTTATAATTTTAATTATTTATCAAAGATAGTCTTTCCGTTTTATTTGGTTGCATATAATGGCCGCGTGTATGACCCGTTGCGATGCCTATGCGCTTACTTATCAAGATCAATCAGGGGAACCATGTGAACTGACCTAAACAAACCCTCTGCTATCAATGGGTTATTCACGCTGTTAGCTTACGTTTTATTCCTATTTCTGATTTAAAACAATTCTATCCTATGAATTTTGCACCGGCAAGTCCAATCCCAGCTCCAAGGATCAATGAAAAAATAGCCATTGGAATGATTGCCTTTTTATCTTTTGAGTAAACGATAACCATAACTGGCAAAGCCATTAACACAGAGATAATAATTCCTTTAAGCCAGGGTTCCAAATCCCAACTAACAAACGGAATTATCAATCCAAGCACAAAGTAATGTATAAAGGCTGATATACAACTTGTTTTATCAAGTTTTTGAATTATCATAGGGATTAAATCAATTAATCCAGCTACTAATCCAATAATAATAGCAATAAGAAAATTATTCATATTAATGTGGGTTATGTCTATAGTGCATTACAAAATGAACGCTAATCGGTTCACACGAGGGAATTTCACCCTCACGTTCCCCGGAACCGTACGTGAAAGTCTCCCTTCATACGGCTCATCCTATTCCTTCACAAATGTATATAGTATTTGCAAGAAAACGCCAATTTTTTCGTTACGCTTGCGCCAAAAATGCTCACTTACACCAGTAAACTCCGCTTTTTGTCGCTTTGCAAGCCTCTACGTTTTCTTCGAGCAAACACGAGTTTTCTTACAGGCACTATAAAACATTTGGGGGATATACAATCATCAATAAATAACACACCACGAAAAGAACTTTCGTTCTTATTGATTCCAGACACACATGGATGGTAAATGCTTTAGTGCCGCATCCGTCGCAGATAATAACCCTTCCTGTATAAATGCACATAGTTCTCAAAAATCCAAAATTGCTTGTCCCGTATACAAAGTGTCGGAAACAGGTTGTCCCTGCTTCAGCATTAAAATAGCCAGGAAAAAACTATTTCTTTATCAACTTCTGCTGACAGGTCCCGTCAGTACCAGTCAATCGAAATATATAGATTCCTGATGTCAGAGAACTAACATCTATCATGTTCGTCGCAATAGTCAAATCACTCTGAAGAATACACCTTCCCATAATATTGAAAACCTGCATTTTTAAATTCTGTCCTTTAACATAGTCAATGTATACTTTGTCTGTTACAGGGTTTGGATAAAAAAGTACTTTATTCTTATTGTTATCATCTTCTATTGCTGAATTAACTGTAAATGTAAGAGAAATAGAACTATAATAAAGTGTCGTTTTGGCCTCATAACCTGAATCAGTGCCAATCCACACCCAAACTTCACCATTATCATCTGTAGTTAATGTCAGTAAATTATCAGTATTATTTCTATTTATTAATGTAAATACGGTAGTAGTATCTGAAACACCAATATTTCCAATATCAGCCATATTATTATCACCACTATTATGTCCAATATTCATACGATAAAAGACTCCGGAATCTATCTTAAGAGGTTCAATCATAGAAACCCCTACTTTTATAAATACTGCGTCCGGCGATCCTCCAACTCCAACAGCATTTGTTGGTGCATTTGAAGCAATATTAAGACAAGCTAAAAACTGATAATTTGTATTCGGCAGAAGTCCCGATATTTTTCTTTTAATAAACATAAATAAATCATCAGAATGGTTGTTACCTGCAATTTTTAGTGCATATTTGTTCGTGTCAAGTGGTAAGGGTAAGTGATCTCTGGCAAATTCAAGCTCATGGAACACGGAATCCATAACGGGATAATCAGCAAAATCACCAGTCCATCCCTCATATCCTGTTGAAAAATCAAACGTTAACGATTGGGAATGTATATTCGTTGTAAAAACAAAAATCAATAAGTAAAAAAATATGTTGATTTTTTTCATAACTGTCTGTTTTAGTTTTGTGTATATCATAAAAAACTTTGTTTTTGATATAACGGATTCGCGATTACTCTTTGGTGGTGAATTTAAAACACTTACCTGTCCGATAGTGCCAAAACAAAAAACAAATGCCATCCTGCCCAGGTACACATAATTTTCAAATTTTTCCAGAACTTCATGTTTGTTTTTCCTATGGGGTGAAAGCAGATAAAAGTTTGCGTTTCGTGTATTAAAGATTCAATGAAAAAATTATTCTGATATTTTCTTTCACTTCCTCTCTAAGTTCCTTAGGTAAGTCGCCGACTTTACTTATAAGCCTCCTATTGTCAATCGCCCTGATCTGATCTATCATAATGTCGCAGTTTCCCTTAACTTTCGCAGTTCCTTTCCTTAGGTGAACTCTTAATATTTCACTTTCAGGTTGGACGTTGGTTGTCAGCGGGCAGATCAAAGTCGAAGGATGTATCTTATTAAGTAAATTTGTTTGAACAATAAGGACTGGTCTTGTTTTACCAGTTTCTGTCCCATGCCTGGGATCAAGATTGGCAACCCAAATCTCATATTGTCTAATCGTCATAATCGTCCAGATTTTCAAATTCAGCAAGCACCTTCAATGATTCTTCCCGTACCAATTTTGATTCAGCTTCAAGTTTTCCAGCTAATAGTTTTTTCTTCTGAAGTCTGTTGTAATATAACAAGGCTTCGTTTATGTAGCGATTGCGAGGCTTTTTAAGTCTTGTGACTACCTGTTCAGTCTCCTGAAAAATTGTGTCGTCAAGTTTTAATGATAATGTTTTCACAACCTGATTGGGTTAGTATACCACAAAAGTATATACTAATTAGAAATAATCCAAATTTTTTGATGGTTTTTTGCATGCACGCTGATCGGGGCACGCCGGGGAGTTTTCCCGAAGGGATGCCTTTGGCACACCCCAATGTTCCCCCAGAATTGCACGTGAAAGTTTCCCTTCCTACGGCTCTTCCTGTTCCATCACAAATATATATGACATTTGGGGGATATACCATCATCAATGAATAATGCACAACGAAAAGAACTTTCGTTCTTATTAATTCAAGACTCATACGATCTGCGGCGACGGGAAGTGCCTGCGTTGCGTCTGCGGCAGGCATTTTGTATAGCTGCTTTTGGCTGGCTTTATGCTTGGCCGCTTCTTTATCCGCGGATTCTGTCTTTCATCAATCTTCGATTATTGTATTCTCATAATAAGACTTTTGATTGCAAGCGCCAATTCAACAAGCCGGTTATTGTCAACGATATCCAGATTATCTTTCGGTGTATGTGTGATTTCTTGATCGCTGATGTTATCTATAAACCACTTGGATGAAACTGCAATTGCAGGTCTTCCATACTGAACAAAAATGCTATGGTCGCCCTGAGGCCATTGAACACCTTCATCAATATTCGGATTTTCATTTATGACATCAATGGTTTTTTGATACAAATCATCTGTTAAACCGAATAGCGAAAAAGAAGATTTGCCAACCCTATAACCAGCTCCATCAATGTTTATATTCAAAATGATATTGCTGAATTTATTTTCATTTGAACGAACATAGTTCATTTGTCCGGGAACAGCGAAATAATCTTCACCATTAAATGCAACGATTTCTATTTCTTTTGTGCCGGAATATTCCTTTAAAAGCATAGCAAGAAGCAAGAGAATTGTAACTCCAGTTGCATTATCAATTGCTCCCGGTGTACCCTTTTTTGCATCAATGTGAGCAGTAATGACTATTCGGTCTGAACCTTCTATTCCTTTTCTGCCTATAACATTATATCCTTTTCCAATAATCCGTTTTGATTTAGACTCAAGAGTAACAATCTTTCCAATATATAGTGCAAGCTTTTTGCCTTCTTCATCGGTCATGTACACAGACGGAATATCGAAATCGCCATCTTCAATAAGAGGAAATGGATATACTCCTCCAGCCAGTGCAGCATTTCTGGAAGTTGCACAGATAATCGCTTTCGGCTTTCCCTTTTCGAGCAATGAGATGATTTTTTGATGTTCTTCAGGATTGTAGAAAACAAAATTCTTTGGCATGAACTGTTCTTTGGTAATATCACCATGAAGGAACAATATCTTATCAGTAATAACCAATTTTTGTAATTCCGAAAAAGTTGTTGCACATATTAATTCTGCTTTTACTTTGCATCCCAGTGAATAGGGGCTTACATTTACATTAAAATTCTCGCCATTTGATTTTAATATTGCACCACCATCATCCCAATCTATTGCTTCAAATTCAGGCATTTCTGTTTTCCATCCAAAGGAAGCCAGCGCTTCATTAAAAAAGCTTGTTGCTTTCCTGTTTCCTTCACTCCCGACACATCGTTCCGATATGTCAACACAAAAGGTTTTCAGGTATTTATTGCAAAGTTCGACTAATTTAAAAGTATCATTCATTATTACTATTCCTCATATTTTGTATTTATCTGCTCGTGTCTTTATTCTTGTGCCAAACTAATTGCAGCCGACGGTCGGTGGTATGGCCAGTAAGGGATTGCGGGCGATTTCCTATCAGGGCACACAAAAAGTTGAAGCACTACAAAGCTTCGAATACCACTGAAACCCTTTTCGGCTATATTGTGAGTTGTAGGCTGGGCATTATTCATGTTTAAATCTTTTATGTACAATCGGAGTGAAAACAACTCCTTTTAATTTATTTTTCTCCACAATCTCCTTGAATCTTTTTGATACAATCCGAAGTCTATCTGCACTTGCTCCACTTCCAAAATATTCATTTGTTACAACAATATCATAATCAGAATCAAATATGTTTTTATCAAAACAATATCCTCCAATCATTGGATGATGATATTTTATTCGTCCACAATAAACTTTATCCTTATCTTTATTACAGTTTTCTTCATTGTTAAATTTACAAGTTATAGTTTTTGTATTATAGGGATCAAATCCTTTATCAAGTATCTTATCAATATGCAACTGATAAAAATCTTGAATCGGAGTATCCTTTTTATGTAAAACCGGATTTGTAAAACGTATTTCTTTTATTTTTTCCCGTTCTAAGATATTCTTTGCTTCTTGTCTAACAAAAACTGCATCAAAGTCCCAATGTAATCCCCAAAATTGACTGTTGTGTTGTTTAGGTTCAGTTTTAAGTCTATATGGAGCTCTTTGAATTTTACCTATTCCACACCAATCACAATAATTTTCAAGATTAAAAGTTGCTTTCAGATAACCGAAATCATCCTCCGGTTGCGGATATTGATACTCACCTGTATATATTAGAAACCATTCAGCATTTTTAATATCTTCTTTTTCATATTCAGTTCCTACAGCTTGTGGCTCTATATATTTACCTAACTCCATCTTTATCTTATCAAATTCAGGATTGTCTTCATATACATAAAACTCAATCCGATATTTAAAACCTGGAATGACACAATCAAGGTTTTCTTTATACTTGTAGTCATGTGAATATTTATCCAAAATCTTCATGACAGGATGAATGATTTTTAAATGGCTATCCGAAGTTAAATATCTATGCTTAATTCTCATAGTAATGTTTTCTTTTTGCCTTGCGTATAACGGTGATGGTATGGTTAGTTGCCGATTCCGAAGCAATTCTAATTAAGATACAATAAACATAAAAAGAGAGGAAGCATTGAACCAGCACTAAAACGGCAAATTACTACAACACTTGTGTGTGTCCTGCATGAGCATCGCATACCCCTGTTTCAAAGCTTCATAACTATTTCAAAAATACAAATTAATATTCAGAAAACCGGAAACTGTTGTATTTTTCAGGAGAAGAAAAAAACTTTTGAAGTGGTCTATTAAGAATAGGCTTAACCTATCTCATAAGAAGGATGGTATACCCTTACCTTTTGGCTGGTTTGATTTGTTACAGCGGGGTACGCTGCCTGTTATTTCGTCAGTTCCTTAAATTCCTTATCATCATAAAGTGTTTTGAGATCAGCATCGGTCAATGCATATTTCTTCAATTCTCCGTTCATGCTGAAAGCCTTTTTCAAATCTGCCAATGCATTTTTTTTATCACCACTGAGGCAATAGATACATCCGCGGTTGTAATAGGTCTCCGCTGAATTCGGTGCGAGTTCCACCAGCTTATTCATTAGTGCGATAGATTCTTCAAATTGTCCCAGTTTAGACAGTGATGCGGCTTTCATCGCCCAAACGTCAGTCCTCGATGGATTTAATTCAAGTGCCTTATCGAAAGATGTGCATGCATCTGAGTGCTTGTCCAATGCCTGAAGAATTTGTCCTTTAAGTAGCCAGTTATCGGCACTGTCCGGCTGAATCAAAATAAGTTGTTCCACATTGGCCAACGCTTCCTTATTCATGTTGTGCTCAGCCTGTATGAAAATTTTATAGAAAAGGATACCTGTGTTTGATGGGTAGGATTTGCTCAAAGAATCAAGCATCGGGATGGCATCCACTTCACCGGTGGGCGATCTTTTCATATTGGCTATCAGCCACCACTGGACGGCCTCCCTGTTGTCCGGGTTCGTTGCCATAATGTTTGTGAGAATTTTTGAGGCCTCATCCTTAACGCCTTTCTGAACCAAAATCTGGGCTTTTTTCAGATGCGCCTTTAATGTGTCCTGAGCTGCCTGGCTGTTTTGGCCCGACACGGTCAGCGACCATGATCCCAGGCTGAATAGAACAGCCATAAGGATGCTGATAAGGAAAATGGTCTTTTTCATTGGT
>CAZVKJ010000007.1:0-9855 GCA_964626855.1 uncultured Bacteroidales bacterium
TAGTCCAATAGGGCGTATTGATATTTCTCATTTGGTTATGCCGATGGTAAAAATAAATAGTACAAACAAGTGAAGTGAAGTTTGGACTATATTATTTTTCCAATCGGTATAATCACATCTTGGTGATTTTTATTTCCGTCCTTCGGTTATTCTGATGACATGGACAATCGCCTTCTGCAGTTTGAGGGCAATCTTTTTCAAGTGTGCAGTCTTTCAACAACCTGCTTTCGCCGTAACCCTTGGCTGTTATCCTCGATTTGCTTATTCCTTTGCCAACAATGTAATTCACGGCACTTTCTGCCCTGCATTGCGACAGTTTTTCATTATAGGCTTCAGTTCCGCGTTGGTCGGTGTGAGACGAAAGTTCAATTTCCATGGTGGGATTTTCCTGCATGATTTTTACAAGGCGGTCTAACTCTATGGAAGCATCGCTACGAATGTTACATTTATCAAAATCATAATAAATATTATTTAAGATAAATGTTTTGCCGACCTCAAGCTGTTCAACGCAGAGGGTAAGTTTAACAAATAGTGTCTTGCTTCTGTTTAATCCTTTTGTTGTAATTTCCTGTATCCCGGAATAATAACCGTCTTTTGTTCCGACTATTGAGTAATCTGTTTCAGGTTCCAAAGCAAAGGAGAATGAACCGTCTTCCCCGGAAATTACTTTTGCCACCTTTCCTGTTGATTTGTTTGTTAATTCAACCTGGACTTTACCAAGCACTTTCTTCTTGGTGCACTCTTCGGTAACACCCTGAAGTATGAAATTAAGATTATTCAACAGGAGTTCTTTATAAATAATATCCTTTTTGTTGTCAAAATCTGCTTTAGCAATGTTTTCAACATTTGTCTTAAGCACTCCCAACGTACCGGATACCGTATAATCACCCGGTGCAACCTGCTGGAAGGTAACCTTGCCATCATCTCCGGTAGTTTTACTGTCTAAAACTTTACCGGAATTATCTTTAAGACTTACCAGAACACCCTTCATAGGTATGCTTGTCATTGAATCTTTTACCAATACCAGAATATCTTTTGGAGGGATTTCCTTTACGACAACAGGCTTGGGTTCTTTTTTCTCGGGTTTGACAAACCTGAAAACCAACCCGGCAGAAACTGAAAAATGGTTAATATTGAGTTTTGTCGGATGATAAACGGGAGTGTATTGGTCGAAATACCAATAGGGATTGAATGTTCCATCATTTCTCATGTAATATTCAGGATTCTTATATTTGAAAATATAATCCGGGTCCTCATCAATTTTTTTTGCCGATTTAAATGTGTGTATAAAATCAGCACCTAATGTAACACCTATCCATGAATTAAACCAGTAATTTACAAAAACTCCCGCTTTAAGTCCGAATGCATTGACAGGTTTGCTGTAGTCAAAATACAAAAGGGTGTCTAAAACCCTGTTTAGATCTTCCTGAACGTTTGAGAATTTATACAGCGAAGAACCCATTACCAAATGGCTCCAACCACCACGGATATTAATATCCACATCCCAATGATCATTGGTAAATGCTTTAAAACTGGGGCCAATTCCCACAAAGATCAGTGATTGATTTTTATGTTTGCTTTCTTTCAAAGTAACAGGTAGTATTTGATCCTGATGGGAATCCACATAATTAGTAGCAATATCCGGTATCGTGAAATTCAGCTTATTTGAGAAATAATCCACATCGACACCAAATCCAAAATTCTTATGTAAATAAAAATCCACGGTTCCCCCGCCATATAATCCCCATTTGGTTTTCAAAAAATCATTTACCGGGCTGTATGTGGTAGAGTCCTTAAAAGTGCTATACGGATTTAATACAGAAACATCGGCAAACTTTGTTGGCAGGGCTTTAAATGTTTGCCCTATTCCAGCCTTAAGCCTGGCTTGAAATTTAAAATAAATGCCATTGTTTTGGTCCGTTTGGCCGATTGCCGATGCAATAAACACTAATGCAAAAGCAAATATTAAAATAAACCGTTTTGTATACATAATATCAGGTGTTTAAGGTTGAACAATAATATCTGATTATGTGGACGCATATAAGCCTCTTGTATATAACATCACATGTTCCATTCCACAGGAACCATAGATACGGTTGTGTTGTTTGTTAATTTGAAATTTAATTTTTCAGTAAGGGTGAATTTCCCTTCAAGCTTGTATTTAAGTCCGGTAAGTTTGAACTCCATTTTTTGAACACCGGAATTTGAATACTGATCAGATTTTTTCTTTTCGACAAAAATCAACATTTGAAGATCAGCCAGTGTGAGTTTTACTTTTTGAGAACATTCATCATTAGAAAGCGCTATCGGAGTAACCTGATCGAAATAGGTATTAAAATCATATTCTTCAGCCCATCCGGCACTTTTTTCTTTGGGTTGCAATCCGAGTTCTTTACCTTTTTCCAATTTGGTATCCGGAATATAAAAAACAGCCCCCAACTCGTTCATGCTTTTCATGAAATTTTGAAAACATTTGTCAGCAACAAAAGCTGTTTTATTATTCAGAGCATGGATTTCTTCTTCCCTGTTTACAACATAAAAACTGGTACAAGTGAAGAAAATCAAAAGCAGGACAATGAAATCTGATTTTAATGTTTTCATTATATATTGTTTTGATTTAACCAAAGATACAATATATTTTTCAGCAAGTCAAGAAAATTACCGCCTGATAAGTACTCCGTGTTGGTAGAGAGCAATAATGATATCCCTGCCAGGATTAATTTCATGCTTCTCCCTTAGTAAATCCATAACCTCATTTGTGGTGCGGCTCCCATCGAAAGAATCGATAATAATTTTTGGGAAATTTATAGCGTGCGTAACATAAGAATCATTGCGCTCAATCCAGGTTTTCAGCTCTATCCGGTAATATCCTTTTTCTGTTTCTTTAAATGTTTGAGAAGGGTCTGCCTGAAGGATTTCCGGGATTTGAACAAGGGGTTCATAATTTTCTTCAAGCTCTGAAAGCATAATTTGGAAATTTATTCCCATCAAGGCTGAAAAACCTTCCTTTGAAAGATTTTTAATATAGTCAAATGATTGTATATAAAATTCTTCTTCCCGTCCAACCCATTTATGCCAGCGGTAATCATATTCTGCTTTATTCATCGGCAGTTCATCAAGGTCTTCATATGATATGTTATTGTTATTACCAAAAGGGTGAATCACAGGCAAATTCTCTTTTTTTAAAACATACAGGATAAGGCATTCTTCCATGTACTTCAGGCATTTTGTGACCGAACTCCAGAAGCTTTGCCCTGCCTGCTGTCCCACATGTTTACAAAACCATGTGGCACAAACAGCTTCACGGTATTTCCAGAGGCTGCAGTTATAATCACCATCAAGATAAAAGGGGCATTTCAGAATTTGGCTTTTTCCAAAACCATCTGCCTTACCCAATTCGTAAAGTATAGAGTACTTCTTCGTCGGAAAAATACCGTGAGGATATACTCCCTTTTTTTCTTTTATACATTTACGTAACCTGTCTCTGCCTTGTTCCAATGACGGATCATCATCAACAAAAACAGCACCGGCCAGAAAATTCGGTATGTGTGGAAAATATGTGCAGCACTTGGTATCCGGTGCAAAAGGCTTTGAGACATCCTGCCCCATTTCTTCACGGCTATTGCAGATCATAGGACAACGGTAACAATCCGTAAAGATTTCTTTTGGTATTTCCCTTGAAAATATTTCCGGAAGAAAGGGATAAAAAAATTCAGGCAGATAATATTTTATTTCTGTAAAAGACATAAAAGAAAATTATCTGCCTGAATTTAAATAAAGTTAATCAGATCAGTTGAAAAATCTCGGATGTAAGTTAGTTTGGTTATCGCATCCGAAACGGCATAATAGCATTACTTCATGGCTGCCCTTTGTGGTGCCATATTTAATGGGGCCTGTTTTAATGTCATAAGAATATGATAAGCGAACCTGATCGACTATTTTAACACCGGCAATAATAGCAACGGCATCGCCGATCCTGTATGAAATACCGGCTGATATACGATCTTTAATAAGTGTCATGGCATTGATCTCGACGAGGTTGATTTTACTTATGTTATTCCATGATAATGAAGGAACAATTTCTACAGCAGGTGAAACTTTAATAGCATATTTTGCATAGAAGTAAAAATGCCTGGGAACTTTGAAGTTAGTTGATTTTTTCATACCGGTGATCACATGGGTTAAAGAAAAACCAGTGCTTAACCCTTTGTAATTATACTCCATGCCAAAATCAAAATCCGGTCTGAGCTTGCTTTTTTTAGTGATCAATGCGCCGGGATCAGATGGGTCTTCATAGGTAAGCTGGGTGCCATCAATACTTTTATTGAGAATCCCCGCGCTCAAACCAAATGATAGCACCATGTCTTCTTTTAACCATGCATGATATGCGATAGATGCTTTTACATTCAATGTTTTTTCAACACCAAGCCGGTCATAGATAGTAGTAAAGCCCAGGCCTAGTTTTGCGGTTTTAATGTACTTATTAAAGTTAAATAATTGGGTGGACGGGGCATCCTTTATCCCCGTCCATTGTTCCCTGTCAAGTAATGTGAAATTATAACAACCGGATTGTCCCGTTGCAGCAGGATTAAAGATAATCCTGTTATTGATCTGCTGGGTAAGTTGAATATCATTTTGACTAAAAACAGATACTGTGATTGTCAAAAAACTCAGTATTAAAATTATCTTTTTCATATTTCTGGATTTTAAATGATTAATAAAAATATTAATTTTTAACAAGAGTTATGGATCCAACCTTATCCGTCTTTGACCCATCCGGGTTAGTTATAATAATCTTGTAGTAGTAGGTTCCGGGCGGCACCAGTTTCCCATTGTATTTTCCATCCCACCCTGAATTACCTTCGTAGAGTTTCAAGCCCCAACGATCGAAAATAACCAGGTAATATACGCTTTCAATATAACTTGCAGTCGGGAACAAGTCATCGTATCCGTCACCGTTAGGTGTAAATGCATTTGGAAGTTCGGTTTCAACCTTACAATCAACAATTAATGTATCACTTCCGGCACATCCGTATTTATTGGTTAAATACACCATTATGCTATCGTTATTAATAATGGCAGTAGACATATACGTATTTGATTCACCTTGCTGAGCCGATATTCCATTGAGGAAGAAATTGTATTCCTGCATTCCTTCAGGTAATGCTGTTACAGTTTGAGTATTGCAATCATAAGTCATTGCAACGACAGGATTACTTGCTACAAATATGCTTATACTGGTATCAATTGTAGAGGTACCATCAGAAATAGTTACACTGTATATGTTTGTACCTACAATTGGCAATGCCATAGGATTAGCGATTGATTCATCTGATAAGCCATTTCCTGTCCAAGTATATGTGTATGGAGGATGTCCGTTTGAAACAACAACATTAAGTTGAATGCTGTCGCCAAAACAGAGCGTGTCATGATCAGCATAGAGTTCATCAATTTGTAATGCAATACAAGAATCAACAGCAATGGTACCGGTCATTGAAACATCACCACAACCGCCAGTCAGGGTTATTGAATACATAAATGATCCTGTGGTTGTCGGGGCCCCGCTGATTGTTACAACGTTGGCAGCCCAGTTACCGGTTACACCTGTTGGAAGTCCTGTGATTGTTGCTCCGGTAGCTCCGGTTGTCACATAAGTAGTAGTGGTGATAGGTGTATTCAGGCAAGCACTCTGTGAACCACCTGTCATTAAGGTGATCGTATTATCAGGTACTACAGTTACAATTTGTGTGGCTGTATTGTCACAACCGCCAATGGTAATTGAATATGTAATCATCGCAGTGCCTGCAGATAAACCTGTTACAGTTCCGGTGATAGCATTAACGGTAGCAATTGAACTGTTTGAACTGGTCCATGTGCCACCTGTTGTGGTGCTGGCCCATGTTGCTGAAGATCCGATACACAAACTATTGGTTCCGGTAATTGTCTGGGTAACGGGTGCAGTAACAGTAACAACTTTTGTTGCTGTGTTTACACAGTTGCCAACAGTTACAGCGTAGGTTATTACTGCTGTTCCGGCTGAAACACCCAATACAACACCTGTCGTATTATTAACAGTCGCTACAGCCGGATTGTCAATGGTCCATGTGCCGCCTGGTGTTGTACCAGTCCAGGTTACAGTAGAACCAATACAAATAGGTGTTGTTCCTGTAATAGTTTGTGGCGTTGCGGGAGCTACGGTTACTGTTCTTGTTGCTGTATTTACACAACCACCAACGGTTACACTATATGTAATCAGTGAGGTGCCGACAGCGATGCCGGTTATTTCACCGGTATTAGGATCAATAGTTGCAACAGCGGGTGTTGCACTGGTCCATGTACCGCCTGCAGAAGTGCTTGTCCAGGTAGCCATATTTCCTACACATATTGTTGATGTTCCTGTAATCGTCTGAGCAACAGGTGCTGAAACGGTTAGGAGCGTCGAAGCCGTATTAACACAGGCGCCAATGGTCACAGTATAAGTAATGACTGTGGTACCCGCTGCTATTGTATTGACAACACCTGTTGTCGATCCGATGGTTGCAACAGCCGTGTTGGAGCTTGTCCATGTTCCACCGGCAGAAGTGCTTGTCCAGGTTTCTGTCATTCCAGTACATAATGGATTTGTTCCGGTAATATTCTGAACAATAGGAGCGGTTATTGTCACAAGCTGTGTCGCTGTATTGACACAACCACCGACAGTAACAGCATAAGTAATTTCAGATGTTCCGGCCGAAATACCTGTAACAACTCCTGTTGCAGCGTTAACTGTAGCAACTGAAGGATCAGCGCTTGTCCATGTTCCGCCTGTTGTCGTGCCTGTCCATGTTGCCGTTGAACCAATGCATATAGGTGTTGTTCCTGTTATTGTTTGAGGTGTGGCAGTATTGACGGTCACAAGTTTTGTAGCAGAATTAATGCAACCGCCAGTGGTTATTGAATAAGTAATCGTGGTAGTTCCGGGTATTATACCGGTTACAACACCTGTTGTTTGATCAACAGAAGCAATTCCGTCATCAGCACTTGACCATGTACCGCCAGGGGTGGTGCTTGTCCAGGTTGTTGATGATCCTGCACAAATAGGTGTCGTACCTGTAATTGTTTGTGCCGTTGGAACGGAAATCGTAACCGTGCGTGTAGCCGTATTGACACAACCACCGATGGTTACCGAATAAGAGATTACAGAGGTTCCAACTGTTAACCCGTTTATCAGGCCTGTTGTGGCATCAATAGTTGCAACGGCAGGATTTGAACTTGACCATGTTCCGCCGGGAGAAGTACTTACCCATGGTTGCGGGGTATCTGTACATATCTGGTCCGGACCTGAAATAATTTGTGTTATAGGATCGGAGACCGTTACAACCTGGGTCCCGATATTAACACAATTGTTTACGGTTACAGTATATGAAATTATTGACGTGCCGCTTGTAAGGCCGGTTACCAAACCGCTGGATGCACCTACTGTAGCAACAGCCGGATCAGAACTTGACCAGGTTCCGCCAGAAGTGGTGCTGGTCCATGTAGCAGTAGAACCAGTACACAATGCTGAAGTTCCTGTAATTGACTGAACGATAGGAGCAGAAATAGTAATAGTTCTGGTTGCTGTATTGATACATCCGCCTATGGTCACGGAATATGTTATCAATGAAGTTCCTGCTGTTATTCCGGTTATTTCGCCTGTTCCGGGATTTACAGTTGCTACCAATGGATTAGAACTTGTCCAGGTTCCTCCTGCAGATGTGCTGGTCCAGGTTTCGGTAGAACCTTCACAGATTGGAGTAACACCCGCAATTGTCTGGGCAACAGGAGCAGTTATCGTTACAGATTGTGTTGCAATGTTGGTACATCCGCCAATGGCCACCGTATATGTGATTTGAGATGTGCCAGCTGCTATACCTGTAACAGTACCTGTCGATGCACCTACCGTTGCTATGGCCGGAATTGAGCTTAACCAGGTTCCGCCCGGAGATGTTGCCAGCCATGTATCTGATGAACCTACGCATAATGGTGTTGTTCCAACAATGTTCTGTGGGGTGGCAGCACCAATAGTGATGGTTTCAGTTGCTGTATTAGTACATCCGCCGGCAGCAACAGTATATGTTAACATTGAAGTTCCGGCAGCGATACCTATTACAACACCGGTTGCGGGATCAATGGATGCGATGCCAGGATTGTAGCTTGACCATGTACCGCCTGTCGTTGTACTCGTCCATGTCGTGGATGACCCAACGCATAATGGCGTTATTCCTGAAATGGTCTGGGCAACACCTGTGCCTATTGTTACAACTTTTGTAGCTGTGCTTACGCAACCACCAACAGTTACTGTATAAGTTATTACAGAAGTTCCGGCAGTAATACCTGTTATTAATCCGGTTGAAGGATTAATATTGGCAACCCCGGTATTTGAGCTTGTCCATGAACCGCCCGTTGATGTACTTGTCCATGTTGCTGTAGAACCAATACATATTGGAGTCGTTCCTGTGATAGTTTGTGGAACAGGATTATTAATAGTAACAATTGCTGTTGCTGTATTTACACATCCACCTGTTGTTACGGAGTATGTAATCAGCGAGGTGCCGGCTGTAACACCGGTAACCAGACCAGTAGTTGAACTAATGGTAGCTATGGCCGGTGCTGAACTTGTCCAGGTACCGCCTGAAGTGGTACTTGTCCATGTTGCGGTTGAGCCTGCACATAATGGAGTAGTTCCGCTTATTGTCTGTGCAATAGGAGCTGATATTGTTACATCTTGTGTTGCAGTATTAGTACAACCACCCACCACAACAGAGTAAGTAATCATAGAGGTTCCGGCAGCGATACCTGTAACTAATCCTGTAGCAGCGTCAATAGTTGCTATTGCAGGATCAGAACTTGACCATGTGCCACCTGAAGTTGTGCTTGTCCATGTGTCAGTCGAACCAATACATAATGGATTGATACCGGTAATTGTTTGTGCAATCGGTGCGGTTACAGTAACAGTCCTGTTTGCTGTATTTACACATCCGCCAGTTGTTACTGAATAAGTTATTACTGAAGTGCCGTCTGTAATGCCGGAGATAAAGCCGGTTACAGCATCAATTGTGGCAACAGCAGGAATAGAACTCGACCATGTTCCGCCTGTGGTGGTACTTGTCCAGGTAGCTGTTGTTCCGATGCATAAAGGTGTTGTCCCAGAGATGCTCTGTGAAACAGGAGCGGAAATTGTTACCACTTGAGTTCCCGTACTGGTACAACCACTTATCGTAACAGAGTAGGTAATCTGGGAAGTTCCAGCAGCAATACCTGTAACTAATCCTGTTGAAACGTCAATTGTTGCAACAGATGGATTTGAACTTGTCCATGTGCCGCCAGGAGTGGTCCCAATCCATGTTGCTGTTGATCCAATACACAATATTGTTGTTCCAGTGATAGACTGTGTTGTTGATGTTCCAACAGTAATAAGTTTAGTCGCAGTATTGATACATCCGCCTGTTGTAACAGAATAAGTTATTAACGATGTGCCAATAGAAACTCCTGTTAATAACCCTGTTGCAGCGTCAATAGTGGCTACAGTGGGGTTAGAGCTGGTCCATGTACCACCGGGTGTTGTACTTGTCCATATATCTGTTGTTCCAATACACAAATCAGTTATACCCGTGATGATCTGAGCAATAGGAGCTGATATAGAAACAACTTGTGTTGCCGTATTAGTACAACCGCCTGCCACAACAGAGTAAGTAATCATAGAGGTTCCCGCAGCAATACCTGTTACTAATCCTGTGGCAGCGTCAATAGTTGCTATTGCAGGATCTGAACTTGACCACGTGCCACCTGGAGTTGTGCTTGTCCATGTGTCAGTCGAACCAATACACAAAGAAG
>CAZVKJ010000007.1:9955-11461 GCA_964626855.1 uncultured Bacteroidales bacterium
TTGCAGGATCAGAACTTGACCATGTGCCACCTGAAGTTGTGCTTGTCCATGTGTCAGTCGAACCAATACACAAAGAAGATACTCCCGTGATAGTCTGTGCGGTAGCAGCGCCAACAGTGAGAGAACTTGTTGCCGTGTTTATACACCCGCCCACAGTTACAGAATATGTAATTAATGAAGTACCTGCAGAAACGCCGGTTACTAATCCGGTAGCATCAATTGAAGCAACAGCCGGATCAGAACTTGACCATGTACCACCGGGAGTCGTACTTGTCCATGTATCTGTTGAACCTACACATAATGATGTCAATCCTGTTAATGTTTGTGGCAGGGTAGTAGTAATAGTAATTGTTTGTGTCGCAGAAACTGTGCATGATCCCACGGTTACTGTATATGTTATCAGGGATGTTCCGGCAGAAATACCTGTAATTAAACCCGAATTAGCATCAATACTAGCTATTGAGGGATTTGAACTTGTCCAGGTTCCTCCGGAAGTTGTACTGGCCCATGTTGTTGTTGATCCTTCACAAATTGAAGCAGGCCCAGAAATAGTTTCGGCATTAGGTCCGCATACCATGCCATCTAAGTATGAAACAGTGATTTCATCATAGTTATCATCAGCAAACAATCGAGGAGTGGGAACATCAGACCAGGTTACGTTTTGACAACCATTACCTATATAAACGAAGTTGAGCTGGCAGAGAAGTCCATTAATATTTTGCGGAGTATCTCCCCAAACAAATGTAAGAGCATCTATGTTTCCATAGTAGTTATGAATGATTCCGACACCAGTTACACCAGGAGCCCAGTTTGTTGTACTTACATAATGCAAATAGTTGGTGTCATACCTGACTGTATATTGGAACCCCGATAAAGGTGTTGTAAACCCGCTTAATGTGACATCAACAGTAGTCTGATTCCCGGGGCACAAATCTATTACGGTACCTAAGGTTGCTACAGCAACGCCTGCAGGAATAACTGTAATGACTCCGGATGAAGTTAATGTTCTACAACCACCGACAGTAGTAACGGTATAAGTAAATACACCAGTTACTGTGGGAGTGCCACTGATCGTAACAACATCGGCAGCCCAGCTTCCGGTAACACCAGCAGGTAACCCGATAATGGTAGCATCTGTTGCACCGGTAGTAGCATAGGTTGTTGTTGTAATCGGTGTATTTACAGTAACGGTTTGAGTACCACCTGCTGTTAATATTAATGTATTATCCGGGGATATAGTTACTGTTCTTGTTGCCGTAAGTACACAACCACCTACCGTGACCGTATATGTTATAACCGAAGTACCAGCAGAAAATCCGGTAACAATTCCTGTTACAGTATTAACTCCTGCAATTGTTGGATTTGAACTTGTCCATGTTCCTCCGGGGATGCTTGCCGTCCAGGGAACTTTAGCACCAATACATATAGGTGTTGTGCCAGACAAAGTTACAGGGCTTGGCCCGCAGACCATACCATCGGTATAAGTAACAGTGACTTCATTATAGT
>CAZVKJ010000007.1:11561-37873 GCA_964626855.1 uncultured Bacteroidales bacterium
CGCAACCACCTGTAGTAGTAACGGTATAATTATATGTACCTGTCGCGGTAGGTGTGCCACTGATCGTCACAACATCAGCCGCCCAGCTTCCGGTAACACCTGCAGGTAAACCTGTAACGGTAGCTCCTGTTGCGCCTGTAGTAGCATAGGTTGTTGTTGTGATAGCGGTATTAACATTAACGGATTGAGTACCGCCGGCTGTTAAGGTAATCGTATTTGTCGGTATTACGGTAACAGACCGTGTAGCGGTAACGTTGCATCCTCCAACGGTAACGGTATAAGTGATCAGAGAAGTGCCACCAGCAACACCTGTGACTAATCCTGAAGCAGCGTCAACGGTAGCAACAGCCGGATCAGAGCTTGTCCATGCGCCACCCGGTGTAGTGCTTGTCCATGTTGTAGAAGCGCCAACGCAAATCGGCGATGTTCCGGTAATAGTTTCGGGGCTTGGCCCGCAGACCATACCATCGGTATAAGTAACAGTGACTTCATTATAGTTGTCATCAGCAAAGAGGCGCGGAGTAGGAACATCCGACCACGTTACGTTCTGGCAACCATTACCTTTATAAACGAAGTTAAGCTGGCAGAGGACACCATTAATATTTTGCGGAGTATCACCCCAAACAAATGTGAGTGCGTCAATACTTCCATAATAATTATGAATAATGCCGACGCCGGTAACACCCGGAGCCCAGTTATCGGTAATTACATAATGCAAGTAGTTTGTATCATACCTTACGGTGAACTGGAATCCTGATAAAGGCATTGTAAATCCGCCGAGTGTAATATCCACGAGAGCGTTATTGCCCGGGCAAACACCATTGATAGTACCAATGGTTGCGGTAGGAGCACTGGCCTGTGTAACGGTAATGGTACCGGTAGCAGAAACAGTTCCGCAACCACCTGTAGTAGTAACGGTATAATTATATGTACCTGTCGCGGTAGGTGTACCACTTATTGTAACAACATCGGCAGCCCAGCTTCCGGTAACACCTGCAGGTAAACCTGTAATGGTAGCGTCTGTTGCACCTGTAGTAGCATAGATTGTTGTTGTGATAGCGGTATTAACATTAACGGATTGAGTACCGCCGGCCGTGATAGTAATTGTATTGTCGGGAGTTACTATAATTGTTCCGTTAGCAGTTGCAGTCCCACAACCCCCGGTGAGAGAAACAGTATAGTTATAGGTTCCTGATACGGTTGGAGTCCCACTAATTGTTACAACATCAGCAGCCCAGCTTCCGGTAACACCCGTTGGTAATCCGGAAATTGTGGCGCCTGTAGCCCCTGTGGTGGTATATGTGGTATTAATGACGGGTGTATTTATGCACAAAGTTTGTGTGCCACCTGATGTAAGCGTAATTGTATTATCTGAATTAACAGTTATTGTGCCGTTGGCAGAAGCTGTTCCACAACCACCTGTTAAGGAAACAGTATATATAAATGTCCCAGAAATACTGGGTGTTCCGCTGATTGTAACAACATCGGAGGCCCAGTTTCCGGTAATGCCTGTTGGTAAACCTGTAACAGTGGCTCCGGTGGCCCCGGTTGTTGAATAGGTTGTTGTAGTAATTGGTGTATTGATGCATAGTGTTTGTGTCCCCCCGGTAGTCAATGTAATGGTATTATTATTTGTTACGGTAATAATTCCTGTTGAAGAAACTGATCCGCAACCGCCAGTAAGGGATACGCTGTATGTAAATGTACCGGATACAGTAGGAGTGCCACTAATTGTAACAACATCCGCTGCCCAATTTCCTGTGACGCCTGCTGGTAACCCTGATACTGTTGCTCCAGTCGCTCCAGTTGTTGCGTAGGTCGTTGTATTAATAGGGGTGTTTATGCAAAGAGATTGTGTGCCACCTGCAGTGAGTGATATAGTATTTTCAGGTGTAACGGTTATTGTCCCGTTTGCCGAGGCTGTTCCGCAACCACCAATTAATGTTATTGAATAGTTAAATGTTCCAGAAACGGTAGGAGTTCCGCTAATTGTTATAGTATTGGAAGCCCATGAGCCTGTTACTCCTGTTGGTAATCCGGAAATTGTGGCGTCTGTGGCTCCCGTGGTGGTGTATGTAGTAGTTGTAACAGGTGTATTTATACACAAAGTTTGTGTGCCACCCGAAGAAAGCGTAATTGTATTATCTGAATTTACAGTTATTGTTCCGTTGGCAGAAGCTGTTCCGCAACCACCTGTTAAGGATACAGTATATGTAAATGTTCCAGAAACACTAGGTGTGCCACTGATTGTAACAACATCGGAGGCCCAGTTTCCGGTAACGCCTGTTGGTAAACCTGTAACAGTAGCTCCGGTGGCCCCGGTTGTTGTATATGTAGTAGTTGTGATAGGTGTATTAATACATATGGATTGTGTACCTCCTGATGCCAGGGTTACAGTATTTGCCGATATTATAGTGGCTGTTTTTGTGGCTGTGAGGGTGCACCCGCCTAAAGTCACGGTATATGTGACCATAGACGTACCTGCTGCAATACCGGAGACCAACCCGGAAGCTGGATCAACAGTCGCTACAGCTGGAGCAGAACTTGACCAGGTACCACCCGGAGTTGTACTAGACCATGTTGCAGATCCTCCAACACAAAGAGGTGTTGTTCCGCTGATTGTTTCCGGATTCGGGCCGCAAACCATTCCATCAATAAAAGTTACTGTAATTTCATTATAATTATCATCAGCAAATAGACGAGGAGTCGGAACATCAGACCATGTTACGTTCTGACAGGCATTGCCTTTATAAACGAAGTTAAGCTGGCAAAGCAGGCCATTAACATTTTGTGGTGTGTCGCCCCAAACGAAAGTCAGAGCATCAGTTGATCCATAGTAGTTATGAATGATTCCTACACCTGTAACTCCGGAAGCCCAGTTGCTGGTGCTTACGTAGTGCAGATAAGCGGTATCATATCGTACTGTAAATTGAAATCCGGAAAGAGGAACAGTGAAATTGCTTAACGTAACATTAACAGCGGCGCTATTTCCAGGACAAATACCCGATAACGTGCTTATTGTTGCTGTTGGTGCACCGGCAGGCATAACTGTAATTGTTCCGCCGGCTGTTGCTGTTCCACAACCTCCTGTGGTTGTAACAGTATAATTGTATGTGCCCGTTGCAGTGGGTGTGCCACTTATTGTAACGACATTGGCAGCCCAGCTTCCGGTAACACCGGCAGGCAGACCCGTAACGGTTGCATCTGTCGCACCAGTTGTTGCATAAGTGGTTGTGATTATTGCGGAGCCAAAGGTAACAGATTGTGTACCTCCAGCTGTTAAATTGATAGTATTAGCTGCTGCTACAGATATAGTTCCGTTAGCTGTAACAGTCCCACAGCCACCAGTTAGTGCAACAGTATAGGTATATGTGCCTGAAGCTGTAGGTGTACCGCTAATGGTCACCACATCAGATGCCCAGCTTCCGGTGACACCGGCAGGCAGGCCGGTAACGGTAGCTCCGGTAGCCCCTGTTGTTGCATATGTTGTTGAAGTGATCGGTGTATTTACGCACAAAGTCTGCGAACCGCCAGCGGTTAATGTAACCGTATTGTCTGTTGTAACGGTGATTGTTCCGTTTGCTGTAACAGTCCCGCAGCCACCAGTTAGTGTAACAGTATAGGTATATGTGCCGGAAGCCGTAGGTGTGCCGCTAATGGTCACCACATCGGATGCCCAGCTTCCGGTGACACCGGCAGGCAGGCCTGTAACGGTAGCCCCTGTAGCCCCTGTGGTTGCATATGTTGTTGCAGTGGCCGGCGTATTAACGCACAAAGTCTGCGAACCGCCAGTGGTCAATGTAACCGTATTGTCTGGTGTAACGGTGATCGTTCCGTTAGCCGTAACAGTCCCGCAGCCACCAGATAGTGTAACTGTATAGGTGTACGTACCTGAAGCCGTAGGTGTGCCGCTAATGGTCACCATATTGGATGCCCAGCTTCCGGTGACACCTGTAGGCAGGCCGGTAACGGTAGCTCCGGTAGCTCCTGTGGTTGTATATGTTGTTGTCGTGACCGGCGTATTAACGCACAAAGTCTGCGAACCGCCAGCGGTTAATATAACCGTATTGTCTGGTGTCACGGTGATCGTTCCGTAAGCATTAACAGTTCCGCAGCCACCGGTTAGTGTCACGGTATAGGTATACGTACCTGAAGCCGTAGGTGTGCCGCTAATGGTCAAAACATCAGATGCCCAGCTTCCGGTGACACCGGCAGGCAGGCCTGTAACGGTAGCTCCGGTAGCCCCCGTGGTTGCATATGTAGTAGTAGTTATTGGCGAGTTAATGCATAATGTATGTGTTCCACCGGCAGTTAAAGTAATCGTATTGTTCGGTGTAACGGTGATCGTTCCGTTAGCCGTAACAGTCCCGCAGCCACCAGTTAGTGTAACAGTATAGTTATATGTGCCTGAAGCCGTAGGTGTGCCGCTAATGGTCACCACATCGGATGCCCAGCTTCCGGTGACATCGGCAGGCAGGCCGGTAACGGTAGCTCCGGTAGCTCCTGTTGTTGCATAGGTTATAGTAGTAATTGGCGTGTTGACACATAGTGTTTGTGTTCCGCCGGCTGTGAGATTAACCGTATTTGCCGGTAAAACAGTAATTGTTCCTGTGGATGTTAAGGGGCCGCAACCAACAGTAGTTACGGTATATGTAAATGTCCCAGTTTGCGTAGGGGTACCACTTATTGTAACGACATCTGAAGCCCAGTTGCCTGTAACTCCTGTAGGTAATCCGGTAACAGTGGCTCCTGTTGCACCGGTAGTGGAATAAGTAATATTTGTGATAGGTGTGTTGTTACAAACTGTTTGAGCATCCGTACCAACAGCAGATGATAAACTTATTGCACATGACATTACCGGGCATATCTGGCCACTGGTGTATGTTACACTAAATTCATTATAATTATCATCAGCAAACAATCGTGGTGTTGGACTATCTGACCATGTTAAAGTATGACAGCCACTTGCAGGAGCTTTATATGTCATGTTAAACCTGCAAAGCATACCGTTTATCGAAACAGGCATATCTCCCCAGACAAAGGTCAAAGCATCAATACTGCCATAGTAATTATGGATAATTCCGACTCCTGTAACTCCGGAAGCCCATGCTGCAACACCTGAATAGTGAATGTAGTTGGTGTCATACCGCATAGTAAATTGAAATCCTGAAATTGGAGCAGTAAATCCGCTCAACGTGACATCAACAGTTGAAGGGGTCCCGGGCGTTACACCAGTTACCGTTTGAATTGTTGCAGTCTGGGAATTTGCTGTCAACCAGAAAATGGTCAGAAAAAGAAGTAAAACACATTTTTTCATGTTACTTGATTTTTGGTTAATTTATTATTAAATTTTTATTGTTTTTAATGTTTAGTTAAGAAAGTAAATAGCCAAAATTATGTAAAAAATTTTTCAAAAGTATAAAAAATATTTAAAAATTATGTAAAAAGTTAATATTATCTACATTTAATAACAAAACGCCGGGACAAAGTTTAAGAACAAATTTTGAGTATTTTCAACGGATGGCTATATTAATTATCTTTGCAAAAGATTTGAAAAAAATGCATAAAGCAGGATTTGTGAATATTATAGGCAACCCGAATGTTGGTAAATCGACCTTAATGAATGCTTTGGTCGGAGAAAATCTTTCAATAATCACCCGTAAAGCCCAAACAACAAGGCATCGTATAATGGGTATTATCAGCGGAGAGGATTTTCAGATAGTTTATTCTGATACTCCTGGAATTTTAAAACCTCATTACAAGTTGCATGAAGTAATGATGAACCAGGTTATAACAGCTATTACTGATGCAGACATTTTGCTGTATGTTGTTGAAGGGGGAGAAAAAGTACCGGAAAACAAAGCAATCATAGGTCAGATAAATGATTCCAATATTCCTGTATTACTTTTAATAAATAAAATTGACCAGACAGAATCGTCCGTTATTGATGCTTGTGAGCAGGAATGGGTACAATTATTCAGAAATGTTAAAAGTTTTCATATTTCCGCATTAAAAAGAATCAATATTTTACAGGTTTTTGAGCACATTCTTTCATTGCTTCCTGAATCACCACCATATTATTCAAAGGATGAATTAACGGACAGGCCTTTACGATTTTTTGTTTCGGAGATAATACGTGAAAAAATCCTGCTGTTTTATTCAAAAGAAATTCCTTATTCTGTTGAGGTATTCGTTGATTCCTATAAAGAAGAGAATGAAATAATTCGAATTGCTGCAACATTATTTGTTGCACGCGAAACGCAAAAAGCGATTATTCTTGGCCATAAAGGTGCCGGGATAAAGCGCTTAGGAACTGAAGCCAGAAAGGATATCGAAAACTTTACTGGGAAGCATATTTTTTTGGACCTTACGGTTAAGGTAAATGATAATTGGCGCGACAATGAAAAGATGCTGAAAAGATTTGGTTATGAAATTTGAAATTAATGTTTTTAAAAAATAAATAATTCTGCAGATGTCAAATATTTTAGCAGTTGTCGGCAGGCCTAATGTGGGGAAATCGACTTTTTTTAACCGGTTAACAGGAGGGCGAAATGCCATTGTTGATCCTGCCAGCGGAGTAACGCGCGACAGGCATTACGGTAAATCCGACTGGAATGGTATATCCTTTTCGATAATTGATACAGGAGGGATGGTCGTTGGCTCAGACGATATATATGAAGATGAAATTAATAAACAGGTATCATTAGCAATAGAAGAGGCTGATGTAATAGCTTTTATGCTTGATGTCAGCGAAGGTCTTATGCCACTTGATGAAGAAATCGCAAGAATGTTAAGGAGGGTAAAAAAGCCCGTTTTTCTTCTGATCAATAAGGTGGATACGCATGAAAGGATTTCTGAAGCAGCCGAGTTTTATGAATTAGGCTTCCCGAAAGTTTTTACTGTTTCCTCGGTCAATGGTTCGGGAACAGGAGAGTTTTTAGACGAACTGGTAAAAAGCTTTACAAAGAAAATAGAAGAAGACGAACCGGATTTGCCCAGAATTGCGGTCGTGGGAAGGCCCAATGCCGGGAAATCATCCCTGATAAATGTTTTAATCGGCAGTGAGCGCAATATTGTGACCCCTCTGGCAGGAACCACGCGCGACAGTATTTACACACGATTTAACAGTTTCGGATTTGATATGTTTTTGGTTGATACGGCGGGCTTGCGTAAAAAACAAAAAGTAACTGAAAGTATTGAATTTTATTCGACACTCCGTGCGATCAGGGCAATCGAAAACAGTGATGTATGCCTCCTGATGATTGATGCGGAAAAAGGTATAGGGGCACAGGATCTCAATATTTTCAGTATTATTGAAAAAAATCACAAAGGTGTGGTTATCGTTGTAAATAAGTGGGATTTAATTGAGAAAGAAACAAAAACCCATTTAAAATTTGAATCTGAGATTAAAGAAAGAATCGCGCCCTTTACTGATGTGCCCGTTATATTTGCCTCGGCCCTGACCAAACAACGTATTCATAAAACGCTGGAAACAGCAGTAAGCGTATATAAGAATCGAACACAAAAAATACCAACTTCAAAATTAAATGAACTTTTATTACCATTGGTAACCATGAGTCCTCCACCTTCAGTTAAGGGGAAATTTCCAAAAATAAAATACATACATCAGCTGCCTTTGCATTACCCTGCATTCGCATTTTTTTGCAGCCATAGCCAATATGTTAAAGATACGTATAAGCGATTTTTGGAAAACAAGATGCGCCAGCATTTTAACTTTTGCGGGGTTCCGATTGAAATCTTTTTCCGTGAAAAATAATTATGATGGAACCAGGTAAAGTAAGGATCGACAAATGGCTGTGGTCTGTCCGTATTTTTAAAACCAGGAGTTTGGCCACAGAGGCCTGCCGTAACGGAAAAGTAAAAATCAATGGCCAACCCGTTAAAGCTTCACATGAAATAAAAGCTGAAGAAATAATTACTATACAGCAACAACAGATCATAAAAACAGTAAAAGTTTTTGCTATTCTTGACAAACGGGTTTCTGCCAGGTTGGTTCCTCAATACATGGAAGATCTTACCCCTGCATCAGAATATGAAAAAATGGAAACAATAAAAGCAGTTACATTCATTTACAGGCCCAAAGGCCTTGGACGACCTACCAAAAAGGAACGTCGCGATATTGAGAAATATAACCCGTGATCATGAAACAGGTTATTGTTGCCTTTTTGTCCGTTTTCACCTTGTTGCTGAATGCCCAAAGTGTTCACAAAAGGGATCAGAGCGCGATCATGAGCCTCCTTAGTTTACAGGTAAAATGCTGGAACACCGGAAATATTGAATGCTATATGGAAGGCTACTGGGAATCTGATTCGCTAAAATTTATTACAAAAAGCGAGATAACAACAGGATGGAATGCCACCCTGACAAGATATAATGAGCATTATCCCGACAAAAATTCGATGGGCGTTTTAGTATTTGAGGAAATAGATATGTTGCAAATGAATTTAAAAACCATCATTGTTATGGGAAAATGGACTTTGCAAACAACAACCCAAACAAATGGTGGCAGGTTTACATTAATCTGCAGGAAAATTTCAGGAAAATGGAAGATCATTGTTGATCATACCAGCTAAAATTTATTGAGATGAAAAAGTTATTTATAATAACAGCATTATATTTTTTGCTTTGTCAGACGGGATTTTCTCAAAAGAATTCTTCAGTAAATTATCTGAAAATTGCTTTTTATAACTGTGAGAACATGTATGACACCGTTGATGATAAAACTGTTAATGACAATGATTTTTTACCTCAGAGTGAACGCAACTGGAACTCCGCAAAGTATTACACGAAAATAAACAACATCTCGCATGTAATATATTCCATTGATAGCTTAAACCTGCCGGCAATCATAGGCTTGGGTGAAATTGAAAACAAAAACGTACTTCATGACCTTGTCCACAGCAATTATTTAAAGAAAGTACCATATAAAATAATCCATTACGAAAGTTCTGATCCCAGGGGAATTGATGTGGCCTTAATGGTAAATCCAAAAATTGTTGATGTGGTTTACTCGCAAGAGATTAAAGTATTTAATAAAGACAAAAGCCTTAGAGAGATGCTCTATGCAAAACTGCTGGTTTTTAAAAAAGACACCCTTAATGTATTTGTCAATCATTGGAAATCAAGAGTCGGAAATGAAAATGAAACTAAGTATAAAAGAATATTATATGCGTCAACCCTTAGGAGCATAGTGGATTCGCTTTTTAAGGCTGAGCGTTCACCTAAGATAATTATTATGGGCGATTTTAATGATAATCCTGTCGACACCAGCATTGCCTGTGTTTTAAATGCATTTTCTCCAGAAGATTTTTCTAGAGAAAGTAATTTGTACAATTTGTTTTATTCCACGTTCATGAATCAGAATGGAAGTTTATGTTATGGGAAATCTCAATGGAATATGTTCGATCAGATTATTATTTCAGGCGATCTGCTTGGTGATTCAAAATGCCATTTACATTATGTAAGCGGTTCGGCCGAAGTCTTCAGGAGAAGCTGGATGTTATATACAACTAAATCGGGTTTGCGGCGCCCGTCGAAAACATATGATGGTAAAAAATATTTTGGTGGATACAGTGACCACTTGCCGGTAACGATAAGCCTGAAATATATCCGGTAGCTATTATATTTTGCTTTTATAAAAGCAAAATTCTTACTTTTGAATTCGATATTTTACCTGATGTTGACACTGAAAGAAATAGTCCGGCCTATCGAACCTAACCTTGCTGAATTCGACATTCTTTTTGCAAGGGCCATGCATAGTGACACACCTTTGCTGGATAAAATTGTTAAGTACCTAATAAAAACCAAGGGGAAACAAATTCGTCCGGTACTGGTTTTGATGTCGGCAGGTATGTTCGGTAAAATAAATAGTTCAACCTATACCGCGGCAATTCTTATTGAACTTCTTCATGCCGCAACTTTAGTACATGATGATGTGGTGGATGAATCGGATATGAGGCGCGGTTTTTTTTCGATCAATGCTTTATGGAAAAATAAAGTGGCTGTGCTGGTCGGTGATTATCTCTTGTCGAAAGGTTTGCAGGTGTCTCTTGAAAACAAAGAATATAAATATCTTCATATGGGCTCAGAAGCTGTACAGCAGATGAGTGAAGGGGAGCTTATTCAGATTAAAAAATCACGTACAATGAATATTGATGAGGAAACATACCTTAATGTCATCCGCAAAAAAACAGCATCGCTTATTGCCGCTTGTTGTTCGTCGGGAACCTCATCAACCACTAACGATCAATCTGCCGTTGATAAAATGAAGTTATTCGGTGAAAATCTTGGTATGGCATTTCAAATAAAAGATGACCTGCTTGATTTTGACGTTACAAACAAAACTGGTAAGCCGAAAAATAATGATCTGAAAGATCGCAAATTCTCATTACCGCTTATCTATACTTTAAGGAATGTCGGCTATACAGAGAAAAGGCAGATGCTGGATATTTTGAAAAATCACAACACCAACAAAGAAAAAATTTCATTTCTTGTCAAAAGGATAAAAGAAGAAAAAGGTTTTGAATATGCCGAAAACAGGATGAATGAATATAAAAACAATGCTCTGCAGATATTGTCAGGATTTCCTGAATCGGAATACAGGAATTCACTGGAAAATCTCGTTTTGTTTACAACAGAGCGTGTTTATTAGTGATAAAATGAAATGGCGGCAGTTGATTATATATTATTTTAAGGTTACAGCGAACAATTTTAATAATTCATTACTATACCGGAGTTGGAAGAAAAAATTTTTATTATGAAAAGATCGGTCATTTTAATTTTCTGCATATGTATTTTCATTAATGCTTTTCCGCAGGAAAAGAAAACAGAATACTGGAAGAACGATAAAAAGAAAGGTGAAGGCTTTGTCCTGAACGGCTTGAAAGATGGCAAATGGACCTATTGGTATGAAGATGGAAACAAATGGTGCGAGGGTTCTTACGCAAATGATAAACAGGTTGGACAATGGGCGTATTGGCATGTTAATGGAAAAAAATGGGAAGATATTAATTATGAAAACGGATTAAATACCCGCTATCATTCAAACGGCCAAAAAGAATATGAAGTAAATATTGTAAATGGCCTACGCGATGGCAAGTGGTCTGAGTGGTACCAGAACGGAAAGATTAAGGAAGAAGGCAACTATATCAATGGAAAGAAAGATGGAACCTGGACTAATTATTATGATAACGGCAACAAACAGGCTTCACGGCAGTTTTCGGGTGATAAATATGTCGGTAAATGGACCTATTGGTTTCCGGATGGCAAAATATGGAAGGAAGTTTCAAATGAAAATGGCCCGGTAACAATATATGATTCCCTGGGAAATAAAATCAGTGAGTGGTATGTGAAAAATGGAAAGAAAGACGGTAAATCGATCTCATGGTTCCCGGGAGGAAAAGTTAAAAGTGAAAGCATGTATGTCAACGATCTGCGTGAAGGGCTACAGACAATAAACCATCCCAATGGCCAAAAGATGATGGAAGGGTTATATAAAAATGATGAGAAGACAGGAAAATGGTTACAATTTTATGAAAATGGTAAAAAGTGGAAAGAACTAAATTATGACAATGGCTTAAATACCGTATGGTATGAAGACGGTGCCAAACAGGAAGAGGGTTACACAAAAAACGGGACAAAAGATGGTGTCTGGACAAAATGGTTTGCCAATGGTAAAATCCAGGACAAGACCACATTCAAGGATGGATTAAAGCAGGGGCTTACACAATCATGGTTTGAAAATGGCAACAAAGAAATGGAAGGGTTTTATGTCAATGATTCTCTTAACGGTCATACAATCTGGTGGCGCGATAACGGCAATAAAGAGATGGAAGGCAGAACTGTTAAAGATCTGCAGGATAGCATCTGGATCTTTTATCATCCCAATGGCGCCAAAGGCAGTACAGGCAATTTTGTAAAAGGCAAGCAACAGGGTTTGTGGATATATTATTATGAAACCGGCGAAAAATGGAAGGAAGGTAATTTTATTGACGGAAAAAAGACTGGAATGTGGACTACATATTATGAGGATGGAAAAAAATCTCATGAAGGCCCGTTTGAAAATGATAAGGAAAACGGGTTGTGGACAAGCTGGTACAAGAGCGGACAGGTCAAAGATATCGGGACATTTAAAAATGGACTGATGAATTTAAAATGGGAAGGATGGTTTGAAAATGGAAAGAAAAAATATGTGGCCGAGTACATCGATGGACAGAAGAATGGAAAAAATACAATATGGTGGGAAAATGGCAATATGCGTTCGGAGTATAATTACAAGAACGGACAGAAAAACGGAAATGCTTCCGAATGGTACGAAAGCGGTAAGGTTGAGGAAAGCGGATATTACACCAATGATCTCAAAAGCGGTTATTGGAGCTTTTACGATCAAAACGGAATGCTATACCAGGAACAGGGATTTAGCGAAGGCAGGCCCGACGGCAAATTTGTTGAGTATTTTCTAAACGGCCAGAAATCAAGCCAGGGGCTTTTTGTAAATTCATTACGCGAAGGCACTTGGTACTATTGGGATAAGGATGGGAAACTACTTTATAAAGTTACATTTTCAAAGGGTAAAAAAGTAGGTGAAGAAAATGCCGGTAAGCCTGAACCAAAAAAATAATCTTCAACCTGATTTTTCTTCATCAATTTTAACGGAGTGACTTAAACACGTGCCACCGGATGAAAGCAGGATTTTATGTAAGTATTCCTTGCCGGAGATTATTCTGCTATGCTAAATGTGTTAAATTGTTTCAACCCGATTAATACATCATAATTCATACCCAGTTCCCTGTTGTACACATAAATGGTATACTGGTTGTCGGTTTCATAATGCGATCCTTCAATAAGCGTTTCATCGCCTGACTGTTTGCCATTTTCCAGGAAAACATATTGGTAATTATAATAGCCTTGCTTCAGGTATAAGGTAGCAGTATAGCCCTTCCATTCATAGTTATATTCCATTTTGGCTCCTTTTGAATAGTTCCAGTCGGTAAGGGCTCCTGAAATATATACACTTCCGTTGGGAAGCGGGGCGTCATATTTCAGGAAAAAATGCACGTAAACATATTCGGATTCAATATCACTATCTGAAATATTATCATCCGATTTGATGAATTGGCGGCCTTTTATATCTTTTTGTGAAACAAACACTTTAAATGTCTTTCGCTGTTCTTCTTTCAGGTAAACCTCATATCCGGCAGAATCTTTTTCCTGGTGTGCAATGTACTCAGTATATGCATTCATACTTTTTATATCAAAGTACCTGAAAACATTTCCCCCGGAAAATAAGTTTTCTTCTTCATAATTGTAATCTAATATGTCTCCCTTGATATACAAGGGTTTTAGGTTGCGGATTGCATTATCCCAACGGCCATTTTGTTGAACAATAACTTTAAGGTCCTGATAAGGGTTAATAACTTGATACCCCGTTTTGTCAATGGAAAAATCAACTTCCTGTTTGTAATTACGGTATTCAACAATAGTCGGTTTATTTACAATCGCGGTAATCGATACTTTTGAATCAACAATCATAAACCGGCGGGTAAGAATCACATTGTCGGGTTCATCCTCCATATATACTTTAAGCAAATAATTGCCGGACAATACAGGCTTCATTCTTTCACCGGGAATGGTAAGAGTGTAATTAGTATATTTTTGCAATGTATTATATGAATATTTAGCCTCAGTAATATCATCTTCAAAAAAACCATTTAAATATTCGTTGGGCTGTAAATCAGATGGTATCCAGTTGGCCTCGCAATGTATGAATGTGTAACGCATACGCTTTAAATCTCCATCAAGGTCATCAAATTTTAAAGTAAGTTTATCATCTGCATTCTTGTTGATAATTGGCGATGATAATACAAATCCTTCGCGATAAAAAAGGACAGTTTTGATATTGGGTTTGTATATGTAATCCTCGGCCCGTAAATAATTGTCTGAAAAAAAATCCGGTGCATTTGAATTTATAGAATCCTTAGCCGAATGAGTTTTCTTTTGTGCCAGTATATTTATATGTCCGGTTAAAAAGAAAAACAAAAGACATCCGGTAAATATTTTATTTGTGACAGATTTTTTCATACTCCAAGTAATATATATATGCAAAAATACGGATTTTGAGTGAAATAAATTACCTGTTCAGGATTAAGCCGATATTTAATAATTAGTGTCTATATGAACACTCGTGTTTGTATAAAGAAAACGTCAAGTTTGAGGCTTGCGAAGCGACAAAAAGCGGAGTTTACTGGTGTAAATGAGCATTTTTGTTACAAGCCTAACGAAAAAAATTGGCGTTTTCTTACAAACACTAATTAGTATTGATTTTCAGATTCAGGTGGCAGATCAATCATAAATTTTATCATTAGTTTCATATCAGGCTTGTTCAGGGCTTTTTACAAAATGAAATTTAAAATCAAAAAACTTTATAATATCTTTGCATACAATATTTAAGCAGAATTGATTTTTTAATTAATACTGGTCACCATTGTAAACAATTTTTGATGGTGAGAACGGAGCAAAAACAAGAAGCAAGAAATTTCAACATAATGAAAAAAGAGCCAGCACAAAAGGTTCCTCAAAAAAAGAATCAACCCAAACAGGTTCAGCAATCCAAAAAAAAAGCAGGGGATAAAAAGTTTTATGACTATTTAGGGTTTGCTGCTATTTTTATACTAGGAATCATTGCTTATTCAAATTCATTTAAGTGCCCTTTTAATTTCGACGATTTTAATACCATCGTTAATAATAATAGTGCTCACGACCTTTCCAATGTAAAGGCCTGGTGGGGTTTCAGCACTAATCGTCCTTTAAGTATTTTTACTTTTGTTCTCAATTATCATTTTAACCAGTTGGATGTTTGGTATTATCACCTGGTAAATTTAATGGTACACCTTGCTAACGCATGCCTTGTGTGGTGGCTTATTATGCTTATATTTTCGACACCTGTTTTAAGAGATAATCCGATCAGCCGGCATCGTAAAGTTCTGGCGTTTTTTGCTGCCATACTTTTTGTTACACATCCATTGGCAACACAATCGGTAACCTATATTGTCCAGCGAATGTCTGCACTTGCTGCATTGTTTTATTTTTTATCCCTGGCGCTTTATGTCAAAGGCCGGTTGTTTGAAAAAGAAAATAAAATAAAATATTTATTTTTTGCAGCTTCATTCATTTCGGCTGTTTTGGGCGTGTTTACCAAGGAAAACGCGATTACGCTGCCCTTTATGATCATCGTTTTCGAAATATTCTTTTTACAAACAAAAAGGCCATCCATAAACTTTAAGGATTACAGGGTATTGCTGCTGATTTTTGCTTTTCTTGGAATAATTGCCATTATTCCACTTAAATTGTCCTTCAATGTTTTTAAGCCGATACAACCTTCGTTCGGAAATGATTTTGTAATTACACCTCTCAATTATTTCTATACACAGTTTACCGTAATTCTGAAGTATATACAGTTATTGATTTTACCGGTTCATCAGAATTTGGATTATGATTTCAGGATATCAAACAGTTTCTTCGAGTTGAGAACCATTTTAAGTTTTATTGCTGTTTTAGCCATCCTTGTTTTCGCTGTGTTTCTTTTTAAAAAAAACAGAATAGTATCGTTTGGAATTTTCTGGTTTTTTATCACCATTTCGATTGAATCAAGCTTTATTCCTATTAACGATTTAATCTATGAGCACCGTACTTATCTGCCCTCATTCGGTTTCTTCCTGATTGTTGTTACTGTAATTTATCAGTTTCTCTGGAAGAAAAATAAAAACATGGCTGTTGCCATTTTTGTTGTTTTAGCCTTAGTATATACTGTTTTTACTTATCAAAGAAACAAAGTATGGAAAAGCGAATTATCTTTATGGACCGATGTTATTTCTAAATCTCCGAATAAAGCCAGGGCGGTAAATAATCGCGGTTTTTTATTTTTGAAACTTCAGCAATATGATAAAGCTGTAATAGATTTTACAAAAGCCATTGAATTGCATCCCAAGTGGGCGGTAACCTATTATAACCGGGGTGTTGCCTATGAAAAGCTTGGGGCGCTTGACAAAGCAATGGCTGATTATACTACGGCCATTTCATATGATTCAAAATATTCGGATGCATATTACAACCGGGGGTTGATATTTGGGAATCACGGCCAGATGAATGAAGCAATAAGTGATTTTTCAAAATCAATAGAAAGCCAGCCTTATAATAATTCAAAAGCATATTACAACAGAGGCGTAACATATGCTGCTACACAGCAATGGTTAAAATCTATAGATGATTTTACCGTGGTGATTAATGAAGATGGTAAAAATGCAAAAGCATATTCAAACCGCGGCGTCGCTTATGCAAATCTAAAACAGTGGGACAAGGCAATTGAAGATTATACAAAAGCTATTGAAATTGAGCCCAATTTTGGTTCAACATATAATAACCGTGGAAATGCATATTTGAACCTCGGGCAATATGATAAAGCCCTGGCAGATTATACTAATGCTGCAGAGATAGACCCTGGCTTGAGTGACGCAGTTAATAACCGGAATATCGTATTGCAAAAAATAAACAGCGGGTATAAACAATGATTTAATTGATAGGGAACTAAAAACAGGACGCGGTTAAAGCGTAAAATAAATATTTGTCAACAAATAACAATTTTTAAGTTGGAAAAGAACTCGCCTAAAAAGCAACAACCCAAAAAGAGCAATCTGCGGAATAATAAAAATCCCGATAAGGGATATGCTAAAAGCAGGTATTTTGATTTTTTTAGTTTGGGCATAATCATCATTCTGGGCATTATCATTTACTCAAATACATTGAACAGTTCATTTCATTTTGATGATTCAACAAGCATTGTAAATAATCCCTCCATTCAAAAGCTGTCAGATGTAAAAGCATGGTGGAATTTCAGTCCCAGCAGGCCGGTCAGCATGTTTTCATTTGCACTTAATTATCATTTCGGACAGTTAAATGTCCGCGGGTATCATATTGTCAATCTGCTCATTCACCTGATAAATGCCTGTCTCGTATGGTGGCTATCAATATTGATATTTTCTTCGCCGGTATTAAAAGATAAAGAATTTAGCAGGAATAAAAAGATCTTTGCCTTTTTCACAGCCATACTTTTTGTGTCGCATCCCCTGGCAACACAATCCGTAACTTACATTATTCAGCGCCAGACCTCAATGGCAGCCATGTTTTTTATGCTTTCACTCAATCTTTATGCTTACGCCCGTATTGCTGATAAAAACACCAAACAGAAAATATTGCTATTCTCCGGGGCGGTTGTTTCTGCGCTACTTGCATTACTTACAAAAGAAAACGCATTTATGTTGCCTTTTATAGTTTTGCTTTTTGAAATATGCTTTATCACCACAAAAAAGTTTTCATTGAATTTCAGGGATTACCGTGTTATCATAATAATAGCAGCGCTGTTAGCAATGGTTGTAATAATCCCCATGAAATTGTCGTTGAATATTTTTGATCCTATACTTCCTTCAAGTACACATGGCAGCCCCTGTGTTATTACAGCTCAGAATTATCTCTTTACACAGTTTTCGGTGATTGTGAAATATATTCAATTATTGATATTTCCATTAAATCAAAACTTGGATTATGATTTTCCTGTATCCAATAGCTTTTTTGACATCCGCACTGTTCTAAGCTTCATATTTTTATTGTTTTTACTGGCGCTGGGAATATTTTTATATAAAAAGCAAAGGATTATTTCTTTTGGGATTTTCTGGTTTTTTCTGACCTTGTTTATTGAATCAAGTTTTATTCCCATACATGATGTGATTTATGAACATAGAACATATCTGCCATCTGTAGGCTATTTTTTAATACTTTCAGTTGTAATTTTTATCTTGTTATGGAAAAAATATAAAAATTTTGCCATCATTATTTTTGTCGTACTTATCGGGGCGAATTCCATTTTAGCGTTTAATAGAAATCAGGTATGGAAAAACGAACTAACTCTTTGGAGCGATGTAGTGCTAAAATCACCTAATAAAGCACGGCCATTCGCCAACAGGGGTACTGTTTATGATGAAATGGGGCAACAGGATAAAGCCATTGCTGATTATACGCAAGCATTGAAAATTGATTCGAATTATGCCCTGGCATACTCAAACCGGGGGCTTATTTATGGAAGCAGAGGAGACTATGACCCTGCAATCATTGATTTTTCAAGAGCCCTGAAAATTGATTCAAATAACACATTTGCACTCTGGAATAGGGGAATCACTTACAGTATACTAAAACAATGGGATGATGCAATTATTGATTATTCACGGCTGATAGAGGTCAATCCGAAAAAATTTGATCCGTACTTTAATCGTGGTGTTGCATATGAAAATCTGAAAAAGTGGGATTTGGCTATAAAAGATTATACTTTGGCAATATCTCAGAATCCAAAACATGTTAAAGCGTATAATAACCGCGGCATCATTTATTATTACATGGGGTTAATGGACAAGGCCCTTGCTGATTATAATAAAGCTATTGAAATGGATCCGGATTTTAAAGAAGCATACGACAATAGAAGCGTTGTGTATCGTGTGTTAAATAATCCAAATCATAAATAGCCAGGCAAAACGACATGAAAACCAAATTGGAACCAATTTTTTAAAGCAATCAGATTATTGAAAGAGCAATCATTTAAAAAGAAATTTCCGGATAAAGGTCAAAGAATTACAAACAGGCAGCAGGATAAATCCTTTTTTGACAAAGGGCTTTTCAATGTTCTTGGGGTAAGTTTTATATTATTGTTAGGGAGTATCATTTATTCAAATTCCCTGAAATGCTCGTTCCATTTTGACGACCTGACAAGTATTGTAAACAATACAGCCATTAGAAATTTGTCAGATGTTAAAGCCTGGATGAATGTAAGTCCCACACGTCCTGTTGGCATGTTGTCCTTTGCACTTAACTATCACTTTTTCAAATTGGATGTTTATAGCTACCATATCGTAAATTTAATTTTGCATCTTTTAAACTCCTGCCTGGTATGGTGGTTTATCATGTTGTTGTTTTCATCACCTGCATTAAAAGACAAGCCCGTCAGTAATCATAAAAATATTATTGCGCTGTTTGTTGCATTGTTATTTGTGTCACATCCTTTGGCAACTCAATCGGTGACCTATATTGTCCAACGTCAAAATCTCCTTGCTGCATTTTTTTATCTGCTTTCTCTTTCATTTTATGCAAAAGCCCGCATTTCAGATATCGGAAAAACCTCAAAGTTTATATTATTTGGAGCATCTTTTTTATCGGGGTTTTTGGCACTTTTTTCAAAAGAAAATGCATTCACACTTCCCATCACAATCATACTTTTTGAGGCGTTCTTTGTTCAAACAAAAAAGATTAAAATCAATTTTAAAGATTACCGGGTGATATTGTTTTTCCTGGCAATGCTTTGTGTGATCATTATCATACCGCAGAAATGGTCGTTTAATAATTTTAATTCCATACGCCCATATAACGGCAATCTTGTTACGATTACACCATTAAATTATCTTTTTACACAATTCAGTGTTATCGTTAAATACATTCAACTTTTATTGCTTCCGTTTAATCAAAATTTAGATCCGGATTTTCATGTTTCAAACAGTCTTTTTGAAATAAAGACCTTGATTTGTTTTTTGTTCCTTTTAGTTATAATTGCGCTGTCGGTATTTTTCTATAAAAAGCAACGGATTTTTTCTTTTGGGATTTTGTGGTTTTTCATAACACTGTCTGTTGAGTCTAGCTTCATACCTTTAATTGATGTGTTTTTTGAACATCGGACCTATCTGCCGTCTGTTGGATACTTTCTTATCCTGGTGATGATCATTTATTCCCTTCTATGGAAGAAAAGCAGAATATGGGCTATTGGTGTTTTTGCTATTATTTTGGGAGTGAATTCCTTCCTTACTTTTCAAAGAAACAAGGTCTGGAAAAATGATCTGACGCTTTGGACGGATGTGGTGTCAAAATCTCCGGGTAAGGCCAGGCCTTACGTCAACCTGGGTATAACATATGGAGATCTTCATGATTATGAAAAGTCCCTGACATATTTGTCAAAAGCCATTGAAATAAATCCGGTTTTTTTATATGCCTATTGGAATCGGGGATTGACGTATGATAATATGAATCAGCCGTATAAAGCAATTGCAGATTATTCAAAGGCCATTGAAATAAATCCTCAATATACTGATGCATATTACAATCGTGGTATTACCTATGGAAAGCTTGAACAATGGGCAAACGCAATTGCAGATTATTCAATGGCCATTGCAATTGACCCCAATTGTGCCAAAGCATATAATAACCGGGGCGTTGTTTACGATAAGCTCCTACAATGGAATAAATCTGTTGCAGACTATTCATCAGCGATAATGATTGAAGGTACTAATGATAAAGCCTTTTCAAACCGTGGTTTCGCTTATTTAAATATCAAACAATGGGACAAGGCTATTGATGATTTTTCTAAAGCCATTGAAATAAATCCAAAAAACGTAAAAGCATATAATAACCGTGGTATTGTTTATGGCAACCTTAGACAATGGGATAAGGCTGTTTCTGATTTTTTGCAGGCATTACAAGTGGATCCGGGTAATGCTGAGGCATCATATAATCTGGATATAGCCAATCAAAAAAAGAACAATGGTGCTAATTAAATTATAGGGCAATAATTAGTTGATCTATATTGTAACATAGTTAAAGATTATTCATAAATGAAAAAAGAACCGATAAAAAAGGAGTTTTCAAAAAAAGCTGGTCAAAAGAAAATTCTACCATCCCGGAAGCAAGTCAATGAGAGCCGGGTTCAGAAGTATTATAAGTTTATTGGCGCTGCAATCATAGTCATCTTAGGAATTATCATTTATTCCAATTCATTCAATTGTGCATTTCATTATGATGACGGGTTGCACATCGTCAATAATGCTAAGATAAGGAATATAGGGGATGTAAATGCCTGGTGGAATTATAGCCAGCGGCCAATAAGTATGTTTTCTTTTGTTCTAAATTATCATTTTAATAAACTTGATGTGTGGGGGTATCACCTTGTTAATTTATTAATACATCTTATTACAACAGGCCTGGTATGGTGGTTTGCTTTTTTGATTTTTTCATCACCGGCACTAAAAGAGCATCCTGTTGTGAAAAATAAATTTTTGCTTTCGTTTTTTATTTCATTGCTTTTTCTTGCTCATCCTCTTGCAACCCAATCAGTAACCTACATCATGCAGCGTCAAAATGCCATGGCGGCCATGTTTTATTTTTTATCCATTATTCTTTACATGAAAGGGCGTATGTCTGACAAAGAGATTTGGAAGAAGTATTTATTATTTGCAGGTTCTTTGATTTTTATGATTCTCGGAGTTTTTTCAAAAGAAAACGCCTTTACTATTCCACTGTCAATAATACTGGTTGAATTTTTCTTTTTAAGGACGAGAAAAATATCTATAAATTTTAAAGATTATCGTGTAATCCTGGCAATTGTCTTTCTGATCGGGCTGGCCGTGCTTGTTTTATCACGTTTTTCGTTTGATATGTTTGACATCAGGAAACCAAGTGATATAGAAGGCCGAAATTACACAATAACACCGCTTAATTATCTCTTTACCGAGTTCTGGGTTATCTTAAAGTACATTCAATTATTGATTTTTCCAATTAACCAGAGCCTGGATCATGACATCCGCATATCGAATAATTTTTTTGAATTAAGAACGATCATTAGTTTTCTGGTGCTTCTGGGATTGGTTGTTTGGGCTGTTTTTCTCTTTAAAAAGCACCGGATTTTTTCTTTCGGTATTATCTGGTTTCTGTTGACATTGTCAATTGAATCGAGCATTATTCCCCTGGATGATTTTATTTATGAGCACAGGACCTATTTGCCGTCGTTTGGATTTTTCCTGATAATAAGCATAGTAATATATAACCTTCTTTGGCAAAAGAATAAAAATATTGCGATTTCTATTTTTGTTTTATTGGTAATAATCAGTTCAATTGCTAGTCATCAAAGAAATAATGTATGGAAAGATGATATCACTCTATGGAGTGATGTAGTGTTAAAATCCCCGGGTAAAGCCCGGCCACTTATTAATAGAGGACTGGCATATGCCAATTTAGGGCAGTTGGATAAGGCATTGGCAGATTTGTCCAAGGCAGCAGATATTGCCCCAAGTGCTTATATATTCTGGAATCGTGGAATTATTTATAGTAGTATTCAACAGTGGGATAAGGCTATCGCTGATTATTCAAGCCTGGTTAAAATTGATACAGGAAACACGGATGCCTACTTTAACAGAGCCGTTGCTTATGATAATTCCGGAGATCATGATAAGGCTTATGATGATTATTCAAAAGTAATAAAACAGAAGCCCTCGTATCTGGGCGCTTTTAATAACAGGGGTGTGATAAATGATAACAGGGGGCAATTAGATAAAGCTATAGATGATTATACCCACGCTATTTGGATTGACTCAAATTACTCTCCTGCATATGAAAACCGTGCCAATGTGTATAAAGAAAAAGGACAACCTTTTGCTGCTATAATTGATTATACAAGAGCCATTGATAAAAGTTCCCAGAAAAGTGCCAGGACATATTTTAACCGGGGGATGGTTTACAGATCATTAGGCTGGTGGGATAAAGCCCTGGATGACTTTTCAACTGCTTCGGAAATAGATCCTAATTTTCAGGAAGCAATCATTAATAGAGATGTTGCTATGCAATTTGTTAAAAGTATGAATCAAAATAAACAATAGTTGATAAAAAAGATAAGCAGCCTGTAAATAAGAGCTGCTTATCAAAATATTTTAAATAGAACAATACAGTTGTCAAGCTTTCATCATTTTATCACACTTACAATCCCTGCTTTATTCCTGACAAAGTATTCCGTTTTTTCATAATAGGATTCATATTCCATATACCAGGAATAAACACCAATTTCAACGGGTTTCCCATTAAGCTTTCCGTCCCATGAATAATTAATATCATTTGAATAGAAAACCAATTCTCCCCATCTGTTGTAAATCCATAGCTTAAGGGATAAAATGTTTTCTCCAACGATGTCGAAGAAATCATTTTTTCCATCACCATTAGGTGTAAATGCATTTGGGATATAAAGCGTACTGATACAATCTTCATTGATGAAGATCGTATCTGTATTTGTGCAATTATAAACATCCCATGCCTGAACAAAAAACAACCCGCCATGATCAACATTTACTACAGGGTCGGTCATTCCATTGCTCCACAGGTAAGAAGAAAAGCCACTCGTTGCCCGTAGATTGTAAAATGTTCCCGGACAGATTACAGAAGTGTCAGAAACAATTTTCACCCTGGGAATAGGGACTATATTTACCGTTATTTGTGAGGTCCCTGTACACGAATTATTGTCAACCCCGGTAACAGTGTATGTGGTTGATACTATCGGCTTTGCAATTACATCCGAACCTGAAGTAGTGTTTAATCCATAACCCGGAAGCCATAAATATGTGGATGCTCCGCTGGCAGTGATAAAAACAGAATCACCAAAACAAACATACGGATCTGTCGGATTAAAGCTAATAACCGGAAGGGGATTAACGGTCAATATAGTTGTAATTACCGAATCACAGCCGTAAATGCTTGACAAGGTATCTGTATATGTTCCGGCAGTGGAATATGAATGTGAATTGAATATGTAAGACTGCCCCATACATATTGTCTGCGGATTGTCAGTGTTAAATAAAGGATGAACAACAATGGTCATATCTCCTGTTAAAGCGCACACGCCAGTTGTAGGCGTAAAAGTATAGGTTGTGGTTGTAATGTTGTCAAGTGGTGGATCCCATGTTCCGGCGATTCCTTCAAGAGAAGTGGTAGGCAATGGTGCAAGTGCATCTCCCGAGCAAATCGGAGCAACTTGTGTAAATGTTGGTGGAACATTTGGTACTATAGTAATAGTCAGAGTTGTAGTTAACGCACAAACCCCGGCAGAAGGCGTAAACGTATACGTAGTTGTTGTAGTATTATCTAAGGCCGGAGACCATGTCCCTGCCAGCCCTTCGTTTGAGGTTGTTGGCAGGGGTGATAAGGTTCCTCCGGAACAAATTGGCGTAACAGCATCGAAAGTAGGTATCGCATTAGGATTCACTGTAATTGTATAACTCGACGAATTTCCCATACAACCATTAACGGTAGGAATTACAGTTATGGTGGCTGTTATTGGGGAGCTTGTTGAGTTTGTGGCTGTAAATGATGAAATGTCCCCTGTCCCGCTTGAGGCAAGTCCAATATTGGTATTGGTATTTGTCCAGGTAAAAGTACCTCCTGTCGGATTGCTTGCAAAGTTGGTTGCAGAAACAGTTCCGTTATCACAAACAGAGATATTTGAAGGAACCGATACCGTTGAAATCGGGATCACAGTTATAGTATAAGTTGATGCCGGTCCGGTACATCCATTGACCATTGCTGAAACGGAAATGGTTGCCGTTACAAGCGATGTCCCTGTGTTGGTGGCGGTGAATGTTGCAATATTTCCCGAACCAGCGCTGGCTAATCCAATACTTGAATTGGTATTTGTCCAGGAAAAAGTAGCACCTGTGGGATCGCTGGTAAATGCTGTTGTAGGCACGGTTCCATTATGGCAGACAGTCATGTTTGCAGGAACCGTGGTTATCGGAGACGGTTTAACAGAAATAGTATAAGAGGAAGTAATGCCGGGACAACTGGTTACAATAGGAGTCACTGTAATAGTTGCAGTAATTGTCGTGTTCCCCGAATTGGTGGCAGTAAACGTTGGAACATTCCCTGTTCCGGAATTGGCAAGCCCGATGGCCGTATTAGAGTTTGTCCATGTAAAAGTACCTCCCGCAGGGACGGTAGCGAAACTTGAGGCAGGAATCGCGTCAGCATTGCATACAGTAATATTTGCAGGGACAACTGCAGTTGGTGTAGGATTAACCACAATGTTGTATGTGGATGAAGTTCCAGGGCAATTATTAACTGAAGGCGTAACTGTTATAGTCCCTGTTATTGGGCTTGATCCGGCATTTGTTGCGGTAAATGAAGGAACATTTCCTGTCCCGCCCGAACCCAATCCAATATTGGTATTAGAATTGGTCCATATGAAAGTACCCCCTGCTGGGATACTTGAAAAACTTGTTGCAGCAACAGTATTATTGTTACAAACAGAAATGTTCGCAGGAACCGTAACTGTGGGTGTCGGATTAACGGTTATTGTATAAGTAGATGAAGTTCCTGTACAGTTATTTACTGTGGGGATTACAGTGATGGTTGCAGAAATCTGTGCTGTTCCGGTATTTGTTGCCGTGAATGATGCAATATTTCCTGATCCGCTTGATGCAAGACCTATAGCCGTATTTGAGTTTGTCCATGTACAGGATCCGCCTGTCGGTGTTGTCGCAAAGGTTGTTGCTGGTATGACATCATTTTTACAAACCGTAATATTGGATGGAACTGAAACGGTAGGTGTAGGATTTACTGTTATTGTATAAGTTGAAGGTGTTCCTGGACAACCACTAACCGTAGGAGTAACGCTTATGGTCGCAGATATTGGCGTAGTCCCTGCATTTGTTGCGGTAAATGATGGGATATTACCCGTTCCGCTTGATGCTAACCCAATGGCTGTATTGGAATTTGTCCAGGCAAAAGTACCCCCGCCAGGTGTACTGACAAAATTTGTTGCAGTAACAGAGTTGTTGTTGCAAACCGAAATATTTGAAGGAACCGTAACACTTGAAACAGGGATTACGGTGATTGTATAGGAAGATGATGTTCCTGGACAGTTGTTTACGGTTGGCGTAACGGTTATTGTTGCAGTAACAGTGGCTGTACCTGTATTCGTAGCAGTAAATGAAGGGATGTCCCCGGTACCTGAGCCTCCCAAGCCTATTGTGGTATTTGAATTTATCCAGGAAAATGATCCTCCGGTAGGGATGCTTGAAAAGTTTGTCAGAGATACGGTCCCATTATGGCATACCGTAATGTTTGCCGGAACAATAACAGTTGGTGTGGGATTTACTGTAATTGTGAAAGATGATGCAGTCCCGGGACAGTTATTAACAATAGGAATAACATTGATCGTCGCCGAAATAGGAGTATTCCCTGTATTGATGGCCGTAAATGATGGAATATTTCCGGAACCGCTCGACGCTAATCCAATGTTTGTGTTATTGTTAGTCCAGGTAAATGTACCACCTGCGGGGATAGTAGTAATAGATGTTGCTGAAACGGTATTGGTGTTGCAAACGGTAATATCAGCAGGTACTGTAACTGTGGGTGTCGGGTTTACAGTAATAGTGAATGATGATGGCGTC
>CAZVKJ010000007.1:37973-118711 GCA_964626855.1 uncultured Bacteroidales bacterium
AAGTTAGTAGCAGCAACGATAGCATTGTTACAAATGGTAATGTCTGAAGGAACGGTAACAGTAGGCGTAGGGTTCACAGTAATAGTATACGAAGAAGTCGTTCCCGGACAATTATTGACGACAGGAGTAACAACAATTGTGGCAATAATTGGAGTATTTCCCGTGTTTGTGGCCGTAAAAGAAGCAATATCCCCAGTGCCGCTGGAAGCCAGTCCAATGGCGGTATTTGAATTTGTCCAGGAGAAAGAACCTCCTGCAGGAACCGTGGTAAAATTGGTTGCAGGAACGATATCATTATTACAAACACCAATATCTGTAGGAACGGTAACTGTAGGCGTAGGATTAACGGTGATGGTAAAAGAAGAAGGAGTACCTATGCAAGAGTTCACAGAAGGAGAAACCGTAATGGTGGCGGTAATTGGCGAAGTGCCGGTATTAACAGCCGTGAAAGACAGTATATTTCCGGTTCCACCGCCTGTTAATCCGATGGCGGTATTGGTATTCGTCCATGTAAAGGATCCTCCGGCAGGGACACTGGTGAAAGTAGAAGCGGGTATATTGTCTCCATTGCAAACGGTAATATCTGAAGGTACTGTAACTGTGGGTGTCGGGTTTACAGTAATAGTGAATGATGATGGCGTCCCCGGGCACCCACTGACAGCAGGTGTAACGGAGATGTTGGCAGAAATGGGCGCTGTACCCGGGTTGGTCGAAGTAAAGGAAGGAATATTTCCTGTTCCGCTTGAAGCCAGCCCGATGGCCGTATTGTCGTTAGACCATGTAAACGTGCCGCCTGCAGGAGTAGATGTAAAGTTGGTTGCGGAAACGATATCGCTGTTACAAACGGATAAGTTTGCTGGAACAGTGACAGTAGGCGTAGGATTAACCGTGATGGTATACGTTGAAGGTACACCCGGACATCCGTTGATGGTAGCCGTAACAGAAATGGTAGCAATGATAGGTGCATTTCCCGTGTTAGTGGCATTAAAAGACGGGATATCTCCTGTCCCGCTGTCTGTCAGCCCAATAGCCGTATTTGAATTTATCCAGTTAAAAGTTCCTCCGGCGGGCGTGCTGGCAAAGGTAGTGCCAGTGACCGTTTCGCCGTTACAAACTGAAATATTTGCGGGCACAGTAACAGTTGCAGTAGGAATAACAGTGATTACGTAAGAAGACGAAGTTCCCGGGCACCCGCTGACGATAGGCGTAACGGTTATGGTAGCAGAAATTAGAGAATTTCCGGGATTGGTAGCCGTAAAAGAAGGAATATTTCCGGAGCCGCTGGATGCCAACCCGATAGCCGTATTTGAATTAGTCCAGGTAAAAGACCCGCCCGCCGGAACATTTGTGAAGTTAGTAGCAGCAACGATAGCATTGTTACAAATGGTAATGTCTGAAGGAACGGAAACTGTCGGGGTCGGATTTACAGTAATTGTAAATGAAGAAGGTGTTCCCAGACAACCATTCACGGTGGGCGTAACGGTGATTATTCCTGAAACAGAGCCTGTCCCGGGATTAGTGGCGGTAAATGAAGGAATATTTCCAGTGCCGCTGGAAGCCAGTCCAATAGATATGTTTGAATTTGTCCAGGCTAGTGTTCCGCCTGATGGTACCGTTGGGCAATTGGTTGCAGGAACAACATCCGTATTACAAACAGCAAAACTGGAAGGAACGGTAACAGTTGGTGTTGGGTTAACAGTAATTGTATATGTTGATGGTGTTCCTGTGCAACCACTAACAGTGGGAGTAACAGATATTGTTGCAGTTATTGGGTCTGTCCCTGTATTTGTTGCCGTAAATGATGCTATGTTTCCTGTACCACTGGAAGCCAAGCCGATAGCGGTATTTGAATTTGACCATGTATATGATCCCCCAGTGGGAACACTGGTGAAAGTGGTTGCAGGAATGGAGTTTCCATTACAAACAGTGATATTTGCAGGCACAGAAACAGTTGGTGTTGGGTTCACGGTAATCGTATAAGATGAAGGCGTTCCGACACAACCACTGACAGTAGGGGCAACACTGATCGTACCGGTTATAGGAGCCGTTCCTGGATTGGTTGCTGTAAATGAAGCAATATTACCTGTACCGCTGGATGCTAAACCAATAGCAACATTGGTGTTTGTCCAGTTAAAAGTTCCTCCTGTTGGCGTACTGGTGAAGTTTGTTGCGGGAACAGCATTATTATTACAAACCGAAAAGTTTGACGGAACACTAACTGTGGGTGTTGGGTTAACAGTAATTGTATAAGAGGATGCAGGCCCGGGGCAACTGCTTACGGTTGTTGTAACCGAAATAGTAGCAGTAATTGGTGCTGAACCGGTATTGGTTGCTGTAAATGAGGCAATATCTCCTGTTCCACTAGAGGCCAATCCAATATTAGTGTTTGAATTTAACCATGAATAAGTTCCTCCGGTTGGAGTACTGGTAAAATTTGTAGCCGCAACCGCACCTGTATTGCACACCGAAAAGTTGGAAGGAACCGTAACGGTAGGGGTCGGATTCACTGTTATTATATACGAAGAAGCAGTTCCTGTACATCCGTTAACAGAAGGAGTAACAGTAATAGTTGCGCTGATAGGAGTTGTTCCTGGGTTAGTGGCAGTAAATGAAGCAATATTTCCCGTGCCGCTGGAAGCCAATCCTATAGCCGTATTAGTGTTTGTCCAGGAATAAATGCCACCGGTTGGAACACTGGTAAAATTAGTACTTGAAACTATAGCATTATTACAAACTGCAAAATTCGCCGGCACGCCGACAGTAGGCGTTGGATTTACAGTAATAGTATAAGAGGAAGGAGTTCCGGAACAACCATTAACCGTAGGTGTAACTGCTATTGTTGCTGAAATGGGCGTAGTCCCAGGATTAGTGGCTGTAAATGAAGCAATATTTCCCGAACCACTTGATGCTAATCCGATAGCTGTATTAGTGTTTGTCCATGTATAAGTACCCCCAGAGGGCACACTTGTAAAAGTAGTTGCAGGTACGGTATTGTTATTACAAACCGCAAAATTGGCAGGAACACTCACGGTGGGTGTCGGGTTCACAGTAATAGTATACGATGATGTTGTCCCCGGGCAACTATTAACAGTTGGTGTAACCGTAATTGTTGCTGTCACAGGTGATGTGCCGGAATTAGTAGCACTAAAAGAAGGAACATTACCTGAACCTGATGATGCTAATCCGATAGAGGTAATTGAGTTTGTCCACGTGAGTGTGCCTCCTGTAGGTACCGTGGGGCAATTGGTGGCAGGTACGATAACCGTGTTACAAACCGCAAAATTAGCCGGGACACTCACGGTTGGTGTTGGCTTAACTGTTATTGTGTATGTTGAAGCAGTTCCAGCACATCCATTAACCGTTGGTGTAACAGTTATGGTGGCACTGATCGGGGCCGTTCCGGGGTTAGTTGCGGTAAACGAGGCAATATTTCCTGTGCCGCTGGAAGCTAATCCAATTGCTGTATTAGAGTTTGTCCACGTAAAAGTTCCGCCGACTGGTGTGCTTGTGAAAGATGTTGCAGGAACGCTTACTGAATTACAAACTGAAACGTTAGCCGGCACACTAGCAGTTGGTGTCGGGTATACAGTTATTGTATAGGTTGAAGCGGGTCCCGTACAACCAGCTACAATGGGGACGACAGAAATAGTAGCTGTAATGGTTGATGTTCCTGTGTTTGTTGCGGTAAATGAGGCAATATCTCCTGTGCCGCTGGAAGCTAATCCAATTGCGGTATTAGAGTTTGTCCATGTAAAAGTTCCGCCGGTAGGAATACTGGTAAAAGTGGTCGCAGGTACGGTTCCTGAGTTACAAATTGATATGTTTGAAGGCACAGTCGCTGTGGGCGTTGGCTTAACAGTTATGGTGTATGTTGATGGCGTACCTGCACAGCTATTGACTGTTGGAGTCACCGTAATAGTTGCGGTGATTGGTGAGGTGCCAGAGTTTGTTGCTGTAAATGTTGGTATGTTCCCTGAACCGCTTGAAGCAAGACCAATACTCGTATTGGAATTCGTCCAGGTAAGAGTACCGCCTGAAGGGACTGTTGGGCAACTGGTTCCGGGAACGCTACCTGTATTACAAACCACCACATTTGCAGGAACTGTAACAGTAGGTGTTGGGTAAACAATAATAGTATATGAATAGGCTGTTCCGGCACAGCCGGCAACTGTTGGCGTTACAGATATTGTTGAGGAAATAGAAGAGGTTCCTGAATTAATTGCCGTAAAAGATGCAATGTTTCCCGTTCCGCTTGATGCCAACCCTATTGCCGTATTGGAGTTGGTCCATGTATAACTTCCTCCTGCCGGTGTACTGACAAAATTTGTTGCAGGGACCATACTATTATTGCAAATAGTGAAATTAGCCGGTACCGTAACGGTCGGTGTTGGATTTACAGTAATCGTATAAGTTGAAGGAGAACCAGTACATCCATTAAGAGTGGATGTTACTGAAATATTTGCCGTAACCGGAGTTGATCCGTTGTTGTGGGCAATAAATGAAGCAATATTTCCTGTCCCGCTTGACGCTAGTCCAATGGACGTGGCGGAATTTGTCCAGGAAAATGAGCCACCGGTTGGATTGCTGGTAAAAACATTGGCAGGGACAGTTCCGTTATTACATACGGCAATGTTTGATGGAACAATTGCAGCTGGAGACGGTTTAACCGTAATAGTATAAGATGATGAGGGACCAACACAACCATTAACAGTTGGTGTAACTGTAATTGTGGCAACAACGTTCGAAGTTCCGGTATTAATGGCTGTAAATGCAGGAATATTCCCGGACCCGCTGGAAGCAATACCAATTGTAGCATTAGAATTGGTCCAGGTGAAGGTGCCGCCGGTAGGCGTACTCGTAAAATTGGTAGCGGCAACAACTCCGGTATTGCAAACAGTTACATTAGCCGGCACAGTAGCGGTCGGTATTGGATTGACTGTTATGGTGAAAGTTGAGGCCGTTCCGGTGCAACCATTTAAAACCGGGGTAACTGTAATCGTTCCGGTGATAGGCGTTGAACCGCTATTCGTTGCAGTAAAGGAAGGAATATTTCCCGTACCGCTTGATGCCAATCCAATATTGGTGTTGGAATTTGTCCATGTGGGGTTGCCTCCTGCAGGAACAGTTGTGAAAGGGATTGCCGGCACAGTGCTGTTTTTACATACGGACATATTTGCCGGGACATTTACGGTCGCATTTGGATTTACAACCAAAGTGTAAGTATCGGTATAGTTAAGTACTTCGGCAAAAAAGATATCGTCAATTCCAAAATCATTGCCCGTTCCGGCTGTTTGCTGGTTTACAATACAAATAGTAGCCGTAGTATTGGATCCCGAATTCCACAAAACGTGAAATTCTCTCCAGATACAAGGATAATTAGCTGCATTTAAGATATTCCCGATTAAAACACCATTTATTGAAAATTGGAGGCGGGCATAATTAAGATTATATAAAGTCACCAACCATGCCGATAACGTGTAATCGGTATTAGGTGTCACGTTTACAGTTTGGCAATATACTGAGGTGTTTGCAGAGCTTGAACCATTGACCATCATAAAATTACCTGTACCAGTAGTATGATCACCGCAATTCTGCATTGCCGCATTCCATAAATTGGCATTAGGCGCAACATAATATTGTCCTGCCAAAGTATTCGTTGGAGGCTTATAGGTATAGCTCGAAGAAAACCCTGTGTTCCCGGCGCTGAAATCACCATTAACGATTAAATTACCCGCCAATGATTGATAAGTTACTGTATAGGTAGTAGTATTTGTTGGGGAGGCAATTACAGTGGCTCCTGATGTGGTGTTTAATGTAGCTGCAGGAGCCCAATCATAAAAGACACCACCTGTCATAGTAAGCGTTGAAGATTGTCCAATGCATATTGGATTGGGATTGCCTACAATCGTATCACTCTGAGCAAATAAATTACAGTGAATAAAAAACAGACAAAAAAGTAGTATTAAACGTATAAATTTATTCATTTTTGACGAAAAATTTCCAATTATTAATTTCATAACTCCAAAAATAAATCAAAAATTTGGTTCAAAACAAAAAAATCCCTGCTATTAAGTAAAACAAAATACAACGCCAATCTTTCAACGGTTTAATGAAAGCTATTGATAACACAATGATTTTGAAAAATCTCTATAATAAATGCAAGCAGTAAGATTATAAAAAGATTCAAATTTAATAATATTATAAAGTGCTTTACTGGCATAAAATTCTTATTTTACGCTATTCTAGACAAAATTTTAAGAAATTGCAAGTTGTTTTTTTTATTAATTTATTATATAGCTTATACGATTATAAAATGAAAAAGTTTTTAATAATTTTGTACATGTTATTGATACTTAATTCTGAAGTCGCTCAACGTATTAAAATATAATAGTTTAGGGGAAAGTGCGTTATAAAAATTAAAGTTATTTATTGATTTGTTGATGCACATATATGCAAAATTGTAACACGAATTCGGAACTTTTTCATGAAGCTTATTAAAAATCCAGATTGTTTGCGTCGTTTTAGGAGATTTATTATCACTCTGCTGATAATATTTTTATTATTTGTCATTATTGGCATTTTTCTGAATTTTTATTATGAAAATACAGTTAAACGCATTATTATCAGCGAATTAAATAAAAGATTAAATACAGAGATTGTTGTAAATGATATTGATAAGGATATTCAGTTTTCTCTTTTTAAAAGCTTCCCTTATGCTTCGGTAAGTTTTTGTAATGTAAAAGTTCTTGATGCTATTAAGACCAAGAAAAATAAAGGAAATCTGCTTGAGGCGTCACGATTAAGCCTGCAGTTTAATATTCTTGATCTTTTATTCAAAAAGTACCAGATAAAAAGAATATTGGCCGAAAAAGGGAAAGTGAGTATTAAGATATATAATGATGGGTCAGATAATTACCACTTTTGGAAGCCCTCCACGGATAAAAAATCAAGTTTTGCACTTGATCTGAAAAAAATCCTTTTGAAAGAAATGGCGATCAGCTATGTAGATTACAAGTTTCAACAGGACTTTAAAGTAAAGGCAAATGATATTATTTTAAAAGGAAATTTTTCAGATAATGATTATACATTAAACATTGATGGAAAATTATTTGTTTATAAAATAAAGCAGGAAGGATCTGTTTTTTTAGCGGGACAGAATACAACTGTAGATGTAACGCTTTATGTGAGTAATAATGAAAAGTATGTTTCTTTTTCCGAAGGTGGAATTTCTTTAGGGAAAATGTTATTTGATATTACAGGTAAAATTTCTTATGTCAGCAGTCCGAACTATATGGATTTGCATATTGAAGGCAAAAAGATAAAACTTCAATCATTTTTTGACATACTTCCTGAGAGTTATAAAAGTACTTTTAATGATTACAAATTTAGTGGTGAAGCGGGATTTGATGCTTATATAAAAGGTTGTGCAGGTGAAAAATCCAATCCCTTATTTTCTGTTTCTTTTACAATAAAAGATGGTGATATTTCGCAAAAGAAAAATGACATTACGCTTAGCCATGTTAATTTTAGTGCTGATTATAATAATGGTGAAGGACATAATTTGGTATCATCAAAGCTTTCAGTCAGGGATTTTAATTCGAAGCTAAATGATGGCAGTATTTCAGGCAGTTTAATTATTACAAATTTTGTCAGGCCGTTTATTGATTTGAAGCTTAATGCTGATCTTGATCTCAAAGATGTTTTTTTATTTATCAGAGCCGATACTGTGGAATCCGCTTCGGGGAAATTAGTTATAAAAACAGATATAAACGGAACTATTGATCGCCCTGATGGATTTACGGTAAAAGATTTTATTGCCAGTAAATCAACCGGGACACTTGATGTGATTAAAGCAGAAATTATCCTTAAAGGCGGTCAGCATAAGTTTTCAAACATAAATGGGTCGTTCAGATTTAATAATAATGATATTGAAACGGACGAGTTTGATGCTCTTTACCGTTCTTCTGATTTTTCACTGAAAGGAACGTTCAAGAATATTATACCATACCTGTTTATTGATGATCAAAGCCTGATGATCAGCGCCTCTCTTAATTCGAAAAATATTGACATGGGGCAAATTCTTGAAAACACAAATAATAAACACAGCAGGGATTATAAAATGAATCTGCCGGGCAATGTTGATTTCAGCCTTATTGTTAATATCGGGAAATTTACATTTAATAAATTTTCAGCAACTAATATTTCAGGAAAAGTGTCTCTGAAAAACCAGCAATTTGTTGCGAATGATATCTCTCTGCAGGCTATGGACGGAAAAATTAAATTTGACGGATTGATCGACGGCACAACAAAAGATAAATTACTTATGAGTTGTGATGCATCAGTTCAGAATGTGAATATTAAAAAGCTTTTTGCGGAAATGGGAAATTTTGGACAAAAAAGCCTTGAGGATAAAAACCTAGATGGAACCCTTACTTCAAAAATTCAATTTGCATCTGTTTGGTCAAATACTTTGACTGTTGAAAAGCCAACAATTTATGCCAGGGCAGATATTACAGTAAGCAATGGGGCCTTGATTAATTATGAACCATTGAAAGGCTTATCTAAGTATTTAAAAAATCGCGACCTGAAGTATGTGTCATTCGATACCCTTAAAAATACAATTGAAATAAAAAACCAGGTAATAAACATCCCGCAAATGTCTATTAATTCAAGTGCTATTGATTTCCAGGTAAACGGAACACATGATTTTGACAATAAAATCGACTACCAACTGAATGTATTGATATCTCAATTACAGAATACAGGGAAAGACCGGAATGATCAGATTGAGGATATAGGGCAGATTACGGATGATGGATTACATAAGGAAAAATATTTTTTCAGGATAACCGGTACCGTTGATAATCCGGTTTATCATATGCTGGATAAAGAGGGTTATAAAACGTACATGAAAACAAACCTGAAGCAGGAAAAGGAATCATTAAAACAGATTCTTAACCGCGAATTTGGCTGGTTTAAAAAAGATACAGCCATTAAAAAGGATGCTGATAAAAAACAAAAAGAAAATAGCTTTGATTTTAATGTTGTCTGGGACGAGGATACCATTAAATAATTTAATGAAAAATTATCTTAGAATCATGAAAGAACCATACAAAGATTGCTCCTCGTTTTTATCGGCATAATTAATAGTTTTATATGTAAATACATAATAATATGTTCCGTCCGAAGCGGCATTTCCATTAATTGTGCCATCCCATTTTTCTTCTGAATTATTCGTTTCAAAAACCTTTTTACCCCAGCGATTAAATATCGTTAAGTTGTAAGTTTCAAAAATTCCCCTGACGTAGAAATAGTCATTTTGCCCATCGCCATTAGGTGTGATTACATTTGGAATTTCAACATCAATACATGGTTTAATGGTAATGGTATCACTTTTAACACAATTATAATTATCAACAACCACCCAATAAATACCCGGAGTATTTACCTGGAAGGTTTGTTCTGTGCTGCCGTCGTTCCATAAATAGTGCTGATAAGTGCCGCCGGCATCTAAAACGATTAAAGGTGATGAACAAAAATACAGATCCTCGCCTAAGGATACTGACGGAAACTCATGAACAGTGATTATTACATTAGTTGTAGAAGAACAACCCTGAGATGAAAAACCGGTTACTGTATAGGTAATATTTTGTTGCGGGAACGAAAGCACAAGGTTCCCGGAATCTACAGAAAGGTAATCATTGGGTTGCCATAGAAATGATGTTGCCCCCGACGCTGAAAGTGAAACGGTGTCTCCTTTACAAATCATTGAAGATAATGGACTTACTGTTATTGAAAATCCAGGATAAATGGTAATAGTGATACTGGAAGAATCATTACAGACACCATTGCTTACGACCCAAGTGTACTTGTAAGTTCCTGGCTGGGTCACATGCACCTGCGGGTTGGGGATTTGATTATTGGGGCTAAAAACAGAAGTGCCCGGCCCAGCTGTTTGGTGCCAGAAACCTGTTCCTGTAACAAGTTGAGCATTCAGGTTAAATGTGAGTGAATCGCAAAGCTGAAAAGAATTTCCTGCATTTGCAGTCGGGACAGAGTCAACAATTATTGTTACAACATTTGAATAGGCCGACCCGCAACTATCCGTAACTTTTCTTACAAAATAAGTGGTTTGATTTAAAATTCCGGATTGGTATGTTTCATTGTTTGATGTGGAAATTGTTATCCAGCCTGATGTTCCCGGAATGTTTGAGGTTGTAGAGTATTGCCATTCGTAGGCAATTGTATTCGCAACACCTCCCGATGCCGGGGCAACACTGTTTAACAATGCCGGCGCGTTTCCCTCACAAATGGATGTGTCATGTGCAATTATGCCGCCTACTAGTTCCGGGGTTGTTATTACTGTTATTACATTTGAATATGATACGCCACAGCTATCCATTATTTGCCTCACAAAATATGTTGTATCTGTCAGAATACCGGGGAAATAGTTTTCATTATTTGCGCCTGACAAATTAGTCCATTGCCCGGGTGTGCCCAGCGAATTGCTGGTGGTTGAAGATTGCCATTGATAAATATAACTACCCATATGGCTCCCGCTTGCTGCAACTATATTATATAATGTATCTGCACTTGTTCCATTGCAGATAGTTTGATTACCGGATACCTGGCCAGCATTTATTTCTGGGTATATAATTAAAGTATCATAAACAGGTATTGACCATCCGCAGCAAATATCCCTTTGCCTCAACCTTACTATGTAAGTTCCGCCCGGCAATCCCGATGTATGAGGTGCAGAAAGTGATGAGGTAAATATAGCAGATTCCGGATCTGAAATATATACGCGCCAGTCATATTCGAAAGACAGCTGGCTGGCCGATAAATATACAGTACTGTCAAAACAACCCGGTGAATGATTGATAATAATATGCGACAATGTTCTATCATCAGTTATTCTAATGAAGGAATCAAATATTCCATTGTTAGCTCCAATGTCATAAATACCGGTATTACTAAAATATATTACTGCAGTATCACTGTTATTGTTGTAACTAGATGTATTAATATTAATATCGTTAACATAATCAGCATTTGGAGGTAGTAACCAATTGCCGGAAAACTTGGAGATTTCAATTTCAGAATTTGTACAACCACGGAAATTGTTATAATAAACATTAACAGTTGTCGGGTTTGGAATAAAAGTGCTGGTCCCGTTAATTGTGGCGGCATTTCCCAGTGCAATACCCATAATTATTCCTGATGCTCCGTTCTGTCCTTTGCCGCCCTGACCGCCCTGGCCGCCATTGCCCCCGTTGCCGCCACTGCCATTTTCTGTTTGACATGTTGTATTGCCCAATCCGCCTGCTCCTCCGTTACCGCCATTACCTCCGCTATTTCCTGCGCCTCCTGGAGCAGGAGGGCCTGCCGGAAGGTTAATTATACTTGAAGTAATGATACCGTTTCCCCATCCGCTGGAATAAATTCCGAATGATGAACCGCCGCCGCCACCTCCATCGCCTCCTGACCCTCCTTCACCGCCGCTGCCGCCGCCGCCGCCGCCATTGCCTCTGCCGGGTGCACAAAAAGGAAATATTCCTGTGCCTTGTCCGGAGGAACCTCCTCCGCCCTGGCCGCCGCCGCCGCCAAAACCATCGCCGCCGTTTAATCCAAAGGACGGTATCCAAAAAGAATAATTATAGTTATAATTCGTTGAGGCCGGCGATAAATATGAGATGCCATTTTGCCCGCTGTTTCCAATATCTCCGGTGGTACCACTAGCTGGAGTGCAGGCAGTATTTCTATCGCCTCCGTTACCTGTAACAAATCCCCCCGAATCACCTCCTCCTCCCGAGCTGCCGGCATAGCCATCTTCGCCATATGCATAAATGCTAAATTCCTGATAATCACCTAATCCTCCATTACCACCTGTACCACCCATTCTTACTCCTGACCCTACAGCGTTACCACCAATTCCTCCCAATCCATTAGCATCGAAATCACAATTGAAAACCCCATTGTGATCTTCTCCTCCGGCAACTCCGTCGCCACCGATGCTGCCATCCATGCCGTCGAAGCCGGGAAGACCATCTTCACCGGCACTTGAAGAACCCACCGTAATACTGCATCTTGAAATCAAATAATTATTACAACTATCGGCGATGTGAATACCATAAACAGAATGCCCTGAATGAGCGGTTGTACCTGTAGCACCGCCGGGTTTAACACTGATATGCAAATCCTGCAAAGTCCAATTACTTGCATTTTGTGCCGAAAAGCCCCTGTAAAATCCGATATTTGCCGAATTAACCAATGCAGTTTCCAGAGGCGGATCAATAATGATGTTTGTTGTTTCTGCCGAGGATTTGATCCAGACATTATTATTGGCAGCATATCCACCATCAATGGTAACATCGTCTGTCAGATTTATTACCTGGGTTTCATGATATGTGCCGCCCAACATACGAATAGTGTTTCTTGAATTGGTGGCCATTGTAAGGGCATAAGCCAGTGTCTTTACAGGATTTGCAGGAGTCCCGGCTGTGGCAGTGTCCGTACCGTTAGGCGCAACATAAACAAAATCGCAATGAGAAGATCCAACAGTAATAACACAAGGGGGAGAAACCGTGTTTTGTCCTGTACAGGCATCAAGATATTCTACAGTAATTTGGTATAAGCCGTATGATGGAAAAGTTATATCTGTGGCCGGAGCATTTGGAGTATGAATAATCAGTCCTGATGAACCACTCCAGAGCCAGCCCGAAGGATTAACAATCCCTGACGAGTCCGGATCAGTTAATACCGTGAAATGATGGGTTGAATTAGGCATGACCATTGACCCGCACAGACTACTATTTATTGGTGTGGGCGGATATGGTTGGTATGTTACCCGTACTGATTGAGAAATAACAATTGAATTACTAAAACTAAAGGTGCAGGAAGATGTTATTAAGACTCTGTAGTTTTGAGTTCCGTGTATAACCGGAACAGTATATGAAGGACTATTGGCGCCAGGAATATCTGTCCATCCGGTAGTCGGATTTGATCCTGTGTTTGTTGATACCTGCCATTGATAGTAGTTGGCCGAACTATCTGCAACAACATTAAGTGTAAGCGGGGTAGGGTCACACATAGTTATATCGTTGCCTGAAATACCGGGTTGTGTGAGAATAACAGGCGGATCGGCCATATCCCAGCGGATTCTGATTTTAATATCATATGAACCACAGGTAAACCAGCCATAGTTATTCCATTGACATTTGGGGTCATTTCTGAAATCTATGGTAGCCAATGAATTGTTGTTACATGGAACATCATCCGCCAGGAGGCAAAATGGCTGGTCGCAGCAACCATCGTAGGAGCATCTTTCTGTAACTCCAAACCACTGACAGTCTTTTTCAAATCCTTCAAACCGGAGCGTTATCTGTGTGGCCGTGGTACTTGAAATGTTTCTGATAACATAAGGCAATTCGCCACTGGGATCAAGTGTGTCGAGTGTAAATTGCCCATTGGTAACATCGTCGCGGTATACACAATTTCCCCCGGTCCATACGGGATCTGTATTGTCATTAGCCCAAACTTTCCATGTGGGATCAGGGCCACCAAAAATACCATCACCGGCAATATTACATCTTAACGCCGTTACCTCAACCTGGTAATTAATATTTTGTGATAAAAGGTCGTTTAAAAAAGTAAGTATGAAAATGACAATTAATGGATAGAAACGCAGATGGTGGCTCATTTGATAATTAAATAATTATATATTAATTATAGAAATCATAAACGCAAAATCTTAGTAATACAAGTTCAAAATAATCCTCAACAGATTTCAATAAATAAAATCCCGGGATTTACAGAAATCAACGAAAAGTAAAATATAGATTTACAAAAAAATTCCAAATCATAACCGTGAGGATGGCAAAAAGCTTAGAAAGATAAAAATTTTTTTTGTATTTACTGACCAACACCCATAATATTAATGTGTTGATACCGAGCCCGATAAGCGAAACGCCAAAAAATCTTAAAAACTCGAAAGTAATATGAGGATCGTGACTTTCAAAAGTCCAGATTCTGTTAAAAAAATAGTTCCATGTTGCTGCCAGAGTAAAACCAATGGCATTTGAAATATATTTAGGTATTTTAACAAACTCCTTGCATATAAATGTCACTCCAAAATCAACTAAAACTCCGGAAAAGCCAACAACTCCGAATTTTATGAATTTGAATATAAAAGTTTTAGTTAAAAAATCAAACATAGTGAAACAATAAATTGGTGTAAAAGTAATATGTTTTTTTTGCAGGTAAAAATTATTTTAGATTTAAGACTTCAATTGCCTTTTTAAAGGTAACATCATCATTAAGAATAACGGGGTAGAAAGCCGGATCATCGAAGATGTTGCGGCCAATACTGCCTTTTAAAAGTGCTTTCAGGTTAGTCCCCGCCATTTTTATTCCTTCCTCATCTTTGGGAATCCCCTTTTTTTCAGCAAATAAAACCAGATCATTCAGCAGTTGGTCACTAATCTGGAACTTTGAAATATAATTTTCTGCATTATTAAAACCCTTTAGCATTTTACGGCTTCTATCTGCAAAATCAAAAGCAAATTCAGCAATGATACCTTTGTTAATTATTTTACGGTAATAATCAGAAATAAACTCTGATTTAAAAGGAATATAAATGTCAGGCATTATTCCACCGCCGCCGTAAACAATTTTACCTTTAAGTGTTTTATATCTGACGGTGTCAGAAAAGTTTATACTGTCAACAATATCAGCATTTTCATCGAGTAGCCGATTGTAAAATTCGGCATAATATTCATCAATATTTGATGTATAGGGTTTTTGAATACAGCGCCCCGTAGGCGTATGATAGCGAGCAACAGTCAGGCGTATGGCAGATCCATCCTGCAGTTGAATTTGCTCCTGAACGAGGCCCTTGCCAAATGAACGGCGTCCTATTATTGTGCCCCGGTCATTATCCTGAATGGCTCCGGAAAGAATTTCACTGGCAGAAGCTGAAAACTCATCAATTAAAATTACCAGTTTTTGGGTTTCAAACAAACCGCCTTTTTGGGAGTAATAGTTTTGTTTAGGCCTGTGCGCCCCCTCGGTATAAACGATCAGTTTTTTTTCGGGCAAAAACTCATCGGCAATATTTATAGCCGCATCAAGGTACCCGCCACCATTGCCTCTGAGGTCAAAAACCAATTGTGTCATACCCTGTCTTTTTAATGAAGCAATTGCGTCATGAACTTCTTCTGCGGTTGATGCGGAAAATTTGCTGAGTTTGATGTACCCTATATTGGAACTAACCATATAGGCAACATCAACAGAGTAGGTTGGGATAATATTTCGGGTAATTGAAAAATTGATTAGTTTATGGTCATCTTTGCGGTAAATACCAACATTTACAGTTGTCCCCCGCGGTCCTTTAAGCCTTTTCATCACTTCTGCATCGGGAATTTTAATGTTTGCAACATTTTTCCCGTCAATTTTTATGATGCGGTCACCAGCCAAAATTCCCAGTTTTTCTGAAGGCCCGCCTGGAACCGTATTAATTACAACTATAGTATCCCTGATAACCCTGAATTGCACTCCTATTCCATCGAAATTTCCCTTAAGAGGATCATTAGCATCATTGAAATCATTTGCACTAATATAAGCCGAATGCGGATCAAGGCTTTCGAGAAGACCAGATATGGCTTTATCAAGAAGTGTCTTTTTCTTTATTGTATCAACGTATTCATTTTCAATATAATTAATAACATCGTTGAATTTATCGTAATGATTGAAAATAGATAAAGATTGATCTCTGGAGGAACCCGGCAGAAAATATTTTCCGGCTATAATCCCAAGAATTAGTGTGATAGAAAATAATATTGGTAAATAGATACTAAAACGTTTATTCATAATTATGGTAATTCTTGAAAAAGATATTGTTAAATTGCTTCGGGGCACAAAATTATACTTTTTAACCTGACCTATTCATAAATAGTGTTAATAAGAAACCCTCTGTTTGTAAAAAGAAAACGTCAAGTTTGAGGCTTGCGAAGCGACAAAAAGCGGAGTCCGCCGCGGCGGATGAGCATTTTTGTTGCAAGCGTAACGAAAAAATTGGCGTTTTCTTACAAACACTGAGTACAAAACAATCAACCCGGATCAGTATTAATGGCAGTGAACCAATACTTAATCCGGGTTGATAATTTAAAGAGATCTTTATAACCTTAAAATTCGCGGACTAATAGTTGTTCGGCAATATCAACAAGATTTTTTTTATTGCTTTCGGGAACATTTATTTTTGATAAATGCGACATGGATTTATTATAAAACACATCCATTTGTTTTTCAGCATGTTTTTTCACGCCAACTTTTTCATAAATATCAGAGATCACCTTTACCTTGGTTTCATTATCAAAAGTTGAGTTGGCGAAATAGTAAATCAATGAATTCAGAGTTTTATCTTTTGCCAGTTCGTGAGCTTTCAGGTATAAATAGGTTTTTTTCTTTGTAATGATGTCTCCGCCTTTTTTCTTCCCGAATTTTTTCTCATCACCAAATACATCGAGAATATCGTCTTTCATTTGAAATGCCATGCCGAGATTTTCTCCAAACAGATAAATCTCCTGAGTGTCTTTTTTTGAAGCACCGGCAACAATAGCCCCGGCCATCAGGCTTGAACCGACAAGAACGGCTGTTTTAAGCCTGATCATTTCAAGGTACTCAGGTATTGTAATGTGTTCGGTATGTTCAAAATTCATATCAAGCTGTTGGCCTTCACATACTTCGATGGCGACTTTTGAAAGGAGCCTGGTAAGAGGTTTAATGATCTCTTCATCTGATTCTGTTATGATTTCAAAAGCTTTTGCCAGCATGGCATCCCCCGCAAGTATCCCGATATTGGTATTCCACTTTTTATAAACAGTTTCTTTTCCCCGGCGCAAGGGGGCGATGTCCATGATATCATCATGGACAAGAGTAAAATTATGAAAAACCTCAAGGGCAAGCGCAGAAGGTAATGCTTTTGAAATATTTCCCCCAAACACTTCGCAGGACATAAGTGTGAGAAGTGGGCGGATACGCTTACCGCCCATAGTCAAGGCATATGCCATAGGGTCATATAATTCCTTAGGCTTTTTATCGAAGGATAACTTGTTTAGGTTATCATTTAATAATCTGAGAAGGGATTCCTTAGTTTTCATCAATTGTTAATTGTTTTGATTGCTTCGATAGCAATTACTAATTCTTCATTGGTGGTAATAGCCATCACTTTAATTTTAGATTCCGGTTTTGACAGCAGGGCATCCTTACCTCTGGATGTTTTATTTAATTCATAGTCAAAATCAATACCCATAAATTCAAGTCCATTTATAATACCCTCTCTTGTTGAACAAGCATTTTCTCCTATACCTCCCGTGAAAATAATCAGGTCAACGCCACCCATTCCTGCAGCATAAGCGCCAATATATTTTTTTACACGGTAGTTGTACATTTCTAATGCCAGGTGTGCCCGTTTATTTCCCTGCTTAGCGGCATGCTCAATATCCCGCATGTCGGAAGACACCCCGGAAATGCCGGCCATACCACTTTTTTTGTTGATCAGATCATTGGTTTTTTTAATATCAAGGTTTTCTTTTTCCATTAAAAAAAGCATAGCTCCCAGATCAAGGTCGCCGCAACGGGTGCCCATGATTAGTCCCTCAACCGGTGTCAATCCCATGGAAGTATCATATGATTTTCCTTTTTTAATAGCCGCAATAGAGGCGCCATTACCTAAATGACAAGTGATAATATTTATGTCTTCAGGATTTATACCAAGGATTTTACAGGCTTTTTTTGATACAAACCCATGGCTTGTTCCGTGAAATCCGTAACGGCGCACCTTGTGTTTTTCATAAAGTTCATAAGGTAATGCATATAAAAAAGTATGCTCCGGCATGGTCTGGTGAAAGGCTGTGTCAAAAACTCCGCATTGTTTAATATCAGGCAGTAGTTCCCTGATGGCATAAATACCCTTCAGATTGGCGGGGTTATGCAAAGGAGCAAGATCAGAGCATTCTTCCATTTTGTCAATAACATCCTGAGTAATAAGCACGCTGCCACTGAATTTTTCACCACCATGAACCACGCGGTGTCCCACAACATCAATTTCGTGTTTATCCTTTATTACACCGTGTTCGGGATGCAAAAGTGCTTCAAGGATCAGGTTGATTCCAACAGTGTGATCGTGAACAGGTTTAACGGAAACAATTTTCTCTTTTCCTTTAGGCTGATGAGTAAGTTCGCTGTTATCCATTCCTACGCGTTCCAGTAGTCCTTTGGCAAGAACATCCGCATCTTCATTCATTTTTATTAACTGGTACTTTATTGATGAGCTACCACAATTTAAAACTAATACTTTCATTTTGATATGATTTATAATTAAAACTTATTTTTTTGCCTGGCAGGCAGTAATTGCAACCAGATTAACAATATCCATAACAGAACATCCTCTCGACAAGTCGTTGATAGGCGCGTTTAATCCCTGTAAAACGGGGCCAACAGCTTCGGCATCTCCCAGACGTTCTACCAGCTTGTACCCGATATTTCCTGCCTGAAGGTCAGGAAATACCAGCACATTTGCCATGCCGGCCACAAGAGAGCCCGGAAATTTCTTTTGACCGATAGAATCAATCAGGGCAGCATCTGCCTGCATTTCACCGTCGAAATTCATTTCCGGACGCATGCTTTTGGCTATTTGTGTTGCCTTAATTACTTTATCAGCAAGTTCATGTTTGGCAGAACCGTTGGTGGAAAACGACAATAGTGCAATCCGGGGGATTTCTATCCCGGCAATCTGTTTGGCCGTTTCACCACTGCAGATGGCAATCTGTGCAAGTTCTTCGGCAGTAGGATTGGGCGTAATGGCGACATCAGCAAAAACAAAAACACCTCTGTCACCTAAATTTTCTTTTTTGGTTACCATAATCATAGCGCCAGAAACAACACTAATTCCAGGGGAGGTCTTTACAATTTGCAATGCCGGTCGTACCGTATCTGCCGTAGTGTGTTCGGCGCCACTTACTTCACCATCGGCATCGCCCATATATATCATCATCGGGCCATAATATATATCCTGTTCTATCAATTTAACGGCATCTTCATACGTGCATCCTTTGCTTTTTCGTAATTCCACAAGTTTTTGAACATATAATTCTTTTTTGGAAGAATTTGCCGGGTTAATTTTCTCGGCTTTTGACAGATCTAAGCCGAATTTCTTTTCCAGGGAGTTAATTTCATCAACATTTCCTAAAAGGATTAATTGTGCAATACCTTCTTTGAGTATAATGTCGGCAGCTTTTAGTGTCCGTTCTGAGGTGCCTTCAGGTAAAACAATACGCTTATTGGCTTCTTTTGCTCTATTTCTAAATGTTTCTAGAATGTTCATAAATCGGTTTTATGGTAAATATTTTTTTCAACAAAAGAAAAAAAATTATTGATACAAGAGCAAAATAATTTTGATTTTTAAGTAAATGCTGATGAAAAACCTGGCTTTATTTGTCTAATTTTGCATCATTATGAATCAGGATAGCAATATATATAATGTAAACTCCCTGCCGCCTGATAGAACATCATTTTTTAAACAATTTATCCAATCACAGGATGAAGTTCCAGAGTCTTTTAAAAAAATGACTTTTGTCGGGAACCCGAAGGATGTTTATCCCCGGTTTTACATTAAACAGGTTGGCATAAGTGCTGATCCCAATTATTGTGTTTCCATTTTCCATACAGATAAAAAGCAGATTATTGATTTTGAAGAGAAAGAAAGAATAGTAAGGCAATCAGATATGAGCTATTACATTCTCATGTTTTGCCTGATAATCGGCGCTCTGATTTTTTTTATTAAAAACAAACAGTTATCCCAGGTATTTAAAGCATTTTATCTTCCTCATTTTACCAATCAATTGGTACGAGACGGTATGGTGCAAAGAGAAATGTTTTTCTTACCCCTGTTATTGATATATTATGTGTCTCTGTCTATGCTGATTATGTTTAGTCTTAACAGGTTTCTGGCATTTGAGACAAGTATAAATATGTTCCTTTATATTTTGGGTATAATCTTGTTTTTATCAGTTTTAAGGATCTTTATCATCAATTTTATTAAGTGGACTTTTAAAACGCGGAAAGAAACATTGGAATACAATACCCATAATATCATTTTTTCAATTGTAATGGGCTTATTTCTGGTTCCGGCGGTTTTTATGATATATTATATTCAGGAGCCTTTAAGCGGATTTTTTTTATATTTTGTTTTGGTTTCTACCGGCTTATTGTTTTTATATCGCATAATCAGGAGTTTTTTTATTGGACTGTCATCAGAGCGATACAATTTGTATTACTTTATTTTGTATCTTTGCACCGTCGAAATTTTACCGGTAGTAATAGCGGTTAAATTATTGATTAACTTTTATTTAAAAGGTGTTTTATTTGTCTGATAATTATTTCTAACTAAAAAAATTACGACATTGAAAGTTAAAAGTGTAATTATTTCGCAACCGCAACCCCCAAATTACGAAAAATCACCATACTACGAATTATCGAAAAAGTATAATCTTAATATTATTTTTAAAAAGTTCATTGTAATTGAACCTATTTCTGGGCAGGAATTCAGAAAGTCAAAAATTAATATTTTAGATCATACAGCTGTGATTTTTACTTGCAACAATGCCGTAGATCATTTTTTTAGACTGGCTAAAGAAATGCGACTGGAAATCCCTGATACCTTAAAGTATTTTTGCGTTTCCGAAAAAACAGCCTTTTATCTTCAAAAATATGTCCAGTACCGAAAAAGAAAAATATTTAACGGCAAGGAAAAACCTGAAGAGCTTATCAATATTATAAAAAAGCACTTACAGGAAAAATTTCTTTTACCTTGCACAGAGGATCACAAACACGAATTTGTAAATCTTTTGTCTTTAAATAAAATTCCTGTCCGCAAGGCTATTATTTACAGGACAATTTCAAACTTGGAGGTTCATAAAGAAATTGATATTGAACCGATTGACATGCTTGTCTTTTTTAGCCCGTTTGGAATAAAATCGCTTTTTGAAAATTATCCCGATTTTAAACAGAATAAAAAAATCATTGCAAGCTGGGGTAATACAACATATTGTGCGGCGCTGGAAGCCGGATTAAAGGTCAATATTTTCGGCCCTTCAGAAACCATCACCTCTATGCCGGTGGCGATTGATCAGTTCCTGGAGAAATTGAAAAAATAGTTATTAAGTTATTTTTTTAATGTATTCCTTTCCCAAAGAAGAACGCCTATGTGGAAAAAAGAATATTGGTGTATTATTGTCGGAAGGTAATAAATACTATCTGTATCCATTTGCCGTTAAATGGATGGAATTAACGGGTGACGAGATAAATTCAATAAATGTACTCATTGCTGTTCCGAAAAGCATATTTAAAAAATCCGTTGACCGTAATAAAATTAAACGTCTTACACGGGAAGCCTACCGGAGAAATAAGGATATTTTAACGGATCATCTGAAAAAAGGCAATAAAAAAATTGCTTTGATGTTCATGTTTAAGGGCGGTAAAATTGAAAGTTATCAGGAAATTGAAACAAAAATTAAACTAATTTTACAGTTTTTAGCGGGTAGTATATGAAGAAAATTATAGGAAATATTTTTATCGTTCTGATAAAAATTTATCAATATGCTATTTCGCCCTACCTGATGCCATCTTGCAGATATACGCCATCGTGTTCTGAATATGGTCTGCAAGCTATAAAAAAATATGGACCCTTCAAAGGCGGGTGGATGACCTTGAAAAGATTTATTTCGTGTAATCCTTGGGGCGGTAGTGGTTATGATCCTGTCCCGTAAATAAAAACTAATCATGAATAAGGTAAAAGTATTGTTTTTAACAATCGGGCTGGTGTGTGTTTTTTCTTTTGCAAAAGCACAGGACCCGGCTCAGAATGATTTTGAAATTTCGAAAAACATCGACATTTTTGTTTCTCTTTATAAACAACTCAACTCAAATTATGCTGATAATTTAAATCCGGGAAAATTAATGAAAACAGCGATGGACGCTATGCTGAGATCGCTCGACCCATATACTGTATATATTCCCGAATCCGATATTGAAGATTATAGATTTATGACAACCGGCCAGTACGGCGGAATTGGCGCCCTGATACACAAACGGGGAAGCTATATTTATATTTCAGAGCCTTATGAAAACTCTCCGGCGGCAAAATCCGGATTAAAAGCCGGTGACAAAATCCTTGAGGTAAATGGGAAATCAGCCAAAGATAAAACAGTTGATGAGGTTAGCACGGTTCTAAAAGGCCAGCCCGGCACAAAAGTTACTCTTTTATTAGAAAGAGATTCTACCCAGAAACCTTTTCAGGTCGACATTTCCAGGGAGGAAATAAAAATTGATAATGTGCCCTATTCAGGAATATTAGGAGATAATATAGCTTACATAAATTTAAGTGAATTCAAACAGGAAGCGGCCAAAGATGTAAAAGAAGCTTTCGTTAAGCTGAATCAATCAACCAAGCTGGGTGGGGTAATTATTGACATAAGGGGCAACGGTGGCGGTTTGCTAAACGAATCTGTGAATATTGTAAACATATTTGTTGATAAAGGCCAGACGGTAGTGACCACCAAAGGAAAAATTAAGGACAAAAATGTTGTTCATAAAACCCAACAGGCTGCAGTTGATACCGAAATTCCCCTTGTAATCCTTGTTGATGAAAATTCCGCTTCAGCATCCGAAATTCTTGCGGGTGCTATTCAGGATTTTGATCGTGGTGTTATTATTGGAAATCGTACATTCGGAAAAGGATTGGTGCAAAACATTTTTCCCTTGTCCTATAATTCAGAGGTGAAAATTACTGTAGCAAAATATTATATTCCGAGCGGACGTTGCGTTCAGGCTCTGGATTATTTTAACAGGGACGAAGAAGGTAATGCTCCGGTATTGCCGGATTCACTCAGAAAAGAATTTTCTACCAAAAATGGAAGAATAGTTTATGAGGGTAGTGGAATTGAGCCTGATATAAAAATTGAACCTCCTTTATTCGAGAAAATTACTGAAACCTTACTTGAAAAAAATTATTTCTTTGATTTTGCCGTATTGTACAACAGAAAAAATTCTTCTATTGCACCCGCGGATAAATTTGAGGTTACAGATGATATTTATAATCAGTTTTTAAGTTTTTTGAAAAACAAAGAATATTCATATTCAACAGAAAGTGAATTAGCGCTGGAGGATTTTAAAAAAGCTTCTGAATCAGAAAAATATTTCAATGATATTAAGGATGATTATGACCGCGTACTGCAAAAAATATTGAAAGAAAAAGAAAATGACCTGGCATCAAATAAGGAACAGATAAAAATGGTTCTGAAAATGTACCTGGTTCCTATGTATTATTATCAAAAGGGCAGGATACAGTCATCCCTGGCTGATGATCCCGAAGTGTTAAAAGCTATTGAAATTCTGAAAAACAAGGAGAAATATACATCAATACTTAATGGTACAAATTGTGAAACGGAAAATAAAAACAATAAAAAATAGTTTTTTGTTGGTGATTTGATTTTGTTTTTCTGTACAATATGCCGTTTTCAAAAAAGGAAATTCACTCATTTATATACCTGTTAGGCCTTCTTGGACTGGCGGTTTCCGTTACATTGTCGCTGTATGTAATGAGCATTGCCCAGTTTGTGCTTTTGGCAAACTGGCTGGCAGAGGGCCAACTTTCCAGTAAGGTTAAAACTTTTTTTAGGAACAAGCCGGCTCTGGTTTTTACCGGCATTTATTTTTTACACCTTGCAGGTTTGTTTTGTACACATGATATTTCAAATGCACTTGCGGAATTACGCATAAAATTACCACTGCTGGCATTGCCTGTGATTTTTTCCACAAGCCCGCCAATCTCACGTAAATCATTCAACCTGGTGTTGTTTTTTCATATTGCAGGAACCTTTGTTTCGGGTTTAATCAGCTTTTATATTTTTAAAACGCGCTCCGTTAGTGATATACGGGATATTTTTATATTTATTTCCCATATCCGGTATTCCCTGAATGTTTGTGTTGATATTTTTATAATACTATATTTCGTTTTTAATAAAAACTCCCTTAAGTATTGGATAAAAGGATTGTTATTGCTATTGATGGCATGGTTTATTTATTATTTGCTTTTTATGGAGTCGTTTACCGGAATGATCATATTTACCCTTACCCTGGCTTCAGTTATAATTTTAGTTACAGTAAAAAATAGCAAGCGCATATATAAGGTTTCATTTTTAATACTATTGGTTGTTGTTTTGACAGGCGCTTTAATTTACCTGCGTTCAATGTATAAGGAATACACTGATATTAAACCAATTGATCCTAAAACAGTAACGCAATACACCCGGCATGGAAACAGGTATGTGAATGATCTCACAAACAAAATGACCGATAACGGGTATTATACATGGATGTATGTTTGTGATGAAGAACTGGAGGCATCATGGAATTGCCGGAGCAGGATTAAATATGACAGTGTTGATGCAATGAATTCTCCGATCAGGTTTACCATCGTCAGGTTTTTGACATCCAAAGGTTTAAAAAAAGACATGGACGGAGTCAACAGCCTTTCAGAAATGGAGATTTCTCTTATTGAAAAAGGTGTAGCCAATATTGATTATTTAAAGAAAGGGAGTTTCAGAAATCGTCTGAAAAATGCAATATGGGAATATGAAAATTATAAAATCACCCATGACCCCCGGGGACAATCGATGATGCAGCGTATTGAGCTCTGGAAAACAGCCTGGGCTTTATTTAAGGATCATTGTTTACTGGGGCTGGGTACCGGGGATGTAAAAAATGTTTTTGCCGCCAAACTGGTTGTTGATGATTCTCTGCTGAAAGGATCAGGACTAAGGCCTCATAATCAATACCTGACAATCCTGCTTGAGTTTGGAATTTTTGGATTTATTTTTTTTATGTTTTGTCTATTATATCCGGGAATCAGGCAAAAAAAGTTTTCGGATTTTTTATTTGTTTCAGTTTTTGTAATAGCTCTTTTATCAATGTTTACGGAAGATACTTTAGAGACTCAAGCAGGGGTAACTTTTGTTGCATATTTCAGTTGCCTGCTTCTTTTTGTATATAAAAACTTCAAGTCTGAAAATAAAAAAGTAATTTTGAGGTAAAATATACTGATAATCTCATGGGAGAACACTCTATTAAAATTGTATTCGACGAGTATGAATCCATTGATATGCTTGAGGATGGTGATAGAAATTTACTTGAAATGGCCACCAAAGCATGCGATAATGCTTATGCTCCATATTCATCTTTTCAGGTCGGGGCAGCGTTGTTATTGGAAAATGGTAAAATAATTTGCGGAAGCAACCAGGAAAACGCGGCATATCCATCCGGTTTGTGTGCCGAACGTGTCGCTATGTTTTCTGCATCAGCCCAGTATCCCGGAGTTACTTTTATGACAATAGCCATAACAGCCAAATCCCGGAATTTTACAATTAATAATCCGGTTTCACCATGCGGTTCCTGCCGGCAGGTTATGGCAGAATATGAAACTTTGGGCAAAAAACCACTGAAAGTCATACTGAAGGGCGAAAATGGTAAAATTATTATTATTAAAAATATATCAAGCCTGTTGCCCCTTGCTTTCAACTCCGCTGATTTGAACCCCGGGCAAAAATAAAAACTGTTGGGAATCATTAATATTTTATATATTTGTTTCCTCATTAACATTAGTTTTTTATGTTTAAATTACGTGCAATAATCGTTATAGTCTGCTTTTTTTTACTATCGATGACAGTCGTTGACAAGCCGGCCTACCAAATTTTTAATGTTACAGGGAAAAAGACGACATATCAGAAAATGCTTGATGACATTCTTAGTTGTGAAGTTGTATTATATGGCGAAATACATAATAACCCGATTTCGCATTGGTTAGAGCTGCAGCTGGCAAAAGATCTTTATAAAGCTAAAAAACAGGATTTGATTTTAGGCGCCGAAATGTTTGAAGCCGATAAACAGGATGTGGTCGATAAATACATGAAAGGACAAATTACAGAAGACGAATTTAAATCACAGGTGGAATTATGGCCCAATTATGAAAATGATTACAGGCCATTGTTCGAATTTGGCCGAAATACCAACCTGAAACTTGTTGCTACAAATGTCCCGCGCAGGTATGCAACCTCGGTGTTAAAAGACGGTTTCGATAAGCTTAATTTGCTGAACGAAAATGAAAAAAAATATATTGCCCCCTTACCTGTTGAATATGATCCCGAATTAGAACAGTATAAAAAAATGCTTGAGATGAATATGGACGGGCAACCTTCTCCGAATATTCCAAAGGCCCAGGCATTGAAAGACGCAACCATGGCTCATTTTATATCGACAAATACCGCAACTGACAAGTTGTTTTTACATTATAACGGAACCTATCATTCCGATTATTTCGAAGGAATAATGTGGTATTTGAAACGTAAAAATCCCGATCTTAAAGTACTGACCATCGCTACCGTCGAACAGAACGACATTACCAAACTTTTACCCGAATATATTATGGTTGCTGATTATATTATTTGTATCCCGGATGATATGATAAAAACCAATTAATATTGATAAAAAAAAGTTTATTTGTTTTTTGTACTTTTTTAAGTTTACTGAGCTTTGGCCAATCTACGGAACAGGTTGGTATTTGTTCGTATTATGCTGATAAATTCCATGGAAGGAAAACATCCAGCGGTGAACTTTATAATAAAAACCTTTTTACTGCCGCACACCGGACTTTACCGTATAACACGGTGGTTCAGTTGACCAACCTTCGGAATCAGAAAAAAGTACTGGTTAAAATAAATGATCGCGGCCCGGGGATTGGCTCCAGAATAATTGATATATCCAAAGCGGCGGCTATAGAACTTGATATTATTCCTTACGGAGTTGCAAAGGTTAAATTGGAAGTGGTGAATGTGCCGCCAATTTATCTAAAGCAGGATACAATTGTTGATCCCATTACATCTGAAGATGTCAAAAAAGAAGTTTCAGTTCAGGAAGTTAAAAAGGAAGATGTAAATAATAAAAATACCATACTAAATGCTGATAACCAGCCATCAAGCCCAACAGGGTACGGCGTTCAGATAGGTTATTATAAAATTTTAAATAATTGCAAAAATCAATTATGTAAAATGCAGGCAAAATATGGTGTGAAGGGGTATATTATTGTTGAGCCCAAAGCAATACATACCTATTATCGCCTCATTATGGGAGAAAATACCAGTAAATCAAAGGCAATTGAATTACTTAACCGCTTTAAAAATGAAATACCCGGTTGTTTTTTATATACTTACTGAGTGGTCATAAAAGGATATTTTTACAATATATTTGCCTGTTAATGAGGATGCTATACATGAGGCAATTTATATTGGCCGGGTATAGGAATAACTGAAATAACTTTTAATCTAACGAAAGGAAATGAGCAATGGATGCATTTGAAAATATCCTCACAAGGCGGAGTATAAGAAAGTATAAAGATAAACCCGTTGACAATGACTTGATTCATAAGTTGCTTGAAGCAGCTATGTATGCACCTTCGGCGAGAAATACACAGTCGTGGACTTTTGTTGTAATTGATAAAAGAAATTTACTGGATGAACTATCTGTAATTCATCCATATGCAAAAATGCTCCGACAGGCGCCATTAGCAATTTTAGTCTGCGGTGATAAACAATTGGAAAGTAATGAGGCATACCTTAGTATAAATTGTGCTGCAGCAACACAAAACATACTGCTTGCGGCTCATTCTTTCGGTTTGGGGACCGTTTGGCTGGGCGTATATCCGCGTGAAGAACGAATGAAGTCCATCATTACCCTGTTGAAATTGCCCGAAGAAAATATTCCGGTATCGCTTATTGCCATTGGCTGGCCTGATGAGTCAATACCCCGGCCTGAAAGGTTTTGTAAAGAAAAAATACATTTTAATGATTACCGGTAATACTAATATTTTATAAGGATACCATAATCAAAATCATAATTCATCAGTTCAAAAAGAGTATATTTTAATGTAACATTGTTATTTCCGTCTTCTTGTACTGCTTTAATATTACTCACATTTTTTACTTTGGACGGAACCATAAACGTACTTTCAATTTTAATCAGCTGATATAGCATATCACTGATCATATTTGATTCGTCTTTAATTACATATTTTTTTATTAACGGTGCAAAATTCATCTGCCGGATCTTGTGTTTGGTTACTTTAATAAAATCGGGCGAAAAGGATGTTTTTTTCTGCCTGAATAGTTTGTAAAGCGCGGCATTAAGCGCCTTATAGTTTTTAAAATCGAAACTGATTGAATATACTCCGTTTTCCTTACCTGAGCTTGTTTTCAGGTTTGTGATACCCCGGCAGGTCTTTAGCAGTGAATCAGCTTTATCCGGAGTACTTTGAATTTCATTGATGAATGACATGTTAATTTGTTGATTTTGAGAACCTAATGATTTTCCCATCTTTCCCATATCAACAACGAGTTTGATATTTCCTGATCCGTCTGGATTTACCTTAAGTGTTTCTTTTATTTCAATACATGATGAAAGTAAACAAATAACTATAAGGCATAAAATCAAATTAAAATTTTTCATAGCGGGATTGTGATGCAAACCTTCATAAATTTCAGCAAATATACATAGTGTTTGTAAGAAAACGCCAATTTCTTCGTTACGCTTGCGTCAAAAATGCTCATCCCGACATGAAGTGTCGGGATTCCGCTTTTTGCCACTTCGCAAGCCTCAAACTTGACGTTTTCTTTTTACAAACAGTAGTTTTCTTATTGACACTACATAAACCCGATATAAAAAAATGAAATTACAATGGTCCCCATGAAGGATGCCAATGGCACACAATGCCTGTGTTGCGGTTGTGAAGGCGTGCCTGCCCGACTGCCCGAAATGAATAATACATTGGCGGCAGGCAGATGACAAATAAATCCAGAGTTTTATAGAAGAAATTTTAAATAAATTATCTAATCAATAAAATACAAAAACCCGCCATAACAGCGGGTTTAATGGACAACAATTTGTAATTTTTAAAACTATTTTTCTTTATATGTTAGTTAATGAGCTCAAAGTCAAAACGGTAATAATATGTTTTTCCTTTGTGGTCACCGGGGTTTTCAATCTTAATTCCGCTGAGCTTATTCTCAACATATAATTGAAAAAATATGGAGTTGCTGTTGAGTTCTTTAATATTGATTTTACCGTTCTCATCAATATTAAATGATAATACAACAAATCCCGACAGGTTGTTTTCTTTAGCAAATTCAGGGTATGAAACAGAATTTTTAAGGATTGTCCTTAAGTCTGTTACGGATTTGCGTGGGCCGGCAAAACTTACTGAAGCAACGAAGATCAAGATCAATAAAAAAGAAATTGATTTCATTAATACTTTTGTTTTCATGGCATTAGGTGTTTATGGTTTGTAATTTGTTTTTTGTTTACTTATCTGACACCTGAAAACCAAAAAGGTTACAAAAGGCTAAAAAATTTTATAACCTAATGAAATACAATTAATATAATGGATTGTTGAGGCTATCTCAAAAGTCTTTTGCACACATTCGTGAAAATCTAAAGGATTCTTTGTGGTAAATATAAGGAGTTGAACCACAAAGGTGAACAAAGTACACACAAGGGTTCACTAAGGCTAATTACCCACTAATTCTGACTTTTGATACAGCCCCAGCAATGGCACCATGAATCAGTCAGGAAAAATTTTTATTTGTCTATTCAAAAGGATTAGTAAGATGGCTGCCATCACAAAAAGGTTTGTTCTTTGATTTGCTGCACCGGCAAAGAGCAAATACGTCAGGAGTTTCAGATTCTTTCCCGTTTTTGTCAACCAGCCTGCATTTTCCTTTAATTACAGCCGGGCCATTAGGGATTATTTCAACACGGGTTTCGGCATTTTTAATTTCATTTTCCATTTTACTATTTTCTTGTTTTGTATTGTTATAAAAATAACTCAATGCGTCAGTCGGGCATCTTTTAATTTGCTCAATAATCCTTTCCGTTGAGGCTCCATTTGGATTTATCCATGGTCTTTCTGTCAAATCAAATACTTCGGGAAGTTCAGTAAAACAGAAGGCTACGTGGGTGCATAATTCGGGTTTCCACACAATAGTTATTTCACCATTGGAATAATGCTTTTCCTGATTGTCTCTATGTTTCATGATGATGTTTGTTTTTTACTTGTTCTAAACTAATTTGCCAAAGTCTTTCGGCAACATCGGCCTTGAGTGCCTCTGGTGATGGGACGGCAATTTTTTTCTTAATAAAGTATTCCCCCGAAAAATGGTTTATACTATCAGATGAGGCAAGAAAAACAGATGTTTCAGCACCTTTCTGCGGACTGATCATGATTAATTTATATAAAAAAATCGCCAGCTTATTCATGCTGTGAAAGATATTGGTTCTAACTATCCCGGGGTGAAGGCAATTGACCGTAATATCCGTACCCGCTAAATTTTTTGCTAGTTGTCTGGTGAAAAGTATGTTGGCTAATTTTGATTGTCCATAGGCTTTCTGGCCTGAAAAGTTATTTTTTAGTTCAATATCATCAAAATTTATTACTGAATTCCGGTGCGATTCAGAAGCAACATTAATAATTCGTGCTGGCGCGCTGGTTTTCATGATGTCCAGCAATAAATTGGTCAGAAGAAACGGCGCGAGATAATTTACTGTCCAATTAAGTTCTATGCCATCTTTCCCTTGTTTAAATTTTGTTTCAAATATGCCCGAATTATTAATAAGCAAATGAAGTGCATTATATTTCCTGCAAAAAACCTGAACAAAATCCCGGATTGATTCAAACGATGAAAAATCACAGAAAAGAAAGTCAATTTTATATCCTGTGTTTTTTAAAATATAATCCTGTGTTTTTTTTGCTTTTTCAATATCACGGCATGTGATAATTACACGGGCTCCCATTCCTGCCAAAGCCAAAGCTGTTTCGCGGCCTATCCCCGAAGTGGCTCCCGTTATTAAGCAAATTTTGTCTTTTATAAACCACATTATTCTCTTTTCCACTTAAGTTTTACAAAGATAAACTCAATTTAGAATAATTCCAAATTATTCAAGGGGTAATTTTTATTAAATTGTAATTATGATGTAATCGTGATTTTTAATACTTTTGCAAGTAAATAATTAAATTTTATATCAAAGCAACCTTTTTTAATCTGACTTCGTCTTTAAATCGTTGAAATTTTTAATAATTTAAATTATGATAAAAAAAATATCCAAAGTGTTTTTAGCCTTGTTGTTTTCATTTATTTCAATATTTCAAGTAGAAACACTTATTGCACAAACAAATTCGTCTTCTTTTGAGCCTGATACCAGGCTATATGAAGCGTTTGGGAAAGAATATGTGGATTTTTTAAAACAGAATAACCCGCAATTAATTGGGTATTTTAACTTTTTTCTTGATAATTCTTTTGTTTTGGTTCAACATCCATCGGAAAAAATCCCCGGTATTATTAGTAGTTGTCCAATGCTTGAATTAAATAATCCTGCTTTAGCGATTGATCATCCTGATATGGTAAAAGGGACAAAAAGTATTAATATTTTTAAGTATAAATATAAAATTGAGCAGGATAAGATCGTGCAGTATCGTTTAGATGATTCTGGTATTATCATCATTTTTTATTCTGGAAATACGATTACGGAAATGTATAATAAAAGTAGAAAAATTTAATTGTATTATTTATGAAAATTAAAATATTATTTACCTCATTTTTTATTTCATTGAGTATATGCCTGCATGCGCAGACATATTTGATGAATGCCGCCACTAATAATACAAATATAACAACCTGCTCAGGGAATTTATATGATGATGGGGGTGCGTCTGGAAATTATACAACAGGACAGAGTTTTGTAATTACACTTACCCCACTGACTGCGGGAACAAGCATTCAACTTACTTTTAATCAATGGTTGGTTGATCAAAGCACTACTTTGGAGGTGTTTGACGGGCCAACAATAGCCTCTCCCTCTCTGGGTACTTTTGGCGGCAGTTGGTCACCAATAGGAACACTAATAATGGCAACAGCAGCTAATCCTACGGGGCAGCTTACTCTGCGCTGGACTGCCGGCTATACTGCCAATTCCGGATTTGACGCAACAATCAATTGTCATATTCCGTGTCAGACAATTTTTTCGCATATTGATAGCATTCATTGTATTCCCAATATGGTAAATGGTTATATTGATTTGTGCTATTATTCCCCGCAAGTAACCTTCGCCGCTTACGGCACATACCCCCAAAATGATTATATTTACCATCAATCTGACTCAACTTCACTTTTTATCTGGGATTTTGGAGGCGGAGTGACTGATACGGGACAGGTTGTAACACATATATTTCCAGCAGCAAGCGGCTATGATATTACCGTAACAATTATTGATAATATTGGATGTGGCACATCTGACTTAGGAGCCGGAAGGGTTAGATATTCAGAAAATCCGATTGTAGCTATTAATCCTTTACCAGATATTTGTACAGGAGATACAATTGGTGTTGTTACCGGTTTTTCTCCAAATTCATCTATTATTATTAATAGCACCAATGGCGGAGCTACCGGCGAACTTAATCTTGCCGACACCACTTTTCTCCCTGATGGGAGTGGCGTCTCTTATGAATCCGATTTGGTTTATACAGTATTTCCCCAGGGTATGACACTTACAGATATAAATGATTTTTTAGGTGTTTGTGTCAATATGGAACATTCTTATATGGGAGATCTTAGTATTGAATTAATTTGTCCGAATGGTAATTCAACAACGCTTCATGCATATCCCGGAGGCTCCGGAACAATTTTAGGGGAACCTGTTGCTTCTAATTTACCTGTAGATGACAATACCTCTAATACTACTCCGGGTATTGGATATGATTACTGTTTTTCACCAACTTCCACTAATGGATATATTGATGCTATGGCCAACTGGTCACAGGTTAATCCTTACACAGATCCAATAGGCCAGGTTAGTATAAATACCGTGTATCAGGCAAATGCCGGAACTTACCAGGCAGAAGGGGCGTGGAATGTTATCGGTTGCCCATTAAATGGAACCTGGAAGATTAAAGTTACTGACCATCTGGGAGCAGACAACGGTTATATCTTTTCATGGGGCTTACAATTAAACCCGGCACTGATTCCTGGCGGATGGTCATATGTGGTACCTATTGATTCTATTACATGGAGCGGAGATGGCGTTTCTAAGACATCTGACAGTACCGCTATCATTGTGCCGTCTTCAAGCGGATATTTAACTTATCAAGCTACTGTTTGGGATGGCTTTGGTTGTACCTACGATACTACATTTACAATTAATGTTATTCAAACACCTCAGGCAAATCTTGGCTCCGATACTATTCTTTGCGGCAATAATTTGAGCTATACTTTATATCCCGGTCCCGCTGATTCATATAGTTGGTCAACCGGAAGTACCGATTCCATACAACCGGTTTCTTCAACAGGATACTATTTTGTAAGGATGGAAAATTACAATGCCAGTAATTCGGTGGTATGTGCATCTGAGGATACTATTTTTATTAAGGTGTTGACACAACCAACGCCAGTTGCCCTGGGAGCGGATACCTGCAGTACAGTTCCGTTCCAGCTTGATGCGGGTAATGCCGGAGGTACTTTCCAGTATAATTGGTCAACAAACCAGCATACACAGGAAATTACAGCGAATACCACAGGAAATTATTCCGTAACAGTAGCTGAAGAGTTTGGATATAACTGTGAATCTGTCGGATCCAGAAATGTAACAATTATTCCCGAACCAACCATTGAAATAGGTACAGACACAACTATCTGCAGTTTTAATTATTTTACCACCAGGGTACGTGATGCAAATAATTACCTTGATCAGTATCCTTACACCTATTTGTGGGCATCCGATCCCGCCACTACTTTAACCGGACAAACTACCCGTAATGTAGACCTTGGCTGTTTAACTCCGGGTGTGTCATATACTATAAGTGTTACTGTTACCGGCTGCTCATCGGTCAACGATTCACGGGTGGTAACTGCAAAAAATTGCGACCTCGAAGTATATAATGTTATAACACCTAACGGTGATGGCCATAACGATAAATTTGAAGTTAAGGGATTAGAAAACTTTCCGGGCAGCAACATGAAAATATATAATCGCTGGGGGAAGAAGATTTACGAATCGGATCATTATGGTGAGGATGACAGTAATTTATGGGATGGACTTAAGGATGCTGATGGCGTTTATTTTTATGTGTTAACTGTAAACTATGGCGATGCACGGGGTTGTGTTGAAGAAACAAATTATCATGGTACAGTGACAATACTTTCTCATTAGAACACATTTTTTATATAAAAAACCATCCTTTGATTAAGGGATGGTTTTTTTTTATAATTTAGTCCATATTTTGCTTTTATGAAAAAACTATTTTTTATTCTTTTTCTATTACCTTTATGTGCTCTGGCACAGGTAACTGACAATTTTTCTGATGGAAACTTCACTTCCAATCCCACCTGGTCCGGCAATGATGTTTACTTCATGGTAAGTAATCAGGCGCTTCAGAGTAATGGTCCCCATGCTAATGGAAATACTTTGGGAGATACTATTTTTATGTCGACACCCAATTCGATGATTAATAATACCGAGTGGAGTTTTCTGGTAAACCTGAGTTTTAACCCTACATCAGACAACGTGTTCCGGGTTTATCTGGTTTCAGACAGTGCTGATGTTCGTTATAATCTGGAGGGATATTATATTGAAATGGGGCAAACCACATCAGATTATATCAGGTTTTATAAACAATCAGGGAACACATCCACATTGTTATTTACAGGAATGACGGCTTTTCCTGGTAATATCAGTACCAGAATAAAAATAACACATGATTCAACCGGAAACTGGAATGTTTTTTCAGATGTTACAGGGACAGGGCTAAATTATGTTTCGGAAGGAAGTGCTTTTTCCGACAATACTTTCACGACAACATCTTTTCTCGGTGTATACTGCCGTTATAAAACAGATTCAAGATATAATCAGTATTATTTTGATGATTTTTATGTGGGGCCGGTTGTTTACGATACAATCCCCCCTGTAGTTCAATCGGTCGATCTTGATTCAACATTAACTATTATTGATGTGTCATTTTCTGAAGATGTTGATCAGGTGACTTCAGAGAATGTAACAAACTATAATGTTTTAGGGGTAGGAAACCCGCAAACAGCCATACTTGATGGGGCAGATAAGGGGTTGGTGCATTTAACATATTCTCTGCCTTTTACTCAAGGGGTGGTATATTCACTTGAGATTGGCAATGTAAAGGATATATCAGGTAATGCAATGGTCAAAGATACTTTAGTGTTTTCGAGGTATTATGAAATGCCTTTTGATGTTGTCATAAATGAAATTATGGCAGACCCCGAACCGCCCAAAGGGCTTCCGGATTTTGAATACCTGGAGTTGTATAACAGAACACAAATCCCTATTAAATTAGGCAATTGGACACTTACAATCGGTACTACTATTAAAACCCTGCCTGATTCTACCATAAGTCCGAATGGGTATGTTATTGTATCGGCTGATGCTGCCATACCGTTATTGATGAATTATGTAAATAATGCTCCTGTCATAGGGCTTTCATCACTTTCTCTGTCAAATACCGGGACTTCTATCGCTTTAGCAAATGAAAACGGGAGAATAATACATTTTATATCATATACAGATAGTTGGTATCAGAATACGACTAAAGATGACGGGGGCTGGTCGCTTGAGCAGATAGATCCATCAAATCCCTGTGGAGAAAAAGCAAACTGGAAGGCATCGGCAGATCCCAGCGGAGGCACGCCCGGCAGGGTGAACTCGGTAAATGGCAGTCATCCCGACTTAAATCCTCCTTTACTGGTAAGGGCCTCGGCCAGCCGGAAACCGGAAGATTCAAGCCGTGTTAAAATCTATTATAATGAACCACTCTTTGACAAGGCGTCAGTTTATATAAAGACAAAATACATAGTAGATAATGGTATAGGAAACCCTGATTCTGTTAAGCTGATATTACCTGAAAATAAATGTATAGAGTTGGTTTTTGCAGCGCCGCTTCAACATAACATTTTATATACGCTTTCGGTAACTGACAGTATTTTTGATTGTTCCGGAAATAAGTCAGCAGTCAATCAAACTGTAAGGTTTGGAATTCCCGAATTACCCGATTCGGCAGACCTTGTAATCAATGAAGTATTAGCCGATCCTAAAGAAGGCGGTGCTGATTTTGTGGAGATTTATAATCGCTCGAATAAAGTTTTAGACTTTGCCGATCTGAGCCTTTTGTCGCTGACTGATTCTGCATCGATAACTTCTGAAAATTTTCTTAGTCTGCCCGGGTTTTATACCGTGCTTACAACAGATCCGGAAGCTGTGAAAAGCCAGTATAATACGCCTAATCCATACAATTTTATAGATATGGAATCATTTCCTTCTTTAAATAATGATGCCGGAGATGTCATTCTTGCCACATTTACCAATCTGGTTGTTGATGCCATGCATTATACCTCCGATATGCATTTTCCTTTATTAAATTCTACAGATGGGGTTTCCCTCGAACGTGTGAGTTATGACCGTTCTGCCAGCGATATCACGAATTGGCATTCGGCTTCCGAACCTGTTGGTTATGCAACCCCGGCGTACCAAAACTCACAATTCATGGCCGATGTTGACCAAGATGGCAGTGTTACAATTGATCCTGAGATTTTTTCTCCCGATAACGATGGTTATAATGACGTTTTGAATATTCGCTGCAAGAGTGAAACGCCTGGCAAAATGTTGAACATAACAGTTTATGACTCAAAAGGCAGGTTGATAAAATATTTGGTTAAGAATCAACTGATGTCGGAAGAAAATGTCTACTCCTGGGATGGAATAACAGAGAAAAATTTAAAAGCCAATGTCGGAGTGTATATTGTATATGTTGAAATGTTAGATATGCAGGGAAAAGTGAACCATTTCAAGAAAACCGCCGTGTTGGCAACAAAACTATAATCAGCGAATTGCGCAGGCGATAGTAGCAATGCTGACTTTTACACCTGGAATTTTCAACAACATTGATGCGCAGGCTTCAAGAGTTGCACCCGTTGTTACAACATCGTCAACCAGCAGGATATGTTTATTTATAAGATGCTGGTGATCCTTAAGGTCAAAGATTTCTTTTACGTTTTCCCATCTTCTGAAGCGGGATTTTTTTGTTTGCGTCTCAGAAGCGTAAGTCCGGATCAGCGTTCTGGTATCATAGGGTTTAACAAGGGATTCGCTGAGGCCTTTAGCAAAAATTTCACTTTGGTTATAACCCCGTTTTCTTTTTCGACGAGGATGTAATGGAACCGGAATGATTACATCTATATCGCTATAAAAAAGAGATTTTTTTAAATCTTCGCCATATATTTTGCCGATATATTCGCCAATTTCCTTTTTACCTTTATATTTCAGTAGGTGCAACAAATGCTGGACTTTTCCACCCTTTGCGAAAAAATACATTGAGGTTGCATGACTGATGTTTGTCCTTCCCCAGAAATTCCTGAAAACAGGATTGTCTTCCTGTGAACTGAAGCTTGTTTTGGGTAGTTGGTGAAGGCAATAGGTACACAAAACCTCTTCGTGTCTGAAAAGATTATTACCACAGGAGAGACATATACGCGGAAAAAACAATGAAAAAAAATCAAATAAATATGACACCTGACCGTTAATTTTTGAATGGTTTCTTTATAACGCTTAACAATAAAAAATCTATATTTGTAAAAATTTCTTATGATGGATAATGCAGGCGAAAATAATACAAAAACAACTAAATATAAAATTATTATTGGCATTGAGGCTGCAATAATTCTTGCACTTCTTATTCTTCTTATTACGGCTCGTTCAAAAGTAAATACTTTTATTATTGAAAAAGAAAAGGCTGCTACTGAACGTCAGGCGATGCAGAGTGAATTAGACTCCCTGTTGACTGAACATGAAAAAATTCGCACCGAGTATGGAAACTTAACACAGGAGCTGTCGGTTAAGGATAGCACTATTCAGGCTCAGGCCGATGAAATTCAAAAGCTTATCGAAAGCAATGCCGGGAAGCGCCAGATTCAGCGTAAACTGGATTATTTACGCGGTATTACCCAGGATTATGTCGCACAGATTGATAAACTGCTAAAGGAAAATGAAAATTTGAAAACCGAGGTTAAAAGCATGCAGGACAATATTAAGGAGGAACAAAGTAAAAGCCAGTTAATTGCAAAAGACCGCGATGCTTTGAAGGAACAGATAAACAATGCCGCTTATTTGCAGGCCCAGTCTATTACTGTTACCGGAATACGTTTCAGGCAGGGCGGAAAAAAGGAGGAGATTGAGGATAAAGCAAAAAGGGTGGAGAAAATTAAAATATCTTTTACATTGGCAAGGAACCCATTGGTTACGGACGGACTGAAAGACGTATTTGTTCGTATTGCCCGGCCGGATAATGCTATTCTGAACGATGGTCAATCATTTGAATACGACGGAAATCAAATTATGTATTCCTTAAAAGAACAGGTATATTACAAAGGAAGCCCGATTAATGTGACTTTATACTATGAAAAAACAGACCGCATTGTTGTGGGAACTTATCATATTGCCGTCTTTATGGATGGAAAAGATATTGGTCAGGCGCAATTGACCCTTAAATAATAAAATATTAAAATAAAATTTAAAAAAATGGATGCAAACAACATTGAACCCGTGCAGAAAAAGCCCAACTTTTTCATGTATTTGTCTATTGTATTATTAATTGCCTGCGGTATTTTAACCTGGCAGCTTATTAGCAGCCGTAAAACGATCACCGAAAAAAATGACACAATTGTTAAGGTAAATGAGGAAAAGGCCGAAGTAATCACCAAACTTGAGAATCTGAAAAAGGAATATGAACAGTTATCGAAAGATAATGAGCAACTGACCTCAATGTTTAATGAGGAAAAAGCGCATGTGGAAAAACTCTTGGAAAAGATAAGGAATTCGGAAGGGTCTGTTGCAAAATTTAAAAAGCAGGTAGCATCAATGGAAAGCCGCCTGAAAGAGTATGAGCAACAAATTGAGGAGTTAAAAAAGCAAAACAAGGAATTGGTTGAAGAAAATTTTCACATTAAAACATCTCTTGATTCAACCACCAACGAAAACACTCAACTCACATCCGAAAATAAGCAATTGTCCGAAACAGTAAATAAAGGATCTGCCCTTACCACATATGATATTAATTCTGATGGAATATTTATCAGGAATAAGGTTAAAGAAATCCCAACGCAAAAGGCTAAAAAAGCGGAGAAAGTACGTGTTTGTTTTACTATTGGTGAGAACGCAATTGCTACAGCGGGAAGCAAAACAGTTTATCTCAGGGTTGCGGAACCAAGTGGTAACATTCTAGCACAAGGCTCCGGTGATGAGTTTTCATTTGATTATAATGGGAGCAAACTACAGTATTCGGCAAAAGAGCAAATTGATTACAAAAACAAAGCCCTTGATATTTGCTTGTACTGGAATAAAAATAAAGAACTGGTACCAGGAACATATACAGTTGATATATTTGCCGAAAATAATGTTATTGGAACATCCACTTTTATTCTTGAAAAATAATTTTAATCAAAATAAATATATAATATGAAAAAACAAATTGTAAAGTTATTCTTATTGGCCATGCTTGTTTGTTTTCTGGGCAATGCCTATGGTCAGTCGAATCAGGTTGAAAAAGTTGAAAAAATTAAAACCGGATTTCATTGCCCAAACGGTAAAGCTCTTATTGAAAAGGAAATGATGAAAGTAGATGGCGTTGTCAGTGTTGTGGCCGATGTCGAAACAAAAATTGTAACCATTAAATATATTGATGGTAAAACAAACAGGGAAAAACTGGTGAAAGCTATTGAAACTATTGGGTATACAACCGAGGACACCAAACCGGGAACAACTATTAATAAAGCCTGTTCTCACGACAACCCTCAGAATAAATAAGGTGCCGTTACAATGAATAGGAGGAGGATGTCTAAAAAAGTCCTTCTTAGGTTCACTAAGGCTAAACAGACAGAAATTTTGACTTATACGAGAGCCTCTTTTATGTTTCTTTGAGAAACAGGCTTTTTGATTTAGAATAACTGCCTTTTGAATACAAATCGCATATGGCAGGGTAAAATATATAAAAAAAGTAATTTTTTTATTGTTAATAAAAAATAAAGTTTTAAATTTGTTTTGGCAATTAATAATTAATTAAAGTAAGCACAAAAGCATTTAATTTATGAAAAAACAAATTTTGAATGTATTTGCCTTGGTAATACTTATATGTGTTGCATGTAGTGTTTATGGCCAATCAAATCAAATTGTTAAAGTTGAAAAAATTAAAACCGGATTTCATTGCCCTGCAGGCAAAGCTCTTATTGAAAAAGCGCTGATTCAGGACAATGGCGTCACAAGTGTTGTTGCCGATCTTGATAGTAAAATTGTTACGGTAACTTACGTTGAAGGCAAAACCAATAGAGAAAATCTGGTAAGGGCAATTGAAAATGTAGGTTATACCACAGAAGACACAAAGGGGAGTTTCAATGCTACTTCAAATAAACCGCACCCAAATAAGTAGTAGCTCTCTCTTGAAATAAAGTATAAATATTGAAGAAAAAGGCGTAAGTATATTACGCCTTTTTTTATACATCATGGTTTGGTCTCCAGGCGCCGTATTTTAATTAACTCAAATTAAGAAATAGGTGTATACGAGCTATTGGTTTTGTTAGGTTTATCCCTGCTTAGAAAATGTTGAAGCTGTCTCAACAGTACTCTGTGTATTCTCCGTGGCACTCTGTGCAACTCTTTAACTTGTTGTTACGCATAGATTCACAGAGACCGCTATCGTGGTTTGCAGAGAAACACTGAGAGAAAATTATCCAAAAATTGGGATAATAGACATTTGTGGCGTTTTGTTTGAAAGAAAATGATTGCCGGACTTTGAGCCAAATTGTTAATTATTTAAGTTTATGGGAAAATGTTAATAAAAATAAAATAGTTATAAATATTATTGTTTTATTTGCTAAAATTTCGTATATTTGTTATGAGTTAAATCGTTTAAAAAAATCAGCATTTAAACAATTAAAAAACATGATAAGGCAAGTGATATTTTTTATATTATTTCTTTGTTTTAATTCTTGTGTTTTTTGTCAGGTTGATCAAATTGTTAAAATGGAAAAAATTAAAACGGAGTTTCATTGCCCAACGGGTAAAATGCTGGTTGAGCAGGCACTGATAAAGACAGATGGTGTAATTAATGTTAATGCAGATCTTGATAGTAAAATTGTTACTATTAAATACGTTGAAGGTAAAACCAACAGGGAAAATCTTGTTAAAGTCATCGAAAAAATAGGATTTTCGACCGAGGATTCAAAGAAGGAGAATACTATAACTATTACTTACAAACAGGATTGCAAAAAATAATAAATGACCATTCGCGCTCTATCCTTAATGAAGGATAGAATTCTTATAGAAAAGCGGTTATACCTTAAAAATATGCTCTTATCTGGACACTTCCCACATGAATTATTTTGTTTGTTCCCGTTTTACGACCGTCATAAACTAAATCCAATTGAAGATTATTGCCCAGGTTTCTTTGAAACGATAATCCCCAGGTGATGTTTTGCCCCTTTTTAAGCCCGCTTAGCATCTCGTAGGCAAGTGATGTATTATCATGAGCGTTATATTCAATATTTATATAATTTATTTTTACCTGTAAAGTTCCTTTCCCGGGGAAATTGTACTTGCTTTCAAGGCCGAAGTTATGACTTCGTGCCCGTTCATTAGGCGAAACGGTAGTGTTATGTTTATCAGAATATTTATATGTGAAGCTAATCCTGAATTTATTACCGGGTTGGTAAATGAACTCAGGTTCAAGTTCCCAGTATGACAAATTATAATTTTTTGATGAAAAATATTCGGATGCATAAATCTTTACTCCATTGTTAAATTCAATGTTGGTATAAAATTTCCGGGTAACATTCCATCGCAGTTTAATTCCGTATGATTGCTGCGAACGGGCTTCAAATCCATTAATCAACAAGTTTTTTGAACGGTTCAGCAGGTAAGATATTTCGGCTGCAAATTTCGGGTGGCTTTTGTTGAAAAAAAGTACCGATTTAAAATTCGTATTACTTGATAAAAGTGACGAATCATTTAAGTTGAATACAAAAGGATTATAAGCTTGTAATAAATTGGTACTCGTGCTTTTATGACTAACCATATAAGATGACATTAACGAAAACCGGGAAATGAATTTTCTGAACCCTTTTTTGTTTTTCCATATATTGCCGGGATCGATATTTATAGCTTCACTGAACTGGTTTGAATATGTTTTAATGTAATTATATGTGGGAGTATAAACCCGTATATAATTTGCCTGATCTTTGAAAATAAAAACGTCAAATTCGTTCAGTTGTTTAACATTATCGCCATTGTAATCTGTCCAGACATAGGTTCCCTGCCCTGCTGCAACTTCAACATATGAATATTCTTTTTTTTCCTCCATGCCCGAGCCAATTTCGTAATAGGTTGTCGAGGTAATGACTTTTTTTAAAATACTGGTATAATATTCTATTCTTCCTATTAATAAATTATCCGGAATCTGATGGCTGATAGTCGTATCGGGGACCTTGAGTATGCGGTATGCAGCGCTGATTTTAAGTGTATTCTTCGGATTTTTTGTTAGTTCAACATTGATATTGAAGTCATCAGCGTTTGTGGCAAGTTTTAATTCATTATTAAATGGGAGGTAATCATAACGTTTTTTATATCCAATTTTAAACTTGTTTTTAGAAGAGTCGGGGCTGCTGAGAAATGCTTCGTAAATATTAAAAGCAAAACTGTTTCCCAAAATGGAATCCGTTGCATTAAGGCCGAAAACATCATGTTCCTGCTCTTCCCTGACTCCCATTGAAAACCATTTGAATTTTTTTACCAGTTGCGCTTTTTGTTTTATATAAGTTGTTTTATTGGTGTTTGCATATGTTTTTAAAAAGCTACCATTAAAGGTCAGAAAGAAATTCTTATAATCTTCAGCCAAATCCAGCATATGTTGCAACCCCTTGTAGTTATTACCATGTGAATAGTATTTAAACTGGTATGTTACAAACTGGTTTTTCTTGTTCATGGCGCCTGTTTTTATTCCAAGGATATTTTCATCCGAACTGCCGGCATTTAAGATATTCCAATCCCTTGAAAATTCAACCGGACGATATTGTTCAACAGGAGAGAAATTCTTACTTACCCATTCATTGGAAATATCAGCAATGAACTTCCACTCATTGTTGCTTTTTTTTGCAAAGGGAATATTGTTGCTGATGGTTGCTTTTATGGCATATCCCTTATCATCGGCTTTGTTAAGTGTGGAAAACAAATTTTTATTGTTATCACTCATGGCCGATTCAACGGTTAGTTTTGACGTTTTTCCAATATTGTAGTCAACCCCCAATGTAAACATCTGCATTTTTTTAGGTGCAATCAGCAATGTAACCGGTTCGTAATCTCCCGACAGGCTCCCGTTTTGCGGAGCCACCCATTTAAAAACCCTTCCATTGGCAGCGCTTTGTATCAGGATATAGTTTCCTTTTCCCGGACCAACATATGAAAACCCAAGCCTGTAGAAAGCGCTATCGGAATTGGTGGAATAGACAAATACAGAATCATATGTGATAGAATTTACTGTAGTATCAACCAGTTTATACATCACGTATGTGCTTGAAAATTCTACGCTGTCAATGTTGGGAACTACAGCCAGTTGAGCGCTGTCGCCCACATTGGCAAGTAATTGTTTTTCCCCTTCGGTTAACTCCTGAAGTAAAGGCTGGTTTTTCAAATCCTGCTCCGAATAATAATTAAAACGGACATTCAGTTTTTTATATTCCATACCTGCTCCTGCAAAAAATAATGTCCGGGAGTAATAGCGATCAGTATATTCAAATTCCACAACAACACGTTTGTCTTTAGTAATAATATTTTTCGGCATAAATGATATTTCTCCCAGATTATAATCAATCACATAATCATTTTCCTGTCCCCGGGTGAGTAAAACGCCATCAATATAAACACGTTCTGTCCCGGCAAGGACTATAATATAATTCTCATTATTTACCCCGGTAAGTTTGTATGGACCTTGATTTCCTTCAACAACATTTATTACATTTCTGGCATATCGGCCTTTTGATAATGCACCACACCCTTCCAACTTAAGTTTAATAATGTTTTCGGGATTCTTTTTTGAAGGAATGATTATGTTTGATGCTATTTGTGCGCCTTGTGCCTTTTTATAAAAATTCATAAAGTAACTTTCCGGCGGCCCAGTTTCAAAATCGCCCACAACCAGTTTGTTGTTTTTATTGAAAAGTTGAATAAATACTTTATCGAATTCCTGCAACTGCTGGGTATTGCCGTCGGGTTGAATTGGAATATTATTATCGGTGATGGCCGCCAGAACCTGGATGTCGTCAGACAAATATCCTGAAAGCTGAAGATTCAGGCTTGAATTAACGACAAGGTCCTGGTTGTTTCCAAAAGAAATTCCACGTGAAATATTCCCGCTTCGGTTAAGTGTTCCCCATTTGAAAACATCTTCTGTTTTGGTTTCGTATTTGAATAAAAAAGGATTTTCTATTTCTTTTGTAAGATTATTGATGATACTGGTCTTTTTATGAAACCTCGTTTCTGTGAAGTAGAGCGGGAAAGTCCTGTATGAAATCCGGAACGGTTTATTTAAAATCTGACTCCTGAAATATAATGTGTCGGTAAAAATTAATAATGCATTTATATAATCTACAACATATTTTGACGTGTCGGGAGAAAAGTTCTCTAAAGATGTAAAAATCATTGTTTTGGGTATGATACTTAAAGAATCCAGTCTGATTGTATCATGATCGGCTATAAGAGTTTTTACCTTTAAATTTGAAAAATCCTGTGCAAAAAGACCACCTCCTGCCAGGACAGACAAAAAAAATATATAAAGTGATTTTTTCAAATGTAGAGCAAAAGAATAATGCTAAGATACCAACAAAACAGATACTTTTAAAACTCAAATTTATAATAAAAATTGTAAGCCGCCGCCGGAAGCAATAAAGCACATCGGACATTGATATTAGCATTTGCTTTGTATCACAGGTGCATTATAATGAAATCTGCTTGTTGAGTGCTAAACTTAAAAGCCCGGAAAATGAAATTGGTTTATATTTTATACATTTGTCATAATCTAAAATATGTTTATGAAATCAATGACTGGTTACGGTAAGGCAGTTTGTGAACTTCCTGATAAAAAGATATCCGTTGAAATAAGATCGGTTAACAGCAAGCAGCTTGACATGAATATTAAATTGCCGGCTGTTTTGCGCGATAAGGAGCAGGAAATCAGATCACTAATATCAAGATCCCTTGAGCGTGGGAAAATTGATTTTTTTGTAAACATCGAATACCTGTCGGCAAATGAAAACTATTCTTTAAATACCGCTCAGGCTGCAAAATATTTTAATGACATCAAATCATTATCATCTGAGCTTAAACTTATGTTGCCGGATGATATTGTTTCGGTTTTGGTGCGCCTTCCGGATGTCATTAAAACGCCTTTTGATGAAATGAATGAGCAGGATTGGAAAGCCATAAAAATGAGTGTTGAAAACGCCATTGAAAAGTTGGATGAATTCCGGAAAAACGAAGGAAATGTGCTGCAAAAAGATATTGAACATCGCATTACTCTTATTGCGCAGGGCATACCGCAAATTGAAGTGTTTGAAAAGGGGCGTGTACAACAAATAAAGCAACGGATACAAACCCACATGGAGAACGTTATTTCTCCTGAAAATATCGATAAGAACCGGCTTGAACAAGAGCTGATTTATTTCATAGAGAAGATTGATTTTACTGAAGAAAAAGTAAGGTTGAAAAAACATTGTGACTATTTTCTTCAAACCATAAAAGAAAGTGTTTCAAATGGTCGCAAATTGGGCTTTATTACACAGGAAATCGGACGTGAAATAAATACACTTGGCTCGAAGGCCAACGATTCGGACATTCAGAAAATAGTCATTGAAATGAAAGATGAACTGGAGAAAGTAAGGGAGCAGTTGCTGAATGTGCTTTAGCAAAATGTCATCATCTCAAAACTATAATCATGTATTTTTTGAGAATGGTTTGATGTGGGGTCATCAATTTGAAAAATCAAAAAACATTGCCATTTTAACCATATTAAGGCTTGCATCCTTTGGTTGATGGGCTGTTCATTCTGTATTTCCTGTACAATATAAACACCAGCCCGGCAACAAATAAAGTACTACAAAGATTTACATATATATTATCAGAGCTTCCGAAAGTCTCAAAATTAACATTTATAGCCCCCTTTGCAGCGAGAAAAGCAACAACAACAGCTATTCCGTTATTGATAAAATGAATGATAATTGGCAACCACAGTGTTCCTGACCAATAAAACAGGTATCCTAAAAATAAACCAAGCATAAACCGGGGCAGAAATCCGTAAAACTGTAAATGAAATGCACTAAATATAAATGCGGTTAGAAAAATTGCTATATGGGCGTTTTTAAACCATTCGGAAAACAGTCTTTGTAAAACGCCCCGAAAAAAAAACTCTTCACCTATGGCTGGTAAAATGGCAATCATCAGAATATTGATAAGGAGTCCCCAGAAGGTGGTGGTGCTCATGAAAGCATTGGAAAGAGCATCGGCGTCGTTTTCAGCGTTTCGCATCCATTTTTCTATGCCTGCCAGTTGATCTGGAAGGCTCATTGATTCATTGATTTTGGAGAGCCAGTTGATCAGTGGCAAACTGGCAATAATAACAGATGCCCCAATCAGGAGTTGAACAAAATTAATACTACGGTCAAGTTTTAAATAATCGCGCATGCTTTTTCCTGCAAGTAATGCAAACAACAGAACCGGTACAATAAACATCGCAAATTCATTTATTATTTGAATGTATTTAAGTTTGCATATTACACCGGGATCGTTATAATCGTATATGCCGGTAAGGCTTTCGATGAATGATTTTCCAAAAAATGGGACCGCCAGCACCATTCCAAAAATATTGACCAGTAAAAGGCTGCAAAAAATAATAATTATAAAATAAATCAGCTTTATATAAGCCGGTTTTTCCCGGAGAAAAGGTTGAAACATCATTGTCGGAAAATTAATTTATAAGTATTATAAGTGTTTTTATTCATCTGTTTTTTTTCAAATCATTTCAGGTATTGACCTTTTTTTGGATATGACTTTTTGATAAAGATTTAGATTTTTTTGCCTGTAAAATACTGGCATTTAGTTCGAAACCAACCAGCAGGGCTATTGAGTTTAAATAAAGCCACATTAAAATTACGATGACGGTTCCAATAGAGCCATAAACAGCATTGTATCTTGCGAAATTGTCAACATAAAACTTGAACCCTATTGTGGTGGCAATAAATAGAAGCGTCGCCAGTGTTGAACCCGCCGATATAAAACGAAATTGTTTCTTTTTGGCCGGTCCTAAAAAATATAGCGAAGAAACCGCAATGAAAATCATGAACACTACGATGATCCATTTACATATTTTAAGGATAAAGAAAACAATGCTTTCTTCAATAATCTGGGCTGATCTCAGGTATTCTAACCCCGTTGTGCCAAGCATTATCAAAAGCACCGCAACGATGATAATAAAAGTGATTATTATCATCAAAGCAACAGAAATGGCATATTGTTGCCACACCTTTCTTGTTTCAATTTCGTGGGTTGTACTGTTAAAAGCGGTAATAAGTCCAAGGATGCCATTGGAGGAAAAATATAATGCCAGGATAAAACCTAATGACAATAATCCCCCATGTTGCCTGGCGATGATGTCCGTTATGGTTTCATTGATCATTCCGTTTACATTTTCGGGCAGAGCCGTGCGGATAGTTTCCAGCAGGGTGGTTTGAAAATTCTCAATAGGAATATAAGGAATAAGCGTAAACATAAATATTATTGCAGGAAACATAGCAATAAAAAATTTATATGCCACCGAACTGGCGCGCGTTGTAATTGCTCCGTTTAAGAGCCCTTTTACGAAAAAAACAACAACATCATAGAGCGGCATTTCGTCAAAGCCGGGAAGTATAATTTTTTTTGCTGTAAAACGTAGTGTTCTAAAAAGCCTGGAGGCCTTAATCACATTTATTATGTCGGACTTTTTTTTCATTAAACAGCTTTGAGGCTGAGGTCAAGGCTTTTAATATGGTGAGTGGTTGCCCCAACCGAAATATAATCAACGCCGGTAAGTGCATATTCCCGGATATTGTCCAGTTTTATACCGCCAGAGGCTTCAGTTTCAAATCTATTACCGATTATGTCTACAGCTTTTTTAAGGTCATGGGGTGTAAAGTTGTCAAGCATAATGCGATCAACACCTCCCGTAATCAATACTTCATTCAGTTCATCGAAATTACGGACTTCAATTTCAATTTTAAGTTTTTTACCAAGCCGATCCAGATAGTTATGTTCGGCAAGTATCGCCTGTTTAATTCCTCCGGCAAAATCCACATGATTATCTTTGATCATGACCATGTCGTAAAGGCCCATACGGTGATTTACACCCCCGCCAATAACGACAGCCATTTTTTCAAAAATTCTCATATTTGGCGTTGTCTTCCTGGTGTCAAGCAAAAGGGCATGAGTTCCTTCAAGCATTTTGACATATTTATTTGTCGAAGTTGCTATTCCACTCATCCGTTGCATAAAATTCAACATTGTTCTTTCGGCCATCAACATAGAACGGCAACGGCCGGAAACGAAAAAAACAAGATCACCCCGTTTAACTTCAGCGCCGTCGCTCAAAAGGATTTCCATTTTCAGCCCGGGATCGATTTTTTGAAAAACCATTTCTGCTATATCAACACCGGCAATGATGCCGTCTTCTTTGACGAGTAATTTCATTTTTCCGGTAACATGTTCAGGAATTGTTGCCAATGAAGTATGATCGCCATCCCCTAAATCTTCAGCAATGGCCTGTTCTATTAATAAAATGCGATTATCCATTATTTATAAATGTTCAGCTGATTTCTGAGATATTCAGCGGAGTACATTACTCTGCTTCAAATTGCAATTGATGTATAAGGGGAACGTTATTAACTTTTTTTATCAGGAAATAAGTTTTATAAGTCGTTGATTTTGTTAATAATGTCCCCACGGCAAATTGCGAACCTTCGTTGGAGGAGCCTTGCTGGTTTATTTTAAAAGAAACCGGAGGATTTTTAGTGAAAAAATCTTTAACGATCATTTCAGCCTGTGATTTACTGTATGTTCCCTCAGTGCCGGGAACGGTAAGGTCGATGCTTGAATTAAAATATGACGCGAGTTTTTTTGAATCTCCCGAATTAATAGCTGCGGCAACACTGGCGGTGATATCATCCAGAATAACAAGAAATGCTGTATCACCGGATACTGTGTTTTTGATCGGTTCGGCGCTGACGTTTAATGAACCCCAAAACATCATGGCTATTATTACTAAATATTTCATGTTTGTAATTTTGAACGATATTTGTTTACAAAAACCAAGCCACAACACGTACTGATAAATATGAGGCAAAATTAAAAAAAAATCATATATGATTGAAAATAATCACTATTTATAAGTTTGCAAAACCTTTTGATTATGAAAATTACGATACTTTTTAACGGCAGGACTAATGTTGATTATATTAGACAAGGTATTGAAGAATATCTTAGCCGGCTGAAACATTATATAAAATTTGAGATTATTGAGGTGCCGGAAATAAAAAATGCAAAAAATTTAAGTGAGGAACAGTACCGTCAAAATGAAGCCGAACTTATGAAGAAGAATTTCCCCAAATCCGACTATATCGTGTTATTGGATGAAAATGGCAATGAGTTTTCATCGGAAAAGTTTGCCCGTTTTCTCGAACATAAAATTCAGACGGGAATAAAAAACCTCATGTTTATTGTCGGCGGGCCATATGGATTTTCGGATGAAATAAAAAATATGGCTTCGTATACGATATCGTTATCACAGATGACCTTTCCGCATCAATTGGTTCGTTTGATTTTTGCAGAACAATTGTACCGGGCTTTTACCATTATCAAAAAGGAAAAGTATCATCATTCCTGACAATAAATTTATTTATTATCCTTTTTGATTTTTATTCTTTTACGTTTGTTAAGAATGATTGAAGCAATGAAGATAACAAAAGTTATAACCGTTAAATACATGGCTATACGTCCGATGTAATCGCCAAATTGCGCATATAAGGTAATTTTGTTATTGCCATTGATTTTCATTTCAATTACATTGGGAGTCCAGTAGGTTGTGGGTTGAAAAACATCACCGCGCTGGTTTATAAAAGCAGAAATGCCCGTATTTGCCGATCGTGCAATACTGCGACGGAATTCAACAGCCCTTAATCTTGCGTACTGCATATGTTGCCGGTGTCCTGCGGTATTGTTCCACCAACCGTCATTAGTTATGATGAAGATCAGGTTGGCGCCGTTTCTTATATACCCCGACATGAAATCGCCATAGATTGACTCATAACAAATTACAGGTGCTACTTTTACCGGACTATTTTTTGCCCCGAAAACAGAACGTTCATCTTGTGTACAATTGCTTCCGGTCATACCTCCAAGATCAATGGCAAAATCTTCGAGAGGTTTAAGAAGTTTTGGGAAAGGCATCATTTCTACCCCGGGAACTAATTTTGATTTGTGATAAAGCTGCGGAATCATCATCGAGTCAAGGTACAGTGCCGTGTTGCATACGTCATAATAATAATGCTGATTGGTGGCATAACGTGCTGTTCGTGATAGTTTTTCACCATCCTTATATATTTTAAAAGAAGAGATTCCAATGACAATTTTTAGCTTCGGATATTTTTTTATCAGGCTTTTAAGGCTGTCAATACTCTCGTATTCATTTATTTCATTCTCGTTGATGTATTCAGGAATAGCTGTTTCAGGACAAACAAGGAAATCAGTATTCTTGTTTATTTTTTGCTTTGCCAGGTTGAATATTTTATCAAGCTGTTGCTGAATTGTCATCCCTCCGAATTTCTCATTATATGGATCGATATTGGGCTGAACGACAACACATTCATAAGGCTGTTCTTTCTCTTTATAGGTATAGTAAACAATAAGCGAGGAGGCTATTGGAATGAGCAACAATAAAACAATAGAAGAACCATAAATGTATACGCTTTTGCGTGATCTATACTTACCAAAGGCTCTTAAAAGTAATTTGTATACTAAGATATTGATCAGAAGAATCCATAAATCACCGCCAAAAACCCCGGTGTATTCATACCATTGAATTAATTCGGGATAATTCGCAAATCCGTTGCCCAGGTTTAACCATGACCACGAAAGGTCCCAATCAAGGTGAAGAAACTCAAAGGTTATCCAGAAAAAAATAAGAATATATAAACCACCTCTTGATTTTAAAACGGTTCTCCGGACTACGTGATAGGCGAAGAAGGCAAGGGTCATGAACAATGCATTAAAAACTATGGCCATAGCGGCTCCGAAAGAAGTAGAATAATATATCCACCAGGTGGTCAGAAAGTTCCAGATAAAAAATGCGATATAAGAAAAAAAGAATACACTTGATCTTATAAAATTGTGTTTGTTTTTAGATATAAAATCTTCAATGTATAAAAGCGGAACAAATGCCACAAACAATAAAAAGGGGAATCCGCGTGCCGGCCATGCCAATGAAAGCAGAACACCACTCAGAATAGCTAAAAGCAGTAAATATTTTTTTTTCATTACCTTTTATGAAGAGGAAGCAAATTTAGTAATTATTCATTAACAATAAATGCAGGGTTTTTATATAGCGCCATGCTTACTTGTCCTTTCCGGGAGCTTTTCAAAAGCTGCCAGTTCTGAATGGTGTCCCTTATTTTATCCGGATTTTTTATATTATAAATATTTGATAAAATAAAATATTGGCATTCTTTAAGTGGAGTTCCTTCCGCATCAGAATATTTGAAATCCTCTGAAAAATCAGTGAATTTATGATTGTTTGTAAGAGGATAAAAAGAAAACACTTCAGAAGGTTTTATGTTTTGTTGTTTTACATAATGTGCAAATTCTTTTTCCATTTTAAAATAGGGAATAACTTTTAACGAGGTTTCCCATGCATTCCCATATTTCTGTGGATATATTATAAAATTTCCGGTAAATAAAAATATGATTATCAGGGTTATTAATGTTCCACGCGCAGTTTGGGATTTTATTTCCTGCAAACAAACAACAGTTGTAATGCTTAAAAAAACGAAAGTTATTAGAAAGTATTTATGTCCAACCGGGTTGGAAAGAAAAACCATGATTAAGCAATTTATTCCAAGAGGAATGAATAACAGTGTCAATAATTCTTTTATGTTACTGTTTAGTTTTAATTTTTTATAAAAGGTGAAAATTCCGATGATCAGAAACAACCATAGAATGATTCGTCCCGAATCAGCCAGTTTCCATAGAATAAAAACAAACTGCCTTAAAATCATTTCACCATGATTCATGCTCAAATGTACAAGGTTTGTTGGGTTAAGGATTACCCAGCCTGTTTTTATATAATGAAAGATAAACCAGAAGAGGGAAAGAGCAATAGCTGGTATATAAACAAAAAAATCTTTTAATCCCGGCCATCTTTTTTTGTCAATAGTAATTATGATTACATGAATAATTACCAGGCTGAAAATGAAAAACAATGCCCTGAATGAAAGTGTTGAGAGGAACAGAAGACTTATAGAATATTTCAAATGCTTTTCTTCCAGTAATGTTCGTACTGCCAATAAAGAGAAGTATAAAAGAAAAATATCATAACTCATCAAAACAATTTGGGTGGAAAATGCCGGATCGAAAAGTACAATCAAGTAAACAAATCCCAAAAATTCCGGTTTAATAAATTTTGCCGAGATGTTTTTTATTTCCCAAAGGATACCAAGCACAAAAGGAATAATTGCTAGATGGCAAACTACAAGGCTTTTGCCAAATATTGAACACATTACAGCAAGATAAAATGCATTTAATGTAGGAGCGCCAAAATCCGTAATTGCCGGAGGGATAAAACTATTGAAAGAGTTATCGTTGTAAAAACAGATGTATTCACTAATTGACACATTATCCCAGAAAAAGGGAATATTTATTGAAAAAAAATTAATAAAAACGGCAGCGATTGCAAACAGTAAAAATACGCCTCCCGGTTTTCTGAAAAATGCCATTTGCATTAGGTTAGCCATCAGATTTTTTTATGATTTTTTTTATCACATACTGTGGCTTGTTGTTTAAGGTGAGGTATATTCTTCCTATATATTCTCCGATCAGCCCGAGAATCATGATCGTTAACCCGCCAAAGAAAATAATCAGAATAACAATGGTGGTCCAGCCTTCAAGAATGTCTTTTAAAATAAAATGTTCATAGAGATAGTATAATATCAATCCCATACCTGTCAGGGCAATAAAAAATCCAATCAGTGTCATTAAACGAAGAGGGATCACTGAAAAACCTGAAAATAACCTAAACAAAACTGACGCTGACCGGAACAAGGTATAATTCCCTTTTCCAGACTGACGACGATAATGCCTTACTTTTATTTGGCAAATATTGTTTGTAATGGTAAGGATTATTCCGTCAATGTATGGGTAAAGTCCTGAAAAACGGGCTATTTCATCAGCAATGTTTCTCCTGATGATTTTAAAAGGAGAAAGATATAATTTTTTAGGCTTATTCAGCAACCACACTGCCATGCTGCCATTTACCTTACTGCCTGTTTTTTTTATAAAGGATTGTTGGTTGTTTTCATAAGCAGCATAGCAAACATCATAACCTTCACGGCATTTATCGTAAAGTTTTATTATATCTTCCGGAGCATGTTGAAGATCGTCATCCATAATAACAATATAATCTCCGTCAACATGCCTTAATCCTGCAAGTATAGCGTTATCCTGACCAGAATTTTTTATCAGGTCAATTGCAATAATCTTTTTGTTTGCAGCAGCTAACAGTTCCAATTTTTTCCAGCTGTCATCATTGCTACCATCATTAATAAAAATAACCTCGTATGAATGATTTTGCAATGCATTGCAAATACGGGCGTACAAGTCATTTAAGATAATACTGCTGTTATAAACAGGGATAACAATACTGAGTTCGATATCCGGCATTATAGGACTTTTAACTGGCTGTTTTTACAAAAATAGCATAAAGAAATATCCCAGCCATATCATAAGTGTTGGACATTAAAATATGTTTTGGAAAAACCAAAAGAAAACGGTTAATACTTTAGTTAATACTTTATGATAATAAACTCAGTTCTTCTGTTCATCTGATGCTGTTGTTCGGTACATGGCACAACATTTTTACCTTCACAGGCGCATTCGTTTACCAGGCGCGTTTCTCCATAACCTTTTCCATAGATTCTTTCAGGATTGGTAATACGTTGTTGTATATAGCTTGCTGAAGATTTTGCCCTGTTTTCCGATAAGGTCATATTATACGCATAGCTGGAACGGCAGTCGGTGTGTGAACCTAATTCAATAACCATGTTTGGATATTCATTCATGATTTTAACAATTTTATCAAGTTCACGGGCTGCGTCCGGCCTGATATTGTATTTATCAAGATCGAAATAGATTGGATTAATCTGAAATACTTTGCCAAGGTCGGCACCAACTTCAATTTTACCAATAACTTCTTTTACCAGTATTTCTCCGGTCTTGCTTATCAGATAACGGAAACTAATATTCTTTGAGATATATGTTTCTTTGCTGAAATCAATATTATAACACAGGCTGTCTTTGATATTTTTATCGCTTAAGGGTTTTATTATTTCGCCCTTATCATTTGTAGTGAGGTTTTCAGTAGCGCCGGAATTGCAATCTTTTAAAATTACTGTAACATTTTGCAGCGGTTGATTTGTTTTGGCATCATTTACAAGTATTTTGAGTATGATGGATGGCAGCCTTTTTAGTTTAATATTGGCAGTTACTTCCTTGGCTTCGCAAATGTTATATGTTGAAACAATTTCTATTGTTTCAGTAAAAGATTCTTTATTGCTTACCAGCTTATAGTTTTTATTGTATTCAGCGCCGAGTGAGAAAGAACCGTTTTGATCGGCATTGGTTTTGGCAACAACCTCCATGTTTTCAGTCATTAACGTTACTTCAGCGCCCGGAACGATTTGATTGGAGTTTTGGTCATAAACAATTCCTTTGATTTTCAGGCCACCCGGAATTTCTGTTTTTTCAGGAACCACTTTAGTTTCTCCAATAGAAATAATAATAAACTCGGTCCTTCTGTTCATCTGATGCTGCTCCTCAGTGCAGGGCACTATTTTTTTACCCTCACACTCACAATTGTTTACGAGGCGGGTTTCTCCATAGCCTTTTCCGTAAATTCTCTCGGGCTTGGTAATCCTTTGCTGAATGTATGCCGCTGAAGATTTTGCCCTGTTATCGGATAATGTCATATTGTAAGCATAACTGGCCCTGCAGTCGGTATGAGAACCAAGTTCAATTACCATCTCCGGGTATTCATTCATGATTTTAACGATCTTGTTCAGCTCAACAGCAGCATCGGGCCTGATGTTGTATTTATCAAGATCAAAATAAATCGGGTTAATCGTGAAGATCTTTCCTAAATCTGCTCCAACTTCAATTTTACCAATAATTTCTTTTACCAGTATTTCTCCGGGCTTTAAAATTAAATATCTGTAGTTAACCGTTTTGGTAATATATTCTTCTTTGGTAAGCCTTATTTCATAACTCAAACTATCTTTTATGTTTTTATCCTTCAGGGTAGTTATAATTTCTCCCTTTTCGTCAGTGGATGCATTGATAATCTTACCTGTTTTCAAATCCTTTATTAAGACGCAAACGCTTTTCAGAGGCTCATTGGTCTTGGCGTCAGCAACAAGGAGCTTTAAAGAAATCGGCTGTATTTTTTCGAGTTGAAGATTTGAAACCACTTCTTTTGCATTTCCCATATTAAAGGTGGAAGCAACATTATTTCCATCGGTGTATGTTTCTTTTTTACCATTCAGATAATAAGTTTTATTATACTCGGCAGTAAAAGAATAGGCGCCTTTTTCGTCGGCATAGACTTTGGCGATCACCTCCTTATTTTCATTCATCAAAGAAACCTCGGTGCCGGGGATGATTTCACTTGTGTTTTTATCGTAAGCAATTCCCCGGATTTTTATGGCCGGTATTTTTTCTAATTGTTCTTTAATTAAAATCTCTCCCAGCGTCAAAATCTGATAAGTGAAGTTTTGGTTCTTTGGCAAATAACCTTCCTTGGTAAAGGTGAGATAATATTTCAGGCTGTCATTAATTTTTTTATCACCGAGTGTTTTAAATGCTTCACCGGTTTCATTGGTTAAAAAGTTTTCGTATGTATTGGGTTTTAAATCTTTCAATACTATGTTGACATCCTTAATCGGTTGACCTGTTTCTGCATCGGTAACCTCTATTTTCAGAGAGGGTGATAAGGTACGTTCAAGTTTCAGATTGGCGACGACCTCTTTTGCATTTCCCATATTGTAGGTAGATGCTACATTATTTCCTTCTGTATAGGTTTCTTTTTTGCCATTCAGGTAATAATTCCTGTTGTATTCAGCCGTAAATGTATAGGCTCCGTTTTCATCAGCATAAGCCCGGGCAATAACTTCCTTTTTTTCATTCATTAATGTAACTTCTGTCCCGGGAATGATTTCGTTAGTGTTTTTATCATATGCGATGCCTCGGATTTTTATAGCCTGAGGTTTTTCCAGTTGCTCTTTTACCAGGATTTCGCCAGGTTTGGTTATAAGATATTTAAAATCACGGTTTTTTACGAGGTATCCTTCTTTCACGAAAGTGAAATAATATCTTAGACTGTCATTTATTTTTTTATCATCTAACGTTTTGTATGCTTCACCGTATTCATTGGTTAAATAATTATCTGTTCCATTAGATTTAATGTCTTTTATGATCACACTAACATCTTTAAGTGTCTGACCTGTTTGTGCATCAGTCATGATAATTTTCAGAGAAACAGAGGGCATCCGTTCAAGGCGCAAATTGACAACAATTTCTTTGGCATCTCCAATATTATATGTAGAAGCTTTATTTGAGCCATCAGTATACTCTTCTTTTTTACCAAGAAGGTTATAGTTTTTATCATGGTCGACAGCGAAAGAATATTCACCCTTATCATCTGTTACAGTAACAGCAATGTCTTCCATGTTTTCATTTTTCAGAATAACCTTTGTTCCGGGTATAATTTTATTGGTTTGCTTGTCAATAGCTAATCCCCTGAGTTTTAGTTCATGAATGGTGAGCCTGTAAATATCAAGATTTCCAAAGCCTTTTATGCCAAAATCGTCGATTTCACGCACAGATGCAAAATAAGCAGTAGCGGAGTCGATGGGGTAATAAAACATATCGTTGTCCGTGGTATTAATAGGGTATCCCATATTTACCGGTTGAGACCATGTTCCGTCGGTTTTTTGTTTACTGTAAAAAATATCATACCCCCCCATGGTATTGTGTCCTTCTGAACAAAAGTATAATGTGTTGTTAGATAAAATAAAAGGGCCGTCCTCATTAAATTCAGAGTTAATCGTATCTCCAAGGTTGTTGGCCTCTCCCCATCGGCCATTAGGCAGTTTTTTTGACATATAGATATCAAGGCCACCGAAGCCGCCCTTACGGTCGCTTGTATAAAACAATGTATTGCCATCGGGTGAAAGGCTGGCATGTGTTTCCCACGAATTGCTGTTTATCGGCGGAGGAAGTTTTTGGGGCTTAGTCCAGCTGTTGTCAATGTAATTACTGACATAAATGTTTCCATCTCCGCCATCATCTTTATAAATAAACAACTGTTTATTGTCGTGGGAGGAACTTATTGAGGCTTCATGGTCTTTGGAGTTTATATTAGTGCCCATATTTACGGCCTCTCCCCAGAAATTATCTTTGTTTTGTATAGAGAAATAAATATCTTCAAAATAATATCCGTTTTGTTCAATCATTTCTCCAATGTTGGTGTTACGCCGCGATGTGAAAAAGAGGGATTTGCAGGCAAGATTTACAACTGGAGCATACTCAGGGAAATTAGTATTGATGTGGCTGCCAAGATTTTCAACTAAAATGGGAACAGGTCTTTCAACTAATTTTTTTGCTGTGTTACACATCTCAATCTGCCGGTCAGCTTCTTTAATGTCATTAGGGTTATCTCGTTGATTTAGTAATGATTTGTACTTTTTTGTAGCCAGGATAGCTTTAGATAAATCATAATTTAATAAATAGGCATTACCCAGATCAAAAAAAGTCCTTATCGGTGCAGATTTTTCCTTAAAGCTATTTTCATAATCTTGTGAAACTTTTAAGGAGGCTTTTTCTAAAAAAGGAATGGATTTATACTTTGCTGAAGGCATATGCTTATAGCAAACCCCTACATGATAAGCAGCATTTGCATTACTTGTGTCTGACTCATAGAATTTCAAAAATAAGGGCAATGCACGCTGGTAGTTTGTCAAAGAAAAATAACTGTATGCAGAATCAAATACAGCCCTGTTGCCATTATTCTGGGCAAAAGAAGTATTTATTACAAACAATATTATTATTACAGAAGCAAAGTAGATAGTTGCCTTTTTCATAATCATTGTTAAAATAATTCTAATTAAAGAATTTACAAAAATATACTATTTATATTAGAAAACAATATAATTAAAATGTTATAAAATCATTTTGATTGTTGTTCAGAATTTTACGAAAAACGAGGATAAGGTTAGATTGCCATTAAGGATTTGCCATAACTGATTCTAAAAGGGAGCCATGTGATAAAAATTAAGTAATTTGTAGCGAAAACTTTGTAATTTTGTAGGTGCATTAAAATAACAGACAGGTAAATAAATAAGAGTATTTTTTGCTAAAAACCCTGATGTAAATATTTGAATCTATGAAAGTAGTAATATTAGCAGGTGGACTGGGGACAAGGCTGAGTGAGGAGACAGATTTAAAACCTAAACCCATGGTTGAAGTGGGGGGGCGTCCGATAATCTGGCATATAATGAAAATTTATTCTCATTATGGGTTTAATGACTTTATTGTTTGCTGCGGCTATAAGGGATATGTTCTTAAGGAATATTTTGCCAATTATTTTCTGCATGGAGCCGATGTTACAATTGATCTGATTGATAATAAAATAGATATTCATCAGTCGAATGTTGAGCCATGGAAAATAACCCTGATCGATACCGGGTTAAAAACGATGACCGGTGGCCGGATTAAACGAATTCAGCCATATATTGGCAATGAAACATTTATGCTGGCATATGGCGATTGTCTTTCAGATATAAATCTTTTACAGCTTGTTGATTTTCATAAAAACCATAAAAAGCTGGCAACAGTAACTGTTGTGCAGCCTTCAGGAAGGTTTGGCGCTATAAAATTTGATGAAACCCTTGATGGAAAAGTGTCCTCATTTCAGGAAAAACCAATTGGTGATAACGCTTGGATAAATGGCGGCTTCTTTGTTTTGGAACCGGGAATTTTTAAATATATTGATGATGACAATACCATTTGGGAGCGCAAACCGATGGAAGCACTTACATCTGATGAACAATTATTTGCATACAAGCATTTTGGGTTCTGGAAACCCATGGATACTTTAAGAGAAAAATTTGAGATGGAAAATTTATGGGAAAGCAATACAGCTTCCTGGAAGATTTGGAAATAATATGATGTTCGATTTTTATAAGAATAAAAAAGTTTTAATTACCGGCCATACGGGGTTTAAAGGATCGTGGCTTGCTTTCTGGCTTCACAACCTGAAAGCTGATGTTTATGGCTACTCCCTGGCGCCACCAACAGACCCCTGCCTTTTTGAGATTTTAAATCTTTCAGGGAAGATTAACCATAATTCAGGAGACATTCTTGATTCTGAAAAATTAAATTTGCTTTTTCAGGAAATACAACCGGAGATTGTTTTCCATTTGGCCGCCCAGCCCATAGTCAGGCGTTCCTATATTATTCCCAAACTGACTTATGAAACAAATGTTATCGGAACAATTAATGTTCTCGAGGCTATTAGGAATACTAAAAGCGTGAAATCTGCTGTTGTAGTCACCTCTGATAAATGTTATGAAAATACCGCAAGTATCAATGGTTACCGCGAGTCTGACCCAATGGGTGGCTACGATCCTTATAGTTCAAGTAAAGGATGTACAGAGCTGGTTGTAAGTGCGTACAGAAAATCTTTTTATAATGTAAGTAAGTATGGCGATCAGCACCAGGTGGCTATTGCGAGCGCCCGTGCCGGAAATGTTATTGGTGGTGGCGATTGGGCTGAAGATCGGTTAATCCCGGATTGTGCAAAATCTATTTCAAGGGATGAAGAAATCATCATACGAAATCCGGTTGCAGTAAGGCCATGGCAACATGTACTTGAGCCACTGGCAGGGTATTTACTTTTGGGCCGGCAGTTGTTTCTTAATGGTTCTGAATACAGTTCTGCCTGGAATTTTGGTCCCAATGAGGAAGATGCAATAAGTGTTGAGGAAGTAGTAAGGGGTATCATAAAAGAATGGGGCAGGGGAAGTTTCAGAATTGAAGCGGATAAAATCTTTCATGAAGAAAAATACTTAAAGCTCAACATTGATAAAGCAAAGAATTTATTAGGATGGAATCCTGCCTATAGCGTGTCAGAAGCAATTGATAAAACGACCGACTGGTATAAAAATTATTATGACCATAAGGAGATTGATATTGTCGATTTTACCAGGTCACAGATTGAAGAATACGAGAATAAAATTAAAAAGTAAATGCAAATTTGTCCCGGACACATCTACCAGCTTGACAATTCGGAGTTTGTTTTAATTATTGATTTTCTTGAAAAAGATAAATATAGTTTCATTCCGCTAACTGAAAATTTAACGGGTGGTAATAAAATTACTGAAATAAAGTTTTCACAAAAGTTATTATACCCAGTAATCCGCGAAGCTTCTGTTATATCAGCCGAAAGAATCTTACAGGAAATTAAAGAACTGGAGAAGGAAAAATATGATAAAATATTACGGGAACTTGTAAAGCATTCCGCACAGCTGTATTTAAGAAATACAAAATCAGTTGCAGCAAGGAAATACATTCCGGCCTCCGGAAAAGTGATCGGGGAAGCCGAACTTGACAATATGATTGAGGCGTCCCTGGACATGTGGCTTACGGCAGGACGGTTTAATTTTCAATTTGAAAAAGAATTTGCAAAATTTTTAGGTGTCAGGCATGCTTTGACCGTTAATTCAGGTTCTTCGGCCAATTTACTGGCAATAACAGCCTTAACATCCCATAAACTTGGTAACAAAAAACTGAATTATGGCGATGAAGTAATTACTGTTGCAGCAGGATTTCCTACTACAATTGCCCCAATAATCCAAAACGGTTTAATTCCGGTTTTTGTGGATGTTGATCTTCAAACTTTTAATATTTGTGTTTCTCAAATTGAAGAAGCGATTAGTGAAAAAACCAAAGCAATATTTATTGCCCATACCCTGGGAAATACCTTTAATATTGATGCGGTCAGCGATATTTGCAAAAAAAATAATTTGTGGCTGATTGAAGATAACTGTGATGCTTTGGGCGCCAAGTATAAAAACAAACATACTGGTACCTATGGGCATATTGCCACGTTCAGTTTTTATCCTGCTCATCATATTACTATGGGTGAAGGAGGGGCTGTGGCAACAAATGACACCAGTTTGTTTGAAATTCTCATGTCGTTGCGCGATTGGGGAAGAGATTGTTATTGTTCGTCAGGAAAAGATGATACCTGCGGAAAGCGTTTTGAGCAGCAACATGGGAAGCTACCCTTTGGTTATGATCATAAGTATGTTTATTCACACCTCGGGTATAATTTAAAAATAACGGATTGGCAGGCCGCCATAGCTTTATCACAAATAAAAAAATTGCCGGAATTTGTAAAAACCAGGCAACAGAATTTTGAGCTGTTGAAGAAGGAGCTTTTAAAGTTTGTTGATTATTTTATTTTCCCTGAAGCCACTGAAAATGCAGCACCCTCATGGTTTGGTTTTTGGCTCATTATTAAAGAAGATGTACAATTTTCGAAGAAAGAACTGGTAGATTTTCTGGAAACCAATGGAATAGGGACGCGCAACCTGTTTGCCGGGAATATGCTCCGCCAGCCGGTTTTTACCGATAATAGTTATAAAATAAGGGTGCGAAGTTCAGGTATTAAGCAATCTTCTGAGCTGACCGATGACGATTTTATGCTGCTGCCCAGTACGGAAGCCATTATGAACCGGGCCTTTTGGATCGGGCTCTGGCATGGCATTACTTCGGATGATATAAAAGAGATTGTTGAAAAATTTGAGTGTTTTTTTTCTGGTGTTAACCAGTAAACAGTAAAATATTTTTAAGAATTAATTATATAAAATGGATATAAAGCAAGAAGTATCTGGTCACAAGGCAAAAAATGAAAAACCATTATTCATTTTCGAAATTGCCAATAATCACATGGGCGATGTTAGCCATGGATTAAGAATAATTGATGAAATCGGGGAGGTAACCAAAGAGTTTGATTTTGATTTTGCCTTTAAACTTCAGTATCGCCAGCTTGATACATTTATACATCCTGATTATTATGATCGGAAAGACATTAAATATGTAAAAAGATTTGTCGAAACAAGGTTAAGGCCTGAAGATTTTAAAAAGATTGTCAACCACATTAAAGAAAAGGGCTTTTTAGCTATTTGTACTGCGTTTGATGAAGCCTCTGTTGATTTGATTGATGAGCAGGGGTTTGATTATATTAAAATTGCCAGTTGTTCTTTCACCGATTGGCCGCTTATTGAAAGGATTTCAAAGTCAAAACAGCCAATCATTGCGTCAACAGCAGGTGTTGAACTGAGCGATATTGATAAAGTTGTCAGCTTTTTTGAGCATCGCAACAGGCCCTTGTCATTAATGCATTGTGTTGCCGAGTATCCTACAATTCCGGAAAACCTGAATTTAAATCAAATAGATTTATTGAGTGACAGGTATCAGACACACACCATAGGCTTTTCGTCTCACGAGGCTCCTGAGGCATTTACTTCAGTAAAAATGGCCATAGCCAAGGGAGCGAAAATCTTTGAAAAGCATGTTGGAATTGAAACCGATGAGTATAAAATGAACGCCTACTCTGCAAATCCCGCGCAGGTATACCAGTGGCTTAAGGCGGCAGCAGAAGCATTTGGTTATTGCGGAATAAAAGGAGAAAGACATTTGTTTTCACAAAAGGAACTGGACGATTTGCGGGGTTTACGACGGGGCGTTTTTGCAAAAGAGAATTTAACCAAAGGCGACAAAATAGATGTTTCAAAAGTCTTTTTTGCGATTCCTATTCAGGAAGGACAGATCTCTGCCAATGATTTCTCGAAATATACCGAATATATTATACACAAGGATATCAGGAAAAACCAGGCCGTGCTGTTTGCAGATACAGAAAAATCGGAATTGCGCGAAAAGGTATTATCCATAGCGAAGAATGTCAGCAAATTCATTATTGAGAGCCATGTTCCCGTGCCCGATAAAGTGGATTTTGAAATATCTCATCATTATGGAATAGATAGATTTTATGAGGTCGGAACTACAATAATAAACTTTATTAACCGCGAATATTGTAAAAAGCTTATCATTCTTTTACCGGGACAAAAGCATCCCGAGCAGTTCCATAAGCTGAAAGAGGAAACATTTTATATTGTTTACGGCAGCCTTGAACTGACACTTAACGGAGTAACAAAGGAATATAAACCCGGTGACATTATTGTGATTGAAAGAACCGTTAAGCACGAAATGTATTCAAAAGGCGGAGTAGTTATCGAAGAAATTTCTTCAGCGCATTATAAAAGCGATTCCTATTATTCCGATGAGTCTATAATGAAAAACGCAAACCGGAAAACAGAAATCACATTGTGGTTGAGATCAATAACTTAGTCGGTACGGCAACACTATATTTTATCAGCACTTGAAAACAATAATCTGGGATGTCGATGATGTCTTGAATAATCTGACCCGGGAATGGTTTGATGATTTCTTGCAAAGGTCAAATTCGGATTTCTCGATTGATTATTCTCAGCTTTATGAAAATCCACCGCACCGGATTTTGGGCATTTCATTAGAGAAATACCTGGAATCACTCGATGAATTCAGAATAAAGCATGGATCAGCAATGAAGCCCAGGGAAGAAGTGCTTGAATGGTTTAAAACGCATGGGCATAAATTCCGCCATGCTGTACTCACTGCCACACCACGGTTTTATGCGCCTCATTCTGCACAATGGGTAATTTCACATTTCGGTCATTGGATCAGAACATATCATTTTGTTCCATCAAAGCGGAGTACGGATAGTTTTCCTTATTACGATAATAATAAAGCATCGTTTATTCATCATCTGAATAATATAGATCTGTTTATTGATGATAGCGAGCAGAATGTTAAGGATGTTAATAAAAGTGGTGTTGATACATTATTATTTCCACAGCCATGGAATAGTAATTCTAAAGAGAAAATTCAGGATTTCTTACAAAAAATAATAGAATAGCATGCAAAAGGTTTCAGATTTTATAATGGATTTCATATATGAAGCAGGAGTAAAACATATTTTTATGTTACCCGGCGGAGGTTGTATTCATATGGTAGATTCTCTCGGGAGGCATCCACAGTTAAAATATATTGTTAACCTTCATGAACAGGCCTGTTCCATTGCAGCAGAAGCATATTCACAGTATACAAATAATTTAGGTGCAGCCTTGGTCACTACCGGGCCTGGTTCTACCAATGCTATAACCGGAGTGGCTTCAGCCTGGCTTGATTCAATTCCCTGCCTGATAGTTTCGGGACAGGTTCAGCGAAAAGATATGATCGGGAACCGCGGTGTACGGCAAATGGGTTTTCAGGAAATTAATATTGTGGATATGATCAAACCCATTACCAAATACGCCGTTACGGTTATGGAGCCTGAAAAAGTAAAATATCATATGCAAAAAGCGTTATATTTGGCTAGGAGCGGTCGGCCCGGACCAGTGTGGCTGGATGTTCCGCTGGATGTTCAGTCCGCAGTTGTTGATGAAGATAAAATGATTTCTTTCGATGAAAAGGAATGTGAAATAAAACATGATCCTGATGGATTAAAACAAAGTGTCTCTGCAACCATCGAGCGGTTAAATAAATCAGAACGCCCTGTAATACTTGTTGGCAACGGCGTTCGTCTTGCTAAAGCTGAAGAGGATTTTATTGTGCTTGCTGAAAAATTAAATATCCCGGTACTTGTTACCTGGAAAGCCATTGATTTTTTTGCCGAAGATCATCCGCTGTATTTTGGCCGGCCGGGTGCCATTGGGCAACGGGGCGCAAATTTTATCCAGCAAAACTCCGATTTTATTATGATTTTAGGTGCCAGACTGGATTTGGGTCAAACAGGTTACAGCCATAAAAATTTTGCACGGGAAGCAATAAAAATCATGGTTGATGCGGATCGTAATGAAATTAATAAAATGGATACAAGCATTGATGTCAGGGCTGATTTTGATGCCAAAGCTTTTATCGGTGAATTTCTAAAACAAATTAATACTGTTGAAAGAAAAGAACGGAAGTTATGGTTTGAAAAATGCAGGGATTGGAAAGCCCGCTATCCGGTCATAGTACCAGAATACCGGAATCAAAAGGATTTTGTTAATGATTATTTTTTAATCGATTTGTTGTCAGAGAAACTTTCCGGTGATGATTTAATTATTCCGGGCAGTTCCGGGGCTTGCAGCGAGAGGGTGATGCAGTCATTCAGGGTAAAAAAAGGTCAAAGGGTGTTTAACAGCGAAGGCCTTGGCTCTATGGGATTTGGGATATCATCGGCCATTGGCGGTTGTGTTGCCAGCGGTAATAAACGCACGATCTGCATTGAAGGCGATGGCGGATTTGTAATGAACATTCAGGAACTTGAAACCGTCAAACGGTTAAACCTGAATATAAAGCTTTTTATTTTAAACAACCAGGGCTATGTGTCAATAAGGGCTACCCAAAAAAATTATTTTAAAGGCTTTTTTGTCGGTACAAATAATAAAACAGGATTATCGCTCCCCGATTTTGTAAAAGTTGCCGAAGCCCATGGGATAAAGTCTTTCAGAATTTCTGACAATACGGAACTGGAGAATAAACTGGATGAAATATTAAGCTTTGACGGTCCTGTGTTATGTGAGTTGATGGTCGATCCTGACCTGGTAACCATGCCCCGTATATCAAATTATCAAAAAGAGGATGGGTCGTTTGTTTCAAGGCCGCTTGAAGACCTGTGGCCATTCTTAGACCGTGATGAATTCAGGAGGAATATGATCATTAAGCCTGTGGATGAATGATAAAAATTCTTATTACAGGAGGCAGAGGGTTTATTGCACGAAACCTTGCAGAGCAATTGTCCGGGGATTTTGAGGTATTTTCTCCGGGCCGTAATGATCTTGATCTTCTAAATACAGAAAAAGTATGCGAATTTCTGAAGAAAGAGAAATTTGATGCTATTATTCATGCTGCCAATTACGATGCCGATATGGCGTATTCATTGAAAGATCCTGCCCTGGTACTTGAATATAATCTGAAGATGTTTTACAACATTGCAAGATGTGAAAATGACTTTGGTAAGCTGTTGTTTTTTGGTTCAGGTGCGGAATTTGGCCGCCAGCATTGGATTCCCAAAATGAAGGAAGATTACTTTGATCATTTTGTTCCGGAGGATCAGTATGGTTTGTCAAAGTACATAATGACTAAGCAGGCCCTGTTGAGTAAAAACATTATCAACCTCCGGCTATTCGGCGTTTTTGGGAAGTATGATGATTGGCAAAGACGGTTTATTCCCAATTTGTGCAGTTTTGCCATACACGATATGCCATTAAAAATTAGCCAAAACAGACGTTTCGATTTTTTATATGTTGATGACCTGGCACAAATCACAAAATGGTTTGTTTTAAATAAACCCGAAAAAAAAGTATATAATATTTGTTCCGGCCAGGTATGGGATTTTGAAACCGTGGCGGAAAAGATAAAGATCATTTCAGGAAAGGATCTCGGGATAGTTGTTAAACAACAGGGATCAGGTGTGGAATATAGCGGGGACAATTCACTGCTGGTAAATGAAATTTGCGGATTAAAATTTACCTCATTTGATGATGCGCTAACTGATACTTACAACTGGTATCGGGAGCATAAAGCAGAAATTGATAAGGACAAATTGTTATAAATTTAAATATCTGTTTGATTGTTACAGACGGAACTTAATAAATAAAAGTTGTATGAAAAAACTATTGGATTTGGGCTCAGATGAACTCATAAATGAAATAAAGGAAAGTTTTTTACAGGAAGAGATATATTATTATTTTAAAAGAAATAATACGATAAAAAATATCCGGAATTATCATGTACTGTATAATGCCTGTAAACGTGCCGGAATAGAGTTTCTTTATTTCAACGAAATAAATAATGAAATTCATTTTAGGACACCTGACGGGTTGCATGTTTTTACGAATCCCTATTTTGGCGTTTTTCTCGAAATATTTTGTGATGGCCAGTATGCATGTGTTAAGGAATTTATCGAAAAGGATTTCATTGTTTTGGATGTTGGTGCAAACAGGGGCTATTCTTCACTGTACTTTGCCAGCGAAGAAAAATGCAAACATGTTTTTTCTTTTGAACCGGTGAAAGGAACCTATTCGATATTAGAAAAGAATATTTCCTTAAACCCTGTCCCCGGTAAGAAAATAAATGCCTTTAATTTCGGGTTGGGGCGCCGGAACGAAACCCAGACGTTTAAAACTCACAAGGAATACGACGCCATCTGCAGTTCAAGTATTTCCTTTATAAACAGTTTTCTGAATGAACAGCGAAAATCAGAATTGGTTGATGAGGAAGTGCAGATACGCAAAGCGGGTGAGGTGGTGAATGAAGTTTTGTTGTCATCCGGTGAGTTTCAAAAATATCAACGATTTTTGAAAATTGACATTGAAGGCGCCGAATATGAGCTGTTGGAAGAACTAAAAGAGTCGAACACCCTGAAGGATTTTTCAATAATTGTTGGAGAATGTCATATGGGGATGGAAAGAATTTTGTCAACTGTAAAAGATGACTTTTCTCTTGCATTTTTGTCAACAATACCGATGAATGGGCTGTTTTGTTTCGTTTTGAAAAACAATAATAATTGCCAATAATCATCTTCTTCACAGGCAGTAATCATATTTGTTTTTGTTGTGTAAGGTTTGGAATTATTTAATTCAGGTCGGTATATATTATAATTCAAAGACAATTAGTCTTAAAAACGTCGTAAATTTGCCACAATACCAATTCAAAAAAAACGACCGGATAAGATTTGTGTATTATATCAAAATGTTTAAAAATGAGCAGGTGTCGGTTATGCGGTAATGATATAAGCCAAAGTTCACATTTGGTGCTTGAAAATGTTCCTGCCGGGGCACAATTGTTTTTAAAATCTATTGATGCTGCCCATGAGGACGCAATTAATTTATTAATTACCCAGTGTGAGTTTTGTGGATTGGTGCAAAGTAGCTCACCTCCTGTACCCTATTGCCGTAATGTGATAACAGCGGCAGGGCTTTCAGCTGCTATGAGGCAACATAGAGAATCCCAGGTGCGTAAATTTACCGACACATACGGCCTTGTTGGGAAAAGCGCTGTGGAAATAGGTTGTGGCAATGGTTTTTTTCTAGAAATACTGGATAAATCAGGATTGATAGCTTTTGGTACTGAATGGGGCGGCGCCAAAGGCCTTAATTATCCTGTGGCTGATGTTTATCCGGAACCCGGTATAAAAATACCAGGCGGCCCTTTTAACGCTTTTTTTTGTTTGAATTTTCTGGAACATGCCCCGGACCCGGTTGGCTTTTTAACAGGAATTAGACAGAATTTGACAGAAGAGGCAGCAGGATTGATTGAAGTACCAAACTACATGCAACAAAGGCGGCTGGGCCGCGTTTTTGATTATATTGCAGACCATGTATCCTATTTTGATATAAATACAATTACAACAATGTTATCCATTTCGGGATTTGTTATTGATCAGGTCATGGAGACAAGGAATGGCGAAAACATTGAGGTGTGGCTGCGAAACCGGAAACAGTCCGGACTTTCTTCAGATGCAAAAACGATAGAATCAACGTATAATCATTTGGCAGAATGGCTGGCCAATCAAAAAATCGCGAAGCAAAATGTTGCCGTTTGGGGTGCAAGCCACCAGGCATTAACGATATTGGCACGTTGCAGTTCGGATGAGATCAGCTGCATCTTTGATTCAGCTCATTTTAAACAAAATTTATACTCGCCGGTATCGCACCTGCCTGTTAAAAAACCAACAAAAGAGGCTCTTGCCGGTATAGATTGTATTTTAATAATTGCATCGGGTTATGAGCAGGAAATAAAAAGCACACTGATTGAAAAACTCGAATTTGCGGGGAATATATATTATTTTAAAGGTAATGAAATCCATGCGCTATAATTTTAATTGGAGCGTTTCTTTCAAATTTCTTAAAATTGATTATTTTTATTTTTTATAAAGATAGCAGATGATGAAAAAAATCAGCATATTGACAGCCTGTTTCAACGAGGAGGAAAATGTAGAAATTCTTTATCGTGAAACAAAAAAGGTTATCGATCAGTTTCCGCAGTACCAGTTTGAACATTTATTCATTGATAATTGTTCTCAGGATAATACGGTGGAAATCCTGAAAGGAATATCTGATCAGGATAAGAATGTAAAAATAATTGTAAATGCAAGAAATTTTGGACATATACGTTCAGGGTATTATGGTTTGCTTCAGACTACCGGAGATTGTGTTATCATATTGAGTGCGGATATGCAGGACCCGCCGGAGATTATTGCGGATTTTATTAAAAAATGGGAGGAGGGCTATAAAATTGTTGCTGCCGTTAAAAAGAAATCAAAAGAAAATCCGTTGATGTTTGCCTTCAGAAAAGTATTTTATAACCTGCTGGCCCGTGCTTCTGAAGGGAAACAAATAAAAAATTTTACAGGGTTCGGGCTTTATGACAGGTCATTTATTGATGTTATCCGTAAAATTGACGACCCGTATCCATATTTCCGGGGGCTGATTGCTGATCTGGGTTTTCAGGTGACAACTATTGAATATGTTCAACCCAAAAGGTTGCATGGTAAAACTAAAAATAATTTTTATACCCTTTACGATATTGGAATGCTTGGTTTTGTCAACCATTCAAAATTACCCTTGCGCATGGCAAGTTTTATAGGTTTTGGAGTAGCAATAATTAGTTTACTGGTCGCGCTTGGGTATTTGGTTTATAAACTGGTATTCTGGGATAATTTTAGCGTGGGAATGGCCCCTCTTGTAATAGGATTGTTTTTCTTTTCGTCCATCCAGCTTATTTTTATTGGTATCATTGGAGAATATATCGGAGCTATTCACACCCAGGTGAGAAAACGTCCTTTAGTTATTGAAAAGGAAAGAGTTAATTTTGATGATAAATAAGCTGAAAGGCCTGTTCTTCGAATGGCTTAAGAAAAAAAATCTCTATCAATATTTTACCAGGCACCGGACCAAAATTAAATTTCTACTGGTAGGCGTCTGGAATACTGTTTTTGGCTTTGCCGTTTTTGTGGGCCTTTATGAAATATTCAAAAGGGTTTTCAATATAGATTATTTTGCATATACCACTGCCCAGGTCATCGGAAATATCCTGGCAATAATTAATGCATACATCTGCCACAAATATATCACATTCCGGTCTGCCGCACGGGGAAAGAAAATGGTTCTGGAGTTTCTGAGATTTTCAGCAACTTATGTTGTTGTCTTTTTTCTTGGATTGATTTTGATGCCTTTTTTGGTTGAAATATTAAAAATTAATGCAATAGTTTCGTCCGTTATTCTGAATGTCATCATCGTTTTAACAAGCTATATAGCTCATTCGCGATTTTCATTTCATAAAAAATCCGTATAATACTATTGTCGTAAATCAATATAATATTATTATATTCAATATAAAACAGGCAAGAATTGCGAATATCACTATTACATATACCCGCTGATATTCAAGTTTTTTAAGAATATTTTATAAAAATTTAAAATGGATTTTATTGGGAAATAATGTGATAAAGAGAGTGCGATTGTTGTCATGCATGATCATTTCATTTTAATTTATGATGGGAAGTTTCGTCAAATTTATTAATATTGCATTTTGAATAATCAAATGAATTTCTGTAACTAACACCCGGACAAGTAATTGTTAAAGGAAATGAATTATAAAAGGAAAGTTCTGATTGTGATAATAATAATAAAAGTTTTGACTTTTATTTGGTTTTTATCACAAGGCGGGATCAATATTATTGAAGGGTTTTGGGGGCGTTGTATTACCGAGATTTGGTACGGATACCTGCAGGGGATGGAGAATTTCGTCACGAACTTTAGTTATGATCCCGATTTGAGAATGCCGGGATATGGCATGGTATATTTGATTCCACGTCTGCTTACAAATGTTCCTACAGCATGTAATATTGTAATAATAATTCAGTTGCTGACCGCTATTGTAAGCACCTACCTGTTAGCGGAGATTGCATTAAAAATATTCAAGACAAAAACCAGTTTTATACTCACAGCCATTATATTTTCTTTGAATTTTTGCATTTCTTCTTATGAAGTAAAATTATATTCTGACAGCCTATCTATCTCTTTTTCGATAATAGCATTTTACTTTTTCATGAAGTATTTTGAGAAGGCGAAATATTATCATATACTTATTTCGGCAATATTGATTTGCTGGGCTATATTTATAAGGCCGGTTATGGGCGTGATGTGGGGCGTTATGGGCATTTATTTATTAATAAGTGCCATAAAAAACAAATCAGGAAAAACATTTGTTGCCATTGTGTTGTTTGCCGCACCATTTATTATTTGTGATTCATTATGGGTGATCCGGAATTATATTAAACATAAAGAGATCAGTCCCTTTGACAGCATGAAATTATATAAAGCCGATTTTAATAATACGCGTACAGATCTGTTATATCCCTATATATTCCGTTTTGTAAGCTCATGGGGCGGAAATCCAGTAATGTGGGACCCGGAGTCGGAAACGAGATGGTTTGGAATCGAAAAAAGGGTTATTGACGGTTCTGAGGCCTATTTTAAGCTGGGAGAATATCAAAAGGACCTTCCGGAATATATTTACACCTCAAAGTTTAATAATGACAGCCTTCTTATTCTGAGAAGTAAAATTCAGATGATCTGGTCAAACACCTTGTCGCAGGAAGAAGAGCTTGAATATTGCGACTTCGTAAATACAAGGTTGTTAAAATATACACAGTCAATCAGAGAAGAAAAACCGTTCATTTATTATGTTTATTCTCCTTTACGGATAGCAAAAACTTTTTTATTTACCCATGGAACTCAAAATTTAATTGACAAAAAATTCGTAGAAATGAATTTTTTTGAAAAATCGGTAAAGATTATGGCAAGTTGTATTAATATTTTTACTGTGCTGTTTGGGCTGATGGGAATAATTATGATCATCATCAAAAGAAATTCTGAGAAAATATTGTATATTCCTGTTGCTTTTAGCCTGCTCTATATTTTCTATATCTGTTTTATATTTAAATTCCCTGAAATCCGCTATTTGCTTCCTTTGTATGCCTATTTGATGATTCCTGCCATTTATACGATTTTATTAATTGATAAATTGTTTAGAAAAAGTATTGTCCGGCCAAAGAATTGATTTTGTCTGAGGCGAGAGTAGATGAGCAGGCTGGCTTGTCTGATTTATATCGGAATTATAATTTCACAAATTTCTTTCTCAGCGATTTATCACGAAATGTAATTTTGCATGTATATAATCCCGCATTTATATCCGAAATGTCAAAGGATTGCCGGTTAAATCCTTCCTGGCCTTCCCCGTTAAATAATTCCCTGATTTTATCGCCGATTTCATTAAACAGTTCTATTTTAACTTTTCCGTTAAAAGGAAGAAGATAGGTAAATACAACATGATTAACTACAGGGTCCGGATAAGGTTCTGACAAAACAAAATCATTTGAAAGTACTACACAACTTCTGTTGTCTGACAGATCAGCCTCCTGAAACTCCGGCAGAAGTGATGCTGTTACGCAGATGTAATTTATTGCCTGTCCGGAAGGAATTTCAAATTGTGATTTAAAAACATAATGTATTTTTTCCCCTTGTTGTAAAGTGCCGTACCACTGCTCATGGATAACATTGCCATTTTCAAATTGTGCCGATAAATCTATATGTTCAATTTTTCTGCTCCCGGAATTCATTAAATCGGTTGAAACATTTATAATGTTGCCGTTTTGAATCAGCGTCGTATTGGTGGCTTCAATGTCAACGGTGGTTGGCAGAACATAAACTTTATGAGAGATGGTATCGGTACAGCCTTGTAAACTGAATGCCTGCAAAAGAATACTGAATATTCCCTGTGTTGTATAAGTATATTCTGGGTTGTCAGAAATATCAGTATTTCCATCGCCAAAGCTCCAGAGATATGCAGAGGCGCCGTAACTTTGATTGGTAAAGGAAACCTGCATAGGAGGAATGCCATATTCGGGCGTGAATGAAAATTCAGCTACAGGAAGAGGATAAATATGGATGGGGCCGGATATGCTGTCGAAACAGCCCAGGTCGGTTTTTACAATGAGTTTAATATTATATATCCCCGTATCAGGGAAAATGTACTCAGGGCTTTGTTCATTGGAAAAGGACATATTCCCCCAACTCCAGTTCCAATAATTAATACCTCCCTGAGAGCTTGTACTGCTATCGGTAAATTGGGTGGCGCTGTTAAAACAATTATTGGCATAACCGAACGTCACCTGAGGGATGGCTCCAATAACAACCTGTTTTGTTGTTGAAGATACACACCCGTTTAATGTTTTTGCTGAAAGAGATACATTGTAAATCCCGGCCGTGTCGAACAAATGCGAAGGATTAGAAACACTCGATACGGAACCGTCGCCAAAAAGCCAGTTATAACTGGTGATGGATTCCCAGGGCGGAATTGACAGTAAATCGGTGAAATAAACAATTTGTCCTGCACATGCATTTGAATAGCCAAAGTCAACAACAGGCGAGGGCTTGATATTTATGGATTGTTCCGCAGAATCAAAACATCCGGCATTGGATAATGCAACCAGTTTAACGTTGTATACTCCGGACGAATCATATATATAATGCGGGCTTTGCTGCATTGATGTGTCATTGCCCGGATGTTGCGTATCACCAAAGGTCCAAGACCATCCCGACAAATCTCCATATGAACAAGTGGTCTGGTCGGTAAAAGAAACAGGAGCGCCATTGCAGCCGGTGTTGGGCGTGAATTTTACAACAGGTATTGAAAATACTGTTATGTCTTTTCCGGTTGTTCTTACACAACCGGAATCTGTGGTAACTGTAATATTAACATGGAAAACTCCGTCATGGGCAAATATATGTACCGGATTTTGTAATGTTGAATAGGTGCTGTCGCCAAAATCCCAGTTCCATGAAATAACTGAGAATGGTGGCGCAACGGATGATATATCGTTAAAATGATTGATATTCCCAAAACAAACGGAATCATTCGTGAATGATGCTGAAGGTAATACTCCGTTTACTAAAATGTTGACACTGTCAACAGCAACACATCCATTATTGTCGGTAACCGTAACGGAATAATCCGCCGATGATCCGGGAGGGTCTGTAATAGTAAGATAATTATTCCCGGTGTTGTCCGACCAGAAATAACTTGTTGCCTCCTGTCCTCCTTCAGCCAAAGAGATTACATCGCCCTGGCAGATTTTTCTGTCGGGGCCTAATGTTGCCTTCACGGAGAATGAATCAACGCTTACCACAAATGCTTGTGTGCGCTGGCATCCATTGGTGTCCGTCGCTAAAATAGAATAGTTTCCGCCAGACATAATTGTGAACTGATTACCCGTGACGCCGTCCGGCAACCATAGAAATTGATAATCATTACCCAGATTAATATTTAAAACAATCGAATCTCCATAGCAGAATCCGGTGTCTTGTACGTTAATTGTAGGCACCTTGACAAGAACGGTATCACTTGATTGAATTCCGAAAATATTGGTTGCGGTAACGGAATATATGCCTGATGAAAGTATGGGGATGGTTTGTGTGGTGTCGCCCGTCGACCAGAGGAAATGCGAAAACCTGCTGCCGGCATCAAGAACCGTATCGCACATACCATAATCTATATTGATATCGGGGCCCAGGTTTACCGGCGGGCCTGCATATTTATTACACAGGTAGCTTTCAATATCTTTCCTTTCAGAGGTGTTCAACGCATGGTTATATATGATGATTTCAGCAATATCCCCTTTAAAAGGATTTTGTGAAAGATTATTATACATCCCCACCGTAAGGCCTGTTAAGGCACCGGAACCAATATTTCCGGAAGTTTTTAAAAACCCATTTTCAAAAAACAGAGAATTAGAGAAATTACTTACTATTGTATTGATCAAATAACCGGAAGGTAACGATTTGGAATAGCTTATAGCGCTTGTTGAGTAGACCAGCAGCCCGTTTGAAGAATTGTATCCCAATGAAATTCTGTTCGAACTGTTAATTCCGTCGAAAACCTGCTGACTGGCCCCCGCATTATTTTGCATATCATACACAATAAATAGTGTTAATGGTTGATATAAGCTGGTGCCAAAGGAAGCCTGCAGGTAATCATTAACCCCGTCAAAACGAATAACAGGCTTATTATTCAGAACGGAATTTATTATTTGGGGTTGTTTTGCCGACACTGACTGTAGAGCGTTGTAATTACTGCCGCTGCAATCATTCCAGGAGCTGACCGGTGAGCCTGAATGTACAACAGCAGAGTCGGCTTTCAACCAAAGACTTAATCCTGAAAGATATTCTGGCGTACAAACGGAAAACTTGTACACATTTGAAGTCGTTGAATTGCCGCAGAGCCCATGAGCGATTATCCTCCAGTAAAAGCTGCCATGGGAAAGCATATTTTGTGAGCATATATTTGTATTCAGACCAGGAATACTATTTACATTTATATTGAAAAGCGAATCAGCGGAATACTGCAATGTGTATGAAAGAGCCCCGGGGCTTGGGTTCCATTTAAAAGTAATCAGGTGTTCGGTTGTGGAATAACCGTTCGACGGCATATAAAGAGTAAATGCCGCAGGGGCCGGTGCGGTATTTACAACATGAATTGAATGCGTGACGGAATTATGGCATCCGCTATCGGTTTGAACAGTATGTGTTACATTGTAGTTGCCGGCCGCTATGTATGAATAAGCGGTGTCACGTGCGTCAGAATGGTTGCCGTCGCCAAAATCCCACAGCCAAGATATGATGTTTCCATCCGAAGAAGTGCTCTGATCAATAAATGAATAAAGATCACCAACGCAGGTTGTGCTTGTGGTAAAAGCAGCTACAGGAGAATTCGGGATATAAACATTTTTCGAAAAACTGCTTGTGCAGGCCCCGTCAGTGACAGTAAGCGTCATATTTTTTATGCCTCCCGAATGATAAACATGTTTGGCGTTTTGATCCGGAGAGCTGTTGCCGTCCCCGAAATCCCAGAGCCATGATAAGCCAGCGGGAGAAGATGTATTGTTAAAATAGATGGTGTCGCCGGAACAGGCTGTGGTATTGGTGAAAGAAACATTTGGCGCTATTCCGATTATTTGAATATTTATGGTGTCTTTTGTAACACAGCCATTTTGGTCGGTAGCGGTAACAGCGTAATCCCCCGATGTACTTACAGGTATGGAAGGACTTGTGTCTCCGGTCGACCAGGTATAAGAAACCCCCTGTGGTAAAGGATTTGGGGCGATGAGCCTTATATAATTACCAGAACAAATATTTGTGTCGTTGCCCAAAGTGGCAAGTAGCGGAAAGTAGTCGGCAGTAACAGCTATAGTGTCGGAAATTCTGGAACAAAGCCTGGCATCTGTAACAGTAACCCAATAATCACCCGGATTAGCTACATTAATAAATGGTGTAGTAGCGCCATTTGACCAGTGATAATTGTAATTTCCGCTAAGTCCTGATGAAAGATTTATACTGCTTCCGGCACATAATATGGTATCATGCAAATTAATGACAGGAAAAGTCACGTTTATGGTGTCGGAAGAGCTATATCCAAAAATATTTGTCGCGGTTACAGAATAAATTCCGGATGTCTTTATTTGAAGGGTTTGCGTGGTATCGCCTGTTGACCATATAAAATGTGAAAATCTGCTTCCTGCATCAAGAATGGTATCACACATACCATAATTAATATTTATATCAGGCCCGAGGCAGACAGGAGGCCCGGCATATTTATTACTAAGGTAACTTTCAACGTTTTGCCTGTTGGTGGGGTTTAAAGCCTGATCATAAATAATGATTTCGGCAATGTCTCCTTTGAATGGGTTTTGAGTAAGGCTGTTATATATACCTATCGTGAGTCCTGTGATATTGCCATTACCTATATTTCCGCTGGCTTTAAGTATTCCGTTTTCAAAAAACTGTGAATTTAAAGTGTTACAAACAAAAGAGTTTATTAAATAGTTGAAAGGTAAACTTTTGGGATAGCTTATTGAGCTTGTTGAGTATATTAATAATCCGTTTGTTGTATTGTGCCCCAATGTAATCCTGTTTGAGCCGTTAATGCCGTCAAGAACCTGTTGGCCGGCTCCTGTATTGCTTTGCATGTTATACACGATGAAATAGGTCAAAGGCTGGCTGAGCGTTGTGCCGAAAGCAGCCTGCAGGTAGTCATTAACACCATCAAACCTGATGACCGGTTTGCCATTCAATGCTGAATTAATTAATAAGGGCTGTTTGGTACTTTGCGATTGCAAAGCATTATAATTATTTCCGCTGCAATCATTCCAGTTTGCCACAGATGATCCTGACAACTGAACAGCAGAGTCGGCTTTTAACCAAAGCCGTAAACCGGAAATTGAGGAAAGCGGGCAAACAGAAAATGAGTATGTATTGGAAGTGGCGCTATTACCACAAAGCCCGTGGGCAACAACCCTCCAGTAATAGATATCCGGAGTCGTGATGCCGGCTTGATAACTTGTAGTAAGCAGGTTCGGGATATTTGTGATGTTGTTGCTGAAAAGCGAATCGGTAGAATATTGCAATGTATATGAGAGCGCGCCTGTTGCATTGTTCCACATAAAATGAACAGCATGCCCGGCAGTGGTAAATCCGTTTGAAGGTGAATAAATGGTAAATGGCAACGGCGCCGTTGCGGAACTGACTACATCAACAGTATGCTTTATTTCATTATGGCACCCGCTGTCGGTTTGAACAATGTGCGTTACGTCATAGCTGCCCGGAAACAGGTAGGAATAAGTTGTGTCTTTAGCCGTTGAAAAATTTCCATCACCAAAGTCCCAGTACCACGATATAATGTTTCCTTCTGCGGCAGTGCTGTGATCAATAAAAGAATATGCATCGCCAACGCATATTGTGGCAGCATTAAAACCTGCAGACGGGGCCGCAGGAATATGCATTGTTCTGGTGATGCTGTTTGAACAGGTGCCGTCAAATACAGTCAGTGTTACATTCTTTGTGCCGCCTGACGAAAAAATGTGTTCCGGGTGCTGTTCGGCAGAAGAATGACCGTCGCCGAAATTCCACAACCAGGATGTTCCCAACGGTATGGAGGAGTTTGTAAATTGAATAGTGTCGCCTGAACAGCCCGTGCTGTTTGAAAAACTAACATTGGGGGCCATACCTAAAACCTCAACATGTATGGTGTCTTGTGCAAAACATCCGTTAATATCCGTAACAGTAATAAGATAATTGCCGCTTGAAGTAACAGATAATGTAGCCGTGGTGTCTCCTGTCGACCAGAGATAAGCCAGTCCTGCAGGAAGCGGTTTGGGCGCTGCCAGTTCAATGATGTTTCCTGAACAGAAATTTGTATCATTTCCCAGTGATGCCATCGCCGGGAATGTATCTTCTGTAACTGTTGCAATATTTGAAATCTTTGAACACAAAAGGGTATCTGTAACAGTAACCCGGTAATTACCCGGGGCGCTCACATTAATTGTTGGAGTTGTTGATCCATCCGACCATAAAAAAGTATAGCTGCCGCTTAATCCCGTCGAAAGAGTTGCGCTGCTGCCGGAACAAAACAAAGTGTTATTTAAATATAAAGTAGGTAATGTGACATTTATGGTATCAGAAGAAGTATATCCGAAAATGTTTGTTGCCGTAACGGAATACATGCCCGATGAACTGACATGAACTGTTTGTGTGGTGTCGCCGGTCGACCAAATAAAATGCGAAAAACGGCTCCCCGCATCCAACACGGTATCACACATTCCATAATTAATATGAATATCCGGACCAAGTGTTACCGGAGGCCCTGCATATTTATAACTGAGGTAGCTTTCAACATTTTTCCGGTCCGTGGCACTTAATGCCTGGGTATATATAATAATTTCGGCAATGTCACCTTTGAATGGATTGCTGGTCAAGCTATTATAAATGCCTATCGTAATTCCGGTAAGTGTGCCACTACCGATGTTTCCGCTTACTTTTAAATTGCCGTTTTCGTAAAGTTGCGAATTTGAAGTGTTACAAACAACAGAATTTATTATATAATTATTAAAAGGTAATGCTTTCGTATAATTAATAAAGGTAGAGGCATAAACTAATAATCCATACGAGGTGTTATAACCAAATGAAATCCTGTTTGAGGTGTTTATCCCATCAAAAACCTGTTGGCTGGCTCCTGAGTTGTTTAACATTTTATAAACAACAAAACAGGTAAGAGGTTGGGAAACTGTGGCGCCAAAGGATGCCTGAAGATAATCATTGCTGCCGTCAAATCGGATTGCGGGATGGCCGTTTATGGCAGCACTTACAAAGGCAGGTTGTTTTGCGGAATTTGATTGTGCCGCATTATAATTATTGCCGCTGCAATCTTTCCAGGAGCTTACTGTGGTGGAATATGTTACATTTGAATCTGCCCGCAGCCATAATTTTAACCCGGATATCTGATTGGGCCGGATGGTTTGTCCGATACAAACTCCGGATATTTTTATCAGGATAAAAAAAATGAAACAGGATATTTTAATTGCCCGCATTCAAAATGACTGAAATAATAAATACAAATTTAACAAAAAGACCCAAAGAGTCAAAAATAAATTGCTTTATATGAGAATTTTGATGAGCAAAATTACATAAAAACTACCCGGGCCAACATGATTATTATAACATTTTATTATCGCATGTTTAAAAATGACGAAAGGTAATTTTTAAGAAACTAAATATAATATGGACTGTGGAAGGCCGTAAGAAAATTGAATTTCCGGACAAATAAGGTTTATAATGATATTAATTTTAATAACCCGGGTTGTGCATGAATTCTTTATGTCAGTCAGAGCCGAGGCTGTCTAAAAAGTCCTTTTCACACCTTTGTGCAAACCTTTGTGCTTCTTGGTGGTAAAAATATGGAGTTGAACCACAAAGGGACCAAAGTACACACAAGGGTTCACTAAGGCTAAATACGCATTAATTCTGACTTTTGAGACAGCCTCATTAAAAAAAGCCAAAATATGCCGTTCTGCTTCAGGTGAAAATCTGTTTGGCAGAGGCTCCTGCCGCTGCTTTTATATCATTGCAGGCTGTGCC
>CAZVKJ010000008.1:0-45620 GCA_964626855.1 uncultured Bacteroidales bacterium
AGAACAAAATCATAACCAATTGAATTTATTTGATTTATAACGAAACGCTACTGATTTCAGGTTATTAATTGTTTAATGGATTATAAAAATACTAATTTCCAAAATAATAATGCTGAAAATTAATATTGTATTTTAAAAGTATACCTTGTACGCGCGCGTTTGTAACGCGTGCCTTTTTGCTCCTTCCATTTGCCATATTTTTTTCCACCATCAAACAAAGCTAATAGTTTTTATCGTCGATTCATTTTTATTTAAATTTAAGTTTGTAACTATTGCTCGCATTGCAAATGTGCGTACCTGTCGTATAAACAGGCTGATCAGTTACGAGTGCTAAGAAATTCAGAAAAATCAGCGCTGGTTAATTCCTATGTATGCGCGCGTTTATAACGCGTGCCTTTTTGCACATCAATAATAACTCTCTTCTATCCGTTGAACTTCTGATTCAACACCTGAAGAATTTGATCACATGGTATCCGCTCCTGCAGCATAGTGTCACGGTCACGTATCGTTACCGTATCATTCTGCAATGTTTCGTGGTCAATCGTGATGCAATAGGGTGTGCCGATGGAATCCTGGCGGCGGTACCTGCGCCCGATCGCATCTTTTTCATCATACTGGCACATATATTTTGGTTTCAGAATATCAAAAACCCGGCGTGCTTTTTCCGGCAGGCCGTCTTTTTTTACCAGCGGCAACACGGCAACCTTTATAGGGGCCAGTATGGGCGGGATGTTTAGCAATTCACGCACAGATCCGTCTTCCAGCGTTTCTTCTTTATAAGAATTACTGAGAACAGCCAGGAACATGCGGTCGAGGCCGATAGAGGTTTCTACCACAAAAGGCGTATAGCTTTCGCCGGTTTCGGGGTCGAAATACTGTAGTTTTTTTCCGGAATATTTCTGATGTGCATTTAAGTCGAAATCTGTACGCGAGTGTATACCTTCAAGTTCCTTAAACCCTATCGGGAATTCAAATTCAATGTCGGAGGCAGCGTTGGCATAATGCGCCAGTTTTTCGTGAACATGGAAACGGTATTTTGACGCAGGGATACCCAGCGAAAGATGCCATTTCATGCGCTCTTCCTTCCAGTATTCATACCATTTCAGCTCTTCACCGGGACGTACAAAAAACTGCATCTCCATCTGTTCGAATTCGCGCATGCGGAAAATAAACTGGCGTGCAACGATCTCGTTGCGGAATGCTTTACCGGTTTGCGCAATACCAAAAGGAACTTTCATGCGTCCGCTCTTCATCACGTTCAGGAAATTCACAAAAATTCCCTGCGCGGTTTCAGGACGAAGATACAGCGTACCGGAATCTTCACTCACCGAACCCATCTGTGTCGAAAACATCAGGTTGAACTGGCGCACTTCCGTCCAGTTCTTTGACCCCGATATGGGACACACAATACCCAGCTCCTCGATCAATAGTTTTACGCCTGCAAAATCATTATTGTCAAGCATCGGGTAAAAGCGGTTTTTTATATCATTAATTTTATTCTGATACTCAGAAACACGGGGATTGGTCTCCCGGTAAAGCTTTTCATCGAAACTCTCTCCGAAACGTTGTTTTGCTTTGCTGACTTCTTTTTCAATTTTTTCTTCGATTTTTGCTATATGGTCTTCAACAAGCACATCGGCGCGGTATCTTTTTTTTGAATCTTTATTGTCGATCATCGGATCATTGAAAGCGTCAACGTGGCCAGATGCTTTCCAAACCGTAGGATGCATAAAAATTGCCGAGTCGATGCCGACAATATTTTCATTAAACTGTACCATCCACTTCCACCAGTAGGAACGGATATTGTTTTTTAATTCGGTGCCATACTGGCCGTAATCATATACAGCGCTAAGGCCGTCGTAAATTTCGCTCGACGGAAAAACAAATCCGTACTCTTTTGCATGCGAAATAATTTTTCTGAATAATTCTTCGTTGTTTGCCATGCTGCAAAAGTAACACAAATTTCATTTTTTTATATAGAACATACTTTTTTGCATATAGTTCAAAGTTTAATGCTAATTTTGAGATACAAAGTATTGTTTTTATATGCCTCTATTAAATTCGGTATTATCATGGATTATGAAGCAGCGAATGCACCAGATCGATCTGTTTCTAAAGTATCCTCATGAAGTCCAGAACGATTGTCTGAACTGGTTGTTATCCTCTGCCAAAAATACAGAATGGGGAAATCTCTATGATTATAAATCGATCGATACACCTGAGCAATACAAAGAACGGGTTTCTATAAACCAGTACGACGACCTTAAACCATACATTGACCGCTTACGTATGGGGGAGCAAAATATTTTGTGGCCGCAGGAAATCAAATGGTTTGCAAAATCTTCAGGTACCACTTCCGAAAAAAGCAAATTTATTCCCATGAGTGAAGATGCTATAGAAGAGTGCCACTTCAAAGGCGGGAAAGATGTGCTCACCATTCATTGTAACAATAATCCCGAAACACAATTATTTATCGGAAAAGGCCTGGCTCTTGGCGGGAGCCATGTGGTGAGCGAATTTGATAATGATGCCGTGTACGGCGATTTATCTGCGATATTAATTCAGAACATGCCCTTCTGGGCTCACATTATTCGCACACCGGATATTTCTACCGCCCTGATGAACGAATGGGAGGAGAAGCTCGATAAAATTGCACGGATCACAGCTACAGAAAATGTAACAAGTCTTTCAGGAGTGCCTTCCTGGACGTTGGTACTGTTAAAGTATATCCTTGAGATCACGGGGAAAAACAATATCAACGAAGTTTGGGAGAATCTGGAGGTATTTATACACGGCGGGATCAGTTTTGTGCCATATAGGGAACAATATAAAAAACTTATTCCTTCGGCTAAGATGGATTATCTCGAAACATATAATGCATCGGAAGGATTTTTTGGGATACAGGACCGCAAAGATGCGGATGACATGCTGCTGATGCTTGATTACGGCATTTATTATGAGTTTTTGCCCATGGAGGACTATGGTAAGGAGCATCCTCAGACAAAGCGCCTTGACGAGGTGGTGGTAGGTAAAAATTATGCTTTGATCATATCGACCAATGCAGGGTTGTGGCGATATATGATCGGCGATACCATTGCCTTTACTTCTTTGGATCCCTATCGTTTTAAAATTACCGGCAGGACAAAGAATTTTATTAATGCCTTTGGTGAAGAGCTAATGGTGGACAATGCAGATAAAGCGCTTGACATCGCCTGCAGAAAAACCGGCGCTGTGATGACCGATTACACGGCTACCCCGGTATTTTTCGATGAACGTCATAGCGGGGCGCACGAGTGGGTCATTGAATTTGAATCCGTTCCAAACAATATCGAATATTTTGGAGAGATATTTGACAATGCGCTGAAATCTGTCAATTCCGATTATGAAGCTAAGCGATATCACGACATGGTACTGAATAAACCGGTGATCCACGTTGTTCCACCGGGAACGTTTTACAACTGGCTCAAAAAAAAGAACAGATTAGGCGGACAGTACAAGGTCCCGCGGCTTTCCAATGACAGAAAATATGTTGAGGAAATATTGGAGATGATTCGCAAATGAAAAAACGCTGTTTAAAATATTTACTTGCGCTCATGCTGCTGCCGTTGGCTGCTGCCGCACAGGGAACCAGGCTCGAAAAAGCAGTGTCTCTTGAGGTAAGTGGTAGCAGTATTTCTGTTGATCAGCTCGGTTATGTTTATCTCATTAGTGAGAGCATATTGAAAAAATTCGACGATAAGGGCACCCTCTTGTTTTCTTATACTGAACTGCGTGATGGAAAGGTTCAGAGTGCCGATGTGAGCGACCCTTTAAAAATCATGATTTTCAATCCGGACTTCGGGAAGATAAAATACCTGGATAATAAATTGAGCCTGAAAAAGGATTTTATTGCTCTGGCTGATTTGGGATATCCAAATGCAACATTGGTATCAGCATCGTATGACAACGGTTTCTGGCTTTATGATCCGCTGACCAGCCAGGTTATAAGGTTTGATTACAGCCTGAAGCAATCACACGCCAGCGGAAATATCTCCGATATTACCGGGCATGAGATATCTCCTGTTTATATGGTCGAGGTAGATAATGATTTGTATCTGTACGATCCGCAAAACGGCATCCTGGTGTTTGATCGCTATGGTACTTATTTGCGGTTATTGCCGTTTAAAAACCTGAAGTCTTTTCAAATAATTTTACAACAGGTGGTTTTTTCAGAGGGCAATAAATTGAAAAAGTATAACCTGAAAACATATGAAGAAGCCGAATTGGAGATACCCGGGAGCGAGGAGATAAAGAGTGCTCTACTTTGCAATGACAAAGTTTTTGTCCTGACAGACAAACATCTGGATATTTACAATATTAAATAATTTACAAAAGCTCAATCAGCAACTCGTTCTTGGTTACCATCTGCCCTGGTTTTACGTAAACTTTTTTGACCTTACCGCTTACCGGGGCAATAATTTCATTGTCCATTTTCATGGCTTGTAGGGTTAGCAGTTTTTCACCGGCTTTGACATCGGCATCTTTTTCAACAAATACGTTTTGTATCGTACCAGGAATAAATGAATATATCTTTCTGTTGTCGATGGGAGCATAAGGCTTGCGGTTCTTATACTTTTTGGTATATAAGGTTGAATACTCTTCACCTAAAACAACCAGAGGGTAATATTCTGGTTTTTCTTTATTGGCATTTTTCATTTTCAAGGATTAGAAAGGTGGAATACCATGTTTTTTAATAGGACGGTCTTCTTTTTTCTGGGCCGAAATTTCTATGGCGTGTAATATAAATTCGCGTGTTTTTTGAGGCTCAATAACCGCATCGACATAGCCATAAGCAGCCGCTACATAAGGATTAGCGAATTTTTCCTTGTATTCTTCTATCTTTTTCTTACGTGCTTCTTCAGGATTGGGTGAACTCTGTATCTCATTTCTGAAAATAATATTTGCTGCACCTTCAGGGCCCATTACTGCAATTTCTGCTGTTGGCCATGCCAACACAAAGTCGGCTCTCAGGTGATTTGAACACATGGCAATATATCCACCGCCATATGCTTTTCTAAGGATAACAGTAATCTTAGGCACAGTAGCTTCCGAATAAGCATACAGAACTTTTGCTCCATGCCTGATCACGCCGGCATGTTCCTGATCAATGCCGGGCAGGTAACCGGGAAGGTCGACCAATGTAACTAAAGGAATATTAAATGCATCGCAGAAACGGATGAACCGTGCAGCTTTATCTGATGAATCAACATCAAGCACACCGGCAAGCACCATGGGCTGATTGGCGACAAACCCCACAGACTGGCCGTTGATACGTGCAAAGCCGATAACAATGTTGGCGGCAAAACGCTCCTGGATTTCAAAGAAATCCGAATCGTCGCAAATGGCTTTGATAATCAGCCTGACATCGTATGGTTTCCTTGAGTCGGTCGGGAAAATGTCCGATATTTTATATATCTTGTTTTTCGGCTGTTTGACAGGGAATGGATCGGCTTTTTTAGTATTATTCCAGGGAATAAACGACATCAGCTTTTTGATCTGTTCAAAGCATTCGTTCTCGCTTTCGGAAAAGAAATGCGCATTGCCTGTGGTTTCGGAATGAACCAGCGCACCGCCGAGGTCTTCCATTGAAATGTCTTCACCCAGCACGGTTTTGATTACTTCCGGCCCGGTGATAAACATCTTTGAAATTTTATCGACCACAAATACAAAGTCGGTCAGGGCAGGAGAATATACGGCTCCGCCCGCGCAAGGCCCGAGAATAACGGATATTTGTGGTATCACTCCCGATGCCATAGTATTGCGGTAAAAAATTTCTCCATAACCCGCCAGGGAATTTACACCTTCCTGTATACGGGCGCCGCCGCTGTCGTTGATGCCGATCAAAGGCACTTTCAGCTTCATGGCATGATCCATGATTTTGGTTATCTTTTTGGCATGCATGAAGCCCAGCGAGCCACCGGCAACAGTGAAGTCCTGTGCATAGATGCATATGGGGAAGCCGTTGATAGTGCCTGTTCCGGTAACCACGCCATCACCCGGAAGGTATTTTTTATCCATGTCGAAATCTTTGCCTGCGTGTTCAACAAAGAGGTCGTATTCGTGAAATGAGCCTGAATCCAATATTGCGAGAATACGCTCACGGGCGGTCATCTTTCCTGTGGCCTTTTGCTTTTCAATGGCTTTTTCTCCACCACCCTGTAATGCATTCTGCATTCTTCGCTTCAGGTCAAAAGTCTTTTGTTTCAATGTCGTAGCCATATTATTCTTATAAAACTTATGTGACGAATTTATTGTAAAACGTGCAAAGATATTCTTTTTTAAAGCGGAGGCTTTTACTTTTTTGTTAAGCAATGTTAAATGATAAATATGCGAATAATGATTGTTTTTTAAAGCTCAGATATGAACCGTGTTATGACATGTACCGGAAAGAAAAGAATGATAAAAGAAAATTGTAAATTTGTGTGGAAGTTAATGAATAAAATATGAATATAGAAGAACTCCGGGAATATTGCCTGTCAAAAAAAGGTGTTACTGAATGCTTCCCGTTTGACGAAACAACGCTTGTTTTCAAGGTGCTTGGCAAAATATTTTTACTGACTGATCTCACCGGTGATTTTGCTGTGAATATTAAATGCGATCCGGAGCGCGCCATAGAACTTCGCGAAAGACACACATGTGTAGTACCCGGCTATCACATGAATAAATCATGCTGGAATACTGTAAGCATTGATGGTAGCGTGTCCGATTCAGAATTATATGAATGGATTGATCATTCCTATAATGAAGTAGTTAAAAAGATGACAAAAAAACAAAAAGGAGAATTATTCTCTATGTAAGCAACATTAAAACTAAATGCAAAGTTTAAAACCTTAAATTTGTATTGATGAATAAAGCTTTTTTAACGGGATGTTTATTCTTTTGTGTGAGCCTTGTTTTCGCTCAAAAAGTTTTGGTACTTGAGAATCTTACCATTGGTAAATCATACAGGTTTTTTGTCGGCGATGATATTACCATAAAAGTAAACGACACAACAAAAAAGATCTCGGGAAAGATTACAGAAATACTTGATTCGGCAATAACAATCTCGAATTATAATGTATATAGCATCAAAGAAATCACATATGTGTTTAAACATCGGAAAGGCCTCGAAATAGTTTCCGCTTCCTTGATGACTTTTGGAGGGTTGTTTTTTGCGCTTGATATTGTCAACAACATGCTTAATGGTGACAGCCCGGTCATTAAGCCGGAGGTTGTCTTGGTTTCAGCAGCCGTTACCGCTGTTGGCGGCCTTTTACAGCCGTTTACCAAACGAAAATGTTTAATACAAAAAAATAAGTGGCGGCTTAAAATTATTGATGAGATACACGTTAAATCTGAGTGATCAACTCTTTGATGATGGTGGTCATTTTTGGCTCAGCATTGTTAGCCGCCTGTATCACCTCTTCATGCGATACTTCCACTATCTTTCCTTCAACGCCGAGATCGGTGATTATTGATACGGCAAATACGGGAAGCCCCATATGTCGCGCAACAATGACCTCCGGAACTGTGGACATTCCCACACAATCAGCCCCGGTAAATTTAATATACCTGTATTCCGAAGGTGTTTCAAATGTAGGTCCTGTTACAGCAGCATATACACCCTGACGGCAGGAAATGTTATTGCGCTGGGCAATTTGTAATGCTTTTTGAATTAATCCATGATCGTAGGCATCGTGCATATCCGGGAAACGAGGGCCTATTTCATCATCATTTTTACCAATAAGAGGATTGTTCCCCATAAGATTGATGTGATCAGTGATGATCATGATGTCGCCAACTTCAAAGGTGGAATTTACCCCGCCGCTGGCATTGGAAAGGATGAGTGTTTTAATACCCAGGTATTTTAATACACGAACAGGAAATGATAATTCCTGCATGGTATAGCCTTCATAATAATGAAAACGGCCCTGCATGGCAACAACATTAACATTGTTGAGTGTTCCGAAAACCAGCTGCCCCTTGTGGCCGACAACAGTGGAAACCGGGAAATTTGGTATGTCTGAATAAGGTATTACAGTATGTACCTTGATTTCATTTGCCAGGTTCCCGAGTCCGGTACCAAGGATAATGCCTATATGAGGCTCAAAAGTGGTCTTACTCTTTATGTAAGCAACGGTTTCATTGATTTTTTTCAACATAACTTAAAATATTTTTTTCAAAAATTCTTTTATCGTTTTCCGGAAAATCCATTTCAATGGGAATGTAATACATCGGGAAAACACTCAACTCATTGAAAAAATCCTGGTGAATCAGCCTTGAAAAATCTTTTTCGGTGGTCAGAATCACCTTGTATTGTGAGGCAATATTACAAAATTTTTCAGAAATATCTTTGATGTCTTTGGCAGAATAGGAGTGGTGGTCACTAAATTTTATAATGTAAAGTTCCTTGCAACGGTTTTGTAAATATTCTGTAAGCGCTGCCGGGCGCGCTATTCCTGTGAATAATAAGATTTTATAATCACGGAGATCAGAGGTGATGATTTTTTCTGAGTTTTTAAAACACGGAACAGGTTCCAAATATTTTATATGTGAGAAAAAAATCTTTTGATAAGATCCGGGCTTGAGGTCGTGTGTTATTTCTGCCTTTTTGTTTTCGGAAATATTTTCCGGTGATTTTGTAACAATGATGATGTCTGCCCGCCCCGCGCCCAGCCTTAATTCACGCAGGCGCCCCGAGGGGAACATGCAGTCGTGAGAATACAGGTGGTTGTAATCTGTCAGAAGAACAGAAAGACCGGGTTTAACATGGCGATGCTGGTATGCATCATCGAGCAGGATTATTTCCGGCGAAGGTTTTTGATCTAAAAGAATTTGAATTCCTTTAACCCTGTCTTCACAAACAGCCACGGTAACTTCCTTGAATTTAGTAAAAAATTGCAGCGGCTCATCCCCAATGGTTGTGGCGGTGGCATTAATATCAGCCCGCACAAAACCTTTACTTTTACGGCCATACCCACGGCTTAACGTGGCAATACGCTTATCGGTTTTTTGTAACAAGCGGATCAGGTATTCTGTAACAGGAGACTTTCCTGTTCCGCCCATAGAAAGATTTCCTATACATATCACAGGAATATCAAAGGCTTCAGACCGGATAAGCTTCCAGTCATAAAATTTGTTTCTGAAGTATGTGATCAGTCCAAAGATCAGAGAAAACGGCAACAATAAATATTTGAGTAATAAATTCATGTTAGCAGTTTATCATTTTCAGTAAGGCTTTTTTATCTGTTTTGCCGTGAGCATTTAACGGAAAAATATTTATGCTTATTATTTCTGACGGGATCATATATGCAGGTAGTTTGGCCCTTAAATAATCTTCCAGCTCCTTTTTTTGAATAAAATTTTCAACATAAAGCCGGATGATTGTTTTGCCGGATGTATCAGGACATGCAATAGCTGCAGCGTTTTTATCATTTGTGAATTTTCGGGCGTAAAATTCAACTTCTCCCAATTCAACACGATACCCCTGGATTTTTATTTGGTCATCAAGCCGGCACTTGTAAAAAAAATTCCCGTCAGCATCCTTACAGCAAATATCTCCAGTCCGGTAAAACAAGTGTTCGGTATTGGTATCAACATATTTAAAAAAAACCTCGTTGTTTTTCAATGGATTTTTTATATAGCCCCGCGTAAGCTGGGCGCCGGAAAGGCACAATTCACCGTAGGTGCCATCAGAAACAGGCGAAAGATTTTCGTCAACGATCATTGCCAACGTATTTTTCATGGTTTTTCCCAGGCATACAATATCATTTTTTTCTTTAATCGCTTCTTTTTTTTCCAATTCATAAGCCATACAAAAAACCGTGGCTTCTGTGGGGCCATAAACATTAAATATAGCGGCATTTGGAATGCATTTCGCCCATTGTTTTGCAAGCCCCGCATATAGAGCTTCGCCGCAAAACAACGAATAACGCATATCTTCAAGCCGTATTTCGCTGAAATAATTTTTCAGGAAACCTAATATCGACGGCACCATCATGGCGAAAGTGATCCGGTGTTTTTCTAAAATGGAATATGTTGCGGCAAATTTTATGTCACCTGGCGGAACAGTATAAACACATGCCCCCGCACAAAGCGGCATGAGAAACGACATAACAGAAAGGTCAAAGGTAAGGTCAACCATCTGGAGAACCCTGTCATTTTCATTCATATCAAATCCCTGTGCGAAAAATGCATCGCAGAAAGCATCAAGATTCTTATAGCTGATCGGGACCCCCTTGGGTATTCCCGTACTTCCCGAAGTAAAAAGAATATATGCCTTGTTTTCTGCTGAAACATCCGGAATATGAAGTGTATGCCAGGCATATTGGATACGAAAAGTTGAAATAAAGTCGTATTTGTTTTGATCAGAAAAGATATTTTCCGTGTCAGCAATTTTGCTTGTTAACACAGTATCGATTTCTGCTTGTTCAAGCATGTTTTGAATTCTTTCACCCGGGTATGCGGGATTTACCGGAACATATGTTTTGCCCGAGAACAGAACCGCCAGAACCGAAGCATAAGTCTCAATATCATCGTGGGCGATGATTCCGATGTTTGTTGATTTGACGGCCTTCAATATGGAAACAATCCCGTTTATCCGTTTGCCCAGCTCCCTATATGTAAAAAAAACGTCCTGAATACAAAAAGCATTTGATTCGGAATATTTTTCAAATGAGCTGCTTATCTTTTGAAACATCGTACTATTCATGTTTGCAAAAATACTAAAACCCAGTGAATTATTTTTTAAGCCTCAATGGCTTGTGAATATGGTAGATATGTAATCCGAGCATCATATCAGGTTTACACATATCAGGAAATTTATTCATTGGAAAAAGACAAAAAAAGCAAGCCGGTTTTGTTCTGTTTTTTGTTATTGAAAAAAGTTATCAACAATTTTTAGCGTAAAGCACTGATTATCAATATTAATGTAGTTGCCACCTTCATACCCGGGTTTTTTTTAACAAAAAAGTGTTGAAAAGTGGTAAAAGGTGCATGAAAAAAAATTTATCTTTACCGTCAAATTTTTTATAAAAAAATGTTGAGTTTAATCGGCGAATATGGTTGTAAAATGGACAGCAAGAGCAGATTGATGTTTCCTGCCGGCCTGAAAAAACAACTTCCTTCAGCGAGAGACTATAAGTTTGTGATAAACAGGGGTTTTGAGCAATGCCTTGTTATCTATCCTTATGAATCCTGGGAAGCTACTATTGCCGAGATCAATAAACTGAACATTTATGTAAAAAAATACAGGGAATTTGTCAGGTATTTCTACCGTGGAGCAACAGAAGTGTTGCTCGACGGGACAAACAGGCTGCTTATTCCCAAAACACTTTTGAAATACGCCGGAATAGAAAAGGATGTGGTGTTATTTGCATTTTCTGACAGGATAGAGCTATGGGACAAAGAAAAGTATGAAACATGGCTGGGTGACGAGCCGGAAGGGTATTCCGACCTGGCAGAGCTGGCTATGGGGAACCGTGATCAGAAAAAAACTGATGATGTATCATAGGCCTGTGTTGTTATCGGAGTCTGTTGACGGATTGAATATCAGGCCTGGCGGAATTTATGTTGACGTAACATTTGGCGGAGGCGGGCATTCAGAAGAAATTTTAAAAAGACTAAAGGGTGGGCGGCTCATAGCGTTTGATCAGGATGAAGATGTACAGGCAAATAGAATTGACGATGAGCGCCTGATCCTGTTAAACAACAACTTTCGTTATTTGAAAAATTTTTTAAAGTATCATCAGGCATTGCCGGTTGATGGTATTATTGCCGATCTGGGAGTTTCGTCACATCAGTTCGATGTGGCTGAACGGGGGTTTTCCACGCGTTTTGATGCAGGCCTTGACATGAGGATGAATAAAAAGCAAAACTTTTCGGCGGCAGTGATATTAAATGAATATAAGGCGCAGCAGTTAGCTGCCATTTTCAGGCAATACGGTGAATTGGCCAATGCCGCATTACTTGCCAACAAAATTGTGGCATACCGCGAGCAAAAGCAAATTCTTACCACTGCTGACCTCAAGGAAGCTGTTTCATCGCTGATTGACCGGAGAAATGAGGAGAAATTTCTCGCAAGGGTTTTCCAGGCCCTCCGCATTGAAACCAACAGCGAATTGGATGCATTGAAAGAGTTTTTAATGCAAAGCCTGATGGTGTTGAAAGTTTCTGGGCGGCTTGTGGTTATTTCCTATCATTCGCTTGAAGATAGGCTGGTGAAAAACTTTATGAGGGCCGGAAATTTTGACGGGGATATCGAAAAAGATTTCTTTGGAAATGTAAGCACTCCATTTGAATTGATTAACCGGAAGCCGATAACCCCTGGTGAAAAAGAGATACTTGAAAATAAAAGAGCGCGCAGCGCTAAACTTAGAATTGCTGAAAAAGTCCAGTAATGGAACAAAATGAATATAAACATATCGAAGAGCAGGAACCCGTTAATGAGGGAAAGAAGAAAGTGGGCAAAAAAAGAAAACCTACTATCGGGCATACCATCATAAGCATTTTGAACGGGGAAATACTGACACGGGAAATCGTGCTCAGGCTTTTGCCTTTTGGGCTGTACCTATGCCTCTTAGCCATTTTGTATATTGCAAATTCATATAACTATGAAAAGAACATCAGAAAAACCACCCAGTTGAAAGATCAGTTGATAGAGCTGGAATACGACTATATAACAACAAAATCAAACCTGATGCACATCAGCCAGCAATCTGAAATTGCTTTACGGCTCGACAGTTTGGGTACAGGCATAAAAGAATCTGTTGTTCCGCCAATGAAAATATTTGATCAGAACAAGGTTGAAAAATGAGCGATAACAGGAAATCCATATTGATGCGGGCATATTTTATCTATATTCTGGTATGGATATTTGCCATTATCGTGGTAGTTAAAATCTTTACGCTACAATTTATTCAGGATGATTATTGGAAAAAACAGTCAAGTACCGAGTCAACAAAGAAAGAAATTATTGAACCCGTACGTGGAAATATTTATGCTGAAACAGGAGAACTGTTGTCGACATCAATACCTATCTTCCAGGTAAACCTTGACCTTGATTCTACTGCTATTCCCGATACGACATTTGATCGGCATGTTGACTCTCTCGGGATTTGCCTGAGCCTATATTTTGATAAAACCCCTGCTAACAAGTATAAATACATTCGTGAGCTGAAATCAGCAAGAAAAAAGCATAACCGGAATTTTCTGATTGTTAAAAATGCTACCTATAATGAACTGAAAAAGATCAAAACCTTTCCAATACTGAGAAGGGGTAGGTTTGGCGGGCTGGTGATAACAAAAAAAGAGAAAAGAATAAGGCCTGTAAAAAACCTTGCTTCTATGACCATAGGTTATGAGCGTCTGGCAGAGTATATTGTCAGGATCAATCTGAAGGCCGGTAAATTTTCCGAACAACGGTTTCAACAATACCTTGACACCCTGAGTGACTGTTTTCACAGCACATTTAATGATTATAACAAGGCATATTATAAGAAGATATTGCAGGAAGCTTTTAATAAAACAGGCGCCGCCGCAAGGATCACCAAAAGGATGAATGTTTTGCAACTGGCGGAGTTGAAAAGGTTTCCCTTAATATCCGATGATACAAGCCATATTTTAAGGTCCGAAGCCCTGACAAAGTCATACTTTATCGGGCTCGAAGGGCATTACCGCCTGGCCTTACGCGGAGTGAAGGGCGCGGTATATCTGAAAAGAGTCGGCAGCAACAGCTGGAAAAAAATCAGCGAGGATGATGTAATTGAGCCTCAAAATGGCTTCGACCTCCATACGGCCATCGATGTAAACCTTCAGGATGTTGCACAGAATGCACTGAAGAAAAGCCTTGACACCACAAAGGCTGACTGGGGTTGCGTTGTTTTGATGGAGGTTAAAACAGGATATATAAAAGCCATCGCCAACCTCAGTAAAGATAAAGACGGCACCTATAAGGAAATGCGGAACTATGCCGTTGAAGAGCTTTATGAGCCGGGATCTACCATGAAGTTAGCATCTGTTATAGCCGTCCTGGAAGATGGAAAATACGATACGAACCAGATTGTAAATTCCGGCTCCATTCAATATTCTGATTACAAAAAGCCTATTGTTGACAGCCATAAAGAAGGTTATGGACGCATTTCCGTTGCCAAAGCTTTTGAAAAATCATCCAATGTAGGTATTACCCAGATTACAAGGATGGCTTTTCTTAGCAGGGAAAAAATAAAATTATTTGAAAATTTTATCAGGAAAATGGGTCTGAAGCAACGCTCGGGCATTGACCTGGACAATGAGCCTGACCCCTATTTGCCTATAAAAATTGAGGATTTGACGGCTGCGGCATTTGGATATTCAATCAAACTCACACCATTGCAGGTGCTTGGATTATACAACGCCGTTGCCAATAACGGCAAATACATGCAACCCAAACTGGTCAGGGAAATACGAAGGAATGGCGTACTGGTCTATAAAAACAGCCCGGTTGTGCTGATTAACCAGATTTGCTCAGAAGGTACTCTGAAAAAAGTTCAACATCTTCTTGAAGGCGTAGTAATAAGGGGCACTGCTAGGAATATCAGCAAAGCGCCTTATAAAATTGCAGGGAAAACTGGCACGGCAAGGATATGGGATGAAGCTACCGTGGGTTATATTGATAGGTATATAGCCTCGTTCTGCGGTTATTTTCCCGCGGATGATCCCAAGTATTCCTGCATTGTTGTTGAATACAAAATGCAAGGCGGGGAGGTTTATGGAAGCCAGGTGGCGGCCCCGGTATTCAAGGAAATTGCAGATAAAGTCTTCGCAACCAGAGTAGACATAAAAACTAAAGAAATTAAAATGCCGGATACATTATCAATACCGCTGTTGCCTGTAGGTTACCGGCAGGATGTTGAGGATGTATACACGGGACTCAATGTGAATTTAATTCTTAAGGGCGGAAGCTCAGAGTGGGTAAATACTGCCAGATCCGATGATTATAAGACAATTTATGAAAAAGATGTAACCCTGCCGAAATCCAGGATACCGGATGTTAAAGGAATGACGGCAAAAGATGCTGTGTATGTGCTGGAAAAGGCAGGATTGAATGTTTTGGTAAAAGGCGCTGGAAGAGTGGCCGGACAAAGGTTTTTACCCGAAGGAAAAACTGTTGAACTTATATTATCCCTCTGAAAACGAATTACTCATGCAGCAAAATTTAAGAAAAATATTAACAGATACAGGATCCACCGAAGTTTTCGGAGAGGATAACCGAAACGTGACTTCGGTATGTTTCAGTTCAAAAACATGCGGACAAAACAGCCTGTTTGTTGCGGTAAAAGGAGTTCACGTTGATGGCCACAAATTTATTGACGATGCTGTACAGCAAGGAGCAACAGTTATTGTATGCGAAGAAATTCCTGAAGTAAAGAAGCCTGGAATTACTTATGTACTTGTTCCGGACAGCAGTTTTGCGCTCGGGATTATTTGTGATAACTTCTTCGATCATCCGTCTTCAAAACTAAAACTTATAGGCGTTACCGGAACAAACGGAAAAACAACCATAGTAACGCTGTTGTACAATACGTTGTTACACCTGGGTTATAAAGCAGGGCTTCTGTCAACTATTTGTTATAAAATCAACGAAAAAATAGTTCCTGCTACACATACCACTCCCGATCCATTTATGATCAATAAGTTGATGTACGAAATGGTTGAAGCGGGTTGCGAGTATTGCTTTATGGAGGTAAGCTCACATGCCGTTGTTCAAAAACGTATTGCGGGATTATGTTTTGCAGGAGGCGTTTTTACCAATATTACTCATGACCACCTTGATTATCATAAAACTTTTGAAAACTACATTGCCGCGAAAAAAACTTTTTTTGATGAATTGCCTACATCGGCCTTTGCCCTGTCAAATATTGACGACCGCAATGGCAGCGTAATGATCCAAAATACGAAAGCCCAAAAATATACCTATGGCCTGAAGCAAATGGCAGATTTCAAAAGCCGCCTTATTGAAAACCGCATCGACGGCATGCAACTGAATATTGATGGCGTGGAGTTGTGGTGCAACCTCGTCGGAATGTTTAATGCTTATAATATAACAGCTATTTATGCTGCCGCCGTTTTGCTTGGCCAGGATAAGGAGCAGGTGCTAACTGTTCTCAGCGGACTTAATGCTGCGGAGGGCCGCTTTGATAGTGTGAGGGATGATAAGAATGTTGTCGCGATCATTGATTATGCACACACACCGGATGCTTTAAAGAATGTGTTGAGCACCATCAACCAGATTCAGCAGGGTGGCGGAAAAATAATCGCTGTTGTAGGGGCCGGCGGCGACCGCGACAAAACCAAACGCCCGGAGATGGGAAAAATAGCAGCGTCGATGAGCCAGCAGGTGATACTGACTTCCGATAATCCGCGTTCGGAAAACCCCGAAACGATTATCAATGAAATATTGGCAGGCATTGAAATTACAGAAAGAAAAAAGACACTGGTCATTGCTAACAGGCAGGAGGCAATAAAAGCAGCCTATGCATTTGCCCAACCCGGCGACATCATATTAATTGCAGGAAAGGGCCACGAAAAATACCAGGAAATAAACGGGGTCAGGTATCCTTTTGACGATAAAAAAATTATCATTGATTTAATGAAACAATAATATGTTCTACTACTTATTTAACTACCTTGATAAAGCATTTAACATTCCGGGCGCCGGAGTGTTTCAGTACATTTCGTTCCGGGCGGCCATGTCGATTATAACGTCACTGTTTATTTCATTGATCATCGGGAAAAAGGTAATAAAATATCTGCAGAAAAAGCAAGTCGGGGAAACTGTGAGAGACTTGGGATTGCATGGCCAGATTGAAAAGCAGGGCACTCCGACTATGGGTGGAATCATTATTCTTTGCGCCATACTGATACCGACGTTGTTGTTCGCCAAACTTCACAATATTTATATCATACTGATGATTGTTACTACAATATGGCTCGGCGCCATTGGCTTCATCGATGATTATATTAAAGTATTCAAAAAAAATAAAAAAGGCCTTGCCGGAAAATTTAAAATACTCGGGCAGGTCGGACTTGGCTTGATTGTGGGCCTGACCATGTATTTCAACGAAGGCGTGGTTATCCGGGAAAAAGCCGACAGGGCGGATAAAAGCGTACTGAAAACAGAGGATATTTTTAAGGTGGAAAGTTATGACAACGCCCCCAGTGTTTATTCTGAACAGCCTGTTAAATCTACAAAAACAACGATACCCTTTATTAAAAACAATGAATTTGATTACGCCTATTTGATGGAGTGGCTGGGTGATGGTTATCATAACTGGACCTTTTTGATTTTTATTCCCATTGTCATTTTTATCATTGTCGGCGTTTCTAATGGAGCCAACCTGACTGACGGCCTTGACGGGCTGGCTACTGGTACATCTGCGATTATCGGGGTCACTCTTGCTATTCTTGCTTATGTTTCGGGTAGCGTGGTATTTGCCAACTACCTGAACATCATGTATATACCCAACACCGGAGAGCTTGTAATATATATCAGTGCATTTGTTGGTGCCTGCATTGCCTTTTTGTGGTACAACTCCTATCCTGCGCAAATTTTCATGGGTGATACAGGCAGTCTTGCACTTGGCGGTATTATAGCCGTGTTTGCGATCATCATTCGCAAAGAGCTTATGATACCCTTGTTTTGTGGAATCTTCCTGGTACAGAGCTTATCGGTGATGATGCAGGTGGGATATTTTAAATATACTAAAAGAAGATTTGGTGAGGGACGGAGAATTTTTAAGATGGCGCCTTTGCACCATCATTATCAGAAAGTCGGTTATCATGAAGCCAAAATTGTAATGAGGTTTTTTATTGTAGGGATTATTTTGGCTGTACTAACGGTTGTAACATTAAAGATCAGATAGTAATGAAATAAAAAAATGAAATCCCGGATTGTCATATTAGGCGGGGCCGAAAGCGGAATTGGAGCCGCAATATTGGCGAAGAAACGGGGTGCAGGGGTTTTTGTATCGGATTCGGGAAAAATAAAAGAGGAATATAAAAACGTTCTTTTACATAATGCAATAGAATTTGAAGAAGGAAAGCACGGTTTTGATCGCTGCTTTTTAGCTGATGAAATTATCAAAAGTCCTGGGATTCCGGATAATGCTCCAATAATGCGGGCAATAAGTGAAAGTAAAATTCCAGTAATTTCAGACATTGAGTATGCAGCAAGGTTTACCGATGCAAAAAAAATATGTATCACAGGCAGCAATGGAAAAACAACCACGACACTCCTGACCTATCATATTTTGAAAAAAGCAGGGCTGAACGTAGGGCTGGCGGGGAATGTGGGAAAAAGCTTTGCCTGGCAGGTGGCAGAAAATAACTTTGATTATTATGTGCTTGAAATCAGCAGTTTTCAGCTGGATTATATGTTCAGGTTTAAAGCCGATGTAGCAGTAATTACCAACATCACGCCCGATCATCTCGACAGGTACCGGTATAACTTTCAGAACTATATCGACTCAAAATTCAGGATGCTGCAGAATCAGATGGAAAGTGACTTTTTCATTTATTGTGCTGATGATCCGGTGACTGTTGCCGAAATAGAAAAGCGCAATATCCTTTCTTCAAAAATACCATTCTCGTTGTCGGAAACGGCTGACGGAAATGGCGCTTATATAAAAAACAATAAAATGAACATTAACATACAAACAAATAAATTTGAAATGGGATTAGAAAATTTTGCATTACCGGGGAAACACAACCTGTACAATTCAATGGCTGCCGGGATTATTTCACGGATCCTTGATATCCGGAAAGATATCATCAAGGAAAGCATGTCTGAATTTCAGGGTGTGGAACACCGCCTGGAATTTGTAACTAAGGTCCAAGGTATTGAATTTATTAATGATTCGAAAGCTACCAATGTCAACTCTACCTGGTTTGCGCTCGAAAGCATGGTTCGGCCTGTAATCTGGATCGTTGGCGGGCTCGATAAAGGCAATGATTATTCAAGCCTGAAACCACTGGTGAGAGAAAAGGTCAAAGCTATCGTATGTCTGGGAACAGATAATACAAAGATTTTTGACGAATTTGCTTCCCTTGTACCGGTTATAAAAGAAACAGGTTCGGCAGAGGAAGCCGTGCAAACAGCCTATCACCTTGGTGTAAGAGGTGATGTGGTTCTGCTTTCGCCGGCCTGCGCCAGTTTCGACTTGTTTAATAATTTCGAGGACAGGGGAATGCAATTTAAAAGAGCTGTGTACGATTTATAAAAAATCACATGAGAAACTTTTTTCGTAATTTCAAAGGAGACAAGGTGATCTGGGCGGTAGTCCTGATTTTACTGCTGTTTTCGGTATTGGCTGTCTACAGTTCCACCGGCACACTCGCATACCGTAGCAAACGAGCCGCAGGAAATACGGAGTTTTTTATTATAAAGCATTTTTTCATTCTGTTGATGGGTGTAGGCCTTATGTATGGTTCGCACCTCATCAGGTATACCCATTATTCAAAGATTTCGCAATTGGCTGTTTTTGTAGCAATAATTCTGCTTCCCATTACCCTGTTCACGGGATCATCTGTCAACGAGGCTTCGCGTTGGCTGACCCTTCCCATCATTGACCTCCGGTTCCAGACATCCGACTTTGCCAAACTGGCGCTGATTATGTATCTTGCCCGGTTGATTTCACGAAAACAGGAGAAAATCAAGGATTTCAAAACGGGCTTTGTTCCCATTGTCATACCCATCGTTCTTATTTGCGTCTTCATTTTACCGGCAAACTTTTCCACGGCAGCCATCCTGTTTATGACATGTGTGATATTGATGTTTGTTGGCAGAGTAAGTGCAAAATATATTGTATATCTTTTCGTGATCATGTTTCTTATGGGGGCGCTTTTGGTGCTGATCTTAAAGAATTCTCCGCGGGAAAGCCGTTTATCCACCTGGAAAAGCCGTTTTGAAACCTTTTTCAGTGATGATGCAAAACTGAACCCCGACGAGGTTTACCAGGTAACCCAATCAAAAATTGCAGTAGCTTCAGGCGGATTCATAGGGAAATTTCCGGGCAACAGCACTCAACGAAACATGCTTCCACAAGCATATTGCGATTTTATCTTTGCCATCATACTTGAAGAATATGGATTCCTCGGTGGAATTTTTATTATTTTGCTTTACCTGATATTGTTATACAGGGGTATCAGAATAGCAACAAAATGCGATAAAATTTTTGGTGTCTTGCTTGGCCTGGGGATAAGCTTTGCGCTGGTGTTTCAGGCCATGATTAATATGGCTATTGTGGTTGATCTCCTGCCAAACACCGGGCAGCCCCTGCCCCTGATAAGCATGGGAGGGACATCCATCTGGTTTACCAGTATCGGAATAGGGATTTTACTGAGTATCAGCCGGGCTAATGAAGAAGCCGAAAAACAAAAAAACCAGGAAGTTGAAAATAAAGAATTAAAAGCAGAACCCGTATATGCAGGACAAACAGAATAAATATATAATAAGTGGTGGCGGTACCGGGGGACACGTTTTTCCGGCCATTGCTATTGCTAACGCCATCAGGAAAAAATGCCCGTCAGCAGAAATACTTTTTGTGGGGGCAAACGGCCGCATGGAAATGGAAAAAGTACCTGAAGCCGGATATAAAATCATAGGCCTTAATATCAGCGGATTTCAGCGTAAACTCACCCTGAAAAATTTTTCAACGTTGTTCAGGCTTTTTTCGAGCTTGCAAAAGGCAAAAAAAATTATAAATCAATTTAACCCCGATGTCGTTATCGGCGTTGGTGGCTACGCCAGCGGCCCGGTACTGCGGGTAGCATCATCACGGAATATTCCTACGGTAATTCAGGAGCAAAATTCTTTTCCGGGAGTAACGAATAAGATTTTATCAAAAAAGGTCGACAAAATCTGTGTTGCCTATGAAGGCATGGAAAAATTTTTCCCGAAAGAAAAAATTGTCCTTACCGGCAACCCCGTACGACAGGAAGTGTGCATATTGCAGGGTAAAAGAGATGCAGGTATGGAAATGTTTGGCCTGGAGAAATCAAAAAAAACAGTTCTTGTCATTGGCGGAAGCCTTGGTGCACGCACCATTAATAATTCCATGATGAGCAAACTGGAGCTTTTTAAACAAAATGATATCCAGCTGATCTGGCAGACAGGTAAAGTCTATTTTGAAGAAGCACAACATGCCTGTGCCGCATATAAGGATTATGGAATAAGAAGCATGGCCTTTATTTCTAAGATGGATTATGCTTATGCGGCGGCGGATGTTGTGGTGTCCAGGGCTGGAGCAATTGCGATTTCAGAAATATGTTTAGTGGGCAAACCGGCCATATTGGTGCCTTCGCCCAATGTTGCCGAAGATCACCAGACAAAAAATGCTCTTGCACTGGCAAAATCGCATGCCGCTCTTTTGGTGAAAGATGCAGACGCCATGGAAACACTTGCCGATACGGCCATCAGATTGGTTAATGATAAGGCCTCATGCGAAAAGCTCAGCGGAAATATTGCCCGCTTTGCTCATGCAGATGCTGCCGATAACATAGCGGATATTATTATAGGCTTTGGGGAGAAACAATTATAATGGGAAATCAAGCGAAAACATATTATTTTCTTGGCATCGGAGGTATAGGTATGAGCGCTCTGGCTCGTTTTTACAAACGGCTGGGATACCATGTGTCTGGTTATGATAAAACCCTTACACCGCTTACACGGCAGCTCATTGATGAAGGTATTAGCGTTCATTTTGATGAAGATGTATCAAAAATTCCTTCGCAGGTCGACCTCGTTGTTTATACTCCTGCGGTTCCGAAAGAACATGCAGAATACCGTTTTTTTGTTGATCATAATATTCCAATAAAGAAAAGAGCCGAAGTGCTTGGTGATACTGTGATGAATTTTTTCCAGATCGCCGTAGCGGGTACACACGGAAAAACAACCACAACAGGGCTGATTGCTCATATACTCTACACGGCCGGCATACCGGTAAATGCCTTCGTCGGCGGCATTGTCAAGAATTATAACTCAAACCTGATTTATTCCGAAAATGCTATTGTGGCTGTTACCGAAGCCGATGAATACGACCGGTCCTTTTTGTGTCTGAACCCCGATCTGGCTGTAATATCTGCTATTGACGCTGACCACCTTGATATTTATTCCGATAAAAAACATCTGATCGATTCTTTTCATGCTTTTGCTTCAAAGGTCAATTCCGATGGGGCTTTGATTATTAAAAAAGATTTGCCCGAGGCCTCAGATGGTGATTACCGTGTCTTTCATTATCATGGAAGCACAGTGACGGATTTTTATGCAAAAGATATTTATATCGAAAACGCCAGGTATCACGCTACTATTTGCCTTGAACAGGATGAAATTCCTGTTGAAATACAAATTCCCGGAAGGCATAACATCGAAAACGTAGTCGCCGCAGCGGCTACATGTCGTTTATTTGGCCTCGACATCTCTCAGATAAAATATGGTATTGAAACCTATGAGGGAATAGCCCGGCGGTTTGATATCCGGTATCAGCATGGAAATGTTGTTTACATTGATGATTATGCTCATCATCCTGAAGAACTGAGGGCGTTTATCAGTACCGTGCGTGAATTATATCCGGGTAAAAAAATTACAGGAATATTTCAGCCGCACCTGTACTCGCGCACACTGCATTTTGCCGCAGAGTTTGCTGAAGTGCTTGATTTTCTTGATAAGGCAATACTTCTAAATATATATCCCGCCCGCGAATTACCTGTTGAAGGCGTTACATCAGCTATCATTTTAGATAAAATGAAACTTGCCGATAAAAAGATTCTGTCAGGAGAGGCGCTCCTGGAAGAATTGAGCAGCATGAATAATGATGTTGTGCTTACAATGGGTGCCGGAGATATTGACCAACTTGTGGAACCAATCACACAACTATTGAAAAACAAAGAAAACAAATGAAAAGAAAGTTCTTAAAATTTGTGTTGTGGTTGTTTTCACTGATTGCTTTTCTGGTGTTGACCGGGATTGTAGTCAGCAAGTATAGTAAAAACCATTGCCGGAAAATCGAAATTTTAATTTATGCTCCTGATGATGCAACGTTTATTACAAGGGATGATGTGATGTCATATATCCGTGAATCAAAAGATTCGATTGTAAATAATGAATTGGGGGGCATTAATGTCGAAAAGCTGGAAGGCATCATTATGTCCAAGCCTTTTGTTCAGAAAGCCAAGGTCTATATGACTATTGATGCCCGGCTTAAGGTTGAAATCACGCAGCGGACCCCGATAGTAAGGGTACAGCCTGATATCAGGCTGGCCGGAATTAGCGGGATAGAATATAACCCATATTTTATAAGCAGTGACGGGAGCATGATGCCTTTAGTGCCGGGAAAAACGGAACGCGTGATTTTTGCCAACGGGAATATCAGAAACTTGTATAATAATTTTCTCAGGCTGGATGTTGATTCTGCCCGGATAGCAGAGGATACAGCCGGTTTGTTTACAACATTATATGCCATTTATCATGTTGCAGATTTTATTAGTAAGGATAAATTTTTAAAAGCGCAGATTCAGCAAATCTATGTAGACGAAAATAAAGACCTTATCCTGGTTCCCGAGGTGGGCCGGCATATCGTCATTTTCGGTGACGGAAACGACATGAATGCGAAGTTTAAAAAACTTAAAATTTTTTATGAAAAAGCCGCTTTTATTAAAGGCTGGGATAAGTACGACACGATCAATGTAAAATATAAAAACCAGATCATTTGTTCATAAATAATATATATAATATAAACAGCATATGGAATCATCAGAAATCATTGTAGGCCTTGATATTGGAACTACAAAAATTGCCGCCATCGTGGGGCGTAAAAACCAGTTTGGAAAAATTGAGATTCTTGGCCATGGTTCGGCCGAATCCATTGGTGTTAAACGCGGTATTGTAATTAATATCGATAATACGATTGATTCAATCAGGGCCGCGGTGAAGGAAGCAGAAGCCACTTCGGGCGTAAATATCAAATGTGTTAATGTAGGGATTGCAGGCCAGCACATCAAAAGTATCCAGCATCGTGGCAGCATCATCCGCAATTCTTCTGATTCGGTGATCACACAGGAAGATATCAACAGGCTGATTGATGATATGTACCGGCTCGTGATGCAACCCGGTGAAGAGATCATTCATGTTATTCCACAGGAATACATTGTCGACAAGGAAACAGGTGTGAAAAAGCCCATCGGCATGGCGGGCGTTAGCCTTGAGGCAAACTTCCATATCATCACCGGTCTGGTTACAGCGGTAAGAAACATTTACCGTTGCGTGAACAAAGCCGGCCTTGAGATTGTCGACCAGGTGCTCGAGCCCCTGGCATCTTCAGATGCGGTTCTTATCGATGATGAGAAAGAAGCCGGTGTCGTACTGGTTGATATTGGCGGCGGAACTACCGATGTGGCCATCTTCCACGATGATATCATCAGACATACCGCCGTCATCCCGCTCGGAGGAGATATCGTTACCGAAGACATCAGGGAAGGTTGCACCATCATAAAAAAGCATGCCGAAAAGCTAAAAGTAAACTATGGCTCTGCCCTGGCAAGCGAAAGCCGGTCTGACGAGTTTGTTTCTATTCCCGGACTGCATGGCAGGATGCCTAAGGAAATAAGCCTTCGGAACCTTGCAGGAATCATTCAGGCACGAATGGAAGAAATCATGGAATATGTATATAACGAAATCAGGACATCGGGCTTTGAACGCAAACTTATTGCAGGCATAGTATTAACAGGGGGCGGAGCACAGTTGAAAAACATTGTTCAGCTTGCCGAATTCGTTACAGGCATGGACGTCCGTATTGGCTATCCCAACCAATACCTCGCCGATAATGTCCCCGAAGCCATGGCCCTGCCAATGTACGCAACCGGCGTCGGGCTTGTGATCAAGGGAATCGAAAAACAGCGGCGTACTATCGAGCCTCCCCCAATTAAAGAAGAACCGATACAAACCCATTCGGGCAAAACAAAAGGAAATTTCTTTGATTCTTTGTTTAAAAAAGGAAAGCAGTTTTTTGATGATGATGTAAATTAGTATTGACAGGCTTTTGTCATACTCCGGTTTCCGGCTTAGCTGCCTGATATGAATTTTTTGCATGCCGGAAACATACATTGCCTCATTTTCTAAGCAAACAGGGTGATTGAAAATTAACAATGTACAGTTAATAAGTATTTTAAATTATGTTAATGATATTTTAATAATAGATTTATTTTAGTAAACTCAATAGTGAAGGCCTATGACATTAAAATTTGAAAGTCCAAAGAGTTCATCCTCAATAATTAAGGTTATTGGTGTTGGTGGTGGCGGCAGCAATGCTGTTAATCATATGTATGAACAGGGTATTAAAGGGGTGGATTTTATTGTTTCGAATACCGATTGCCAGGCGCTTGACAGGAGCCCGGTCCCCAATAAAATTCAACTGGGAACGTCACTTACCGAAGGGCTTGGCGCCGGATCAGTACCTGATACAGGCCGTAAAGCGGCTTTGGAAACCATAGATGATATAAAAGAAATACTTCAGCATAATACAAAGATGGTTTTTATAACTGCCGGTATGGGCGGAGGTACAGGTACAGGAGCCGCTCCGGTTATTGCACAGGTCGCCAGGGAAATGGGCATCCTCACCGTAGGCATTGTAACATTGCCATTTTCTTTTGAAGGAAGAAAACGCAAAAAACAGGCGGAAGAAGGCCTTGACGAACTGAGAAATTATGTTGATACATTACTGGTGATATGCAATGATAAATTAAGAGAACTGCACCGCGACCTGAAATTGTCGGAAGCTTTCGGCAGGGCAGATGATATATTAACCATTGCTGCTAAAGGCATTGCCGAAATAATAACCGTTTCAGGGTATATCAACGTTGATTTTAATGATGTAAATACCGTTATGCGCAATAGCGGCGTGGCCATCATGGGTACCGGAATAGCGGAAGGTGAAAACAGGGCTGTGAAAGCCGTGGAAATGGCGCTTTCATCACCTTTGCTGAACGAAAACGATATCACCGGAGCACAAAATATTCTTTTGTATATTTCTTCCGGAGATGACGAAATCACAATGGATGAGGTTTCTGAAATTACCGATTATATCCAGGATGCAGCGGGCTCTTCGGCTGAGATTATCTGGGGTAATGGAAATGAAGAATCATTAGGCAATAATATCTGTGTTACACTCATCGCAACAGGATTCAGCGCAAACAGCAAACCGGAGTATTATTCGGAAAACACACAGATGCCTAAGAAAACTGTGGTAGACCTGGATAGTAAAATTGAAAAACCGGTTGAGATTACCACCGTTACCGATGATGAAATAAAACTGATCACCAAACCGGTGGACGAAAATCCCCAGCCGATCAGCTTTACCGCCAATACGTTTATTGATAAAACACCGAAAGAAGAACCCAAAAACACTATATCAAAACCAAAGGGGATTGGTGAAAAAGAAACCAGGGTTGAGATGGATCTGAATCCGAACAGCGAACAGATGTATGTTTTTATAAAACCCGAAATGACGGATCCCGCGGTTGTTAACGAGCCTGTTATTAGTCAAACAAAGCCGGAGCAACAGATAAAGAAAGTAGAAGAACTGTCGACGGAAGAAGAAAGTGTTTCAAAAAGACAGAATGAAAGGGTGGTCAACCTCAGGGAAATGAGCCAGAAAATCAAAAACCAGGATGGCCTTAGGGAAATCGAAAAAGTGCCGGCATACATACGCAGGCAGTTTCAGATGGAAAATGTAAAACCGTCTTCCGATTCTGAAATTTCCAATTTATCTGTAGGGAATGACGAAAACAATCCCGGTATTAAACAAAACCCATATTTGCACGATAACGTAGATTGATTGTTATGAGCCTGGAATTAAAGATCAATGAAGATATCAAGCAGGCGATGCTTGCTAAAAATAAGGAGTTGCTGGAAGCTTTGCGCGCCGTGAAATCAGCGCTGTTACTGGCAAAAACAGAATCAGCAGGGGCTATTGTTAATGATGAAGCCGAAATAAAAATCCTGCAAAAGCTCGTGAAACAGCGTCGTGAAACGGCGGCCATCTATGCAACGCAAAATCGCCAGGACCTGGCTGATGTTGAGAATTTCCAGGCTGATGTAATTCAGAAATATCTTCCCGAACAAATGGGTGATGAAGAGCTGACGGCCATTATAAGGGATATAATTGCTGAAGTAGGCGCCACATCTGTAAAAGATATGGGAAAAGTAATGGGTGCGGCTTCCAAAAAACTGGCCGGTAAGGCCGACAATAAGGCTGTTTCCGAAAAAGTAAAACAGATACTGGGTATCTGATAATTATTTTTACCTGAGTAAAGATGCAGCTATTGAAAAGATATGCTGCATTTTTTTTATCAACACGGCTACTGTAAAGCTGGTGATGAGGAGCCAGTGTCATTTATTATAAACACTTAAATCCTCAAGCAGGAAAGTTTTAATCTTCTGATTATTCTGATCAGTCAGTAACATCCATAAACAGTTTTAGTATATCCTCCCCAACTAATCATATTATATAAAAAGCATATATATGATATAAAATACCTTATGTGTATATCAAACATAGTTGTATTTATATTATATTCCTTTGTAAATATTGTCCGAAGAATGATTTAACTATTTAAATACCTAATTATAATATTTATAATTTAAAAATATTTTAGAATTTACTTGACTTTACATGTTTGACGTTTTATATTTACATTTTTATATTCAACTGATTTAAAAATTCTGAATATCAAAATACTCAATAATTTTTTAAAAAACAGATGAATTTAAAACCAGCAGCATCGTTTCACATTCAGAGCTCCTATGCCCTGTTTTAAATCGGATTGATTCTTTAATTCATCATGAATGTTATATCATATATATTGTGTGAATTCAAGTAAAATAAATTAATAAAGAATAACTATCCTCTTATCTTAAATCAAATTATAAATCAAAATTTTTTAATTAAAACCATACATATATGAATAATTATTTAAAGTCTTCAGCAAAAGCAATTCGTGAGATTATTAAAAAAACTGGTGCCTTAATAATAATATTCCTTTTCGCTGGAATATGCTATAATTCTTATGGTGCACTTGTAGAACCGGCAATGGTTAATAAAATATTGTGCTGTTCTACTACAACGAATTCTTTATACTTCCCGCATGATAACAACGCATTATCTGCCTTTGTTACGGGTTCCTGCCCTCCAGACGCACCTACAAACACTATCGGAACAACAACAATTTGTCTGGGCACGAGTACCAACCTCTCAGCAACGCTTCCGGCAAATGCTGATGCCATTTACTGGTATTCCGGAAGCTGCGGGGGAACTTACCTGGGTTCCGGAAATTCCATTACAGTTTCACCAACGGTTACCACAACATATTATCCCAGAAGCCATACCACCTCGCCGGCATGTTTTTCAACATCCTGCGGCCCAAGTGTGGTGGTTACGGTAATCACATCACCGGGAATTGTTTCGGTGAGCGGCGGAGGGTCATTCTGCAGCGGCATCAGCGCCACACTTTCGGCAACCGGTGGTACCAATGGAACTATCTATTGGCAAGGGGCCACGAGTGATGGAACATCAACGGACTCACCTTCTATGTCACAGGTAGTTTCCGATGGCAATACATATTATTTCAGGGCGCATAACGTCTGCGGATGGGGAACAGCCGGAAGCGGAACATTGACAAATGTTTCGGCACCTGAAAATCCATCACCTTCAGCAAACTTTAGCGCAATTTGTTCCGGTGGTTCTTCAACATTATCAGCTGCAGTAGCGGATGCTGTAATCTATTGGTATACTGGCTCCTGCGGGGGTACGCCCCTGGGGACAGGAAATTCCATAGTTGTATCAACAGACACAACAACCTTTTATTATGCTAAAGCATATAATGCCGCTACCAGTTGCTGGTCGTCAGGTTGCGGGAGTGTTACTGTTTCAATAAATTCTGCCCCGGAACAGGTATCCGTGAGCGGAGGAGGTACCTATTGTGCAGAAGCCGCGCTGACAGCCGGTGGAGGAACCGGCGGGACCATTTACTGGCAGGGGACAACAAGCAACGGTACATCCACAGCAACACCGGCAAGCTCAAAAACGGTTTCTGCCTCGGGCACGTATTATTTCAGGGCATGGAATTCATGCCTTTGGGGCGATGCCGGCAGCGCAGAAGTTACCATTATCCCTCATACCGGGGCAGTAAGCGTAACGGGAGGAGGTACGATTTGTGAAGGCAGCAGCACCACACTCATTGCAAGCGGAGGAACCGGCGGCACAATATACTGGCAGGATGCAACAAGTACAGGATATTCTTTTAACACACCATCAACATCGCAGGTTGTTTCAACTACAGGCACATATTGTTTTGTAGCATATAATGATATTTGCGGATGGGGCGAAAAAGCTTACATATCGGTTACGGTTATTCCTATACTTGCTACCCCGGAACCAACAGCCGCACAGTCCGAGATTTGTGTCGGTGGTTCAACAACCCTGTCTGCATCGGTTTCAGGAGCCGAGATCTATTGGTATAGCAGTTCAAACGGCGGCACGTTTATCGGAACAGGAAATACAAAAATTGTTTCGCCCGCCACCACTACCACATATTATGCACGGGCTAACAGCTACAATTGCTGGTCGGATACCGCCTCGGTTACTGTAATAGCTACGCCGCACCCTCCGACACCAACACCTACAGCAATTCCTTCAGCCGTATGTCCCGGCATTGCTACAACAACATTATCGGCATCTGTGGCCGGGGCAACGATCTATTGGTTTACCGGTACATGCGCGGGAACTTATGTCGGAACCGGAAACAACATAACCGGATCAACCGGTACAACATATTATGCAAAAGCAATATGTGGCACCGCCGCAGCATGCTGGTCGTCCGATTGCGGAAGCGTGACAGCAACAGTAAACCCACAGGCTACAGCCCCGGAATTGAATGTTAAAACGCCCGATGTTTCTGTTATTTGCGCCGGACAAGGCGTAAACGCCACATTTAACGCGGGAAGCGGCGGAGTAGGCTGCTTGGATGATTATATTGTAATAATCGACAGCGGCTCTTCTGTTGTATATACCGCTGGAACTACCGTTGGGGCCACGGCAACCAACAGCATTGTTATCAAAGGAAGAAGAGCCGGCTGTATCGGTGAAGTAGGGTGCAACAGCACAGACTATGTAACACTGGCAAGCTGGACTGTTATTGATTATCCTTCTGCCATCACGGTATCCGGTGGCGGAACGTTTTGTGGAAATACAACAGTGACCGCCTCTGGCGGAGCAGCAGGTACTGTTTACTGGCAGGGAACCACGAGCGGAGGAACAAATACCGATTCGCCATCTACATCACAAGCCGTTTCGGAATCAGGAACCTATTATTTTCGTCCCTATAATGGTACTTGCTGGGGAGATCAGGACAGCGTCATTGTTCTGATACAGACAATTCCTTCTGCCGTTGCCGTCAGCGGTAGCGGCACTTTTTGCAGCACGGCATTGTTGAGTGCTTCGGGTGGAACCGGCGGCACCATTTACTGGCAGGGCACTGCAAGCGGAGGAACCTCAACCGTTAATGCAACAGCCACGCAAAATATTACATCTTCAGGTACATATTATTTCAGGGCACAATCTGCTGACGGATGCTGGGGCTTGGAAGACAGTGCCGTAGTGGTGATCAATCCTGTACCTTCGGCTGTGGCCGTATCCGGTGGCGGGATATATTGCGATCATACCATTATTAGCGCTGCAGGTGGCACTGGCGGCACCATTTACTGGCAGGGGACTTCAAGCAACGGAACCTCAACGGATATGGCTCTGACATCTCAAACAGTTACGGTATCAGGCATATATTATTTCAGATCGCAATCTCAGGAAGGGTGTTGGGGTGAGCAGGATAGCGCTGTGGTGACCGTATATGCGATACCTGCTGCTGTTATTGTGGCGGGCGGAGGCGAACAATGCGGAGGAAATATGTTGCTCACAGCTTCGGGGGGCATAAGCGACACAATCTACTGGCAGGGAACCACCAGCGGTGGAACCGATATGGCAATACCGTCCACATCTCAATTGGTTGATCAGTCCGGCACCTATTACTTCCGTGCACATGTGGGAACCTGTTGGGGGGCTCAGGATAGCGCCATTGTTGTACTATATCCCTTACCCGGCTCAATCACGGTTTCGGGCGGCGGTGCTTACTGTGGCAATGCAACACTGACAGCTTCAGGCGGCACTGGCGGCACCATATACTGGCAGGGAACAAGCAGTAATGGTACAGATATGGACACGCCTTCAACAGTACAAAATGTTACAGCCCAGGGGACATATACCTATTATTTCAGGTCGCAGTCCGTTGATGGTTGCTGGGGCGAGCAGGACAGCGGTGTTGTTACCATTAATGCATTGCCACAGGCCAATGCAGGCGCGGATGACACGGTGTGTTCAGGGACGACAACCACGTTACAGGCTTCCGGCGGTTATACATATCACTGGAGTACCGGCGACACCACGGCATCAATCGTTGTGGGGCCGTCTGTTACCGCAACATATACGGTAAGTGTGACCGACAGCCTTGGTTGCGCAGGAACGGACCAGGTAAAGGTTACGGTACTTGCCCCGCCGGATGCAGATGCCGGCTTTGATATAAGCATAGCAGAAGGAGATTCCGCTTCGCTTGAGGCAAATGGAGGTATATTATATTATTGGAGTTCGGACGATTCCACGGCGGCAATAACTGTTAATCCGGCAACTACCACAGCATACACGGTATCTGTCACCGATGTTCACGGCTGTTCTGCAACAGATTTTGTAAATGTGATGGTGGGAACTTCGCAGGTTCCTTTCCCAACCTCTTATTGGCAGAAGAACGATAGTATTATTACGCCAATTGCAGGAGTGAATAAAGTGGGAATTGGCACCATTCACCCGACAGAAATGTTAACGGTAGGCGGAAATATGGATATCTGGGGAACAATAAAGAGCAATAGCCTTATTGGCGAAGGATATCATACTGACAGCACATCAAACAAGAGCTTTAAACTTGTTTTTGTTGACGAAAAAGGAAATTTTACTTTTCAAACCCATGCAGGATACCCATTATGTGAGCCTCCATACTCATTTGCATGGTACCTCGGAGGTAATTTTATTTCGTCCCAACTTAATTTAAATAATCCCGATTGGATAGGAACATGTAATAAGTACCCCTTTAAAATGTATACTTACGGAAATGAGAGAATGAGAATTACTGAAGATGGAAATGTTGGTATAGGAACAATAAATCCAAAACATAAGCTTGAAGTGAAAGGAAGTATTTCGCTCTATAACCCGGATGATGATCCTAATTTCTCATTATTTTTCGCACGCGGTAATGGTGCTAATTATACTGAAACATGGGGTGTACAATATGTTCTTCCGAACCAATATACTACAAATTTAGGCGGTCTAAATTTCTGGAAAGTATATGGAGATAACTTTTTGTTATTCCTTGCTGATAATGGAAATGTCGGGATAAGTGAAAAAGCGCCTGACCATAAATTATGTGTAAATGGAACTGTAAAAGCAAAAGAATTCCTGTGCACGCTTGATAACTGGCACTGGCCTGATTTTGTTTTTGCTGATGAATATAAGAAGATGACCTTAAACGAATTGGAAAAGTACATTTCTTTAAACAAACATTTGCCCGGTATGCCATCAAGTAATGAAGTAGAAAATAATGGTGTTAATCTGGGTGAAATGAATGCAAAGCTTTTGCAAAAAATCGAAGAATTGACTTTATACATAATTGAGCTTAATAAAAGGAATGAAGAGCTGGAGAAAAGAATTGAGCAAATTGAAAAGCCTGCTAAGTAAAACAGTTATTGATTTTTTTATTAATATCAATTGATTTTATATGAAAATGAAAGCTAATATATATTTGAAATTGCTTATTACATTATGTAATATGTTAATCTCAATTTCAGTTTTGCCTCAGCAAACAATTAAAAACCTGCCACCAGATCCAAATGAGGCTGGTATATATCCTACTACTTCCGGAACTGATATTGTTTATCCAAAAGGAGACTATCATGCAAGGGACGAGGTGAGAATGAAACCTCCATTCATAACGACAGCATCTCAATATCCCGGGCATGAGTTTCATGCTTATATTGATCCTGATTTAATTGTTCCCAATAATTACAATTCGAATTCTCCTGTAGTTATAAATGACCAATACTCGATAGATAAAACACTTGTTGTTGGATCAACGACAGGTGCTTTTGATGTTTCAATGGATGGGAGCGCCAATTATTCAGTACCTATTATAGTTCCGCCGGGTACAGCAGGTATGCAACCTTCAATAGCTGTTTCATATAATAGTAACGCCGGAGAAGGAATTATGGGAATGGGATGGAATATTAGCGGATTATCTGCCATATACCGTGTTCCAAAAACACTCGAGCCTGATGGCATTATTCAGGAAGTTCAATTTAATGATGAAGATGCCTTATCTCTTGACGGGAACCGTTTGGTCAAAATGACTCCACCAGGAGAATACCGTACATCGGTTGAAACATTTACAAAAATAACAAAAATCAATGGCGGGACCGGATTTCAAGCCGAAACCAAAGACGGTTTAATTATTGAATATGGCGGAACTACTGATTCGAGGCTGGCTCATTCTACAGATAATTCAAAAATAATTGCCTATTATATTAATAAAGTTAAAGACCGTAATGGTAATTACTATACATACTCATATACTAATTTGCCTGGCAGCGGGGAATTTCGCTTACAAAAAATTGATTATACCTGTACAGCAAATAATTCCACTCCTTATAATTCAATTAATTTTATTTATGAACAAAAAAACGTTGATCAAATATGTAACAAATACTATTTGGGCTCTCTGCAAAGTGAAAAGGTTCTGCTCCGTGAAATAAAAGTAGTTTGTGAAGGAATGACATCTCACAAATATGTGTTTAATTACTCATCAGCTGTTAATGCCCATAACCCAAAGTTTATTTATTTAACAGATATACAGGAATATGGAGCAGATAATTCAGCTTATAATAAAACTGTTTTTAACTGGGGGGGCAGCCAATCAGGTATCCCTGCGGAAATTACCTGCGGAACGAACTCTGATGATGCAGGACAAACTATTGATTTTAATGATTCCCGGCCTCTGCCTTTTTATGGGGATTTTAATGGAGATGGGAAGTTAGAAGTAGCAACGGTTACTAAAAAATGCCGAGATCATTATTATCCTGAATATTTAGAAAATAATTGCGGTCAGGATAACGTATTGTATGATTACTGTGTTGGCATATATCATTATTCCGGATACGCAGGTAATTCTACATATTTCCTCGAAGGATTTTCTGAGCATTATAGCAGCCAGTTTCTTGTGAATCCCAATAGTTATTATGCGCTTGGAACATCCGACATAAATGGTGATGGAAAAGATGATGCGGTTTTTTGCTCTAATCAATTAGGTGAAAACCAACATACCCATTATATCAATTTCTTTCCTTTAATTTCAGTGCCGGATAACTCTGCACCGGATGAAGGAGAAAGCGAAATGTACAGAAAATTTCAAGACCTTTCTCCAATTAATGTTGAAATGGAAGAAGGAGAGAAACTGCAAACTTTGCTGTGTGACTTTGATGGTGACGGCTTAGCTGATTTATTAGTCAGAACTAATAATAAAGTTAGTATTTACTTCTCTGATTATAATCCTAATACGAATACTGTATCGGTATTATCCGAGGAAATAACCATTTCGTTGAATTCATTACAAGGTAATATCAAAGATATCATTCCCTTGGATTATAATGGAGATCATATTATGGATTTTATTATAAAAATTGATAACAATTCTTCTCTACATAGTTTTCTATATTATGGGACATCTACACGTGGTGTATTCATAAGAAGTACTAACGAGTTAAATCCAATATTTAATAGTAATTTATTTGTTGGGGATTTTAATAATGATGGAAATGCAGATGTTTATATACCCGAATATAAAGTGTTTGAATTTTCAAAAGGCTCGAATGGCCAATTTGATTATTACCAGGACCCAACCATGCCATCGGGGGCACATACCTTAGATGATTATTATATTGGTGATTTTAATGGTGATGGAAAAGTCGATATTGCTTTTTATGAATTGGTCCCTTATAATTCAAATGATCCAACATTTAAAATCGGTAATTTTGTTATAATATTTAATGAGAATTTTTCAAAAGGAAAACACACAAATACTAAGTATTACAATGGCTGTTACGATGATAACTCAAATGGCCGTCATTATTATAAAAATTTACTTTATGCCTTTCCTGTTGATAAAGACGGGGATGGAGTAACCGAAATATGTTTTTCACGGTTTTGTTATACAGGAGGTGTAAAGCCTTTTACAAATGATCCCCTTTACTATACTGCTCAGGACGCATTAGATGGAACAAACACGTATTGTAATAAAATTTCAAAAATTGCTGATGGTTTAAATGTACAAACAAGTATTCATTACAAAACTGGAGGTTTTACATTAAAACAGAAATTTCCCGGACCTTCGGCATGCTCATATCCTATCTCCAGCAGTTTCTTTTCCATGCCGGTAGTTAATTATATCAGCGAATCAAATGGTATCGGCCAGACCAATAAAACCAACTACTATTTTGCCGACCCGCAAGTACATCTTCGTGGCAAAGGTTTTTTGGGGTTTGATACTATTGTGGAAAGACAGGAATTGGCCAGCCATAACAACCTGCCGATATATGCCCAAACAACAAGTATCTATAATTCTAAAAATCCTTATTTCTACCCGTGCCTGACATCAGCAATTATTAACTATTTAATTGTGGTCAATGATCAAACACTAAACGCTAATTATGATGGCGAAATTGAATATAAAAATTTAAATAAATATACTATCTCAGAAAATCAATATACAACAAACTTTTATGATTATAGTGGAAATAATAACCACTTTTTTCCATACCCTACACGAAATAATTTAATACAACATTTTTATGATTCTTATGATTTTACAATAACTCCAAACGGGACTACTCTTATCAAAATCACCGATAAGTCAGGCAGCGGAAAAACAATATCTGCATCAACATCATATAGTTATCCTGAAGCAAACGGTACGGATTCATACGGAAATATCACATCTGTTCAAACAACCAATGGAATTACAACAACGCTTACCGAATTTGAAAATTACCAGGTTGCAGGAAGCTGGTGCCCTAATATGCCGGCAAAAAAAATTGTTACATCCTCAAGAAATCAGGAAGATAGCAAAATAACCATCAATTATAACTGGGACGCAACCACAGGCCATTTAATTTCGCAAACATCTCCCCCGGGTATGGGAAACGAAAATGCCACCGTTCCTTCCACCGATCAAACGGTTACAACTACCTATGAATATTACCCTATTCCGGGTGTTTTAAAAAGCACAACAATTTCCGGGAGCGGTGTAACAACCCCGTCATCTGCTACTTTAGAGTATGACTCCAAATTCCGTTTTGTTACAAAACAAACCAATGCTCTTGGACATGTTGTTGAAGCCATGTATAACCCATTATATGGAAATATCATTTCTTCAAAAGATCAAAACGGGTTGGTTACAACATACACATATGACGGATTCGGAAGACTTACGGGAGCCGTTACTCCAACAGGGCAGGAAGTCGTCAATAAGATTGACTGGGCCGGAGGAGCTGAAACGGGAAAAAATGAAAATTGCCTTTATTATATAAAAAGCTTTGTTAAAACAAATGGTATTAATGCCGCTGATGATTATGAATTTTTCGATATGTTCGGACGAACAGTTGGAACAAAAACAACGGGGTACAATAGTACTGATCTTTATACAACGACCTATTATAATAAGTATGGGCAGGAAGTGCAAACGCGCCAAAACGGGCCTAATACGGCCAGGCTGGTGTCGCAAATATCTTTTGATGAATTTGGCCAGGCAATAAGCTCACGTATTTACTCAACTACACAAATAAACGACCCTGTTACGCTAACACTTTGTAATACAAACCTGTTAGATGAAGAAACATATTCCTATAACTTCCAAACTCAAAACAGCTTTAAATTTATTACAAAAGATAAAAATTTACAGGCTACTGAAAAAATATTTGATCCTACAGGTATGCTGATACAAGTAACAGACCCGTTGGGCGCTGTTGTTCAATATTCTTATAACAGCAACAATCAGCCTGTTTCAATAACCGCCCAGGGAGTTGTTACAACAATATCTTACGATAAATACGGACGGCAATACCAGCTTGTTGATAAAGATGCCGGCACTTCCACATTTTTATATAATTCGTTGAACCAGCTTGTTGAACAAACCGATGGTAAAGGAAACAAGTATGAATTAACTTACGACATATTAGGCAGGCTCAAACAGAAAAAAGAAACGCCGGCCGGCACTACAAATGCAAGTAATTACGTTTACGTGTATGATATCGAAGCGCATGGTAAAGGAATGATTTCAAGAATTACCGGAGGCCCCAACAGCATGTCCACTATCTATAAATATGATGATTATTCCAGGAATTACCTGGTTACAGAGAATTTCGACGGGCATACTTTTACTACTAATTATGGATTCGACGATCACAGCCGTATCAATAAGATAACATATCCCTCAGGTTATATAGTGAATCATTATTATGATAATAATACAAATGATCTGACCGTTATAACCGATATCAATAATAATAAAATATGGACGCTTGATGCCGTTAATAAACTGGGCATGGTCACCAGGTCAAAGCTTGGCGCTAACGGCCAGTTTACAAAAGAAAAAACACTTAATGATTTAATGATGCCCGAAGAAATTAAATTTTCAGCTAAATTTGGGCCGAAGACATGGTGTAATAAATGGAATTATTCCTATACGGAACCAAGTTCAAATGGCGATATGTCAAAAGGTAATATGTACTCGAGGAGCAACCAGCTTTCCCAGTCGGGCTATAATAATATCGTTGCCCGTAATCTTTCCGAAGCATTTACTTATGATGCCAGCGATCGACTGACACAGATTACACCCAACGCACAACAAGCTGTTCCAATGGCCATATCCTATAATTTAAACGGTAATATCGAAACAAAAACCGATGCTTCAAACCAGGTTCAAAACTATGCTTATGGCGATGGCTCAGCAGGTCAACCCGTTCATGCTGTTAAAACCATCAATCCGCTTAATGAAGCACTAAACCCCTTGCAAACAATTACCTATACATCGTTTAATAAAATCCTGCAGATTAAAGAAAATGCACCGGGCTTAAATGAAACACCATCTACAAATGATTACGTACAACTTGATTATCTTTACGGCTTAGATAACGAACGCCGAAAGATGACCGAAACAAAAGTTACAAACGGTGAAGCCGTGATGACCCGCGCCAAATATTATTCGGCAAACTATGAGCTGGAGACCAAGACGGAAAACAATATAACCACCACCCGTGAGTTGAATTATATATTTGCGCCCGATGGCATGGCCGCCATTTACGAAAAGAAGAATGGTACCGGCAAATTGTATTTTGTTTCTTCCGATGCTTTAGGCTCTGTGAATATTATTACCGAAGCAAATAATGGAAATATCATATCTGATATGAGTTACGATGCCTGGGGCAGGCCGCGTAACCCGCAGGACTGGAGTTACAGCAATATTACCACTAACAGCATTACCGACCGCGGCTACACCATGCACGAAATGCTGAACAATTTTAATTTAATAAACATGAACGGCCGTGCGTACGACCCGCTGGTGGGGCAGTTTCTCAGCCCCGACCCGTTTGTCGGCAATCCTGAAAACTCGCAAAGCTATAACCGTTACTCATATTGTTTAAACAATCCGTTAAAATATGTTGATCCGAGCGGGTATATTTCAATTAATGCATACACATTCGCCGGCCCACCTAACCAACAAACTGTGCAGGCACAAAGTTTTTACGAGTGGTTTATTAATATGAATCTGTGGCATGCAGGATATAACTGGAATAGCGACCAGGAATGGGCAACCATGTTTTCGCGGCAGTGGGAGCAATCGGTTAATGCTATAAGGGGACATAATGATTGGGTAAATAAGTGGCATATTTTAAATGATCTTAACCATACTATTAAAAAAACAGTAAAATATAATGGGCAACATCATGGGGCCTTTAATTACAAAGTTGTGGATAGAAAATGGATTAAGGGTGATCAAGTAGGAGGAAAAGAGCCGCAATTTATTAAATTTTCAAATAAACCTAATATAAATTATCGAGATTATTATATTGGTGATAATGGTGCTCATTATCGAATGGATTTATATAACAATTATCAAAACGCATACAATAATTATTTAAATCAATTTCGACAAAATCCAAATACTCCCATGAATTGGGAGGCAAGAACTTATTTGGAAGAAAAACAACATATCGATATTCCTTTAACACCAACGAGTTATATTCCTTTACAAGATTTTATAGAAGTGAAAACAATTAATTTTAATAATAATTTGGATAAAAAGGGTATTATTAATTATCAAACCAGGGGCAATACTTCATTTGATCTTTATGTTAATGTAAATATTGGAGATATAGGATTATCTTTTGGACCTGGTTCAAACATTTCTTCTCAAGGTATCGTTAATGATGCTAATAATGCAAATATTTTATTAATTGGAAATATTTTTCAAAATAATGGAGGATGGATACCAACCATGAATATTTTTGTAACACATTAATTATGAAAAAAAGTATTTTCGTTATTCTTTTATTTTTTATTTCTGGATTTTTATTTGCTCAACCCCCAAATCTTATAAAAAATCATAGTTTTGAAGACGTATGGTTTTATCCCTCCTTGGTATTTAAAAATGACACATTGTTTTCGGAGTATTTTCATAAATGTTACTATGATCAATTTCGTGTTTATTCTTGTGATTCGTTTTGTGTAAAATATTGGTATACTAAAATTGACAGAAATATATATTATTTCAGTGCTAAAAATACGTATACAGCTAATTATATTATTTACAAAGATGGTTTTAAATATGATTCTGTTAGCGATAAAAAAGATTATAAATTGTATGGCGTTCCGAGCAATTTAAATGGGGATATACCTGCTGTTTCTGGCTGTGCTTATTTGGGTTTTGTTCCAATAATGTGGAGTGGTGTGATGAATCCGGTAACAGGGACTTTAAAGTATCCTTTGAAAAAAGACAGTACTTATAGGTTTTCTTTTTATTTGAGAAATGCAGGTCTAATGTCCTATTTCTTTTTGACAGGATTAGAAGTGATTTTTTCAAAACAAATAGATACATTTAGTAATTATCCAAGTGGATCTTTTTTATATCAAAATGTTTTTAATAATACTCAAAACTGGATTGAACCAGATTTGTTTTTTTTACTTAACGAGAAATGTGATAGCCTATATTGGAAAAAATATGAAGCCATTTATAAAGCAAGAGGTGGAGAACAATTTTTCACTATTGGAGTTTTTTTTCAGGATGAAAAATTAATTAAAATATGCCAAAACTATTTGATGAAATTTAGAAATGAAAAGTGGGAGAATAGTTTTTTAAAAACACATTTTAAAAACCCTCTTTTTATTAAAAACAAATGTTATTCTACAGTTTGCCTGAAAAACTGGGGAATAAAACAATTTGATTTAGCAAAAAGGGCATTTTATTTAATAGATGATGTGTCCTTAATACCATGTAATTAATGAATAATAAAATAAATATCAGTTGTGCAAAGTTTCAAGCTTCGCACTTAATAAAAAATAGTTTGTAACAATGACAATATGCAAAATCAAAATTATGGAAGCATTTATTTTACAATTTATCTTTTATCAATATAAAATCGTCATGTATACATTTACGGCTTACACCATTTTCAATATCAATTTAGAAATTTGAAAATTTTTATCAAAAAAAATATGAAAGCACATTATGTATCTTTATTAATATCAATTACAGTATTGATTCAATTCAATGCTTTTGCCCAAACAGGCCCAACACTCGAATTCACTTACGATGCCGCAGGCAACCGGATAAAAAGAGAGATTATTTATCTTAGTAAAAGTGTTATAGATACGGCCACTATTACCAATGTAAATGATACATCACAGGTCGTATCTGATGCGCAAAATAGCAATACGGAGACCACCGGCAACAACGGGCAGGCAGCCAATAACGGGCAAACAAGCGGCTCCAACCAATTTGCTGCCACGCTTGGCGGGCAGCAAATAGTGATTTACCCAAATCCAACTACGGGTAAGCTACAGGTAAAAATAACGCCATTCAACACGGGTTTGCAGGCGGAAATAATATTTTACGATTCGCAAAGCCGCTTACTATTCCGGCAGCCGGCCAAAAAAGAACTCACAACCGTTGATCTGTCAAAATACGCCACCGGCTCATACATCATGGAGATCACTATCGGCAGCAAAAGTAATGAGTGGAAGATAGTGAAACAATAATTTGACCCCGGTCACCCCAGTACGCGTGCGTTTGCTCCATAGGAGCTCCTGCGGAGTAACGCGTGCAATAGAGTTCACACCTGATTTAAGCTTAGTTAGCATCATTTACCGATCCTGAACCGCTTATATTCATCGTGATATTAGGATGCCCGGTATAATACACATCACCGCTGCCGCTAATAAAAACATTCAGCGTATTTTGGGCGTTTACTTGGCATGAACCGCTTCCGATTATTCTAATGTTTGAGTTTTGGGTGTAAAACGGAAAAGCATGAATGTTACCGGAACCATTGATGACAATATCATGGTTGGGCGAGCTGCCCGACAAACTTATATCTCCTGAACCATTAATGGTTGAAAATGTTTTAATTGATGAATTAAAATTTGTATTTATATTGCCGGAGCCATTGATGGTTACCGATGCCGTTCCGCATGAATCAAAAGTGCTGGTGGTATAAATGTTCCCCGAGCCGTTCAAAACAATTTGAGTGAGTTGCGGGGTTGAAACAGCAATAGTTATCGGCTTATAATGCCTGACATTTTTTCTTTTAAAATCTATGGTTAACATACCATCTGTTACGTCAAGAGTAATGTTTTCCGTAATGTTTGATTGTGCAGATATAACAACCGCCGGTGTTTCAGAACGCGTGATATAAACATCCGCGGAAATATTGTTGGTAATACCCGAAAAATCTTCCACCGTGAAAGTTGTGTTTACAACATCACCCTTACCTTTGATGCACGACGTCATAAAAAGTAAGGCCAGTAGGCATACTGGAAACAAATAAATTTTTATTCTGCTCATATAAAAAATATTTTGATTGTTTTTTGCTTTTTAATGTATTGATAATGAAAAACAAAGTATGCTTTTTCAAAAGTAAAAAAAATCCCTGAAATGCGTACAGAATAAAAATCAGTTTTTTGTTTTGGCTATGCGTTCATTTTTTTTTTGCGCTAATTCAGATATTCAATCAGGCCTCAAATGATTTTGCAAAAAAATAGTGAACCTCTGGCTCAGAGAATCGAGCTGCTATTTCTTTGGTTCCTGCACCATGTTTACAGATGCCCGGATATCAGAAATATGCGTGTAAAGGTATGCTGCAATTTTTTCATTTGCCTGATGGTTGGGGTGCCTGTCATCTTTTATGATGTAATTATCAGTGTTTTCGCCATAATCAGGAATGGCATCATGAAGGAAGAATAGCGGTATTTGATTCCTTTTTAATTCATCGATAAAATGATCATAGTCGGCTTTTTTCTTAAACTCATTTTCAAATCCCGGATAATCCCAAATAAATACGTACATGGCAACACCTTGTTGTGATAAAAGTTCATGAGCTTTTTTAATAATTTCGCTTGTGAGCTTCCAGTCACCGGTTGATGGTTTAACTCCTGGAAACAGCCGGTGATAGGTATACGACTGTGAAAGCGCATATTCGACAGCCCGTTGAAATAATGATTTTGAAAATGTTCCCGTTTTTTTCAGGACGCCGTCTACAATTTCATATTTCGGGCCTTTGCTGCAAAAGTCTCTTCTGCCTGAGGCTCTGGCCACATGATCGGGGATGAAACTGTATACGGCAATTTTTGTTTTGTTGCAGCCTGATATATCATTGTTAGCCCTGTTTTCAATGGTAGCAAGCATTTGGTGAGGGCCATAGCCCGAAAAGCCATAATTGAAAACCTTGAATTCATTGCCGGCATATTGGTTAAAAAGATACGGAAGTGTTGATGTGTCGCTGATGCCTTCGCCAAAAGTAAAGGAACACCCGAAAAACAACGCCGCACATTTACCGGTATCATTTGAGTTTGGGGTAAACCTCAATCCATTCTTTACCGTATATGAAACATCATAAATGGTTTCATCCAGGAAGCTTCGTTTTGCGGTAAAAACACCATCGTCTTTTAATCCGTATCCAAGAAAAGGATGCTCTTCATTGAATCCGGGTTCCGTCACAGTGCCCGTCATTTGGCTGTTTTTTGGCACATCTTTATTTAAAAATAAATAATATTCAAATAACAACAGGGCAAGAAAAACGGCAGAAATGCTAAAGAAAAATACTTTTAGCCCGTTTGCCGGGACCATAATTCCAAGAACGATAAAGTATATAAATGTAAACGGAAGCATGATGAGCCATAAATAACCAGGGAAATAAAATACGGATATATAGCCGGCAAGAATAATTATCAGGGATAATAAAAGGCTTAAAACCCATCTTCGTCGTTTTGCTATGTTATTTTTTCTTTGATCGCTATCCATTGCATATGCTGTTTTCAGCAGAAATGTATTGAAATTTTTTAAATTAAAATACTATTGCGTACAGGACTGTAAAATTATTATTTTTTTCTCATGATACACAAATCTCCGGCAGCCTTGTTGTTATACCATTTGTATTTATTTTTTAGTCCCAAGACAAAAAATAAATTACAATGGTAAATGCCGATACTACATGAAAATAGTCCAATAAGATGAAATCGAAATTTGACTATATTAAATGTGTAATCGGTATTACAAGTCGTTTGTGAGGTATTGAAGATTCCTAAAGAAAAGCAAATACATCTGGATCAATCAATGGCAGGCTGTGTTATCACTCCTGCCTGATATATTTCAGAAATACCGGTTATTACAGTTGCCGGAAACGGGTAGATCAAAATGGTAAACTATGCGAAAATTAATGATTGATGATAACGGGTTTAATCGTCCTTCCATTATTTTCATTAATTATAACATAATACAATCCATTCTGAATTGAGGAAACATCAATATCTGTTTGTATCATGTTATCTGTTTGTTTTTCAAATATTATTTTTCCTGTTGCATCTGTTATCTGAATTCTTTTCAGCAGGGAGTTTTCGTCCATTGACCTTACTGTAAATGAATTCACACAAGGGTTGGGGAATAAACTAAGATTATTGCCTTCTGTATATTCATTTAATCCCGTACCGATTTCTGTTGTAAAAGACCATACGGTTGACCATGGCGAAAAGCCGGAACCATTACCGGCTCTTACTTTCCAATAATAGGTAGTATTAGGGAGCAGGGCGCTTGTAGTGGAATTTAAATTTGCGGTTGTTCCCGATGCCGGGTTTGTAAATGATGAATTGGTTGCATACTGATACTCATATAGCGTTGCGCCGCTTATGGAGGACCATACGAGAGATGTTCCGCCCATCGGAATGCTTAAAGAATTATTAGAAGGGCTTATCAGCGCCGGGGCTATGGTTAGCTGATAATTTGTAGTAAAAGACCAGGGTGCGCTCCACGCCGATGTATCAGCAGGATGAAATGCCCGAACCCGCCAGTAATACTGTGTTCCGTATAATAAATTTGACAAATAGTCATATGTGTTTGTGGTTGTTATAAACGCAATCGGATTCGTGAAATTAAGATCTGTACCATACTGGTATTGATACCCTGTAACTCCTGAAAGACTATACCATTGTATATAAGGGTTTAAACTTATGCCTGTAGCATTATTGGACGGGGAAGAATGCGTTACATAATCTGTAGTGGTAAAGTTCCATATTGCTGACCACTGTGTGGTATCTGCGGTATGCCTTGCCCTTACCCGCCAGTAATATTTTGTTCCGAAGCGGAGATTAGATGTGTAAAAGTATGAATAGGGCGAAGCAGTCGAACCATACAACATGATAGGAGAGTTAAAACCCGCGGAAGTGTCTATCTGATAGTCATAATAATTGACTCCGTACAGATCATACCAGTCAAGCAATACATTAGCTGATTGGCCAACGGCGCCAAATGAGGGACTACTAGGAGAAGCCTGATCCAGGGTGGTAAAGTTCCATATTGCCGACCACAGTGTTGTATCCGCAGTATGCCTCGCTCTTACCCGCCAGTAATACTTTGTTCCGAAGCGGAGATTTGAAGTATAAAAGTATGAATAGGAGGCAGCTGTTGAACCATATGACATTATAGGCGAGTTAAAACTGGATGAGGTGTCAATCTGATAATCATAATAATTGATTCCGTATGAATCGTACCAGTCAAGCATTACATTAGCTGATTGGTCAACGGCGCCAGGTGAGGGGCTGCTTGGTGAAACCTGATCATATGTGGTAAAGTTCCATATTGCCGACCACTGCGTTGTATCAGAT
>CAZVKJ010000008.1:45720-95734 GCA_964626855.1 uncultured Bacteroidales bacterium
ATTGGGCGATTGGCCACCGATGCCATTTGATGGGCTGCTTGGCGTAACCTGATCATATGTGGTAAAGTTCCATATTGCCGACCACTGCGTTGTATCAGATGTGTGCCTTGCTCTTACCCGCCAGTAATATTTTGTTCCGAAGCGGAGATTTAAAGGATAAAAGTATGTATAGGAGGCAGCTGTTGAACCATATGACATTATAGGCGAATTAAAACTAGATGAGGTGTCAATCTGATAATCATAATAATTGATTCCTGATAAATTATACCATACAATTGCTACATTGGGCGATTGGCCACCGATGCCATTTGATGGGCTGCTTGGCGTAACCTGATCAATGGTGGTAAAATTCCAGATGGTCGACCATGCTGAAGAATCAACAGGTGAGGTTGTTTTGACTGCGCGCACCTGCCAGTAATAAGCAGTTCCGAATCTTAAATTTGACATACCAACCGTGGTTGATGTTGTTGACTGTATTGCCGCTCCTGCAAGATTTAAATTAGTGCTGATCTTGTATTGATAGGAAGTTGCATTTGATACCGAAGACCATGACAGGGTTACATTGGCGTTGATATTTGTGGTGTTTGTTGCAGGAGACCATAATGTCGGTGTTGTGAGGTTCGAAAATCCCTGTAAACACTGAAAAAGAAAAAAGATAGCGAAAAGAGCCTGTTTTGTTTTCATAATATTGGTGTAAAATTCAAATAAAATTATAATACGTTATTATCGCGAAATAACCGTACTGTCAATAACGTCCGATGGTTATTAAACTTAATAAGAGTGGCTGTTAAAACAATATGTAAAAATAAGTAAAAAATATTTTTCAGACCCATGTAACAGTTAAATAAGTTATAGATAAAAATAGGAAGTTGCGACATTACCAACTTTTATGCCAAATTTTTTTTAAATCATATCACTAATCATTATTTTTTATGGTTACCAAACAAATGTTTAAATTTGCTTTTAATGAATGCACATTCAATATTCGATAAAGCATTGCGCAGTGAGAGTCTTACAAAAGAAGAAGCGCTTTTTTTGTATGAAAAGGCAACATTATCAGATTTGATTTTTATTGCCAATGAAATCAGAAAGACGTTACATCCGGATAACACTGTCGGCTGGATCATCGACCGTAATGTCAATATCACTAATGTCTGTATGTCGCAATGCCTGTTTTGTAATTTTTGCAGGACAAAAAATGATGCGGATGCTTATATCACTTCCATAGAGCAATATCAACAAAAGATTGACGAATTATTTCTGCTGGGCGGGAACCAGCTTTTGCTGCAGGGCGGCATGCATCCTGATCTTGGGCTCGGTTTTTATGTTGACCTTTTTAAAGCCCTCAAAGATCTTTATCCTTCATTAAAGCTTCATGCCCTGGGACCGCCGGAAATAGTCTATATTGCCCGCAGAGAAAAAATGTCATACCGCGCGATCCTCGAAACGCTTATTGAATCCGGTCTTGACAGCCTGCCAGGTGCGGGGGCAGAAATATTGTCCGACAGGGTACGACGTATTATTTCACCTGCCAAATGCAGTTCACAGGAATGGCTTGATGTGATGCGCGAAGCACACAGGCTGAATCTGCCCACCTCGGCCACCATGATGTTTGGGCATATTGAAACGCATGAAGAGCGGATAGAACATCTGTTGAAGATACGTGAAGTTCAGGATGAGCGGTCGGAGGGCACATACGGCTTTCTTTCCTTTATTCCCTGGCCGTTTCAGTCTGTCGGGACCCGTCTGAGTAAAAAATATCATCTTGATAACTTCATTACAAAAAATGATTATCTGAGATTTATAGCATTAAGCAGATTGGTGCTGAATAATATTTCAAACATACAACCTTCGTGGCTTACAGTTGGGATCCCCCTTGCACAGGTGTGCCTGCACGCGGGTGGTAACGATTTTGGCTCGGTGATGATCGAAGAAAATGTGGTTTCAAAAGCCGGAGCCTCTTATGCTATTAATAATAATGAAATGATCAGGGCTATAAAAGAAGCTGGGTTTGAGCCGCGGCTCCGTAATCAGAAATTTGAGTATTTTTGACCTAAAATATGTTGCTTATGAAAAAATTTGCAGTAATACTTGCCGGATGTGGCTCTATGGACGGATCAGAGATCCACGAAGCTGTAATGACGCTACTGGCTATTGATAAGCAGGGCGCCTCGTATAAAATTTTTGCTCCGGATATCAACCAGTATCATGTGATGAACCATTATACTAAAAAGCAGATGAGCGAAACCCGCAACATTCTTGTTGAAGCAGCCCGCATTGCCCGCGGAGATATCCGGCCTTTGTCAGCTTTCAACGCTGCTGATTTTGATGCGCTGGTGTTGCCGGGAGGATTTGGTGTGGCCAAGAACCTTTGCACATATGCTTTTGACGGAGCAAATATGAAGGTGAACCCCGAAGTTGAAGCCGCTATCAGATCGGTAAAGGCACAGGATAAACCTATTGGCGCTTTATGCATCGCTCCTGTAATACTTGCAAAGATTTTTGGTAATGTAACCCTTACCATTGGAAAAGATGAATCAACTGAAAAAAACATTATAGCCTTAGGCGCGAAAAATGTTCGTACCGGCCATGGCGACGTAGTAGTAGATGAAAAAAATAAATTATATACTACGCCCTGTTACATGCTGGATGCACGGATTTCACACATAGCGGAAGGTGCTGAAAACCTTATAAAGGAAATGCTGAAAAAAATGTAGTTTTTTACAATAATATTTGTAGAATTCAGTTTTTGAAAAACACATATTAATGAAGTCGCCGATTTATTTCGTATAATGTACAAATTTTACTAACTTTATAGTCTTGTTATGCGATTATGAAAAGATTTTTACCCGCGTTGCTTTTTTTTCTTTTTGTTAGTAGCTCCGTATTTGCTACGCATCAGCGCGCCGGAGAAATATCTTATAAATGGCTTTACGGACTTACTTACCAGGTTACCATAATCACATATACATATTCAGCCAGTCCTGCAGACAGGCCTGAACTAGAGATATTTTGGGGCGATGGCACTTCTGATATTGTTGAACGCGTTGAAAAGACACCGATTAATGGAGAAATCAATTATAATAAATATACCTACAATGGTTCCGGTACCGGTGGAATACATACTTACCCTGCTCCCGGCTCATATATCATGACCATGGAAGACCCGAACCGTAATGCCGGTATCATTAATATTCCCAATTCAGTTAATATCCCTTTCTTTATTGAAACAACACTGGTGATTAACCCGTTTCTTGGAAACAATAATTCGCCGGTTCTTTTAAACCCTCCGATTGATAACGCCTGTATTTATAAACCATTTATACACAACCCATGGGCGTATGACCCCGATGGTGACAGCCTGTCATACCGCATCGATAGTTGCAAGGGTCAGGGCGGTGTTTATATCCCGGGATATTTTTTTCCACCTGCAAATAATGTGTTATCCATTGACCCATATACCGGCGAGCTTTTGTGGGACAGCCCGCAGCTTAATGGTGAATACAATATATGCATCATTGTGGATGAGTGGCGTAATGGAATTAAAATAGGATCGGTGCGGCGCGATATGCAAATAACCGTGGTTTCATGTGATAACGAACCCCCTGTTTTTAATCATTTACAGGATACCTGTGTGTTGGCCGGAACATTTCTGAAGTTTAACGTTTCTGCTTATGATCCGGATTCAAATATTATTGTTCTTACAGGGAATGGCGCCCCGCTGCTTGTACCGTCGAGTCCGGCAGTATTTCCTCAACCGGTTCAGGGATCCGGCCACGTGAATTCAGAGTTTAAATGGCAAACGGAATGTTCACACGTTAAGAAAAGCCCGTACCAAATGAATTTTAAAGTCAAAGATAACGGCTATCCGATACAGTTGGTGAACTTTGCCTCAGTAAACATTACGGTTGTCGGGCCGGCGCCTGAACATCTTACTGCCACCCCCAACGGCAATGTGATTGACCTTAAATGGGATAAGAGCATTTGCGAGAATGCCGTTGGTTACAGGATATACAGGCGAAATGGTTATTACGGCTTTTTCCCCGACCACTGTGAAACAGGTGTGCCTGCGTATACCGGTTATTCAATGATAGCACAACTTGATTCGCTGAATGATACTACATATGTTGACAATAATAATGGTGCAGGGCTGATACGTGGAATTGATTATTGTTATATGGTGATTGCATATTATCCCGATGATGCGGAAAGTTATGCTTCGTTGGAAGCTTGTGCTGTGCTGGAAAAAGATGTTCCGGTGATTACCAATGTCAGTGTAACCAATACCGATCCGGTAAACGGTTCAATGTGGATTGCATGGTCTAAACCAACTGAGTTTGATTCTGTGCAGATACCGGGGCCATACAAGTATCTGATTTACCGCGGAACCGAACTCAATGGCTCCAACCTGCTCCTGGTAGATTCTCTGGCTTCGATAAATGACACGATGTATAACGATACTTTGCTGAATACACAGGGAATTCCCTATCACTACAGGATTGATTTTTATAATGATGAGCCGGGAAACCGATTTTTAGCAGGCTCTACCGTTAATGCCTCCTCTGTTTTCCTGATCCTTACACCATCGGATAATAAGATGATACTGAGCTGGCAACCGGATGTTCCGTGGTTAAATGATTATTTTGTTATTTATAAGAAAAACCCTGTAACCTTGTTGTTTGACTCGGTTGGTTATACTACAGCACTAACCTATACCGATTCAGGTTTAATGAACGGCACCACGTATTGTTATTATGTGAAATCAGTCGGGCGCTATACCGCCGGTGGATTTGCATTTCCCCTGATAAACCTGTCGCAGCGAACATGTGGCGTTCCCATAGATAATGTTGCCCCTTGTCCACCAGTATTGTCGGGTGAAACAGATTGCAAAAATGTAAGAAACCTGTTATATTGGATACTTCCAAATCAAAATTGTGCTGATGACGTGGTGGCGTATAACCTGTATTATTCTCCGGATGCCAGCGCCGATTATACAGTGGTGTTTAATACCACCAATATTCAGGATACCAGTTTTATTCATTCCGGCATGGGGACCATTGTGGGCTGTTATTATGTTACGGCTATTGATTCATTCAATAACGAAAGCCTGCCGGGTAATCTTGTATGTTTTGATATCGATCAGTGTTCATTGTATCAGCTTCCGAATGTATTTTCTCCTAATGGTGATGGTTACAATGATTGGTTCAGGCCGTTTCCCTATGATTTTGTTGATAAAATCAACATAGTTATTTTCAACCGGTGGGGTACCGTGGTTTTTAAAACAGAAGATCCCGATATCAATTGGGATGGTAAGGACAAAAATTCGAAGCGGGACTGTGCCGTGGGAGTTTATTATTACGTGTGTGACGTATTTGAACGTCGCCTTGGCGGAATTGAAAAACGAACCCTCCAGGGGTTGATCCATTTGATCCGGTAGCCCGCCTAAAAAGCACGTTCAGATTGTAGCTTAGCCTTTTATTATTCATATTTTCTTAATAGAGAACAAAATTTCAGTTAGTAAAATTTTTATTGAATCCCTTGCCATTTTACTAACCCATTGTTTTTTTGTAGCCCACAGGGCCCCATTAAGGTGGCGGAGCGTTGGGCTGCCCAGACGGCGGGCCGGAACTGGCGTGAATCGGAAAATATTAGAAAATCTTCAAAGGCGCCAACGGCGTCTCCTGACCGTCAGAGTCAGGACTACTTTGAATAGATTTTCAATATTTTCTGAGAGCGGGTTGAAGCATCGTCTGGGCCGTCATTTTCTTTGGTTCGTTTCTTTTGGACGGCAAAAGAAATGAACAAATCAATCAAAGAAATGATAATAATTTATGTATTAGGTGATTTATTTTTCTTCTTTGAAATCATCAAATTCGGGTCAAATTAATAATCTTTTTACTTGTCACTTTCAGATTTTTTGTATTATTTAGCAGAAAATTCTGAAAAATAATTATTAACTAAAACTGCAATACCTATGTCTGAACAGAAAAAATTTGTGCCATTTGTCTCGTCCGAGACCAATATGGCTGAGTTCACGTTGAAGGCGCTGATCATTGGCCTTGTTATGGCTGTATTGTTGGGAGCTGCCAATGCTTATCTCGGCCTGAAAGCAGGGATGACCATTGCGGCAACTTACCCTGCCGCCGTAATTGGAATGGCCATTCTGAAAATGATGAAAGGCTCGATACTTGAAGAAAACTTCGCACGTACCGTTGGTTCTATCGGAGAGTCTGTGGCTGCCGGTGCTATTTTTACCCTGCCTGCATTTTTTATTGCCGGTGTATGGGACCCGTTTTTCACACCCGGAAACTATGTAACTTCCACACTGATCCTGATCGCCGGTGGTGTGCTGGGTATCATGTTTGTTGCCTTGTTACGCCGTGTGATGGTGGAAGATGTTGAAATGAAATTCCCCGAATCTATTGCAGCAGCCGAAATACATAAAGCCGGCCGTCGTGGTGGTGGTGGTTCTAAATTTTTGTTTGGCGCCATGATAGGCGGTGCATTGATTAAAGCACTTGGCGAATTTAAATTTTTTGCTCTTACCTGGGAAAAGTTTGTAGCTTTTGGCAAATCAACTATTACCGGTACTGCATTTAAGGGTCAGGGAGGTATGCTCCTCAGCTCACCGGGTATCAGTCCTGCATACATGGGCGTTGGATATATTATCGGCCCCAAACTGGGAGCACTTAACTTCAGTGGCGGTTTGATCGCCTGGGGACTGTTAGCTCCGATTATTTATTATTTTATTGCTCCATCTATTGATATGGACTTCCTGAACAGCTGGGCTGCCATCTTACAGGCTAAAGACCCGACCATGTCAACCGATGCAGCACTTGCCAAAGTAGGCGACTCTTCATTTCAGATTGGACAGATATGGCGTTTTATCGTAAGGCCGATCGCCATTGGAGGCATGCTCATGGGCGCTTGTTTCACACTTTTTAAAATGCGTAAAAGCCTTGGAGCCGGAATAAAAAGAGCTATCGGCGATGTTAGAAAAGCTGCCGGTGGAACAGCCGTTACCGACCGCGTTGACAAAGATATTCCTATAACCTGGGTTATCGTTGGGATTTTATTTGTTGCAATTCTTACTTTCTGTATCACCTTCTTTATTTTCCATGCAGGACTGCTTGTAGCAATAGTGGCTGCCACCGTGATGATCATACTGGCGTTCTTATTTGCCGCCGTGTCCGGATATCTCGTCGGCATCATGGGCTCAAGCAATAACCCGATCAGCGGACTGACATTAACCGCGTTGGTGGTAACTGCTCTGATACTTTTTGCACTTGGTGTTAAGGGTCAGGAAGGTGTTGCTTCGGTACTGGGTGTGGCTGCTATTGTGTGTGTATCAGCCGCTGTGGCCGGTGAGATGCTTCAGGATTTGAAAGCAGGGCACATCCTTGGCGGTACCCCGTGGCGGATGCAGATCGGTGATATCATCGGTGTGGTACTCGCAGGTGTTGTGATGTTTGGCGTGCTTGTTATCCTGAACGAAGGAGATATTGCCCAGGGAAAGATCCAGGGATACGACGGCGGCTTCGGCAGCAAAAATTTATCTGCTCCCCAGGCCAGCCTGATGGCCATGCTTTCACAAGGTATAGTTGGCGGACAAATGGCATGGCCGCTGATTATCGTGGGTATGCTCATGGGCCTTGGATTTATTCTGATGCAGGTGAAAAGCCCGATGCTGGTCAGCGTGGGTATGTATCTTCCGCTGGAAACGACCTTTGCTATTTTCCTTGGCGGTGTTGTAAAAGGTATTGTTGAAATGATCCAGAAACGAAAGAACTTCACTCTTGGGCAGGCGGTACGAACCGAAAACACAGGAGTGTTGCTTGCTTCAGGTTTTATTGCCGGTGAAGCACTCATGGGGCTGGTATTTGCCTTGTTATATTTCCTGAATGTTCCAACCATCTCCATCTTCGAAAATCCTTCTTTTGGTGTAAGCATCATTGTCCTTGTTCTGATCGGTGTCACACTGGTGTGGCTGCCCATTCGTAGCAAAGGCGCTGCCGACGCACCTCCTCCGCCAAGCGGAAACTTCTAAAAATAAAAGGGATTTTGTTTTTACAAAGTCCCTTTTTTTTATTTTTACGTTATGAAACAAAAGGTTGCTTTGGTTTTATCCAGTGGCGGATGCCGCGGCCTGGCCCATATTGGTGTTATTGAAGAACTGCTGAATGATGGATATGAGATAGGTTCCATCTCCGGAGCTTCTATAGGCTCACTGGTGGGGGGCATTTATGCATCCGGCAACCTCAAAGCTTTTACAGATTGGGTTTGCTCCCTGGATGAAATCGACGTATACGATCTTATGGATTTTACTCTCACGGGACAAGGATTTATTAAGGCGGAAAAGATTTTTAAGACATTCGAGGATTTTATCGGTTGCCAGACTTTTGCAGAGTTGCAGATTCCACTTTCCATTGTTGCCACGGATATCAAAAACCGCCAGGAAATCGTGTTTGATAAGGGCAATCTAATATATGCCATCCGGGCCTCTATTGCAATACCAACTGTTATAACGCCGGTGTTGTATAAGGATATGATTTTGGTTGATGGCGGTGTAATTAATCCGATACCTGTTAATTGTATTAAACGTCACGATGGCGATATGTTGGTTGTGGTGGATGTTAATGCCAACATTCCTTATCAACGGCCTGATTTTAAGGTTTCTCCGTATCCCCACAAGGATTTTTCATTCAAACGGAAAGTGCTTGATTATGCAAAAAAGCATTTTAATCTGTTCAGCGATGAGAAAAAAGAGCCTGTCGGTATGCCGGGATATTTGACTGTAATGGATAAATCCATTGATATCATGATGGACAGGATATGCCAACTGACGGTAATGGGCCAGTGCCCCGATATTGATGTTGAAATTTCACGCGATGCAGCTTCCACATTTGAATTTTACAAGGCACAGGAATTAATTGAGTCGGGAAGAGAGGCATATAAAAAAGCTAAACAAAAAATGATTAAGAATTAATAAAAATAACTGTGGCACTAAATTTTTTTCAACGTCGAAAAATACTGAAAAAGCTGAATTACATGGAAGCAACACCGATCCGGAAAAGTGAGCATGAAACAGCTGAAAATGGAATCGTAACGATTGTTGTTCCAAAATTCAAAAATCAGAAACTGAATAATTTTTTATTTCTCCCGCGGAGAAGATACTTCAGAATCAGCCTGGATGAGCTTGGCTCTGAGGTGTGGCTGCAGATCAATGGCAAAATCAAGGTGACTGAAATATGCCATAATGTATCTGAAATATTTGGCGATCGTATAAGCCCCGTAGAACAAAGGGTCACCAAATTTCTTACAACACTTTATGAAGCAAGATATATTTCTTTTGTTGAAATAGAGGAAGAAATGTATAAAGGCTGAAGCGCTATCGTACCACAGAAATAACCCCTTTGATCACTCCCTGGTTTTTATTGTTGTTATCCTTATAAGTTAAGATGTAATAATATGTTCCCGACTCAAGGTTTCGGGCATCCCAATTATTTTGGTACCCCGTTGTTTCAAAGACAATAGCGCCTTTTCGGTTTGCAATAGTTAGTGAATTGTAGGGATATTTATCAAGGTTTTTAATTAAAAAGTAATCATTATATCCGTCACCATTGGGCGTAATTACGTTAGGAATTTCCAGGTTATAAGCAAAAGCCCCTGTATTTTCAGGTTGGGGACTTTCAGGGTCGTCAATTGTTATATCAATATTGTCGGGCAATTCTTCAGTTTGTGTTTCCTCAACCGGATTCTTTTCATTGGAATTCACGCGGTCAATATATTTTAGAAGCGTGTTATACGAATTTATATTCTCTGTTTTATTATCATTGCTATTGACAGCGTCGATCGTATTTTTTACTACAGGGCTTGCAACCCGTGTTACGGTATCATTAACAAGCTGGGTTTCCTGATTTTTCTGTTGTTTTGGCGTTTGGTGAACTAAAGTCGCATTTTGTTGCACCGTGTTTGCAGGAGAACTATCAATTATTATTTGTTCTGATTTTACCGAAGGAACGGCTGGTTTTTCTTTTATTTCTTCTTTTTCTTTGTTCTTATTATTGGAAATATAATTTTTATATATGTAATTCGACCCGAAAACCAAAGCAACGGTAAAACAAGCGGCAATGGCATAACCCACAAGGACTTTTATATGTGCTGCTCCAAATTTTGCCGGTGAACGGAGCGTATGGTTCAACTTTTTAAAGGATACAAAATCCAGTACATCTTTTTTAAAAAGCTTTAGCTTCAGAGAACTCCACAAGTTTGAGGACACATCGGGTTTGTAATTACCCAGCATGTTTTTCAGATAATCATCAAGATTGTTTGGATTGCTATTTATAAAATCATTCATAATTATACCTCACCATTATTAGATAACTTCTCCTGTATAATCTTCCGTGCCTTTGATAATTGCGATTTTGATGTTCCAATTGTTATATTCAGCATTTCTGCAATTTCCTTATGTTTATATCCTTCCACAATATACAGGTTCAGCACCATTCTGTAGCCGTCGGGCATTTGTTGTATTGCATTCAGAATGACGTCGACAGAATGTTTGTCATCAATTTCAAAATTTCCCTCTTCATCAATTTCCGTTTCGTTAACGTTTTCAATATCGGCATGAAAATAATGTTTCAGATTTTTCCTGTAATTATTGATGGAGGTATTCACTACTATTCTGCGAATCCACTGATCTATCGCGCCTTCGCCGCGGTAGGTCCGGATCTGTGAAAGAACAGTCATGAAAGCTTCCATCAGCACATCTTCAGCCTCATCTCTGCTTTTGCAATATCTCAAACAAACGCCCATCATCGCAGCCTTGTACTTATCAAAGAGGACCTTTTGTGCCTTTCTGTTGCCGGCAATACAGCCCTCTATTATATTTTTATCAAGGCTCATCTACGATGTTTTTAGACAATAAAAATATTAAAAAGGTTGTATGTTATTTGTTTTTTTATAAAAATACATCCGGAAATTGAAAATCATGTAATAATTCATATATTTGTTGTTCTGCAAAATGAATATTAACGTTAAATTATTTTTGATATGGGAAATGTATTAAGCAATCTGAAACCTTCTGCACTTTGGAAAAATTTTGAGGATATATGTGGAATTCCTCATCCTTCTAAGCACGAAGAAAAAATTAGGGAACATGTTTTAAGTTGGGCAAAAGCTCACAATATCGAATGTAAAGTGGATGATACCGGTAATGTGATCATGAGAAAGCCGGCAACTCCCGGCATGGAAAACCGCAAGGGTATTATTCTTCAGGCACACCTCGACATGGTTCCGCAAAAGAATTCCGATACCGTTCATGATTTTTTAAAAGACCCGATAAGACCGCGTATAAACGGGGAATGGGTTGAGGCCACCGGAACAACGCTGGGCGCCGATAATGGTATTGGTATGGCTGCAGCCATGGCGGTTTTTGAAGCCACTGACCTTGTGCACGGCCCATTGGAGATGTTGCTTACTGTTGATGAAGAAACCGGCATGACCGGGGCTTTCGGACTTAAAGCCGGTCTGCTGAACGGCGATATCCTCATGAATCTTGACACAGAGGAAGAAGGAGATTTGTGTGTTGGGTGTGCAGGTGGAACAAATGCTAATATAAAGTTTCAATATACTGAAAAGCCTGTTCCTGCTGATGTACAGGCATTCAAAATTGCCGTAAAAGGACTCAAAGGCGGGCATTCAGGTGTTGATATTCATTTGGAACGTGCCAATTCAAACAAATTGCTTAACCGTATTTTATGGTATGCATTCAATAACCTCGAAATGCATCTGGCCAGTATAGATGGCGGCAGCCTTCGCAATGCCATCCCCCGTGAGTCATTCGCGCTTATTACATTGCCTAAAGCCAATGTAAATAAGTTTAATGAATTTATCAAAGAATTTACAGCGACTGTGATAAACGAATATAAAAATGTTGAAACCGACATTACCATTCTGGCAGAACCTGCAGATTTACCGGCAAGCATAATTGATCATGTTACTACCAATAACCTGTTGAATGCTATTTATGCCACCCCTAATGGTGTGATAAGGGTTAGCCAGGATATGAAGGGACTTGTTGAAACATCAACGAATCTGGCCATTGTTAAATCGCATAATAATGTTATTGATGTAATGTGCCTGCTTCGCAGTTCTGTCGACAGCGCCAAAGAAGACCTGGAAAATATGTTTGCATGCGTATATTCACTTGCATGTGCCGAATGTACTTTTAATGGACAGTATCCCGGTTGGAAACCCAATCTGGATTCTCCCATTTTAAAGGAAATGCTTCTTGCTTATGAAAAACAGTTCGGCAAAAAACCCCATATTGGAGCTATTCATGCCGGCTTAGAGTGTGGGTTGCTTGGCGGGGTTTATAAAAACTGGGATATGATTTCTTTCGGGCCCACGATTAATTTCCCTCATTCTCCGGCCGAAAGAGTTAATATTGCTTCTGTAGAAAAATTCTGGGAATTCTTGACAGAAACATTAAAAAATGCGCCAATAAAATAGAGCATTGATTTTTTTCTATAAAAAAAAGACTGCCGGGAAGCAGTCTTTTTTTTAATGTGCCAGACCTCTCTTTACATCATTATTATAATGTTGCATACCACCGCAAGATCTATGTGCCTGGCATGAAAAACATAAGAAGGCGGCTATCACCAACAAAAGAAATATTTTAAGAATCCGTTGCTTTATCATATATGATTTAAAAACGGGTCAAATGTAAGATTATTTTCAATTGGCCTGATAAAAATTCTATTAAATTAAAAACAAGCAATACGCCTGAAAACGAGGCTTTTAATAATTTACATTTAAATAATATACGACCGCATGGTCATTCCATGAAAAAACGTTATGATCGTTTAATCAGCAAGAGCGCAATTATTTTTAATGATCTGAAAAAATCTATCGTATCAGCGTTATGGTGCCAGAGTAACTTGTTCCGTCGTCGAGTGTGAGGATGTAATAATATACACCGTCGGCGTAATCCTCGCCGTTCCAAGTGTTTCTGTAATTATCGGCGTCGAATATTTTTTTACCCCAACGATTAAAGATTTTAATATTAGTGTTTGGGAGTTTATCAATACCCTTAATTTTAAAAAAATCATTGACTCCATCACCATTTGGTGTGAAGATATTTGGAATTTCAAATTCAACAACATTCACCTGTATTGTCGTAGAATCAACACATCCACCATTATTTTTGACCAGCAGATATACGGTGTAAGTTCCTGCATTAGAATATGAGTGTGTAGTCGTATTGGTTGTTGTTGTTTCAAAAATTCCATCGGGATAATTAAAATTCCATGTCCACTGATTTATTCCATTGCCGGTGCTGCCGGTAAAAGATATGGCAGCATCCACATTGGTAACAACAGGGTCAGCCGTAATTGTTGCGACCGGAGCTGGAAAAACCGTTACGGTTGAATAAAGCGTGTCATTGGAACAAATAGAAGCATCCTGGGATGTTAGCATATATGTTGTAGTTGTTGTGGGCGATACTGAAATGTTAGCATTATGTTCTTGTCCGGCAAGGCTTGGGTCCGTGGGAGAAGATGTCCAAGTAAATGATGCATTTCCTGAAAGCGTTGCCTGAATCGTTGCTGTATCTCCGGCGCAGATAGATTGATCAGGCGTAATTGTCCCGCCAAACTGCATTCCTGATTGTGCCTGAATAATATATTGGCAATTATCTCCTGCGAATCCGTCAATCATAATATAGTACATTTGACCGGATAAAAGCCCCGTTGCTGTGATAGTATAAGAACTTCCCGGAGGTATGGGGCAAGTTCCCGGTGCTGTCCATGACAATGGTGTCATCAGGGAAAAATTACTACAATTTATTCCCTGGTAAACCCCGAATTGTATTCCCTGATTATTAGTACATGACAATAAATTAACTGTAAACGAAGCAGTATCGTTATTTGCAACGAAAGTAACCCATGAATTATTTTCAATAGAGCCATCGAACAGGGAACATGCAGTACACATATTGCCCGGATAATCCGGCGTGTAATAATTACTGGTATTTCCAAAATAATTACTAAAATCGCAAATTGACGGGGCGTCGGCACATGCATCGGACGCAGCATTGCTGGCGTCGTAATTGCCACATTGAAAAAATGCAGCCCAGTTACCATTAGGGCTAAACATTGCGCCGCTACCATCGCTTGTAAACCAGAATGTAAGGCAGTTTCCGGAAGATGATACATAATAGTTAACAGGATTATAGCTGGAAATATCGGTTATCAATGGCGACAAGGTGTCGGGGCCGTCATAAATTCTGAAATGATCTCCGGCTCCAATGTTCAGATAAGAGAATATCACTGTTATTAATTGGGCATTATTAGAACAAAAAGTCATAATAAAATTTTCATTATTGCCGTAATTGCCCGCGCCCCCGGTTACAAGGTCCCCGGCATTAGAGTCAGTAAAAGTTCCTAAGCAAATACCAGAAACGGTCTGATTGCTCATGGGGTAGTCAGGTACTTGTGCCTTCAGGCAAAAGGTTAGTGATAATGAGATAAATGTTAATATGAAGAATCGCTTTTTCATTTGACTGGTTTTACTTGTTGTTTAATATTTTTTCAGCTTCGGCTTTCATTTCATCCCAAGATAACAATTCAATGACAAGGCCGGGATAATTTTCAAACCTGCAATATGCCCTTTCTGATTGTTTTCTTTGCTGATTAAGGAGTGCAACATCAATACCCCCTTTTTCGTTAAGCCATTTTTTATAGTATTTATTTGTTGTGTCGACAATAAAGGATGAAGTGTACATATAATTTATCATGTCAATTTCATGTTTTGACAAAGTATCAATCTGTATCTGGGTTAAATGTTTTTTTGCAAGAGGATTTATTAAATCACTATTGCTTTGGGCATTAGCTCCGGCAACAGAAAGAAAGAAAAATGCCAGCAATATATAAATGGCTTTGTCGGGAGAAAGGAAACGGTTTTTATGTATCATGATAAGGCGATATTTTATTAAACTTATTGGCATCCAAAATTAAAAAACATTAAAATGAGAGCAAGAAAAATTTGAAATTATTTTACAACGCACATTTTCTTTTTAAGGCAAAAATCTGCTCCTGTTAAGGCGTAAACATAGATTCCGGGTTTGAATTTGTTGCTGACATAAAAAGTATGAATTCCTTTGGATAAATTTCCTTTAAAGATTATTTGGGAAATATTTCCTTCTATGTCGTAAAAAGAAAGGTTTATGGTTGCCTGGCTCTTTAAATAAATAGAAATTGATGTTTTTTCTTTGAAAGGGTTGGGTTGATTCTGGAACAATATATTATCTGAAATATTATTACCGGCAGCGGTTATCCCCGTTTGATAATAAGCCTGGTTGGCAGCCAATGCGCTGTTTTGTATGTCGTTGAAATTATCACCGGCAAGCAGGGCAAAGATAACTTTTACCGAATCACCTGATGCAATGGTAAATGGGCCGGTGCTCAACATGCCGGAAACATCATTTCCGCTACCCGAAATGCCGGCATTATTCCTGTTGGTTTTTAAGGCTATATATTTTTCATTTGAAGTAAATCCATCCGAAATTTTGATGCTGCCATTGGCACCGTCATTATCAAAGGCATAATGAAAAGGTGTTCCGGGTGACAACAATGCGATTCCGGCATAGTCGCTTCCCAATGGGGAAAAACAATAAATGGTTCTGGAAATCTCATCGTAGTCCAAGCTGTTGGCCATTGAGTTATTTATATCCCAGTCGGCGAAAAGTCCCGCATAGACCCCGCTTAGGTTATAAGCGTTGTTATTGGTAATAACATATTCAATAATGATAAACTTGTCATTTGGCGGGTTTTTCCACGCATAAACATGTTGTATGGCCGTAATATTTAATTTATATGCTAAGGCATTTGAATCATTGAATATACCTGATGCTGAAAAATCCGAAAAATCAGGAGGCGTATTTTTTTTCAGTGGCACGATAACGGCAAAATCATGATCGTAAGCCCCGGTATTGCTGTATATTGCATTAGAAACCTGTGTGACGGATCTTCCCACAAGGAAGCCTCCTGCGTGCATCATGGTTTCACCGTTATTGTATCTGAACCCTAATCCCTGTAAGCTATTTCCGTTAGCATAACCCAATACGCCGTCGCTGGTAAGTGAGGTAGCGATCATATTTGTATCAATATCGAGGTAATCTTTATTAGCAAACATGTAAAAATATTGAACAGCACGGTAATTACTGTCGGTAAACGTAAGTGTGAAGACCAGCTGTTCATCCCGTCCTATGGCTTGTTTAATTGAAACACGGAAAGGAACAGATGAATTGTTGGTGGTTCCAAGCATGGGCAACATGCCAATATTAAAAACAGAATCAATGAGGCTCACATTGGGAGATGTGCAGGCAACAGCCACCTGCAAATTATTTGTTGATGGCGATAAATAGTTGATGAAATCACCGCTTATGTATAAAGTGTCACCAGGATTGGCAGCATTTTGATTGTGGCTATTTTTTATGATTATATTATACATTTCAATTGACGGGTGTGAAGTATCATATAGGGCATTGTAAATATTCAGCCTTCCCGACCCCAGTAACCCCAAGTAAGGCGTATTCGACGGCAAGGTATCAATGATGTCGGCCGCCACCTTTAACTTTTCACCAATCTGCAATCCGGTTAAAGCAGGGAACCGGCTTTTTAAAAGCGCAGCACATCCGGCTGTAATGGATGATGAAAAAGATGTGCCCCCCGAACTACCATACGTTCCACCGTTTTGCGTAGACCACACGTTGTCACCCGGAGCGGTTATGTCGACAAAAATTCCAAAGCTTGAAAAATCTGCTTTATGATCGCTTGCATTACTTGAAGCCACACTCAACACACGATCATAGGATGCAGGGAAATACAGCACATTATTGTCATCGTTACCGCAGGCTGCAACAACAAGCGCTCCTTTATTGATGGTAGCATAGTCTATAACATCCTGCCCGTACGGGCCGCTATAAAACGTGTCACCCCATGAGCAATTAATAATATTGCACCCGTGTTCTGCGGCATATACAATACTTTCATACGTCATGGTGCCTTCATCATTTGAATTACAAACCTTGACAGGCAGAAATTTACAAAGAAACCCTGTTCCTGAAATTCCCAGATGATTGTCGGTGGTAGCAGACGACAGCCCTGCCACAAAGGTTCCGTGTGATATGTTGCCGGTAGGATTATTATCATTATCGCCCATATCCCAACCCCGGAAATTATCAGTATACCCGTCATTGTCGTTGTCAATGCCATCAACAGGGTCCTGGTAATTGTATTTAATATTTCCGGACAGGTCGGGATGCGAGATGTCTGTCCCCCAGTCGCAAATACCAACAACAATATTCGTGTCTCCCTTAACGGTGTCCCATGCGCTGTATGCCTTGATTTTGCTCAGGTGGTACTGGTTTGAAATAAGCGGGTCGTTGGGATGATAATCCAAAGGTTTCATGATGTAATGCGGTTGGGCATATTCAACCAGCCCCGTAGATAAAATTTTATTTATTACAGTTTCAATATTTGTTGAAGAGGTATATTTGATTTCGTAAATCAGCGACAGGTCTGCAAATTTTTGATGATAAGCATTGAATTTTTTGTTGGGAGCTTTTATCCCGGGGAATTTTTTCTGAAGTTCCACGACATCAATTTGCTGAAAGATATCAGATAGCTGTGGAAGGCCAATCTGATCTTTTTTGCAGGATGTTGCATAATCAGATTTGATCTTGAGGATAATTGTGTTCTTAATAAAATTTTTTTCACTGACACCGGCAGGTAACCTGAAGTATGTGCTGTTTTGTCCGAAGCAGACAGAAAGGGAAATGATGAAAGAAAGAAAAATAAACACTCTGGGAAAGGCTTTATCCATAGACATAAAATTTGGATGTATAAAAATACAGCAATATTTTGACCTAACAAATTATAAGGCTGAATAATCCGGAATATCCTCCAGGAAATGACAGGTCTGTGTTTTCAGGTTCATTTTACAGCAAAAATGCTTCAGGCCATTTGAAACAATAAGATAATTTACCCCGAGTGCAATATTATAACGTGCAATCTGGTCAAAAACCTGTTGTGAAATATTTACGTCGGGGGCTTTAAATTCTATGATGCATTGCGGGGTGCCTTTTTTATCATAGACAACAGCGTCACATCTTTTATGTGTTTTATATATTTTAAGTATTTGTTCAAGAAATATCAGCGAGGCAGGGTATTTTTTTTCTTCAACAAGGTACATAAGAAAGTTTTGTCTTACCCATTCCTCAGGAGTCAGGGCAACATACTTTTTTCTGAAGACATCAAAAATCTTTGGCGGAGAACTTTGTAGCACAGAAAATTCATAACGTGGAAGATTCAGCTGAAGCATGTTTTTTTTTCTTATTTTTGCCTTAAAGTTACTCATAAAAAGATATTCCGATGAAGACAAAGCGTGAAATTGTCGAAGACTGGCTTCCCCGGTATACAGGAACAGAGCTTTCAGATTTTGGAAATTATATTTTGTTAACCAATTTCAGCCATTATCTTGAACTTTTTGCCCAATGGAACCATGTGCCGATAAAGGGAGTTAATAAAGCGATGCCTTGTGCCACAGCAAATGATATTACGCTGGTGAATTTCGGCATGGGGAGCGCCAATGCCGCGACCATCATGGATCTTCTTAGCGCTATCAAGCCCAAGGCTGCATTGTTTTTAGGCAAATGCGGAGGCTTGAAACGTAAAAACAAACTGGGGGATTTGATACTTCCTATTGCAGCTATTCGCGGAGAAGGTACTTCGGACGATTATTTTCCCCCTGAAGTTCCCGCCCTTCCTGCATTTAACCTGCAAAAAGCAGTATCAACAACTGTTCGGGATCTTGGACAGGATTATTGGACAGGAACAGTTTATACTACAAACCGCCGAGTTTGGGAACATGACAGTGAATTTAAAAAATACCTCCGTAAAGTCAGGGCTATGGCAATAGATATGGAAACCGCCACATTGTTCTCTGTTGGTTTTGCCAACCAGATACCTATTGGTGCCTTGCTGCTCGTCACCGATCAGCCCATGATTTCATCCGGGATAAAAACTCAGGCCAGTGACAAAAAAGTCACTGAAAAATTTACGGAAATGCATCTTAAAATCGGCATAGAATCTTTGAACCAGCTTATAAACAATGGCCTTACCGTGAAACATCTGTATTTCGATTATAACTGATGATATGAAAAGTTACGACGAAATAATCAAAGACCTCCAGCGAAAAATTTATTATCCTGTATATTTTCTTTCAGGCGAGGAATCTTATTATATTGACATCATCAGTGATTATATTGAAGAAAATGTGCTGTCGCCGGAAGAAAAGGAGTTTAATCTGAGCGTACTGTATGGCAGGGAAACCGATGTGCAATATATTGTTGATTCATGCAAGCGTTTTCCAATGATGTCGAACTACCAACTCGTAATCGTAAAGGAAGCCCAGGACGTAAAAGATATTGAAAACCTCGAAAAATATATTGAAAATCCACTATCATCAACAATTTTGGTTGTATGTTATAAATATCACAAATTAGATAAGCGTAAAACATTTGCGAAGCTCATCGAAAAAAAGGCCGTGTTGTTTGAATCCGCGAAAGTTTACGACAACCAGGTTCCGGCCTGGATTACCGCCTATGTTAAGGAAAAAGGATATACAATCAATCAGAAGGCGGCCATGATGATGGCTGAATTTTTAGGCGCGGATTTGAGCAAAATAGTGAACGAGGTCAGCAAGATCATTATAAATTTTCCCAGGGGCGCCGAAATCTCTCCCGAGCAGGTAGAGCTGAATATTGGAATAAGCAAGGATTTTAATGTTTTTGAACTACAGAAAGCCCTTGGAGTAAAAAATATTTTTAAAGCAAACCAGATCATAAAATATTTTGCGGAGAATGAAAAGGAAAACCCTATTGTAAAAGTAATCCCGATACTATTTTTGTATTTTACAAAGGTCCTTTTATATCACAACCTGAAAGATAAGAGTCCCAACAATGTGGCTTCTGCACTTTCAGTCAACAGGATGTTCATTGATGATTATGCCACTGCAGCAAAAAATTACAACAGGCAAAAATTACAGGATGTTTTTTCTTTTTTGCGCGAATATGATTTACGGTCAAAGGGAGTGGGCAATGCATCAACCGATAGCGGCGAGCTGATGAAAGAAATGGTATATAAAATATTGCATTAGTATTATATTTTTGATAAGAGGCTTTTGTATAAAGAGTTTAATTTCGGGTTAAATAAAAAACTAATAAATTAAAACCGGTTTATATGTTATACACAATACTTACCGATTCAAGGTTCGAAGACCTGATAAAGCAGGTAAACGACCTGATACAAAAGGGATGGATTCCCCAGGGGGGAGTTTGCGAAAGCGGCAATGGCGCTATTTATCATTATTTGCAGGCAATGATAAAAATAGAAAAATCAGATTCCGATCAATAATTGTTTTTATCAGGAGGCAGCAATCGGGAATACCGCCTTACCAGGACTATGATTCCATGTGGGATGATGTAAAGGAATGGCAGGGCAATTTTATTGATCATTCCCGGGAATATCAGGGATTTTTTCCGTAACATGGCTCGTACAATCTGCTTTGCCAGTTTCTCGGGGCGCATCATTATGCCGGTTTTTAAAGCGGCACTGATACCTGAATCGCTGAGGTTGTATAGGTTGGTATAAACGGCCCCCGGGCACACACAGGTTACATTTACATTATAGTCGAGCATTTCGGTCCGCAGCGATCGTGAAAAGCTTTTCAGGAACCTTTTTGTGGCTGCATAAAAGGCAATACCCGGATATGGCATATAGGAAGCCAGGGATGAAATAATGATGATATTTCCCTGCCGCCGCTGCTTCATGTCTTTGCTGAAGAGCAAACAAAGCTGTGCCGGCGTTGATACGTGAAGCGACATCATGTCCCGGGCTTTATTAATTGGGGTCTCTGTTACTTCGCCGAAGAAAAACATTCCGGCATTGTTTACCAGAACATCTATTATATAGTTGTTTTCGTGGCACCAGTTGTAAAGATCTGTTGCAGCGGTATGCCGGGCGAGATCTAAAAATAAGGTATATACTTCTGTATTAAATGTTGATCTGATCTCCCCGGCCGCTTCTTTCAGGCGTTCTTCCTGATTGCTTACCAGGACCAGGCGAAAGCCCCGTCCAGCCAGTTCACAGGCGATGGCATACCCAATGCCGGAGCAGCCACCGGTGATTAATGCAGTTTCGGTTTTGGAGGTACTGCTCATATCTGTTTTTCAATATTCAACTCTTTCGCAAGGCAGGCCGGAAGGTTTTGCATATGCTGATGACAGGCCATTTCAATGGTATACATCCTTGCAATACAGTAGTTTTTGTTTGAACATTGGTTTCGGGCATTCCGGTCCTGTTTTAGCCGGTTGATGAACCCGGGCTCATTTAAAAGTGCCCGTGCCATCGAAACGAATTCAAATCCGCAATCCAGTACTTCATCAATTTTTTTCCCCGAGATCAATCCGCCAACATATATTAGCGGAATTTTTACCGTCTGCCTGAATTTTAAGGCATCTTCTAGAAAATATGCCTCTTTAAATGGTACGGAGGGTATCATAAACCGTCCGAACATTCCAACGCCCATCTTCAGGGGAATATTTTTCATATAGTATGTAAGTGAACGTATAGGCATGCTTCCGCGCATCACATACATGGGCGCTTTACTGACAAAGCCCCCGCTGAGCACGAGTGCATGGGCGCCTTCCTGTTCAAGAAGCCGGGCTACCTCAAGGCATTCCTGAGTTTCCATCCCGCCACGAAAACCGTCGCTCATGTTCATTTTAACAATTACACCCATATCGTTTTTTGCAGCCTTTATTACATGCTGCATGGCCATTTGCATGAAACGGGCACGGTTTTGGAGCGGCCCCCCGAATTCATCACGACGGTGATTTGTATAAGGAGAGAGAAACTGGCTGATGAGGTATCCGTGGCCGGCATGCACTTCGATGGCATCAAATCCTGATTCGCGGGCTACTTTTACGGCTTCGCCGTATGCCTGTGCTATTGCAGAAATTTCTTCTTTTGTCATTTTTTTTGACCATGTAGGAGAATAAATATTTAATCCTCCCGAAGGTGAAAGCGGTATACGGCCGGCGACGCTTTTTTTTGACATGTTGCCGCAATGCCCCAGCTGTATTGAAGCGGCAGCGCCTTCGCGGTGAATGGCATCGGTGAGTTTGCGCAGTTCGGGGATGATATCTTTCCTGAGCCACATCTGATGAGGAAATGAAAGTCCGTCGCGGGTAACAGAAGCATATGCAATGGTGGTCATACCGATACCACCCGCAGCAACCGACTGATGATAGTCAAACAGCATTTTTGACGGGTTGTTGCCGGGGCACATTCCCTCAAAAGCAGCAGCACGGATGCTGCGGTTTCTGAGTTTAACAGGCCCTATGGAAGCCGGAGTGAAAAGTAACGAATCGTTCATCGGAAATAAATATAAAATAGCGGGCTCAAAAGTAAAATTATTATTTGTAATTATTACAAATGATAATACTGTTCAGGCCTGCATCCTGCAATTCGTTATTAGAAAAGGAAAGTTTTGAGGCTGTTCTGACAGGGGAACAGATCATTCCATAAACTAAAAATTGAAAAAAATTCCGGTATGCGTAAAGTTGATAATGGTTTTAACAATCATATACAAACCAAAAATAGATAACAGGATACCCAGCGCATGATTAAAAAATGAAAGGATCTTTGGTTTAAGGATGGCTTTGATTTTATTTGCGATAAAACATTTTAAAAGGTCGGTTGAAAACACGGTGCCGAGAGCGACCCCGAAAAATATCGATAATTTTTTTATATCAGAGTTATATTCTGCGGCAACATATCCCATGAGGCCCATCCAGAAGATCAGCAAAAACGGGTTTACCAGGTTCAGAAAATAACCTTTTATGATATATAAATAGGTCTTGGCAGGCGGATCATAATATTTATTGACACCCTTACCTGCCTCGTCGGTCAGTTCCGCATCAGTATAAGTTGTTTTTTTACGAAAGACATAAGCGCCATAACCGAGCAATATCAATCCGCCTATAATTCCAAACAGTGCGCTGTATTTGTCGCCGCTTATTAATTGAGATACACCCAGGAAACTTAATGCTATCAACGTAAAATCACTCAACATGATCCCGAGTGCGAGAAACATCCCATAGCGAAAGCCCCTGTATATACTGGTCTGGAGTAATGAGAAAAATGCAGGCCCGATCACGACTGCAAGAGTCAACCCTAAAATAAAACCGCTGATGAGGGCGCTAATCATGCCTATATCTTTTTTGCTAAATTATAATTTTCCAAAAATAACTCCCATTTCGCAAAATTATTTTCTTTCAACACCCTTGGAAATTTATTTTGTGCACCTTCTTTATTATTTTGTCTCATCCATTCGTAAAACACATTTGATGGCAATATCTCAACAAATACTTCCTTAATGGCTTCCAGCCGTTCAACCCTGTAATCATCATTGAGTTGCTTCAGGTAGCCGTCTATTTTTTCTGCGGCCAGCTGTTGATCGAATTCCTGGTCGATTCCCAGGTACCATCTGTGAGCAAACATCGAATTGTGCCGGATTCCGGCAACCGTGAATTCGCGAACTTCGATATTAAATTCCTCTTCAAGCATATGAACGGCAGAATTCAAGTTCTCTACCGAAAGGTGCTCACCGCAAAGGCTTAGGAAATGTTTTGTCCGACCGGTGATTTTTATTTCACAGCGAGCTTTTGATGTAAATTTAATCGTGTCGCCGATAAGGTACCGCCAGGCTCCTGAGCAGCTTGAAATAAGCAGCGCATATTCGGTATTTTCGTCAACATCATTAATCGTCAGTGTTTCAACATTATTTTTGATTACTCCGTTTTCATCAAAATTCTTTTCATTAAATGGAATAAACTCGAAAAACAAGCCGTTGTTCAGAACCAGCTGCATAGCATTGGTATTGGGCCGGCTCTGGAATGCGATAAATCCTTCGGATGCCAGATAAGTTTCAATGTAAGTAAGCGGGCGTGCAAGCAGTTTTTCAAAACCTTTTACATAAGGTGTGAATGCCACACCACCATGCACGAAGATCGACAGGTTGGGCCAGATGTCATGAATAGTATTCAGATGGTATGTTTCGATAATTTTTTCAAGCAAGATCTGAAGCCATGCCGGTACTCCGACAATGACCCCGATATCCCATTCCGGCGCTTTCTTTACGATCTCGTCCAGCTTGGTCTGCCAGTTTTTTTCCTTTGAAATGCGCTTTCCAGGCTTGTAATAATGCTGGAACCAAAAGGGAATATTTCCGGTGGTAATGCCCGACAGATCCCCTTCATAGTAAGTGCCGTTGTATTGAAGGTGCGTGCTGCCGCCGAGCATCAGGATTCCTTTTTCAAAGAATTCGTTGGGGAAATCATATTGTGCCAGTGAAAAAAGCTGCCTCACACTGATCTTTTTTATAGCCCTGAGCATGTCACTGGTAACCGGGATATATTTACTTGAAGCTTCAGATGTCCCCGAACTTAATGCAAAGTATTTGATTTTTCCCGGCCAGCAGACATAAGTCTCGCCTGTCAGCGTTCTGTGCCACCAGCATTTAAAAATAGAATTATAATCATGTATGGGAACGTTTCTTTTAAATGCAGAAACAACATCTTTTTCATGCAGAATATCAGCAAAATGATATTCTTCGCCAAACGAAGTCAATAACGCTTTACGTAAAAGTTTTTTAAGGGTTCGTTTTTGTATTCTGCACGGACTGCGCTTTATAAGGCGTTGCGTCGGAACTTTTCCCCGGAGTTCGATAGCGCTTTTAATTATTGAACCAATGACAGGCATAGCAAAAACTGATTTTTAACACAAAATTAATAAATTTTATTTAAAATCTTTTTTTGCTTTATTGAGTTGTATCCGGAACAAGGTACCCTTGCCTAAGTTTGAAGATTTTACATAAATTTTCCCCGAATGATAATTTTCGATAATCCTTTCAGATAAAGACAACCCCAGGCCCCAACCGGTCTTTTTACTGGTATATCCCGGATTAAAAATGGTTTTGAATTTTGATTTGGGAATACCCTTTCCGGTATCCTGAATATCTACATAAACATTACGGTCGTCTTCAAAGATGGTGATTTCTATGGTACCTGTTCCGCTCATGGCATCAATGGCATTTTTACAGAGGTTTTCAACCACCCATTCAAACAGGTAGTTGTTAAGCGGGACAATGATTTCAGGAGATGCAGGGTTGATGATATAGCTGATTTTTTTTGATGTGCGTTTTTTCAGGTAATCTATGGCGCTGTAAATGACATCAACAATATTCTGGCTTTCAAGTTTGGGTTCGGAACCTATTTTTGAAAAACGTTCTGTGATGGTTTCGAGTCGTAGAATATCTTTAGAGACTTCTGCAAGTGTTTCTTCATCTATACCCTTTAGTCTTAAAAGTTCCACCCAGGCCATCAGCGATGACAAAGGAGTGCCCAGCTGATGAGCCGTTTCTTTTGCCAGTCCCAGCCATACCTTGTTTTGCTCCGAACGGCGCGATGTGCTGAAAAGCATATAAGCAATAAAAATAAATATCCCGATGATGATAAACTGAATATATGGGAAATACTTTAACTGAATTAAAAGTGGCGAATCCCTGTAAAATACTATGCAGTCCTCTTTGCCGGGGAGATTAACCATGATGGTGTTATTATCCGCCTCCATCGACTGTATAGTCCGTGATACATAATCGGGGTTATTAATCATGAGTGTGTCAATATTTCCATAGGCGATAACCTGCCTACGGTGAGCATCGGTAACGATAACCGGTACAGAGGGAGCATTAGTCACAATTTCAGAAAGGAAAGCTTTTACCTGTTTGTTGAGTACGTCTTTCAGCCCTGTAAATACTTTTGAGTCCTTATAGTAAAGGTAAATCTTTTTATTTCTGATGTAGTTTATTTCAATGGGGGGATAGACAGAAAAGTCCTCCCTGATTTTTCCCGATAAGGTCTTTACCGAATCAACATTAAAATCTACATTTTTTGCAAGTGAAATATTGTTTTTATCATCGGTAAGAATAACAGGAATCGTATTATTTCCTTTAATAATATCCAGATAAAAGGTTAGGTCTTCATAGTATTCAGCATTAATCAGCCGGACATTTGCATTAGCCCATAATTCAACTTTTTTACGCTCTTCAGCCTGTAAAAGCGTGAAAAAAGTATCCGTTGCATTAACGAGGCTGGCCTTTTTTGTAATAGCATCTACCCACAGTTTGATTTTATTACGCTGGTCGCTTTCAATCTGGTTCGCCACCCTGTCGATATACCATAAGGAAAGGAAGAAGATTATCATCAAAATGATAAAAAGTAAAAATTTCCAGCGGCGTTTTTTTATATAAATGTTCATCAGATATTATATTAACCCTTTTTTTACCAGATCCTGAACCGATAATTCCATCATTATTTTTGTTCTGGAGGGAAAATAGTTCAATACTTCCGGGTGTTCGCTTGTTTTACGCAGCCGTGTCTTAAAACCAAGTTTGTCATAGGATTTCAATGCAGCGGTATTTGTTTCCATAAGTTGAATCTGGACTTTTGAAAAAACTTTCCCCGAAAAAATATTTTGTTTTATTTGCTCAAGTATCAGGTTATTTGAAACGCCCATCCCCCTGAATTTATTGCGGACGTACACCGACTCAATCTGAAGGCATCCTGCTTCCCTCTGAATAGCGAGCGAATCAACAATTACTGATTTTCCCTTCGATTTTTCAGTAAAATTCTTTCCTAAAAAGTAGTAAAGGATATTTGCCTTCAGAACGCTTGAAGGAATGCCATCTTCGGCCTCAAGCCACGAGCAGACCGCACCGGACGGCTCATTCCCGATCATGGCAATTAAAAAACCGGATAAACAAAGTTCCTGTCCGGGAATATTTTCACGAACAGCTTTTTTAATTAATACTTGTGCATCAACATCAGATAAGCCGAAAAGCCGTGCATAGCTAAGAATATCCGTACCACTTTTATCAGATTCCGTAATGGCTTCAGCAATAAAATTTACATCATCTGCCCCGGCAGGCCGGTAGAGTATCATAAAAATTTTTAACAAATATAGTTTATCGTTACAATAATCACAAATGAGATTTGTTTTTTATTAAAAAATGTAATTTTGAAAAAAAATATTATGAAGAAGACCATTGTTATATTGACTGCAGTTATGTTGATCATATGCGGATGTAATTCCGGCAATATGAAAGATAAAGGTACCGGCCAAAAAAATGATGCACAGGCTATCACAGGGACCATCAGCGTGGAGGGTGCTGAGATAATTATTCCTCTCATGAATAAGTGGAAGCAGGGTGTCGAAAAAGAGCATCCCGGGATAAAGGTCATTATAAAAGCCGCCAATAGTGATAAAAGTTTGAAAAACGTTTCTGAAGAAAAAATAAAAATGGCTATGCTTTCGTACAATCCGGCGGAAAATGAAACAACAAAAAATTTATGGGTAGTACCTGTTGCCAGGGATGCCGTTGTTCCCGTTATCAGCTTTGATAATGAGAATATACAAAAGATTGTATTGGCGGGTGTGACCAAAGATAAACTTGCAGGGGCATTTACTGGAAAAATAAAAACCTGGGGGCAGCTGCTGGGCGTTCAATCTAATGCTCCAATAGAAATTTGTAAGGTCTATGACAGTTCAGGAACCTCGCGGACAATGGCAGATTTTTTAAAAGTACCGGCAAAAGGAATTACCGGGTCAATGGTTTATAATGAAAATGATATTATTAATATGGTAGCCGCTAACAAAAACGCTATAGGTTATTGCAGCATGACCAAAGTTTATGATCTGAATACCGGTTTCCTTAAACGTAACATTATGGTTTTACCTGTTGATTTGAATTCAAACCATCAGGCAGATGACAACGAGCTGGTTTTTGACAAATTTGACGATGTTAAAAATGCTGTTGGTTCCGGGAAATATCCTTCACCACCGGTCCGCACGCTGTATCTGGCTCTTAAATCGGTGCCAACAGATGCTGCAACAGTTTCTTTTCTTAAATGGATACTCACGGCCGGTCAGAACAATTGTCCTGAATACGGATTTGTCAGCCTTTCAACTGCTGAAACATCGGTATATCTGAAACAATTAAAATGATTTTAAATTTTACCAATGGGTAAAGGATGAGCAGCTGATTAAAATGGATAAAAAAATAAATATTTGAAAAAACTCAAATTTTTATACTTTCGTAATAAAATTGCATACATAATTAAAAAATAAGCCAAAAAATAGTATATTTACGCAAACAAACATGTAAGAAATGAAAGGAAAAACAGATGTTGCATTACATAAAGTTTTAAAAGATTTTTTTGGGTTTGATACATTCAAAGGGAATCAGGAAGCCATCATAAGAAACATACTTGACGGGAATGATACTTTTGTGATTATGCCTACAGGCGGGGGAAAATCACTTACCTACCAGCTTCCGGCTCTGATCAGCAAGGGTACAGCTATTATCATTTCACCGCTTATTTCACTGATGAAAAACCAGGTGGATAATATCCGCAATTTTGGAGTGGATAAGGGTATAGCCAATTTTCTGAATTCCTCACTATCCAAACAGGAAATGGCTGATGTAAAGGCCGACTTGCTTGCCGGAAAAGCAAAATTACTTTATGTTGCCCCGGAAACACTTACAAAAAAAGAAAATATTGAATTCTTCAAGCAGTTTGAAATTTCTTTTTATGCCATTGATGAGGCTCACTGTATATCGGAGTGGGGGCATGATTTCCGCCCCGAATACCGCAATATAAGGCCAACCATAAAGGCCATCGGCAAGAGAGTTCCTGTCGTAGCGCTTACGGCAACGGCCACACCCAAGGTACAACATGATATACAAAAGAACCTGGGGATGATGAATGCCACCCTGTTCAAGTCTTCTTTCAACAGGCCCAACCTTTACTACGAAGTACGCGCAAAAACAAAAGACGTCCAGCGTGATATTATAAAATTTATTAAAAGCAACAGCGGTAAGTCGGGAATCATCTATTGCCTGAGCAGAAAAAAAGTGGAAGAACTTGCCGAAACGCTTGTTGTTAATGGCATAAAAGCGCTGCCATATCATGCCGGGCTTGAATCGGATGTGCGCAAAGGCAACCAGGATAAATTCCTGATGGAAGAAGTTGATGTTATTGTTGCCACTATAGCCTTTGGTATGGGCATCGACAAACCCGATGTGCGGTTTGTGATACATCATGATATGCCGAAAAGCCTTGAGGGTTATTACCAGGAAACAGGGCGTGCCGGCAGGGATGACGGAGAAGGAAATTGCATTGCTTTTTATGCTTTTGAAGATATTCAGAAACTTGAAAAATTCACATCGAAAAAGTCGGTGAATGAACAGGAAATAGCCAAACAGCTACTGCTTGAAACCATTGCTTATGCCGAATCGTCGGTATGCCGGCGTAAATTATTGCTTCATTATTTTGGCGAGATATTTCATGATGAAAACTGCCAGTGTTGTGATAACTGCCTGCATCCCAAGACCAAGTTCGACGGTACCGATTATGTGGAGATCGTTCTTGATGCCGTGCTCGAAACAAAGGAACAATGTAAGGCTGCCCACCTCATCAATGTGATCATCGGTAAAACCTCGGCCACTATAAAGTCATTCAAACACAATAAACTCAGCGTTTTTGGAAAAGGCGCCGACCGTGACGAAAAGTTCTGGAATGCCGTGATACGTCAGACCCTGGTTGCCCGCCTGCTTACCAAAGATATTGAGAATTACGGAATTCTGAAACTCACACCAGGGGGCCATAAGTTTTTGGATGAGCCTACAACCATCATGCTTACTCAAGATCATGATTATGACAGTCCCGAGGATGATGAATTCTTTGCCGGTGGCGGAAAAACCAGTACTGCCGACAAAACACTGTTTTCATTGTTAAAAGACCTGAGAAAACAAATTTCCCGCAAGGAAGACCTGCCTCCGTTTGTTATTTTCCAGGATCCGTCACTTGAGGATATGGCTATTCAGTACCCGATAAAGATGGACGAACTGCTGCAGATAACGGGCGTTGGAGCCGGGAAGGCACAGAAGTACGGAAAACCCTTTCTCGACCTGATCGCAAAATATGTTGAAGAAAACGAGATCGTCAGGCCGATGGATATGGTTGTTAAATCCGTGGTGAACAAATCAGGGCTTAAGGTTTATATCATACAGAGCATTGACAGGAAAATCCCCCTCGAAGATATTGCTAATGCCAAGAGCCTTTCTATTGATGAACTGCTTATAGAATTGGAGAGCATTGTGGCATCAGGAACAAAACTGGATATAAACTATTATATAGACGAATACGTTGAGCCATATCACCAGGAGGAAATTTTTGAATATTTTTATGATGCCGAAACAGATTCCATCGATGCAGCCTTAGCCGAACTTGGCGAAGAGGAATTTTCACAAGAGGAAATAAGGCTGGTACGCCTGAAATTTTTATCAGAAGTGGGAAATTAAATATATTTTAAAACAATTATAATGAACGAAGAACCCTTAACCGAAATTCAGGAAAATAAACCTGCTGAAAAAACAGAAGCGCCACAGAAATGTTCCGATAAAAAGCATTGTTTTACCACAATCATAAGTTTATTATCATTTGCCGGTGTCATTGTGCTGCTTTTACTATTTTTCCTTCACAAGAAAAAAACGGCAGGTGATGATATTCCGCCTAAAACCCTTGATAATATTACTTTTGCTTTTGTCAACACCGATACGATCATGGAGCACTATGATTTTGTTCTTGATGTTCAGGTTGACCTGGCCAATCTTGAAAAGATTTATCAGAACCAATACAATACAGCTGTAAATAATTTTCAGAAAGAATATAATGATTATCTAAAAAAGGGTACTGCCGGTTTATTAAGTCTTAATGAGCAAAAGCAAACAGAAGAAAAACTCTCCAAGAAGCAGCAGGAGATCATGGAAATGGAAGGCCAGCTTTCGCAAAAGCTCCTGGAAGAAAAAACAATCCGAAACCTGGAAGTGCATGATTCAATCGTAAATTATATTGCACGTTACAACAGGACAAAGAAATATACATTTATTTTTGAAGAGTCGTTTGGCGGAGCATTGCTTTATGCCAATGATGCCCTTGAAATAACAAAAGATATACTTGAAGGATTAAACAAGGAATACGAAAAAATCCAAAAAGCCAAGGAAAAAGAATCCGAAAAAACAAAAGAATAAACCGGCAGGATGAAACTAAAATTATTATTTCTGTCTTTACTTGCCTTCATTATCAACAGTTGTACCTCTAAGGTTGTTGAAGAAACCGTTGAATCATACCCTGACGGTTCGCCCAAGGTAGTAAGATATTATAAGGACGATGGAACAAATAAAACATTGGTCAGGGAAACATTATATTATTCCAATCACCAGAAATACATGGAGGGAGACTATAAGAACGGTAAAAGGGACGGGAAATGGACAAGCTGGTTTCAGAATGGCAATGAAATGAGCATTCACAACTTTGTTGAAGGTGTTGATGATGGTAAACTGACCGTATTTTATGAGAACGGGGAAAAACGTTACGAAGGTAAATATACGGCAGGCAAAAAAATAGGCGTATGGAAGTTCTGGAGTGAAGAGGGCGTTTTACAGAATAAAGAGGATTTCGGCAACTGATCAGAATTTATAACCGAACCCAAATTCCAGGACTTCGGCGCGCATAAGATGGGTTTTTAAGCCCAGTTGAAATAAAATGTGTTTTTTTACAGTATACTGCAAAGCGACGCGGTCATAAAAATACCCGTCGCTGTTTTCTTTGTTGTAAAGATATGCTCCAAGATGTAAAACAAGCGACAGATGCGAAAAATTCATGATATATACAAAGCTCAATCCCGGCCTGATGGCTTCAAACCTGCTTTTAATGGCTATTTCCCGGCGGTGGATCATTTCCAGCACAGCTCCGCTGTAATAGATATCACAACCAATGCCTATTTGTCTTTTTAGATTTAATGGTTTCATAAAATAGCCGGTCAGGCCGTAGTAAGGATATTTAGGGCCTCCGGCCCCATATAATTCATTGACACCAAATCTCCCGACCACAGCAAATTGCCAGCGTTTATCCGCCTGCGGGACATCATTCTTTATCTGCCCGGGCGTTTCGCGGAAAAGTTTATAGGACAGGCCTAAATGGACCGTCGGAATGTTTATGCCGAGGTTGGGCACTTTGAAGGCAGCATTTGAGAAGTGCGACAATGTAAGTCCTGCTGCCAACCCCAAGCGCTTCGTGATGTTCCACCTCATTTCATATCTCAGTTGCATAAAGGCATTCAGATGGGTACTGATGGCGATATTTTTATAATTTGTTTCTGTATCAAAACGCCTGGTTAAATATCCCAATCCAAAAGCCACCCGGAAATAAAGATTTACTTTTTTGCCTTTTGTCAGGCAGAAGTTCAGATAAGGAAAAATGGCCAAACCCTGTCCCAATTCTTTGGTGTTACCAAGCGGAGAATAATAAACACCCAGCCCCTTAACAGGGTATTTGAAAAGCTGTTCCCAGAGGCGCCGGCCATGTGTTTGTTCTGAAATATTCAATTCAAAGCAGGGAAAATGGCTGCGAACCAGGTGGGACATTGTGGAATGATGAGGAATAATAAAGCCATAACCGGAAAGCGCATCAACCCTGATATCCTTTGTGTGTTCAGAGGGTTGCTGTGCCGAAACCGAAGAAAATAAAAACAATAAAACGACCGGTACAAAAAATATTTTTCTCAAGAAGCAAAACCTTTGGCTACAACGCAAAGATAAAAAATAGAATTGATTACTTTTGTGAAAATAATATAAGATGAGAGAAGAAGTAAAAGACTTTGAACGCCTGCTCAACATTATGGATGAGTTACGAAGCAAATGCCCGTGGGACAAGTCACAGACCATAGAATCAATACGGTATCTGACGATTGAGGAAACATATGAGTTATCGGATGCTATCATGCGGAACGACCTGGAGGATGTCCGCAAAGAGCTGGGCGATCTTATGCTTCATATTGTATTTTATTCAAAAATAGCCTCCGAAAATAATACATTTAATATAGCCGATGTGCTTAATGGTATTTGCGAAAAACTGATCGTGAGGCACCCTCATATTTATTCGGATGTAAAAGTAAAAGATGCCGATGAAGTAAGGAGTAACTGGGAAAAAATAAAATTAAGAACCGGCGAAAAATCAGTTTTGGCAGGTGTTCCCACCTCACTGCCGGCTGTCGTGAAAGCATACCGTATACAGGAAAAGGTAAGCGGTGTGGGCTTCGATTGGGAACACAGGGCACAGGTGTTTGATAAAGTCATTGAAGAATTGAATGAATTACGGACTGAAGTGGAACAAAGCCAGGAAAAACATCGGGTTGAAGAGGAGTTTGGTGATCTGTTGTTTGCGCTGATCAACTATGCCCGTTTCATCAATGTGAACCCCGAGGATGCCCTGGAAAAAACCAATCTGAAATTTATTAAGAGATTTTCTTTTATTGAAAAAAAAGCTAAGGAATCCGGGAGAAAAATCCAGGACCTGACGCTTGCCGAGATGGACGGTTACTGGAACGAATCAAAGCTTTCAGAGTAAGGCCGGAAGCAATTTTTCCAAAAAATCATTAAAGGACTATTGCCAGAACAATCGTTGTGGCAAAGCCCAGTAGTATCACGGCTAATTTACGGAAATCAAAGGAGTGGTGTTCGTCGCTTTCGAAAAGTATGGTAGTGGAAATATGCAGAAAAATTCCTACAACCATGGCAAGAACATAATCAAAAAAATGTGAAAAATTTGCCAGCAATTCCTTGCCGGCATAATTACTGACTATGGTTCCCAACGGGGCTGAAAAAGCGAATATCAGCAGCAGCAGCACCGGCATCAGCTTTGATTTCCGGCAGTTGAAACACAGAAGGCTCATTAACACCATTGAAATAGGTACATTGTGTATAGCGATCCCTGTCAGCAGTGTGCTTTTTAATCCGGGTATGGTGTTATTTTCTGCCAGCGGCATACCTTCCAGAAATGAGTGTATGCAAATGCCGATCATGATTGGCAGGGTATTCAGATAACCGGGGCTGTGCACGATGTCTTTTTCATTAAGATGTTCGTGGCCATGTTCCACGCCCCTGGTGATAAAATCAAGCAGCAGTTGAATGAAAAAGCCAAGCAGAACGAAAAAACCCACCGTCAATGTTTCACCAGAACTGTATATTTCCGGGATGATTTCCAGAAAGCTTATCCCGAGCAGGTAAGCGCCGCTGAATGCCGTAATAAGTTTCAGCATAAGAGGTTTGGGCTTGAAAAGAAAAACCGCAAGCCCGCTGATCAGCACAGGAAAAAATAATATGGAGAAAACAATCCAACTCATAACCCATAAAAGTTATAGCAAAGATAGCTTTTTTACATGATCATGCATTTTTCATTTTGTGTCCCCATAATGCATAGGACAAAATGATCAGGTAACATGGAATAGCGATCCAGTAAGCCTGTTGAGTGCTGTGCAGTGTCTGCGCGAGCCAGCCGTATACCAACGGAAGCGTTGCCCCGCCTGCTATAGCCATGATCAGTAATGCAGACCCTGTCTTTGTATATTTGCCGGCACCGTTTAGAGCAAGAGGCCATATGGCCGGCCAAACCAGCGAATTTGCAAGCCCCAGCATAGCTACAAAAAGCACTGTATAAGGAATAGTAAGTGTTACCCGCGAGAACGTAACCAGGTCAATAAATGGTATAAAAGCAATATATGTTGCCGGCACAAGAACCGCGGCCAGCGTGAAAATCAGTCCCAAAACAGCACAAACCGCCAGGGCATTTTTTTGTGAAATAACCTTAGGAATAAATGCCACGCCCGCAAAGTACCCGATAACCATGAATACCAGCATCAGCGAAGTAAAATATTTTGCCGAACTCATGGCGATGTTTAGCGAATCGCCATACCTGATGATCGTGTCGCCGGAAATTACTTCCACGCCCACATAAAAGAATAAGGCAATAACACCTAATAGTAAATTCCTGTGTTTAAAAATGGTCGTATGGCCGCTTTGCCCAATATCAGTGCCGTTCGACCCGGTATTTACTTCCGGCAGTTTTGCAAGACGGACAATGATGACCATCAGCGCTAAAAATACCGTCATAAATAAATAGGGCACGATCATTCGTTGCGCCAGTTCATCAAGCAATGCCGTCCGTTCAGCGGCATCAGTTATTTCGGCAAGCCTGAGTTTAATATGTTCTGCGTCTTTCAATAAAAATGAGGCTAAAAGTATGGGTGCAAGAACTCCGGCAACCTTATTACAGATACCCATAATGCTGATTCTTTTTGCCGCGCTTTCGATAGGGCCCAATATCGTAACATATGGATTCACGGCGGTTTGAAGCAACGCCAGCCCGGTGCCCATTACGAAAAGCCCGGTCAAAAACAACAGGTACGACCGTGATAATGCTGCAGGAATAAACAGCAATGCCCCGGCAGACATTACAGCCAGCCCTATAGTCATGCCATTTCTGAAACCAAAACGCTCAATGATCTTTGATGAGGGTATGGCCATCACAAAGTATGAAATATAAAAGGCAAAGGTAACCAGGTAGGCCATGAAATCCGTAAGCTGGCAGGCCATTCTCAGAAAGGGTATCAGCATCCCGTTAAGCCAGGTTACAAATCCAAAAATAAAAAACAATATCCCAATAATCGTGATGGAGAAGATATAGTTTTTCCTGCTCAGGCTTGACGCGGCTTTTTCCATATTTTACTTTATTAAATGGCGCTCATTATTATATGCATGCCCGACAAAAGTACAATTTAGATCATCCCATAGCTAAGTTGCCTGATGACATTATCAACAGCCGGTTGTGGGTAAACGGAAATTTTGCATTAAGCCAAAGGCTGTCAGGCCTGGCTGTCTTCCGGGCTTTCTTCTTCGACTTCCAGTTTAAAGCCGGTGCCGTGAACATTGGCAATACATATCTTTTCGTCGTCTTTCAGGTATTTCCTTAAACGGGTTATGAAAACATCCATGCTCCGGCCTGAGAAATAGTCGCTGTCGCCCCAAATTGATTTTAAGGCTATTTCGCGGTGCACCAGCCTGTTTTTATTCACGCACAGAAGCTTCAGCAGGTCGGCTTCTTTACGGGTAAGGTATTGTTCACCGGAAGGCGATTTCAGGATCATATTGGTGTAGTCGAACGTGAAAGTGCTTAACGTATATATTTCCACGTTGTCAATCAGCGGAAACTGTGATTTTTTCACCGCCCTCCTGATGATGGCTTCGATTCTCAAGCTCAGCTCTTCGGTGCTGAAAGGTTTGGTGATGTAATCATCCGCGCCCAGCTGAAAGCCTTTAATACGGTCTTCTTTAAGGTTCTTGGCCGTCAGAAAGATAATGGGAATATCCTTGTTGGTTTTCCGTATTTCTTTGGCAATGGTAAAACCATCTTTTTTAGGAAGCATCACATCTAAAATGATCAGGTCGAAATGCTCCTTTGCGAATATTTCCAGCGCATCTTCCCCGTTGTCGGCAAATACCGTATCATACATGAGTATTTCCAGGTAATCCTTCAAAACCAGGCTAAGGTTGGGATCGTCCTCAACAAGTAGAATCTTTGTTTTACTGCTGTCGTTTGCTGTTGTGTTCATCTTTTGGAATTTTATTAAAATTAAATGGAAAAAATATTTCAAAAACAGAGCCTTTATTTAGTTCGCTTCTGACAATGCTAACAGTTCCCTGGTGGGCATCCATCACCGATTTGACATAATATAAACCCAAACCGAAACCTTTTACATTGTGAACATTGCCGGTGTGCACACGATAGAATTTTTTATATATCTGCTTCTGATCGTTCGCACTGATGCCCAACCCATGGTCTTCAATCAATATGGAAATCCCCTGGTCTTTGTTTATCGTGGTAATTTTGATCTCCGGCGGGCCGACCGAATATTTTATAGCATTGTCGAGCAGATTGGTAAACACATTGATAAAGTGAAGCTCATCAGCCTTGATAATAGTTTGTGTGGCATTAAGCTCGGTGGTGATGACTCCGCTTTTTTCTTTTACCAGTATGTTGAATATGTCGACTGAATTTTCGATGATCTTATGAACGTTTACCAGAACCGGGTTGAGGCGAAATTCGTTGTTGTCGAAAACGGACATTTGCAACACCTGTTCAACCTGGTTTCTCAAGCGCATGTTTTCATCATAAATAATGTTGGCGTATTTACGGGCGCGATCATAATTTTCGGATACCACAGGCTTCATCAGCATTTCAGCAGCAACGGAAATGGTTGAAATCGGCGTTTTTAACTCGTGGGTCATGTTGTTGATAAAGTCGGTCTTCATATCCGAAATTTTACGCTGGCGCAGCAACGAAAAAATAACATATAAAAAACAAACCAGCACAATAAATAAGAACAATCCTGATAACAGCAGCAGCCACAGGAACATTTTGCGGATAATGATCTGCTTTTCGTTGGGGAAATATACCGCAACGGTATAATTGCCCTTGTCATATATACGTGATAAGGAAATTCGGTGCGATGATTCAAAAATAAACTGTGAATTGTCCATCGTGTAATTTCCGCATATCAGCTCCTTGGTGCCGGCATCAATCAGGGCATAAGCATATTCAATCCGGGGCTGGAAATTACCGAATTCATTTTCCATCAGGGTGTCCAACACCTCACAAAAACCATCGTGAAACCAGTGATTGATGATAGCCGTATCGCTTTTATTACCGTGTATTTCTTTGCGGTTTTTAATAATCACATTTGTTTTGCATGAATAAAGCTGTGATTCGATTTTTGACAAGCTGCTTTTTATCATGTAGTTGAACTGGTTCGTGCGGAGCTTAATAGCCCGGTCGACCCACATAATCTGTGTTACAACAATACCTATCAGTGAAAGGGTGGTGATGATGATGATAAAATATATTAAGCCCTTTTTCATATTACAAATATAAATCTTTTCATTCAGATTATCATCATTCATAAACCTTTAACCAAAAATTAACATGCTAAATATCTGAAATTAACCGTTTTAAGTGTCTGAGGCGTTAATGCATCAACGCTTTTGCGTCCAAATATTAAATATGTCTATATTAACAATACGTCCTGGCGGCGGAATGGGTATTTATAAAAGTGCTAAATTTGAAGAATCTCTTTATAAATGGGTAAGAATAAAAACAATCGATATGTTTGAAAACATCAGAACAGGAATTTCTCATTCGGAAAAAATGACGGTGACATACAAGGATACGGCAGCCAGTTATGGTTCGGGGCTGGTTGAGGTTTTTGCCACGCCTGCCATGATCGCCCTTATGGAAAAAACGGCATTAAATACCGTGCTTGACCTTTTGCCCGAAGGTTATAATACCGTTGGTATTGAAGTCAGTATAAAACACATTAAGGCAACACCGGTAAATATGAAAGTCGATTGTGAAGCACGGCTCGATAAAATCGAAGGCAAAAAATTGTATTTTTCGGTAAAGGCGAGCGACGAAACGGGCGTGATTGGCACCGGCACCCATGTCCGTTATATCATTAATACCGGTGATTTTATGGCCGGTTTGAAGAAGGGGCTATAACCATTTCTTCCGCATAAAAAACCAGAGAAAGGCAAGCAGCACCCCGAACATGACGCCCGAAACGATGAGGAAGGCGGCAGGGTGCGACTGAAAAGGCAGCCCGATGTTCATTCCGTAGACACTGGCAATAAAGGTCATTGGCAGCATCACGGTCGATATCAGTGTGAGTATTTTGATGATCTCGTTGATCTTGTTGGTCTGCAGCGAATCATAGGTTTTCGAGAGCCCTTCGATCATTTCTTTATAATCTTCTATCATATCCCAGAGTTTCTGATAGTAGTCGAGGATATTGCCCCAGTACTCTTCCATGTCTTCGGCAAAACCTTTGATTTCGCCCGATTCAAATTTATGGAACAGCCTGAGCTGCGGCCTGAAGCAGGTGTCGAGCAGGATCACGTTCTTGCGCGTGATCGAAATCTTTTCAATGATCTTTTGTGATTTATCATTGAACAGCCCGTAATTGATCTGGTCTATTTCGCTGCCGGTGCGACCTACCAGCGACAGTGTTTCTTTCATCAGGCGCTCGATGATCTCGTAAAGCAGGGCATCACTGGTTTCGGCGCTGAGCTCATGTTTGAAGGCTTCGAGGTTTTCCTTGACGGTGTTAAATAATTTTTTTACAACCCAATGCGAGTTTCCGATGGTGATGATAAAATCTTTTCCCCAGAAGATTTTTACCTCTTTGGTATCGAGAAAACGGTTTGATTTGTCGAAATAGGGGAAATGAAGTATGAGAAAATAATAGTCGTCGTAAATATCGATTTTGGGGCGTTGTACTTTACTGCGGCAGTCTTCAATGTCGAGAGGGTGGAAGTTATAGCTTTCGATCAGGTGATCGAAATTTTCATCGCTGGGGTTTAGCAGGTGCATCCAGCTGAACGTATTGAATTTGATGGTTTCTATCATGGCCATCCCCTCCCAAATTTAAACTGATTTCTACATTCCGTGTATTATTTACCGAAGGGCAAAGATAGAAATTTTTCTTTAGCGTGAGTGTTGTCGTAAAAATTTTTGGAGATTATAATTAAGGTTGCTATAATGAGTGCAAAATAAAAATGAAAATAACCTGATGAATAAAATAAAACATTTGTTTCAAAAAAAACTATTCATATCTTTGAATGCAATAATGAAAATAAAATAAGATATTTGGATGTTGGGTCTTTGGTAGGTAGGCAGAAGTTCTGATTCATTAAAAACAAAAACCGGCGACAAATTAGTGTAGAGGTATTAAAAAAGATAAGGAGTAAAAAACGGATTGCACCGACTCAAAAGATATTATAAATATTGCGCCAACTGATGATTGTCGGTTGGTGAAACATAATAGTTAGCAGCAAACCGAAAGAACGTCCCTGCAAATAAAATAAGAGGAATATGAATTATTATACACTTGAATTTCACTTAGAAAAAGTTTGTTTAGAAAATAAGGAGTTTGAAATTTTAGATTCAATATGGAAATTGAATAAACGAACATTGACTTCAGCATTATCTAATATAAACTTTAATTTCCCCCACTATAGTCAACATGAAACAAGTCACTCTAATACGATTATTAGTAATATAGAATCCTTTCTGGGAGAGGATAGAATTAAGATACTTGAACCAACAGATACTTGGTTACTTTTAATGTCATCTTATTCCCATGACTTAGGAATGATTATTTTAAATAAAACAATTGAAGAATCATTACCTAATGATACACTATTAAATTTCTTAAAAGCATTATCGGAACAGAATAGGGATAAAGATTTAAAAGAAGCAGCTAAACTTCTATTATCAATAACCAAAGAACCTTTACCAATAAATAAGTCAATATTCGACTTGCGAAAGTCAATTGTTTATGTAATTGGTGAGTTTTTTAGGCAAGGACATGCTCAAAGGAGTAAGGAGATAATTGATGGAAGAGATATTCAAATGCGAGAACTTCTTTCAAACTTTTATAGCAATTTAATACCTAATCGCTTTTTAAATCTTTTATCTGAAATATCTTTTTCTCATGGTGTTGACTTTGATTATTTACTTAATAATCTCCAATACGAATCGAATGGAATATCTAGAGATAAAATTCACCCTCGGTTTATTGCATCAATGTTAAGATTTGGGGATTTGCTCGACGTTGACGACAAAAGATTTAATCCTATTTCTGAATTGCTTTTGGATAACAGTCTTCCAGAAACATCAGAACAACATAAAATTAAACATGCTTCAATAAAGCATTTGCTAATTAGACCTTCGTCAATTGAAGTAACAGTAGATTGTCCAAATGCACAAGTATATCGTATTGCCAGGCAATGGTTTGACTGGCTTGAAGATGAAGTTGAAGTGCAATATAGAAATTGGTCAATCATTTCTCCTCCTAATCTTAACTCATTGCCTCCTAAGATTAATTCAAATGGTGTAAAAGTATTATTCAACAGTACCATTGCTGATGCTGATTTAATGAATCTAAGATTTTCAATAAATCCACAGAAAGCAATAGAAATATTTGAAGGTAAAGGGATTTATGAAGAGTCAGCTTTTGTTTTTTTACGAGAATTAGTACAGAATGCCGTAGATGCCAGCAAATTACAGTTATGGAAGGATATTACAAACGGTAATTACAATGAGTTATTATATGAAAATCTAAAGGGCAAATACAACGAATTGACGATTGAAAATAAATTCAAATCAAAGGACTTTATTAAATATCCCAGTGATATTCCAATTGAAGTCTATCGAAACTATCAAGTTGACTTATTTGTCAATTGGGCTGATGACAATAAAAAAAATATTCTATTCAAAGTTGTTGATAAAGGGAGCGGTATTTCTCGTGTAGATTTACTTCGAATGACACAAAAAGTTGGAGAAAGCAGAAGTAATGATGCAGATTATCAAGAGATGAAAAAAACAATGCCTTATTGGCTCAAACCCACTGGAGCATTTGGATTAGGATTACAATCTGTTTTTTTAGTTTCTGATTCATTTGTTGTAAAAACTAAAGCGGATAATGATATTTCATATGAAATAGTTTTTAATAGCTCTAAAAATGGAGAATACTCATACATAAGAAATTTTAATGCCATTTCGCAAAGGGGAACTACAGTTGAAGTTGTTGTTTCTGAGGAAAAATTTTCAGATGCATTTGGAAACTCATACTCCATGGATATTGTTTTCGATTATGATTATTTTTCATCTGATGATTCTATTCAAATTAGCAAAGTCGAAGAATATGTAAATCAAACACTTATCAATATTGAGGAATTAAATGTTTTTATTACAAATAAAGGTAAAGTTAAGTCCTCAATATTTTCAGCCCTCCCAAGTGATTATAACAAAGGTGTAGTTTCATTCATATCATCTGTTTCTAAAGATGAAACAAAAATGTCTTGTTTTAAAGATGGTAGTTTCTTGACCAATTTTTTTGATGTGTCTGGTAATTTAGGTTCTCAAATAAAGACCATCTTTATTGATAATTTTGAAAGTATTTATAGTAGAAACTATGAATTAAAGTATAATTATCTTTATATGGTAAGAGATATACCAATTAAGGATAATCAATATGGATTTAGGATGTTACCATTCTGTGCAATGCAATGGAATTTACTTAATCCTGATTCAGATAAAATATTAAATATTAGCAGAAGTAAACTGATTCAAGATGTAAAGTATGAGCACAACGAAATTTTATTAGAAAAAATATTTCCTAATTTATTAAATCTGATATGGGAAGCTTATGTTGATAATAGTTTTAAAAATAAAATAAAAGAACTTGGTGTTAGTGATGAGAGCTATAATATATCTTTATTCCATATCTTACAAACTTCAAAAATTTTTGGAATTGAAAGAGAAATACCAAGCATTTTCAATTCCTTTTACTTTCCTTTAGAATCAATTATTCATAAAAGTTCCGTAGATAAAGTAAGTTTTGAAGCTTTCTTAAAGTGCAGTGAATTTTCAATTTTAAAAATTGGAAAAGAGTATAATAAAAAAGAAGCCTTAGATACTTATATTTTATCAATATTAGATGACATAAAGGGTAATTCAGAAACTAAAATAATAGCATTATATCAAGAATACTTTTCTAATCATTTAATAAATTACAATTTAGAAAAAATCACAACTTTTATAGCTAGCTCAGATGGCATGGAAATTAGATTGTTAAAGTATAGTAAAACAACACAAAGAAATGATTATGCATATATGCCTGAAAATCTTGAAAAGAATTACTTAAAATCTATAATACGAACTTGCCAAAGAGTAAGACAGATAGACCGCACTATTATTCCGTCACTGAAGGATTATCATGAAATACTATCAGTAAATAATACTAGATATACATTTAATCATAATTATAATAGTGAATTTAGCAATTACATTATATCACCAATTAAAAATAATTCTGAACTTGAGTTAGTATTAGAATCTTATAACGAAACAATTAGTCAAGATGATTTAGGCGATACTATTTATAAAAATGCAATCGAGAAAGTGGTTCCTGATAAATTAATAAATTGGATAATTGATAATACTACTACAAAAAAGAATAGAACTAAAGAAAGTATTTTGAAAGCATATTCGAAATTATTAGCAGAAGCCTTAATCGAACATAATAGGAAAGATAAAGCCCTTGAAAAAAAAGAATAAAGGTCAGCTGCTAACACGCGGTATAGTAAATTGCCGGTGTGGTGCGTATTTGAGCGGCACAGCTCGTATCAAAATTAGTTATAACTTGATAGGAAAGTGCTTCTAAATCGGCAACTAACCATACTGCCAACCGTCATGTATAACACAAAAAAAATGAAAAAGCCAATCCTGCTTCTTTTTTTAATGGTTACTATCATCAGGGACAATTTGGTATTTAGATAGAATAAATTAAAAAATAAATGAACTACCCAACAGCAGTAAATATGCCATGAGGGCTTCAACTTTTCATTAACCAATATACTTCCGCAGAGCCTGGCAAGTAAGTGCTTCGATTACCTTAACGAATGGCAACAGAAATACCCGGTTAATCTGTGAACAGCCCATCCATCAATGACTTCAGTCTTGAAACCTGGTTTTGTGAATTAATCAAATAAATGTTGTTTCAATCTTAGGGTTGTTTCTACTTCAGCCCCAGCGCAAATACAACCCGATGTTCGGGTTAGTAACCCGTAGATGGTGTTAAAAATTTTGATTCCGGGCTGAAATTGTTTAACTTTATGTATCAAAACCTTACATCATGAAAAACCATTTCATGTTGCTGTTTAAGCCGGAAAACATAAAGAAAACAATCATTCTTTTGGTGATGGCAGTATTGTGTATCATGGGTTCATTTTTGATAGGTATCAGTGATAACATTCCCATGATTGTGATGCTCCTGGCGGGAATCGTTATTCTTTTCTTTGCGCTGTTGCATCCCTGGAAAAAGGCTTCACGTTTTGTAATTTTAACAGGGGTGTGCTTTGTGATCCTTGCCCTTGATTTTATATTTCCCTTTGTCAATGAAGGCATCGCCATGACTACAGGATTAGTTTGCTTTGCCGGAATAATTGCCGGCATTATCGGTATTTTTACGCGTATAAAAAGCTGGAGGCGCCTGCCCTATGCCGCTTCGTTGCTATCCCTTATTGCGCTGACCGTGTTTATTACTTTGCTCAGAATTCCGCTGGGGGAACTTATCGGACCGGCTTATATTTGGTTATTGGCCGGTGTACAGGTATTCATGATGCTCCTGTTGTTTGTGATCGGGTTAATAAACAAAAGAGAAAAGCTTATCACTAAGGCAATGCTGATTGCTGTAGCCATTGTCATCATTGCGCTAAGCATCTGGGGATTTTATGTCTCCACATGGGAATATGGCAAAGAGGCACATTCAGGTGTATTTGTTGTATTGATGGCCCGGTTTTACGCCTCCATTGAAATAATTATTGCAGCACTGTCGCTGTATGCCTGTAAATAATTGATGTAAATGCAAAAGGAGAGATTTTCATTCGTATGGTCAGGTGACATGGGAAAGAGAACTTTAAAGCACCAACACATAAAGTTTTTTTAAAATTCGGATAATGAAAAACACTGTAATCATGAACATCATCCGCTGGTTTGCCAGAATAACAGGGACCTTGCTGGTTATTTTTGTTCTGTTCTTTGCCGTGGGCAGTTTTGTTGAAGGCCTGAAAAATCCCGGGCCGGGCCTCAACATGTTCACGGTCATTACTTTTGTGGTCTGGGGGATAGGGCTGGCCGGGCTTGTTTTTGCCTGGTGGAAAGAAGGCGCCGGCGGAATGATTTCACTAATAAGTTTTATTGTTTTTAACATTCTGGTGGCGATAAACCCAACTCCCGGATCGAGTTACACATTGGGTTTGTTGTTATTTCTGTTTCCTTCGATATTGTTTTTGTTATATTGGTGGCTGAGGAAGAGATCATCCGGTAAAAACTCATAAAACAAATTCATATGAAACGATGTTTGTTATTAAGCCTGCATTTGCCTGTTCTGATGATCATGCAGGGGGCGCTCATTTCATGCGTGTCAAGCGTGAAACCGGTGCCGGTACCTGATCATAAAAAAGCGTTTATCGGGGTTTGGACCGCACGCGCAGGGTTTAAAATGGAAATCAAATCTTCAGGGACGGCCGATGTGTACGAAAGTAATCTTATTTCCAGCCCGGATAACGACACATTGGTCATCGGGGTCATACCGGAATATGCTAAGGACATGATTGTAGAATTCAGTGGTGATACTTTACTGATAATCAAAAAGCCATTGGTCCGCGCAAGAGAGTATCAGATAACCAAAAATCCATTTATGGATGGAGACACCTGTAAAATGATATTAAACGGGGTTTTGCTCATAAAGAAAAAATAAGGAAAGCTCCCGCAGTTCAGAGTTAAAGTTGCTGAAAATTTAAATTTTAGCATGGAACCACCGAATTGCTGCACAGCAGCAACGGTGCGTCGGCCAGAAAATATGGCGATGTCAGGGAGTGGCCCCAAAGGGGCACCTATGGCGCTTGTGCGAAGCCTGCCTGCCGTTAGGCAGGGACAGGCAGGGAATCTCCTTATTTTTAATTATTTCAATGGGATGAATAGTAACCTTTTTATTAATTTTACAGCAGACAGATATGGAAGGTGCTTTTATTTTTTTACTTAATAAGCACCTGTCTTATGTGTTATATACTTATTAAAACCCAACAACATGAAGCACATCATTGATAACCTTTTCCCTGAAAAAAATACCATCCCTGCCCAATATTCCCTGGCGGGTCCGATTGAGCAGACGGATTACCTTATCAACGGCGAAATTAAAAAATGGGAGAAAAGCTTCCAGAAAGTGCACTCACCGGTATATCTGGCAAATAACGGTTCATACGACAATGTTATCGGTTCATATCCCCTGATGGACAGGGAAACCGCCCTGCAGGCCCTGCAGGCGGCCACGGATGCCTACAATAATGGCCGTGGCGAATGGCCACGCATGACCGTTGCCCAGCGCCTGAAATGCATGAATAAATTTCTCGTCCTGATGAAGGAGCAACGTGAAACCGTTGTCAATCTGCTGATGTGGGAGATCGGCAAGAGCCTGAAAGATTCGGAAAAGGAGTTTGACCGGACATTGGAATACATCAATGATACTATTGAAGCACTGAAAAATATCGACAGGGATGCTTCGCGTTTTACTATTGCACAGGGCATCATCGCCCAGATACGGCGTGCCCCCCTGGGTGTGGTGCTGTGCATGGGCCCGTTCAACTACCCGCTCAATGAAACGTTCACCACCCTGATCCCGGCATTGATCATGGGCAACACCATTATTTTCAAGCCTCCAAAACTCGGGGTGCTGTTGCACTACCCGCTGCTACAGGCCTTCAAAGAGGCCTTCCCGAAAGGCGTTATCAACACGGTTTACGGCGAGGGTTCGGTGGTTGTCGCTCCGCTGATGGAATCGGGAAAGGTCAATGTGCTGGCTTTTATCGGGACAAGCAGGGTGGCCGATATATTAAAAAAGCAGCATCCATACCCGCACAGGCTTAAATCGGTGCTGGGGCTGGATGCCAAAAATCCCGCGATCATCCTGCCTGATGCCGATATTGATGTCACTGTTCAGGAGTGCATCACGGGCGCCTTGTCATACAACGGCCAGCGGTGTACGGCCCTGAAGATTATTTTTGTGCACGAATCGGTGAAAGAAGTTTTCCTGGCGAAATTGTCGGAGGAAGTTGAAAAGCTTGTTGGAGGCATGCCTTGGGAGGATAATGTTTCTATCACGCCCTTGCCGGAACCCAATAAACCGGAATATTTAACGGGCCTGATTGAAGATGCCGTGGGCAAGGGGGCACAAGTAGTCAACCCCGGCGGAGGGCAGGTGAACAGGTCGTTTTTCTTTCCGGCAATACTGTCCGGCGTAAACGAAAAGATGAGAATTTATCATGAGGAGCAGTTCGGGCCGGTGATACCTGTTGTGAGTTATAAAGACATTCAGGAACCCCTGGATTATGTTGTCAGTTCAAACTATGGGCAGCAGGCAAGCATCTTCGGCAAAAACCCGGACCAGATCGCACAGCTTGTCGACACCCTCGTAAATCAGACCTGCCGCGTAAATATCAATTCGCAGTGCCAGCGCGGCCCCGACACCTTTCCGTTTACCGGGCGGAAAGATTCGGCAGAACAGACATTGTCTGTATCTGATGCCTTGCGCGTGTTTTCCATCAGGACACTGGTGGCTGTCAAAGGGACGGAGCTGAACAAGCAGATTATTACAGATATTCTGAAAGAGCAAAAGTCATCGTTTTTGTCAACGGATTTTATTTTCTGACAGATTGGATCAGCTTATCTCAAAGAACTATTAAATCATGCTTTGGTGTTATAAAATATTCCAAGAAAATTTACTGAAAAAAATATTGCAATATGAACGATTTTGAAATCATCGGCCTTACACCTGAAAATATAGCGGATTACGGCGTATGCGGGTATAAAGACGGAAATAAGCACAAGGAATTAAGGAATAAAATTGCATGGTTCAAGGAATATTATCCCAAAGGGTTAAGAATTAAGATTGTGCTTGTAAAAAACGGAGGTTACCAGGGAATGATAGAATATATTCCCGGGAGCCTTGCCCACCGGCCTGTTGATGCAAAAAACTACCTGTTTATACATTGTGTTTTTGTCGGGTTTAAAAATGAGTTCAAAGGAAAAGGGCTGGCCACACGTTTAATCGATGAATGTATTAAGGATGCAAAAGCCGGGAATATGGAAGGAGTGGCTGTTGTTACGCGTAAGGGCTCCTTTATGGTTGACAAGGATATATTTGTCAAAAAGGGTTTTCAGGAGGTGGATCATGCCGAGCCGGATTTTTGTTTGCTGGCATTAAAATTTAATGATGAATCGGAAAGTCCGCGGTTTAAGGCGTCGCTAAAAGAATTGCCGGATGATTATAAAAGCGGGCTGACGATCATTCGTTCCCCGCAATGTCCGTACACTGAAAAAAATGTAAGCGCTATCATGCAGTCTGCTGTAACCAAATTCAATATTAAAGCCAGGCTGGTGGATGTTAAGGATGCCGGAACGGCGCAAAAAACGCCCTGTGCGTTCGGGACATTTTGTATGATTTATAACGGCAAAGTAATCAGCCATCATCCGGTCAGCAATACCCGTTTTGAGAACATAATGAATGACATAATTAAGAAACAAAAGAAATAAAAAAACTGGTTTATGGGCAGCTTTAAAAACAAAAAAGTCCGAGGCGGTCGAAGTTCTGAAAACCGCAATATACTGAGCGTATATGAGAATTTGAAGAACGAAGACAAACAAAGAAATTTAAAGTTTTCGGAGGGGCACTTATGATAGAGACACTGCGATTGATCATAAGGCCATTAACATGTGATGAGCTGGTAAAACAGTTAACGGCTCCGGAAGAGTTGGCTGAAAGCCTGGGGCTGAAGCCTTCACAATCACTTGCTGACAGGGAAGCACAGGAAGCCATGCTCCATGATTTGTTGCCCCTTCTTTCCGATCCGGATAATAATCCGTTATTTTATACGATGTGGATTGTAATTGAAAAGAACGTAAAGGCCATCATCGGTGGTATCTGTTTTCACGGTGAGCCGGACCATAGCGGTGAAGTTGAGATCGGGTATGGTACTGATGAGGAATATCGCAACAGGGGATATATGTCCGAAACTATTGCAGGGCTCCTTCATTGGGCCGGCGGGCAAAAAAGCATCAACACCATAAAAGCCGAGACGGATAAAGTAAATGTAGCTTCGGTGCGGGTGCTGGAAAAGAATAACTTTGTTGTTACCGGCCAAACAGATACTGCGGTAATAATGAAGTATAATTTCGGAAAATAATTTTTATGGTTACCTGGTAATGTTCCTTTGTCTCATCAACAGATTTGTTTGTAAAGAATTATAGTAACGATAGCAGCGTGTTGATGAAATGAGTACTGAAAACAGAAACATTTACATATAAGTGATTTGGTGAAAAAATATTTGTTGATATTATTGATTTTATCTTCATGCCGTGCCGCTCAAAAACAGCACGACCCCATTACTCCTGCTGAGGCTGACGTTATTGTTTTTGTGACCTTTAATATCCATAAGGATAGCATCAGCAACAAAAATAATATTGAAATGATCAGTAAGACCCGTTGCAGCGGCACCATAAAGAAACAGCCCGAAAAAATTGTGAATGCTGAAAACTTTCTGACCGTTTATATCTATGATCATAAAAACCTTGTTGACTCGATTATCATGGCGCACCCACTGTATAAGCATTTTGAGTATATCGATGAAAACAACCATTTTGCGGTTAAAGACACCGTGATTGATAAGGCCGATTTTTTTCTGAGGGTGCAGGCACCGGGAACTTCAGGCAGGATGTCGATTTTTGAAACATTAAAGAATCATTCAAAGGAAGAATTGACAACGATAAAATTGTAATACCATGAAAAGAATAATAATCCTCCTGTTTGTCATGAGCCTGAAAATGCTGAATGCACAGGTATTCCAGGTGGATACGCTTCAGTACAGGGGTGATGTCAACAGGTATATCAACATTGTTATTTTGGGTGACGGCTACACGGTATCCGAGCAAAGCACCTTTATCAGCGATGCATCCAACTTATCTGCTTATCTCCTTGGGCAGTCGCCATGGTCGGCATATGTGAACTATTTTAATGTTTTTGCTGTCAGGGTAGTTTCGGCAGAATCAGGAGCCAAACATCCGGGAATAGCGGGTGACTGTAATTCGGCCAATCCACTGGTGCCCATATCAAACCCTGATAATTATTTTGGAAGCACTTTCGACAATTTAGGCATTCACCGCCTGATATCCCCGATTAATATAATTAGCATTGCCTCTGTTCTTTCTGCAAATTTCCCTACATATGACCAGGTGCTTGTTTTAGTAAACTCCCCTTAT
>CAZVKJ010000009.1:0-92044 GCA_964626855.1 uncultured Bacteroidales bacterium
TAAGTATTTATTATGCCACTTTTAGACTATTATATAATAGCTAATGGTATAAAAAAAAAGGCCGTCTCGATTTTGAGACAGCCTCATTCATTTCAAGGGATTTTTTAATTTTTATTTGTCTTTATTCTCATTTTATAAAATGAGCGCCAAACAAATACGATTGCTATAACAAAGAATACAAGACCTACGTAAGGAGCTGCCGCTCTGAAATTTTCAGAAATAGCTATTTCCATGGCAAGCATACCAAATAAGGTAGTAAACTTGATAATTGGATTTAATGCCACTGAAGAAGTATCTTTAAAAGGATCACCAACGGTGTCGCCGATAACGGTTGCGTCATGTAACGGCGTCCCTTTTTCCTTCAGATCAACCTCCACAACTTTCTTTGCATTATCCCAGGCGCCGCCACCATTGGCCATAAAAATTGCCTGAAACAATCCAAAAACAGCGATGGAAATCAAATAACTAACAAAGAAAGAAACCGGGCCGCTGGATAAAATATTTGCCTTGATATCGGCTTCAGAACTCGCATTCAATAAAGTATTACCAGGTGCTGAAAAGAATGCAAACGCAAGTGCAAAAGCAAAAATCCCAATAAATATATTAAACATTCCTTTTTGGGCATACTGAGTGCAAATTTTGACCACTTCTTTGGATTTTGCCGTATCCGCTTTCTTAGGAGCGTTAGGATCCAGATTAATATTTTTCTTAATGTAGGCTACCGCACGGTGTGCACCGGTTGTCACAGCCTGCATAGATGCGCCCGTAAACCAATAAATCACCGCGCCTCCGGCAATAAATCCAAGAATGGTATAAGGATTTAATAAGTTAAGCACCTGTTCGGGTTCAATGCCCAGTTTATTTTTAATGACCAGGATCAGTGAAAAGATCATGGTTGTTGCGCCAACCACAGCGGTTCCGATCAATACAGGTTTTGCCGTAGCTTTAAATGTATTGCCGGCACCATCATTTGCTTCAAGGTAATCCTTTGCTTTTTCGAAGTCCGGTTTAAATTTAAAATCATTTTCAATTTCTGCGGCAATATTGGGATTTTCTTCAATCAACGAAAGTTCGTAAACCGACTGTGCATTGTCAGTTACAGGCCCGTAGCTGTCCACTGCAATAGTAACAGGTCCCATACCCAGCATTCCAAATGCCACCAGGCCGAATGCGAAGATGGAGGGATAAATCATAATTTCACCCAGACCGAAAGTGCTGGCAAAATAAGCACCGAACATCAATCCCAAAAACACAAGTCCCATCCATAAAGAGCTGAAGTTACCTGCCACCAGGCCGGACAAAATATTAAGCGAGGGGCCGCCTTCGCGGGAAGCGGTTACAATTTCGTTGACATGATGTGATTTGGTGCTGGTGAAAATTTTTGTAAACTCAGGAATCAACGCTGCGCCCAGAGTTCCAAAACTAATTATAGCAGATAGAATCATCCATAAATTGGGGTGTGCAAGGCCAATTTCGGTTGATGGACCCAGCATCAGATAGCTGGCAATAAAAGTAACCACAATGGAAGTAACAGAAGTAATCCAGATAAGATTGGTCAGTGGTTTTTCAAAATCAATGACACTGCTTTTACCATACAATATCTTGCTTAACAACCTGTTCATCCCGAATGAAAGTACCGAAGTGATAACCATCAAAACTCGCATTACAAATATCCAGGTAAGAAAATTGGTTTGATAAAGGATGCGGGTTTCTTCACTAATACCAGGAACAAATCCGACAGCCAAAACAATAAATGAAACAACTGCAACTCCGGTAACACCATAGGTTTCAAAGCCATCGGCTGTAGGCCCTACAGAATCTCCGGCATTGTCACCTGTACAATCGGCAATAACTCCGGGGTTACGAGGATCATCTTCACCGATTTTGAAAACCACCTTCATCAGGTCGGAACCTATATCAGCAATTTTTGTAAAGATACCACCGGCAATACGCAAGGCAGAAGCGCCTAATGATTCACCAATGGCAAAACCGATAAAGCTGGCTCCTGCTAATTCGCGGGGAACAAACATTAAAATGATGAGCATCATGATAAGTTCGACACAAACCAACATCACACCGATGCTCATACCGGAATCAAGAGGAATGTTCAATAATTTCAACGGTTTACGTTCCAGCGATGCAAATGCCATTCGGCTGTTGGCAAGTGTATTCATACGAATACCAAACCAGGCAACACTATATGATCCTAAAATACCCACAATAGTCCAGGATAAGATGAGGAGAACACCACCTGCACTTTGTTCCTGAAGAAATCCAAAATAAAATGAAACACATGCAGCGATGAAGAGAAATAATATGATCAAAAATTTACCCTGCTGAATTAAGTACGTCTTGCAGGTTTCAAAAATTACTTTTGAAACATCCAGCATGGATTGATGTGCATGTAGTTTTTTGACTTTCATAAACTGGTACAGGCCGAAACCTAAGCCCAGGAAACAAATAACAAATCCCCATATTAACAGATTTGTCTGGCTCCCGGACAATTCCGGAATTTTTAAATCAGCCTCGCTACCAAAAGTTAGCGCCGGCATAAAAATTAAAACCAGTGCGACAATGCTTTGCATCAATTTTTTCATAAAATAGGCATTAGTTTATATATTGCAGCAAAAGTACTATTTTTTTATTTATATTTTTGAAGATACTTTTAACCGGATTATTTCACAAACATTGAGAACTTTTGTGCAAAACTTTGTGAACTTTAGTGGTTATTTTTTTTAACACAATGAAGCACAAGGCGCACTACGAAATAACACAATGATAAACTATTAGTTAAATAATTTATAAGTTTATCGGGTTAAGCGGCGCAATATTTCAAATCAATTCCATTTTATTAAATCCAGAATATATATCTTTGCAAATAACTATATTTAATAAAACTTTTCTTTGATGGAAAAGATTAAGCTGGAAGTAATAGGAATAACAAAAAGCCAGTCGCAAACCGGAGCTTTTGCTGTGGTATTGGAAGATGTAGCCGGAAAACGACAATTACCTATCCTGATCGGTTATAATGAAGCTCAATCTATTGCTATTGCCCTTGAACATATCCGTCCGCCGCGGCCTTTGACACACGACCTTTTCAAATCATTTTCGGAAGCATTTAATATAAACATTATTGAGGTAGTTATTTCCAAATTATCTGATGGGGTTTTTTATTCAAAACTGGTCTGCCATGACGGTACCAGGCAGGTTGAAATTGACTCCCGCACATCAGATGCCATTGCCCTGGCGCTAAGGTTTGATTGTCCGATTTTTGCGCTTAAGGCAGTAATGGAAACTGCGCATAATATCGAATTTGATGAAGATGAAAAAAAGGATAACCAGGAAGAAAATTCCGAAACGGCAAAAACTGAAAATAAAGAGATGACAGATGATGTTCCGTTGTCCGAATTTGAGAAATACACCTTAAAAGAATTAAATGAATTGCTGAAAGAAGCAATAGACAATGAAGAATATGAGCGGGCTTCCAAAATCCGCGATGAAATAAAAAAAAGAAAATAGCCATCAATTCACTTTATAAAATAAGATAATTATGAGTTTAAAACTACGTCTGATCGTCATGAATTTTTTCCAATTTTTCATCTGGGGTTCATGGCTGTTAACCATTGGTGCTTACTGGTTTCAAACAAAACATTGGTCAGGTACTGAATTCGGCGCTATTTTTTCGACTATGGGAATAGCTTCGCTTTTTATGCCGGCCATTGCAGGTATTATTGCCGACCGCTGGATTAATGCCGAACGTTTATTAGGAATTTTCCAGATATGCGGCGCTGTAATCCTTTTTCTTGTGCCGGAAATCAATAATCCTTCAGCTATGTTCTGGCTTATGCTGCTCAATATGATGTTTTATATGCCTACCATAGCCCTGACAATAACCGTGTGTTACTCATCAATGAAAAAAGCCGGTATGGATATCGTTAAAGAGTATCCCCCGATTCGCGTTTTCGGAACTATTGGGTTCATCGTGGCTTTATGGATCATAAGCCTTACGCATCTCGAAAAATCTTCCGGCCAGTTTTATGTTTCTGCAGTAGCATCCCTGTTTCTGGGTCTATATGCTTTTACCTTGCCTGGCTGCCCGCCCCTTGGCAAGGGTCATAAAAGAACATTTCTCAGTGCACTCGGGCTGAATGCCTTTGCCTTGTTTAAAGACCTCAAGATGGCCATGTTTTTCATTTTTGCCATGTTGCTCGGTGCCGCACTTCAACTTACCAATGCATACGGGGATACATTCCTTCATGATTTTGCCAGGATACCTGCTTTTCAGGATGCCATTGCTGTAAAATATCCGGCCATTATTATGTCAATCTCACAAATTTCCGAAACACTGTTCATTCTCACCATACCCTTTTTTATGAAACGCTTCGGTATAAAGAAAGTGATGTTGTTTTCCATGATCGCCTGGGTGCTCAGGTTTGGGCTGTTTGCCTATGGTGACCCTGCTTCGGGATTATGGATGATCATTCTTTCATGTATTATTTATGGTATGGCTTTCGACTTTTTCAATATCTCAGGTTCACTGTTTGTGGAAACCCAGAGCGAGCCAAACATCAGGGCCAGCGCACAGGGCTTGTTCATGATGATGACCAATGGTTTTGGTGCATTCCTGGGAAGCCGCATCAGCGGAATTATTATTGATAATTATTTTACCATCTATTCTTATGACTCCGTTGCAAACAAGATCATCGGAACATTCGACTGGAAGGGTATCTGGCTGACTTTTTCAGCATATTCCCTAGTCGTTGCGGTGTTGTTTGCTGTTTTATTTAAACATAAGCACGACCCGAAAGCAATTGGCGCTGTACACCATTAATTGCTAAAAAGCTCCTGCTACAATATGGCAAACATTGAATTTGTTTGCAATTGCATTTATAAAAATTATAAAACATGTCCGTAAAAATTGGCATCAACGGTTTTGGAAGAATCGGGAAACTTGTTTTCAGATTGCTCCAGGGAAACCATGATGTTGAAATTGTTGGTATTAACGATCCCGCAGACATCAAGACCCTGGCACATCTTCTCAAATATGATTCGGCACACGGACGTTTTTCTGGAAACATCGAAATCGCCGGCAACAAACTTATAATAAACAATAAAACAATACCGGTTTATCACGAGAGGATACCTGCCGACATTCCACGCACCATGCATGGCGCTGATATTGTGATTGAAGCATCAGGCTTATTTACCACCCGCGAACAATTATCACAGCATTTAACATCCGGCGCAAGAAAAGTTATTCTGACATGTCCTCCTAAAGATCAGCTTGATAAAACAATCATCATCGGTATTAATGAAAATTCACTTACTGCCGAAGACTGTATCGTCTCCAACGCTTCATGCACTGCAAATTGTGCCGCACCTTTGCTGCAAGTGCTGTATGAAAATTTCGGCATTGAAAATGTTTTTATGAATACGGTGCATCCTGCCACCAACAATCAAAGTCTGATTGATGCTCCTCACAGCGATCTTCGCCGTTCGCGCACTGCCCTGACAAATATTATCCCTACCAGTTCCTCGGCCATACCGGTATTAAAAGAGCTGATGCCTTTCCTGAACGGCCATTTCGACGGGTTAGCCACTCGTGTTCCGGTGGACGACGGCTCTTTGATAGAGTTTTCCGCTGTGGTCAAAAAAAACACAAATGCTGATGAGATCAACAATGCCTTTCTTTCTGCATCAAACGGGCATTTTAAAGGAATCATCGAATATACCTCCGACCCGGTTGTTTCGGGCGATATTATCGGAAATTCCCATTCAGCCGTATTCGACAGCCTGTCGACAAAAGTCCTCAATGGGAACTTCGTTCAGATCATCGGCTGGTATGATAATGAATTCGGGTATTCATGCCGCGTAGTTGACCTGATGGAATTAATGAAACGGTATTTGTAAAGAATATCCAAACAAATCCTTTTCAATCAACTTTTGAAGTATAAATCGTAATATTCTGCCTGGCCAATTCTTCCATCCTCACAAATAACTTTTTTGCATCAGCAGTAAAATACTTCGTCCCGTTTACTTTGAAATCCTGACAAATATCAGGAGAAACATGTTTTTTAATGAATTGCTGAATATTATTATATTTTATCTGTTGATGCGCAGCTTTTGTTTTCACAGTAATTATATTGCCGCTGTAATCCCTTACCTTCCCGTCAAATATTTCGTCTGTACGGGTTTTCACAGGAAATTCAGATAGCATGGTGTCTTCAACACAGTGTACAAATGAAAGATTATAGGTGCTCACGCCAAGCCCGATGATCTTTCCCCCATAATTTACAATTTTATAAAACGGGCTTTTCTCACCGCAGGGATAAATTGAAGTATGATGCTCCGAGGTTATTTCTTCGGCATATTTTCCAATGGCGACACATGAATTGGTCGGGTGCAGGCTCCTTAGGGCATCCTGATAACGGCAGGCAAGCCAGGGCAAAAAACCCATTACCGTCAGGGACTTTCTGACATCAAAAACTTCATCTTTCCGTAAATAATCTTCAGCCCGGTAATCAAAATGCCAGCAGGGAAAAACAAGTGTCCCCTCATCTCCTACTATATCAAGCAATATATCAATTATAGCATACATGGAAAATCCCGGGTTCAGATTCTCAACAGAGCTGTGTACAAAAACAACATCGCCATTTGTAATTCCTAATTTCTTCGTAAGAATATAGCGAAAGTCCTCTTCACTAAGCTTTGGATAAACCGAGAACAGAAACCTGTGGTAAATCTTTCTGATTCGTCTGAAATGGTCTTCAGGCAATATTTTCAATAAAAAACGTCCTACATCCATTTCATCTGGTCTTTTAATTCATTATAAAGTTTCCGGTACGTATAAAATTCAACCTGATCTTTATATTTCTCTTTAACCCTGATTACAAAATCCTTTAACATCTGAAAAGAGTATGCACTCATTGTTTTAGGATGGCCAATGGCACAAAGATACAAATCATCGTACTCCCGGTACTTATGAAAATTATACTCAAGGATTTTTATTAAGTATGAGGTTGAATATGTATAATTATCAAATGTAAGCATCCTGCTCGAAAACATCTGCTTTATTCTTTTTCTTATGTCAGACTTTTTACCCTGGTGTATCTGCATACCATGATCGGCAGGCGCTTGTGATGCAAATTTCTTTAGTTTGAAACGCGTGGGCACTTCAAAAAGTGTTTTGGGCATCCCTGCAATCGGTATTTCCAATATCCCGACATCGGCATCTTTTGAGTAATCGCCATCGTTGCCGATAAACCAGTTAGGCCTTACAGGCATATGTGAAAAATCCACTTCAGATAATGCGGAGCTGAAACGGTAATTTTTGCATATTGAGCTGTCGAACCTGATACCACAACTGAACAACGCTTTTATGATCTGGTGGCTGTTTGGGTGAAGATTATAACCACCGGCACGATAAGCCACACATTGATAATCATTTATTGCGGAAGAACATATCTCCGTAAGCAGCTTATAGCTTTGAATAACGATTTTCTCTATACTCCAAACGGGATGATCAGAAAAATCAGCCAGTTTGAAATCACTGGATGGTAAAAACTTTCCATTGTTAAAAGTTGTTGTCAGCCAATGAGGATGTATATGAAGCTGAACATCGTGATTTAGAGATAAAATCTGACTTAACTGATTTTTATATGGTTTAAAAAAATGCTCTTCATCCCATTCATTAAATCTGTCAGCACATAAAACATCCGTGAAAAAATTCAAAGGAATGTCAAGCTCTGCAGCAAGTTCTAGCAATTTCCGGGTTGGATCAAATAATGCCTCCTGGTATGAGGTTTTAACACCTCCTAAGGGAAGTTCATGGTCAAAAGTCAGAAACAATTTACAATTTTTCATTATGTATCAGTCAAGCTGTTATGGTCATCAATTATTAACTCTAACACATAAGAATAACGACACTTCTTAACCTGAAAAATTCACAAGAATTTTTCACCCTTCGGGCCGACAAAAGAAAATCAAGTATTTTAGAGGTAATCGTCATTTTTAAATATTTTCTGTGTCGGAATTACCTGACCTGCTGCCCACATTGCCCATGCTCATTCATAATTTGCATTTCATTTATTTATGAATAGGTCAGGTTAAATTTCTGAAGAGTAATTTTCTCAAAGGACCTCAAAAACCATATTCATCATAAAACTTCCGCAGCACTGAGCCTATATCCTCAAATGCCACATAATGCTTGCTGCAACCTTTACGGGAACAAACGGCAATTTTACCTCCAATATCCAGAATCAACACGATGACTGGTGCACCACAGGTAGCACAGGTTTCAGTCGTTGTGAGCGGCTGGTTGCAATGCGGACAATAAAATTCAGCGACAGCATCTTCAGGTATATTTATATCACTTTCATGTTCATAGCATCCATACACGGAACACAAATGAATTACGCCATCCTGTTCTTCACACCTGACGTTTAGCTTTATACTCGGCTTGTTGTGCAGTAAATGACCGGAATCCATCAATGAACTTTTACAATGAGGACAACTGACAACAACAGATACTAAATTTCCCATAAATATCTCCTGTCTTAATTGTTTTTCGCCTATTATTTCGGCAAATTTACCGAAAAAACAGGATTATTATCAAATTCATATTTGAATTGATTTTACTGTTTGTATCAATTAAATATAGTACATTTCATATCTTTGACACTAAATACTGCACTATGACTCAGGTTGAAAAAATCGCAATAGAACTTGGCCTTCAGCAACGACAGGTTGAGAACACCATATATTTATTAAGCAATAGCGCCACCATTCCCTTTATTGCGCGTTACCGTAAGGAGCTGACAGGCTCTCTTGATGAGGTGGTGATAGGTAATATCCGCGATAGAAATAATCAACTGATCGAATTAGACAAACGGCGCGAAAGCATCATCGATTCGATTATAGAGCAGGGTAAAATGACTGCTGAACTTGAAAAATCGCTGATATCCGCTGAAACAATGTCAGAATTGGAGGATATCTATCTGCCCTATAAGCCTAAACGTAAAACCCGCGCTACCATTGCAAAAGCGAAAGGACTGGAACCCCTGGCAACGATTATCTTTGCTCAGGATGATACAGATATTGAGGCAAAGGCTGAAACATTTATTGATGAAGAAAAAGGCGTGCATAGCATAGAAGATGCTATCTCCGGGGCTTGCGATATTATTGCCGAGTGGATCAACGAAAATCAGCAGGTCAGGGGCAGGATCAGAATACTGTTTGAGAAAGAATCACTGATCGCATCAAAAGTCGTAAAAGGCAAAGAAATAGAAGGCCGCAATTACGAGATGTATTACGAGATGAATGAGCCGCTTTCCAAATCGCCTTCACACAGGGTTCTGGCAATGTTTCGCGGAGAAGCTGAAGGCTTTTTAAAAATATCGATTGAACCCTCAGTAGAACGGGCTTTAGAAATTATCGGGAAACAAATCATCAAAGGACATAATCGTGCTGCAGATCTTGTTAATCTTACCATTGCAGATGCTTATAAGAGGTTATTGCAACCTTCAATGGAAACGGAAATGCGGCAGCTTGCCAAAGAACATGCCGATACTGAAGCCATCAGGGTTTTTGCTCAAAACCTGAAACAATTACTGCTGGCGCCCCCGCTGGGACAAAAAAATGTTCTGGCAATAGACCCTGGATTTCGTACAGGCTGCAAAGTTGTAATACTTGACAGGAACGGCAAACTTCTTCACAACGAAACTATTTACCCGCACCCACCGCAAAACGAAATCAAACAAGCGATCAATAAAATTGAGAGCCTTGTTGATGCCTATAAAATAGAAGCTATCGCCATTGGCAATGGCACTGCCGGACGGGAAACCGAAAATTTTATACGTCGCATCAAATTTAAAAAAGATGTTTTAGCCATTGTGGTAAATGAAAGCGGCGCCTCTGTTTATTCCGCTTCAGCCGTGGCGCGGGAAGAATTTCCGGATTACGATGTTACTGTCAGGGGCAGTGTTTCTATTGGCCGCCGTCTTATGGACCCCCTTGCCGAGTTGGTAAAGATCGACCCAAAATCAATAGGTGTAGGCCAGTACCAGCATGACGTAAACCAGAATGCCCTGCAAAAAAGCCTTGAAGATGTTGTGGTAAGCTGCGTGAACTCGGTAGGCGTTGACCTGAACACAGCAAGTAAAGAACTTCTTACATACGTGTCCGGTGTGGGGCCGGTTCTGGCAAAAAACATAGTTGAGTACCGCAATAATAACGGATCATTTTTATGCCGTAACGGCCTGAAAAAAGTACCGCGTTTTGGTGAGAAAGCTTTTGAACAGGCTGCGGGATTTTTAAGAATTGCTCAGGCCGAAAACCCTTTGGATAGTAGTGCAGTACACCCGGAAAGTTATGAGATCGTAAATAAAATGGCCGGCAAACTCCACTGCACTATTTCCGAACTGATAAAAGATGATCATCTCCGCAAACAAATCAACCTGAAGGAATTTATTACGGAAAAGGCCGGACTTCCAACATTAAACGACATCATGCAGGAGCTCGCCAAACCGGGACGTGACCCACGTCAGAAATTTGATTTTTTTGAATTCGATAAAAATGTACATGATATAAAAGACCTGATCATCGATATGGAACTCCCGGGGATAGTGACAAATATCACTGCTTTTGGAGCTTTTGTGGACATTGGGGTTCACCAGGACGGGCTGGTTCATATCAGCCAGATGGCAAACAGGTTTATTTCCAATCCTAACGAGGTTGTTAAACTTAATCAAAAAGTAAGGGTAAAAGTTATAAGCGTCGATGCTGACCGCAAAAGGATTCAACTTTCAATGAAAGACGTTTCGCAAAAATGATTTATATAAAAAGCAAAGGCGGCCTGCGGCCGCCTTTGCTTTTTAAATTACAGACAGTTTATTTATTAATTACCATCCGTTTAGTGATTTTATCACCCTTATAAGTAGCGGAGTAAAAATAGATGCCGTCAGCCATGCTGCTTATATCAAGGTCAATCTGGTTTTTACCCATAACAGCGTCCATTTCTTCTGATCTTACCAGTTGTCCCATCATATCAACCATAGTAAAATACACCTTGCCGTCTTCAGGAATGTAAAATACGATACTTGTTGTAATTTCTGCAGGATTCGGCATATTTTGTTCAAGACTGAATCCATTGTAGTCATAATCCTCAATACCGACGTGCCCGACCGGGTAAATACATTTCTGGTCATTAGCCGGATTGGCATCACCTGTAAGCGTTGTTCTGGCACACAGGCTATAGTTACCTATGGGTGAAATACTTACGGTAGAAAACTTATACAATACCGAGTCACCGCCATTCAGGGTTCCTGTCCATACCCCGCTGCCAATTATAACAGAGTTGCGCAAAAATTCCAGCGGAATAGATGTTTCAATTCCTAATCCGAAATTTTTGATCATTACTTTTACCGAATCAGGTTGACCGACAATAGTTGAAAGCCCGGGTGAAACTATTGATGATATCCCCACATCATGAGGTGCCGGGGTTGTTCCGAATGATGCGCATGTGGTATCATTAAAGGTATAAATATCACCGGTTAATTTCGAGAAAGCACACAAATTATATGTACTTGCAGGAGAAGCATAAGGGGTAGTAAATGTATAATCAGCAGTAGCGCCCGGAACAATTGTGCCTGCCCAGGTTTCGGTAACCACAGCGCCATTATTAACCCGGTATTTCACGGGTACGGAGGTTAAATTACCAGTACCGAAATTTTTGATGGTTACCTGTACTGTTACCGGGCTTCCAGTTTGGGTTGCCGCATTGGGCTGCAAAATAGCAATAACACCAGCATCCTGCGGAATAGGCGGAGCGGTCAGTGAAAAATCATCAACAGCCCAGCCTTCATCAACATCTGCTGCATCAGAGAAAAATTTAAATCTGAATTGAACAGGTGCTACAGCATCAACAATGGCCGGATTAGACGTCAGCCTGAACTTCGAATGGACATAACCGCCCGAACTACCAGACCAACATGGTAATCCTGATACAGTTGTATTATACCAGTTAACAGCATTGGGATCATTAAGTGTTCCAAGTATTGTCCAGTTTCCACCATTGATTGAGTATTCAATACGGCAGCCGTCATATCCTGATTCGGTCTCGTACCAATGCCAGAATTCCATGTATGAACTGTCGACATTTGTAAACATGAAGAATGGAGAATACAAGTATTCTGTTGAGCTGTTGGTATAGTTTCCGTCCAGGTTTGTCACCCAGGCATGAGTGGGACTATAGGCTGAATCAATTACCGGAGCTGCCGGGACTCCCCATTCCCATAAACTGCTTGTCCCCAATCCAAACCAGGTAACAAGGCCTTCATAATTATCACTGAAAGGCACATCGTATATGGGAACACCTGTGATGTGGTTCAAAGCAGTATCATTATTATGATCACCGTCGGCAACAAGGCCGGTATAGGAATACAGGTCAAATGCCCCTGTTGGTACCGCCAACGATGTAGTGAACGTAATGTTTACTGTATCCTCTGGGATTAATGCGCCCGTCCATACCTGGGTTACAGGAGCTCCATTCAATCCGACTCTGTATGAAACAGGTATTGAATGTAATGTATCGGTTCCAAAATTCTTAATGCGGACCTTAACCGGAACGTTACCTCCCGCGATAGATTGGATTGCCGGAGTATAGATAGCCTCAACTCCTGCATCCTGCGGATATGGCAAGGTTATCGCAAAATCATCCACCGACACGCCATCCCTGTTTCCTGAACCATCACTGGTAAATACGAAACGGAACCGGACTAATGGCGTATTATTTAAGGTGTCGAGTTTATATTCAGAATATTTCCACCCAGCCGAACTATTTGTCCATCCCGGTTTTCCGCTTGACGAAATTACATCATCATTATACCAGAATACAGCTCTGGGGTCACTTTGTTTACCAAGTACATTCCATGTTGCACCACTGTCGATGGTATAATCAATACGTGCCCCATCGAAACCGTTTTCTGTATAATAATTTATCCAGAATTTCATTCTTGCATTTACTGCTGTGGAAAAGTCGAAATACTGTGTATATAGCACTGCATTTGCACTGGAGAAATAGCTGGTATCCAGATTTATATCCCAGGCATTAGGTAAAGAATGAGCTGTATTGGTGACGCCATAACCCGGTGTTCCAAGTTCCCACTTTGTATTATTTGCAGCTACCTGAGACCAGTAAACTGTGGAACCGTCAAAGTTATCGTAAAAAGGAAGTGCGCTTGTAATCACCCCGTAAGGATGTATACATAAAGTGTCATTGTTATGGTTTGCATCTGCAGATAATGATGTATAAGCACACAAATCAAAGCCAAGGTCAGGAACAACAAAGGTTTGAGCAAAGGTTACCGTATCGGTCGCGTTTGGCAGTAAAGTGCCATTCCACGCTTCTGTACCCTGTATTGCACCATTTAATGTATATACCAGATTCATCGAAGTTAATGTATCTGCACCAAGATTCTTGAAGATGACAGTAACCGTATCGACATCACCTGATATAAGCTGGGTGGAAGGGGATAAAAATGAAGTTACACCGGCATCATATAAAGGCGTGGCGGTAAATGTTTTGCAAGTAGTGTCGTTAAAATTATAAGTATCCCCGGTAAGTTCCGTCCAGGCACAAATATTATTGACAAAAGGCGTAACGATAATGTTGGGTAAAACAGCTGTATCTGTTGCAAACGGCAATATATCTCCACCGCTCCAAACTATAGACTGTGGAACTCCTCCGTTGTATGAATAAGCTACTACCATATTCGAAGAATTGTGAATAGTATCTGAACCGAAATTCTTTATAATAGCCTGAACAGGAACAACAGCTCCTTCAATTTCTAAAGATGTCGGGTTTATAACTGATATAACACCAGCATCATTTGGTATTTGCGGTAAAATTATTACAGTATAATCCTCTGTTTCACCCCAGTAGTAACTACCGCATGCAGGAGCCACATCGCTTTCGTCCAGCACAACACGCATTCTCAAAGGTTCATTTGTAACTATACCGGTTGTGGGAACGGTAAACGTACCACTCACTGTTGGGTATGAAGAACTTGTTGATGCAGAAAATACCTTTTCAGCAGGCAATTCGAATGATCCATTCCTGTTGTAATCAATGTAAACATTAACCATTGATCCCCAGAACGTCGTACTCGTGTTACATTGTGATACAGAAATCGGATAAATTGATCCGGAATTAAGTATTACAGGAGATAGGGCCGTGTAATTAGTATAGGTTGCCGTACAGGAAGGATTGGAATAAACCGGTAAAGGATTCCCGTTATTAAGATTACTCACCGTAACATTGCTTATATCACAATCACTTGTATAATTCGCTCCTGAAGCACAATATATTAATGAATCGTTTATTATAGTTTTGTACACCGTATCGTTTATTGTTGTAATATCGCAGGATAAATCTGAATATACCATCAAGCTGTAGGTAATATATGCTGAAAGGTCTGCAGGTATCGCAAATGTAAAAATTGAAGTATCTCCCGAAGCAATTGGGCCCTGAATGGTATCGTTTACCGCCAGGCCTCCATTTATAGAATAATGTACGGGTATTTTCACAGCTGGTGCAGAACCATAATTTTTAACCTTTATGGTAACCGGTTCAGCATTTGATAATTCAATGCCGGAGGTCGGCTCATAAATAGCTAATACGCTTACATCACAGGCAGGAACTCCGGTTACAAAAACAGTATCAGGAACGCGGGCACTGGCACAACCCTGATCACCTGCAGCCAACGACACATCATCCAGATACCAGCCATCATCATCACCGGAAACATCTGTTGTAAAAACAAAAGCAAGCTGAATGGTACTGGCGCCAGTAGTATTAATGCTTCCGCTATGGGTCTCATAGGCCATTACATCATCGTACAAGGGCATATCTGATGATGTAGCACATGAATTCCAAAGTGGTTCTTTATACTCAGTATCATTTGTATTATATGAACCTGTCGTAGGGATAAACTGTATCCAATTGCCTGCGTCAAGCTTGTAAGCAACAAAACCATGATCATAACCACTCTCTGTTGAATAGCGATGAGTATAGCTGAGCATCATACTGGTTATGCCATCTAGACTGACTACCGGCGACGTTAGTAATTGTGATGAGTAACCATCATAATCTTCGGCATATACAGTGCCGTGGCCGGCATCAGATGACCATACCCATGTTACAGGAGAACTGCAAGGTGAAGATGCTGTCCAACCTTCTAAATCATTATCAAAAGTCCAGATATTGGGTTCAATAGTAGTAGTAGCCTCAGCATAATAAACCGTAGTATTAAAAAGCAAAGGAGTAACAAGTGAATGTGAATTTGACAATGCGACCCCGCCAGTGGGTACATCATACCAATTTACGGAATCAGGCGAGCTTGCATAAAGCGTTGCTGAAGTACCATAAGGAACGGTATCATTAACAACAGACGGAACCGGAGGAGTGTACTGCAGAATAAATACAGACAGTATAGTATCATTACCTGCATATGGGTCGCCTGATAATGAAATGTATGAAGTCAAATTAAAAGTGGAATCATTATTTACAGGTGTTAATCCGGTAACTAAAGGTGTTGTAAAAGTGAATGGCACAGTATCCCCAGGGTATAATATTCCGGGAAAAGCTTCTGAAATTACTGAGCTGCCATTCACAGTATAATTAATTGAAAGATTATTGCTGAGTGTATCCATGCCGTTATTGGCTATAAGGACAGAAATATCTTCCATGGTTCCGCTACAACCACCAACCGGAGAAGTGATGGCAATAATTGAAGCTTCCTTTGGATAGAGTTCCAGAAAGGCCGTATCCGGGATACGCGCACTGGCGCAGCCTCCAAGGCCTCTACTGATAGTAACCTTGTCAATAAACCATCCATCATCATCTCCGGAAACATCTGATGTAAAAACAAATCCGAGCTTAATATTTGTCGCTCCTGCAGTGTTAATAACACCGGAACTTAAAATATAAGTGGACTGGGTTCCTGTATAGCAACTTTTAGTATTTGAAGCACATCCGTTTAATGGGTCATTGCCAACATTTTCAGAAGCGTTATAAGTATTTACTGTTGGCACAAACTGTGTCCAGGGGCCATTATCAAGTTTATAAGCAATATATCCTTCGTCATAAGTTGCTTCAGTTCCATAACGATGATTAAAGGACAGGGATACTGTTGAAGTACCCGATACGGAAACACTGGGTGAAGTTACCAATTGATATGAATAGTCATCCGGATCCGGCGCATGTAAAGTTCCCATACCGTTATCTCCATCCCATGCCCAATTATCAGTTGAGGTACAAGGATTTTCTACAGTCCAGCCCTGTAAATCGCTATCAAAAGTCCACTCAGCCGCACCTCCCGGCGTATGGGCTTCAGCATAATAAATACCCATATTATACAAATTGGGTGTAATGAAAGTATGGGTCATGGCCAAAGCATTACCACCTGAAGGAACGTCATACCAGTAAACACTATCCAATGAGATTGCCGTCAGCATTGCCGGTGCACCATAAGGAACAGTATCGCTAATGGTAACAGGATCAGCAGGCACATAAGAGGAATTAACAGATTTACTGGCCGTATCATTAGTCTGAACAGGGTCTCCGGTTAAGGCAATCCATGCTTTAATAGGGAAAACAATATTAGTATCAACGACATGTGCATCTACTGTCTGGGTAAAAGTAAAACTGGTGGTATTTCCGGGAAGGATCATATCAGGAATGGCTTGCGAAACAACAGAGCCATTATTAAACCTGTAATAGCCAGTAAGATTTCCCTGGATAGTATCAGCGCCGGTATTTTTTATATCAACAGTTACAATTTCTGCACTGGATAAACCACAGCCTGAAACTGGTGAAGTTATATTTAAAATAGCTGCTTCCTGTTCTGGCATTAATGAAATATTAATGTCATCGATATAAACATAATATTGACCGGCGTTACTAAAAACATGCCATCCAAAATAATATGACCCTGTAGTGGGTGCCACGAAGGTAGCAGAAGCTTTCTGATAAGTAGTATTTGTAATTGAAGACAATGTTGTTAAAGGAATAGTCATACCTGCGACACTTGCTGACGTACCACATTTTAATTCCAGGTTATTTGTATAGCTAGTGCTGTAAGTTCTGTACCAGAATTCAACCTTATAGGTGGAACCTGCATTCATGGATAAACACCTGGAAAACAACCAATCATTAGCAGCATTAGCAGAGCTATATGCATACCTGGCCGAGAAACTACCGGAATGAGAATATGTCGAACTGCTATAAGGATATGCCCAGGTATATGTATCATTATTAACGTCTAACTTGGACCATCCGGTAACATTCTCCGTGGATTCAAAACCCATCGTATAATTCTGATAGGTCAGGTTATATCCGCTTGATACAGAATAATTTTGAATTGTATCATCACTTGCCGTATTATCTCCGTTTAAATGTATATAAAATTTATAAGTATAGGTACCAGGGACAGCCATATTGGCTTGTTGAGTAAAAGTATAATTATAGCTTGAATCAGGTAAAATAGTATGTATCATGGTTTCATGAACAGGAGTGCCATTGTTTAGCACATAATAAAACTGAACAGTATCAATTTGTTGAGCGCCGGTGTTTTTCACCCTTAATGTTACATTTTCCGTTGCTGTGTGCGTACAAGCGCTAACGGGTTGAACAACTGAAATAATACCAAGGCTGTAATTCGGAATTGTAAATTCATAAGCGCCTATATCCGGTGTACTTGCATCACGTGGATTCCCGTCAATATCATCTGTTACTGAAACCGGTATTCCATGTGCGTTAATCCCGCTGGCAAAAGTATGCAGGTCTGTTGTGCTGAAAAATCCAGGGTTAATATTAATGGAATTAGTATCATGAGCGGTCGCTGTTTTCAATGCAGCAAGCGTTGTAAGGTCAGCGCCCAGGTATCCAAGAACACCCTGAGTTCCGCTTACATAATAATCATTATTATTTGAAGCAGAAAAAGATGTATTGGGTGCTGTCGAATAAATTGCATAATTTTTAGCTGTGGTGCTTGCCGTATTGATCATAGAATTCTGGAATATATTATTTTTCATAATAATGCCAGTAATCGTTGTTGTATTAAAAAGAATAGCTGTGGTTTTGGTTGCACCGCTATATGTAAGATTACCACTCATATATACAGAGTTATAATAGATCTTCAGTCCGCCCGTGGTGCCGTCAAAGTACATCCCTACCGGTGAGCTGCCTGAAAATCCTGTATAACCATCACCTCCGATCATATAAATGATGTTATTGGCAAAAACAAGGTTACTGGAGGCATTACCTGTATTTACAAAAATAGCCCTTCCGCCATAACCACCTGTTCCTGTAGAGGTTATATTATAAATATTATTTTTTATCACCGAGGTGGAAACCATCCCTGTATATATTGAAATACCAACAGGAGTGGTGCTTGCGGCTACAATATTATAGATTTTATTTTTCTGAACCAGGCACGATGCACCATATGTCAGATAAATACCGTTATGCCCTATATAATCCGCTGCAACATCCGAACCGATTATATTATTTAAAATCTGCATATTATCATTCAAACCGCCTGTTACTCCCTGCGCCCATACGCCAAAATATGCTTTAGAAATATCATTGTTCTGAATTACAACACTATCGTTGTCGGCGCCGGCACTTCCAATAGTGGATCCGCCAATAATAACGCCATATATATCTGATGACTTGGCACCAGATTTTATGATACAATTCTTGATAGTAACACCGACACACCCCTGGCCTGTACCAGCACTTGCAAGCCAGATAGCAGCCGTGGAACTTGCAGTACTGTTATTTATAATGGTCATATCACGCGAAGTGGTTCCGTTATTTGAACCGTCAAATATGAAATAATCGGTTCCGTTAAGTTTTATGGTACTTGTGGAGGTGCTGTCATAAATCACAACAGTGGCGCCTGTGTTCGGCATGAAAGTTATGGTATTCGTCGCTGACGCACCGGTTATGGCATTAAACACCAGCTGATTTTTGTAAGTTCCGGAATTAATTTTAAACACTACCGGGCCACTGACGCCGCAATTGTTCAAGGCTGTCTGAACATCAACAAAAGTGGGAAAATCAGCGCCAACTCCTCCAACAGTATAGTTACCGCTCAAAGCATTGGCACAAGCATAAAAACTAATACTTGCTGTATCATTGGAATGATTCTGGTCGGCACTGTCGTTGGGCAATTCAGTCCAGGCCTTAATGATGTGAGGGCCGGCTGTAACATTTACATCACCAATATTAAGAGAGGATGATACCACATCCTGCAACAATACCCCTGTCCAGGAGAAAGACTGCTGTAAAACACCGTCAAGTTTCCAGGCAATATTTACTTTTTTCAGAGAATCCGAACCAAAATTCTGAAGGTAGAGATTAACCGGCAAATTTACACCGGCTGTTACATTTCCTGAAGGTGATAATAGCTGTTTAACCCCCGCATCCTGAGTATAATTTGTCGCCGGGAATGTTAATTTAATATTGGGCCTGATTTTAGAATTTCCATCATAAGCAGGAGGCGTTTCCGAATCAGCATAGCCATATACAACAAGAATATCTGAACCACTGCTATAATCAGTCCGGTACACATTATATGCATCACCTGAGGCACTATAGGCACCATCATCACCAAAGAGCACTTCAATAATTAAATTGCTGGTGCCATCATATGGATAGTCGGTTATATCAAAGGTATACCAACCTAATGCCGTCATCTGGTAAAAATCCGCGCTGGAAAAAACAGTAGTTGCTGAAGTCATATCAGCATAAGCTGCTCCCAAAGTAGTCAATGTGGTCGGCTTGATTTTTATGGTAAAATTTAATAAATGTCTTTTGGTCAGATCAGCTGTAATATAACTTAAATTGAAAGCCATATTTGTAATGCTTCCTGATTTATTAATTTCAGATGCTTTATACAACATCTGTGTCCTGTTATTTTCATAACGGTTATAAAAAGGATAATAATTATTAGTGGTCACAGTTCCGGTACCGATTATAACTTCGGGTGGTCCATGTTTAATATAAAACCAAAGATTTGCGCCATTAATAAAATTGTGGGATGCTGAATTATCAGCCGCATAAACATGGTAGTCAACCCTGTTATTGTACGAATAGCTGGGAATAGTACCGAGATAAGTACTATCAGAGACCCAATGCATTGGAATGTACTGGTTTGCCCCATTATTTAACTGGTATACAATATAAGCCGTATCAATACCGGAAGCATCCTTAATATAAGCATAAATATCAAAAGGACCCGTATTGAAAACAGTGTCCTGAATAATCGGAGTTTTCATAACCAGGGTAGGCGGAAAAAGCTCTGAAATTGAAGCTAACACATTTATATCATCTATATACCAGCCCATGTTTCCCTGTCCGCCATCACCATTATCACGTAAAGTAAAACGCACCCGTACATCGCTTTGATTCGCAGCTAAAGCTGATATATCAAACATTTCTGTCTTCCACCACGATTGGGCAGGCTTTGTTGTAGGTGACCCCGGCAACCAAACCAAAGGATACGTACCGGCACAAAAATGATATGCTTGTGCGGTAAACTGGGAGCCGGATCCTGACTGGTTTATGTACTGGGTTGTTAATTTCACCCAGGGACCGCCATTTACAGATATTTCAACTTTTGCCGTATCCTCAATCTGCATCTTGCATATGTGCGAAAATTTCAGATAAACAACCGAATTACCAACTGTGCTGAAGGAGTTTGTGGTGAGATACGATAGTCCTCCCACTGCAACATAGTTTGAATCGCATTGCGCCCCGGAATTAAACAAGCGTGTATTGATCACAAAATTTGATGTCCCGCTTGCCGTAACGCTATCGCCATTACTGGGGGTTTCAAAGTTTTCATGAAACACAATATTCTGTGCATTTGAAAACACCGCTGCCAAAAGCAACGCAAAAAAGAATAATGATTTTTTCATAATCGCATTTTATTTTATATGTTTATTATCGATAACAGTCATAATGCCATATTTAAACATAATTTACCTATAAATAATAATCATTTATTTCTTGTTTCATTATTAAAAACAAAGAAAATACAACAACATATTATTTATCTGATGATATTAATTATGTAACAAATATAATGATAAAAAACGAATTTTTGTAAAATTTTTCAAATAATGGTCAATAAATAATTAAAAACTTTGATAATCAGGTTCCGGATGTAAACATCCATTGTACAACAAAATAATTATTTTCAATACATTAGCGCCAAATATAATAAACATTAAATTCAAAAAATACAATGTCTGCTATAAGTTAATTAATTTGTAAAAAATTTATCTTAAAAATCATGTGAATTTTCAGGCAAAATCTTTTCGCCTTCAAAAGCCAAAAAATAATAATGTGGTTATTTTGGATTAATTTTGTAAAAAAACTGGATATGCAGAATGCAGAAGAACTGAGAGAAAAAAAGGAAATAATTACCCGCTACCGGAACCTTTTACGAGTTTGCAAGCCCAAAACATCTCAAAAAGATAAACAACAGATCAGAAAGGCTTTTAAGCTTGCTGTGGAAGCACACAGCGATATGCGGCGCAAATCGGGAGAACCCTATATTTATCATCCGATAGCAGTTGCAACCATTGCTGCTGAAGAAATCGGGCTCGGTACTACATCCATCATCTGTGCTCTTCTTCATGATGTGGTTGAGGATACGGAATATACACTTGACGATATCCGCGGAATGTTTGGAGAAAAAGTAGCCAGGATCATTGACGGGCTCACAAAAATTTCGGGAATTTTTGACGCCAAAACCGAATCAATGCAGGCAGAAAATTTCCGAAAAATGTTGCTGACCCTTTCGGACGATGTACGTGTTATTCTGCTCAAACTTGCCGACAGGCTACACAATATGCGGACTCTTTCATCACTTGCAAAAGAAAAACAATTTAAAATTGCTTCTGAAACTTCCTTTTTATATGCTCCGCTCGCCCATCGTCTGGGACTTTTTACAATTAAGACAGAATTGGAAGACCTCGCTTTCAAACACCTTGAACCCGAGATATATGCCACCATTTCAAACATGATCAAAGAATCGGAACCCGAACGTAAGCGATTCATAAGTAAATTCATTTATCCTATTAAAAAAGACCTTGCTGATAAAGGTTTTGACGCTACTATTCTCACGCGGACGAAATCAATTTTTTCGATTTGGGAAAAAATGCGTAAAAAAGAAATTCCTTTTGAGGAGGTTTATGACTTATTTGCGATCCGAATTATCATCAATGTGCCGCCCGAACAGGAAAAAGCAGCATGTTTTAATGTGTATTCAGTGGTAACTGACCACTACCGGCCAAATAAAAATCGTTTCCGCGACTGGATCTCAATTCCGAAAGCCAATGGCTATGAAGCGCTGCATACAACAGTTATGAGTAATACGGGAAAATGGGTGGAAGTACAGATTCGTTCTGTCCGCATGGATGAAATTGCCGAAAAAGGATTTGCTGCTCACTGGAAATATAAAGACGGAACACATGGCGAAACAGCCCTTGAAGAGTGGTTGGCTAAGATACGGGAGCTTTTACAAAGCCCCGAATCCAATGCACTTGATTTTCTTGACGACTTCAAATTAAACCTGTTCTCTGACGAAATTTATGTTTTTACACCCAAAGGCGACCTTATCACATTGCCATCAGCATCAACAACGCTTGATTTTGCATATAATATACATTCCCAAATAGGGAACAATTGCATCGGCGCCAAGGTTAACCATAAACTTGTCCCGCTGAACCATACTTTAAAAAGCGGCGACCAGGTTGAAATTATCACTTCGGACAAACAAACGCCAAAGGAAAGCTGGTTTGATTATGTTACTACTGCCAAGGCCAAATCACAGATTAAAGCTTTTGTAAAAGAAGAAAAGAAAAAGCTGGCTATTGAAGGAAAAAACATGATCAGAAAAGAATTTGAAGAGCTTAAAATCGAATTCAATACACCCAACCTCAACAAATTCATGCACTTTCTTGATTATTCAAACCCCTCGAATCTTTACATCGAGGCGGCCAAAAATACCATAGGAATAAAGGATATCAAGGCATGCTTCTTTGAAGTTGAAAAAGATAACTGGTTTCGTTACCTCAGGTTTCCCTTTACCAAAAGCAAGCACAACGAGCCCGCTAAAAAGGAAGCTGCTGAAAAAACTCCGGCACAAGAAGACGCGTTGCAACAACCCCTACTCAGTCCCCAGGTTGAAAACATCAAATATAATATTGCAAAATGCTGTATGCCAATTTTAGGCGATGAGGTTATCGGGCTTATCGAAAAAAACGGAGAAATTTCTGTACACCGCGCCAATTGCTCAAATGCCGTTGAGTTTATGGCAAAGTACGGCAATAAACTCGTCAAATCTAAATGGGTCAATAACAATTCACTTCAGTTCCTTGCCGGTATATCCATAAAAGGCATCGACAAAGTGGGAATGATACGGGATATTACCAATGTGATCTCAAGACAGCTGAATATCAACATACGCTCACTAACCCTTGAAACAAACAGCGGAATTTTTGAAGGTATTGTCACTGTTTATATACAGGATACCAACCAGTTAAAGAATCTTATCGAAAACCTAAAATCCGTGAATGGCGTTGAAAGCATAAGCAGAATCAATTAAACTTTTGATGGAATATCTTTATTAAAGATAGATTATTTAGATTAATTTAATTTTAGTATTTTTATGCAAAATTATCCGCTATGGTATTGAATGATAAAATTTCTGATAATTATGAAGATGTCAAGCAAATCTTCGTTGCTTATCTCGAAAAAAACCAGCATCGTAAAACACCTGAGCGTTTTACCATTCTTAAGGAAATTTATGCTTTTGAAGGGCATTTTGATGTAGAAACACTTTACATAAAAATGAAAAACAACAAATACAGGGTGAGCAGGGCTACACTTTACAATACCATCGAGTTGTTACTGCTTTGCGGGCTGGTGGTAAAACACCAGTTTGGGCAGAACTCTGCACATTATGAAAAGTCTTACAAGTTTAAACAACACGACCATATTATATGCCTGGATAATAAAAAAGTATTTGAATTTTGCGATCCGCGTATCCAGGATATCCAAAAATCTCTAGAAAAAACATTTAACGTAACAATTACCCATCATGCGCTGACCTTTTATGGTAAATGCAATAAATCTTAATAATTATTAATCATACAAATTTACTGTTGACTCTTATATGAAAGTGGATGTAATATTAGGCCTTCAATGGGGCGACGAAGGTAAAGGCAAAATAGTTGATGCCCTGACACCTCAATACGACATAATAGCACGTTTTCAGGGCGGCCCGAATGCAGGGCATACTATTGAATTTAACAACAATAAAATTGTACTTCATACTATTCCATCGGGGATCCTTCGCGAAAACACGCTAAATATTATTGGTAACGGAGTCGTAATTGATCCGGTAATATTAATGAATGAACTCCGGCAGGTTTTATCATTCAACCCCAACGCACAGGGAAACCTGAAGATATCAAAAAGATCGCATTTTATACTGCCCATACACCGTGCTTTAGATGCCTGTTATGAACAATCAAAAGGTAATGCAAAAATCGGTTCCACTTTAAAAGGTATTGCCCCGGCATACTCTGACAAATATAATCGTCGTGGATTGAGGGCCGGAGAGATTTTTCAGGATGACTTTGAAAAAAAATACCATGACCTCACTAATGAACATTTAAAAATCATTAACCTGTACCAATTTGATATCGATGCCTTCGAAATTGACAAACTCCCGTTCAGGGAATATGAAAAACAATGGTTTCAAGCCATTGACAGCATGAAATCTTTGGAGTACATTGATACGGAAATCTTTATTAATGAAGCCCTGAAAAACGGGAAAAAAGTGCTTGCCGAAGGCGCCCAGGGGACATTGCTTGATATTGACTTTGGATCCTATCCTTTTGTAACCTCCTCAAATACTATTTGCGCAGGTGTTTGCACGGGACTTGGGGTTGCGCCGGGTAAAATCGGCAAGGTGTATGGCATATTTAAAGCATATTGCACAAGGGTTGGCAGCGGCCCATTTCCAACTGAATTGTTTAACGATACCGGAAAAAAAATGCAGGTTATCGGCAATGAATACGGGGCAACAACTGGCCGCCAGAGACGTTGCGGCTGGCTTGATATGCCCGCGCTCAGGTATGCCGTTATGATCAATGGCGTTACAGACCTTATCATGACTAAAGCTGATGTGTTGAATTCTTTCGAAATCATCCGCGTGGCAGAATCATATAACGAAAACACCATACAATATTTGCCATACAATATCAACAATACGCCAATAATACCTGATTATAAAGATTTTCCGGGATGGAATTCGGAAACTGAAAATATCAGCAACGTTTCTGAGCTTCCTGACAACCTTGTCAGCTATATTAATTTTATTGAAAAAAACGTTAATGTTCCGGTATCTTTTTTATCTTTAGGACCTGACAGAAAACAAACATATAAATTATAAAAATGATTATAATGAGAACGACAAACATTTTAATTATCTGTTTTTTGATTTTTGCATTTAATGGGGTAAATGCGCAAAAGATAAATGAATCAAAGGTTCCTCAGGATGTTGTCATCAGTTTCAGGTATAAGTACCCTGATGCAACTATTAATTATTGGGAAAAAAATTCCGACAATTATGTGGCAAGTTTCAAAATGAATGACCAGTCATGCAATGCAGAATTTGATGCCAATGGCGCCTGGATTGAATCAAGATTCCAGGTAAAAGAAAAGGAATTGCCCACGCCTATTTCTGATTATTATAAGGAAAATTACCTGAAACTTGAATACAACATGTCTTTAATTGAAATTCATAAGACCAGCCAGGGCAAATCGTATTATTACCTTATGCTGAAAATTGACGGAGCAACGCAACTTCGCCCGGTTGAACTCACTTTTGACCTTGCCGGTAGTCTCCTCACCAAAAGTGATCCCGGCCAGGCTATTGCCAATGAAGAAAGAAAAAATGATCCCAATCAAAATGGAGGTGATAATAACGACGCTAAACAACCCACCGAAGATGACTCAAAATATCTGACTGAAACCTCCCAGGTGCCGGCAACAGCCAAAAGCCACTTTACAAGTAAAAATAAAAAAGCTACCGGTGCTGCATGGTATTTTAAAGACAATAAATATATAGTAAAATTTATGGTGGAGAGTAAAAAGGGACAATGCACATATTCCAAAGAAGGCACATGGGCTGAAACCCGGATGGAAACAACCGAAGACAAGTTAAATCAATTAATACTAACCTACCTGAAAGACAATTACCGTCAATACAAAATTAAATCTGTAGAATCGGTTATCCAAACAAAAGATAAACTCATTTATATCCGTATGTACGATAAGCGAAGCAGGGCTGTCCCTCCTCCCATAACCGAAATCTGGTTTACCACTTCCGGAAAGTTTGTTAGTGTAAACAAGCCTGAAATAACTGAACCCGGACAAGCCGAAGATCAAAAGAAACGCGACAACAAGGATAAAGAATTCATGGCTGAAGTTGATAAAAATGGCGGTATCTATGAAGAAGCCAATAATTACAATGATAAGATCAGCCAGAAAGAGCTTCCGTCAACCGTTATTTCATACATTAAAACAAATTATAAAGAACTTAACATCACCAGCACAAGGTTAGTCACCGACGATGAACTGGGAAATGTTTACCGGGTTGTCGTTAAAAAAGAAGGCGTGAGGTATGGGACAATATTACTTTTTGATCTCGCCGGTAATTTTAAAAAGAAAATTGAAGAAAATGAAAGCCAGATGTCAAATGACGACATTGATGCCGGTGGAGACAATGAAACCGTTTTGAAATATGGAACCGCTGATGAAAAAATCAGCACTGCTGATCTGCCCTCGGAAATATCAAAATACCTGAAAAAAAATTATCCTGATCAAAAAATTCTTGAACAGTATTTCAAAACTGATAAGGATATGGGAAATTGCTTCCTCCTGATCATGAATAAAGCCGGTGAAAAGAAAATCACAAAACTGTATTTTGACTTAGATGGTAATTTGCTAAAATCACAGTCTGAAAACCTGTAATACTATTTAAGCTTTCTGCACAATGTAGAATTCTTTTATAGTTCGAATTTCTGCGAAATGAAATATCCCGTTGCATTTTTTCTTTTTTTTTCGTTGTTTATTTTGCCTTCAGTCCTTTTTTGCCAGGAAAAAACCGGAGTCAAAAAGATAGACCTGATCAGCGCTGAAAATATGATATATGATCAATCAAAAGGAGACTATACTCTTCTGATAGGTAATGTAATTTTTCAACACGAAGAAGTATTCCTTTATTGCGACAGCGCCCACCTTTATGATGCAACAAATAACCTTGAAGCATTTGGAACAGTGCATATTAAAGCCAGTGATTCATTAAACATTTACGGAGATTCACTAAAATATGACGGTAACACTAAAATTGCAGAAATACACAAGAATGTAAAGCTGATTGACAATCAGATCACCCTGACCACAGAACATCTTACCTATAATTTAAAAGCCAAGACAGGACAATACTATGATGGCGGAAAGATTGTAGACCCCGAAAATACCCTGACCAGCATCAAAGGCTTTTATTATTCTGATATCAAAGACTTTTTCTTTAATGATTCCGTGGTACTCGTTAATGTTAACTATACCATTTTGTCAGACTCGCTTATTTATAATACGGCTTCAGAAATTTCGCACTTCTACGGCCCCACCACCATTACGAGTAAGGAAAATTATATTTATACAGAAAAAGGCTGGTATAATACTCAAAAAGATATTGCAGAATTTACCAAAAAATCGCTCCTGAAAAATAAAAGCCAGAGTTTGACAGGCGACAGCATTTATTATAACCGGATCAAAGGGCTGGGCCTTGCATACAGGAATGTTACCATAGTTGACACTTCAAGAAATTCTGTCGTAAAAGGGAATTTTGTGCGCTATGACGAGAAAAATCAATACAGCCTTGCCACAGGACAGGCTATATTTATCCAGATTGATGATAAAAAAGATTCATTGTTTTTACATGCCGATACCCTGGTTGGAACCTTTGATACGACTACTCAAAAAGCTAAAACACTCTTTGCATTCCATCATGTAAAATTTTTCAGGGACGATATGCAGGGCAGGTGCGATTCATTAATTTATAATTATATCGACTCAACAATACAAATGTATTATGACCCGGTGATCTGGACTGAAAAAAACCAGCTTTCTGCCGATACCGTAATCATCCAGATAAGCAACGGCCTGATTGACAAAATGTATTTGCTTAAATCAAGCTATGTTATTTCAAGTGATGATACCACTGAAAGCCGCTTTAACCAGGTAAAAGGGATAAACATGACAGGATATTTTTCAGATGGCGATCTTAAAAAGATTCATGTTTCAGGAAATTCCGAAACCATTTACTTTATGCGCGACGGCAATGAAAAAAAGATTGGTATCAACAAAGCCATTTCAACCGATCTTGATATATATATCACCAACGAAGAAATAACGGCCATTACCTTTCTTGAGAAGCCCGTGGCTACATTATACCCAGATAAGGACCTTTCACAAAAGGAACTCTTTCTGAAAAATTTCAGGTGGCTTGAAGAAATCCGTCCGAAAATTAAGACTGACATCTTTAAACAATAGACTTTATGCATCTTTTTTATGCGGCTCATATTGACCCGGAGTTTCATATTCTCAGCCAGGAAGAATCGAAACATTGCAGGGTTCTGCGCATTAAAGCCGGTGATTTCGTTTACCTTACCGATGGAAAAGGCAATATGTTTAAAGCTATTGTTTCAGATAACAGCACGGGAATTTATCACTTAAAAATTGTTGAACATTTTACGGATTTCCACAAAAAGCCTTACCGTCTTCACATTGGTATAGCACCGACAAAACACACCGACCGCTTTGAATGGTTTCTTGAAAAAGCTACGGAACTGGGCATTTGCGAATTCACCCCCCTGCTTTGTGAACATTCCGAAAAAACGCACCTTAAATATGAACGGCTCGAAAAAGTTCTTGTTTCCGCACTCAAGCAATCATTTTCAGCTTATCTGCCCAAACTCAACTATATGGTTAATTTTTCAGACTTCGTGAATTCAGCATTTGATCAGAAGTTTATTGCAGTTTGCACTGAAAACTTACCCCACCTTTCATCGGTTTGTAAACCAGGAAGACAAACAACAATACTCATTGGGCCTGAAGGCGATTTCAGCGAAAATGAAATCATGCTGGCGCAAAAAAATAATTTTATTCCAATAACTCTCGGTAAAAACCGTTTAAGAACTGAAACCGCGGGAATCTTCGCCTGCAGCGTTGTTAATATTATAAACAGTTGATTTATGTACAAGTTTCTTCGCCTTATATTCTTTTCAATGATTTTTTTGACGGGCTTTGGCCTGTCATCTCAAAATGTTCAACTCGCATTGGTAAAATATAAAGGTGGTGGCGACTGGTATGCCAACCCGACATCGCTGACCAACCTGATAAGGTATTGCAATCAAAACCTCGGAACCAATATGAACAGCGATTATGCGACGGTGGATGTGGGAAGTTCTGAATTGTTCAATTACCCGTTTATACATTTAACCGGCCATGGCAACGTGGTTTTCTCAAACCAGGAAGCAAACAACCTTCGTAACTACCTGGTCTCAGGCGGCTTTTTACACATCTCTGATAACTATGGAATTGATTTATTTATCCGCCGCGAAATGAAGAAGGTTTTTCCTGAACTTGATTTTGTTGAATTACCTTTCAACCATCCTATCTACCATCAAAAATTTGATTTTCCCAATGGTCCGCCTAAAGTCCATGAGCATGACGGTAAACCGCCACAGGGTTTTGGTTTAATATATGAAGGACGGCTCATTTGCTTTTATGACTTTGAATGCGACCTGGGCGATGGTTGGGAAGACCAGGCAGTACATAAAGATTCCGACGGTATAAGAACAAAGGCTTTACAAATGGGCGCCAATATTATTCAATATGTATTTATGAAATAAAATGCCTCATCAATATTAAATTTTAATACTTCTACAGTCCCTGATTTGTATATTTTGCGTCACTTCCGGGTATTCCTTCCAAATGAAATAAAGCCCTGTTTCCTTTCTTTTGAAAATCATTATTCTTATAAAACCGCGCATCAATCACCACCTGAAAATACCGGATTTTATATCCCTTTGCTTCATTAAATATATTGGCAATTGCTTATGCAATTAGCCTGACCTAATCATAAATAAATGAAATGCAATTTATGAATGAGCATGGGCAATGTGGGCAGCAGGTCAGGTAATCCCGACACAGAAAATATTTGAAAATGACAATTATTGCCAAAATACTTGATTTTCTTTTGTTGGCCCGAAGGGTGAAAAATTCTTGTGGATTTTTCAGGTTAGAAAATATTATTATAACAGACGATCACAATTATTAAATATGATTTTTATCCTTACAGGGTATCATGCCCCGAAAGTGATATTTGCAGTGCTTTACCCCTTGCAAAAAAAACAAAAAAAAAGGCTGACAAATGTCAGCCTTTTTCAAATAGGTTCTTCAATTATTCAACAATCAGTTTTTGAGTAAACCTGCCATAATCTGAAACAAGAGAAACAAAATATGTGCCTGAAGTCAGGTCGCAAATATTGAGTGTAATTGAATTCAAATGTTCAGCAGCTTTTTTACCTTCGTTGATATTCATAACTTCTTGACCGTTCATGCTATAAACAATAAGTTTAACAGAAGAAGGATATTGTAAAATATAATCAACAAAAGTATTTTCTCTTGCAGGATTATTTCTGATATCCATTTTCATTCCCTGGAAATAACCTTGTTCTTCTTCAATTCCAGTATAATCTTCAACAACGGCAAACATTGACATGTTTCTGTCTAATGAAGCATCATTAGCTAAACATGATACCCAATAATAGCCGGTGGGATCCATACACATCTGGCTGTAATGCATACCTAAACCATCTCCGGTAGCATCGCACATCATATAAGCAGTATCACCAGCAACACGGATACCCTTCCAGTTTGATACTGCACAAATGTCAGTACCATTTATATGAGGTCTTGAAGCAAATGAAATATAATTGAACGATAAGAAACTTGTATCTAAGGCAGAAATATTCATTTCACCTGAAGCAAGAAATGGATCTACCGGTGAAGGTCCGAATGTGTACGGTGATACATTAAAATCCTGGATACAACCATGCTGTCCGGCAACATAAGGTTGCATATCCTGAATGCCGATCTGTACTTTAGAAGAAGCGAGACCGCCGTGCAGGTCAGATTTTCCGGCAACAAAAAATAAAACACCATCAACCCACAGGTTTGCTGTATTTACCCAGCACTGTGCCCACCAGTCAGATTCTGTTGAATCGGGATTAGCATTACCGCTTGTACCAAACCAATAACCGATAGGGTTATTTGAATTGTCTACCATACCTATGACAGAAACAGAGGCCGTTGGTGAAGCGAAGCAAGGGGTAGATGTAGCAGTCCATCCAAGAGTGTCCGGAGTAATTTTCAGGTTCCCTTCAGCAGGTTTCATAATTTGCTTGGAGCTTTTTTCAATTGCACCATAATGCTTAACATTAGGAACAATCTGTGCCATGGAAATTCCGGTAATCAGCAACATGGCAATTAATGTGTAAACTTTTTTCATTTGTTTTAGGTTTTTGGTTAATAATTATTTTTCTCAAAAGTAAATCTTATACAATAAATTTGAACAAAAATAAAATAATTTTTTTAACCGGCAATTGTTCAGTGATTATTTTTCATTAAAATAAGACGGAAAACCAAATTTTATCCTTAAAAACCATCATTTCATTGCTGATCTGCTTAAACGGATCATGAACTTTCTTAAAATGAACATATTGAGTCCCTGCCGAATAAAGTAAGAATAAAACAATATTCATTGAATTACTTTTCATTTTAAAAATACCTGTTAACTGCCTGGATGTCAACACAAAATTATTCATTAAATCTGTTTTGCCACATATTAATATATATTCCTGCACCAGCCCATTTTTTTTGACTACATAATCAAAAATATCTGAAGATTCTATTTCACAACCTTTATATTCGTCACCTTCTTTTATAATGTGCTCAAAATATTTACAGCTCCATAAATGTATCTTTTCAAGGCTGTCCGGGGAGTAGATTCTCTCATCCTTTATGGCCTCCGGAAATAAAAAGGATCCCTGAAGTAAGATGCCTGAATTGGATAAATTAAGGCTTTGAGACTGCCGGATATCAGAAGAGAGCTCTCTATGCTTTGATATGGCTTCTTCCGGCTTTATAAGAGGATACCAGTCAGTTAAACTATACCCTGCCTCATTATTCTTTTCGCCTATTCCAAGTAAATTACATAGTTTGCCAATCTCAGTAACAGACAGTTTATACAAACCTGAAATATCTGATCTGCGCATATTTTCAGGTGATTCAAAAGTATTATTCCGGCTAAATATCCATTTTTTATTATACAAAAATTTTGTTAAATGATCTGGTGTTTCTGAGGCATCGGTTAATAACAAACGAATAAAAGCAAGGGAATTTTTAATATTTATGCCAGACAAAAAGCCGTCAAACCCTTCAATACCGGGATGATTTGTTTCATCGCCAAATAGTCGTGGAAACCTTTTCACTCCGGCTTCCTTTAACAGTAAGCTGAACACGGCAGGGTACTTTTTGTTGAACTTTTTAAATAAAACCGGATCTGCAAAATATACCTGATAATTTTCAAAATAGTCCGATAAATTAAGAGAATACAAATAGGCTTCATCCGGCTTTTTAAAGAAACGATTATCCGGTTCATCGGGTTTTATACAATATACCCACGGTTTGACGCGGAGGAGTTCAATAAGCCTTTGCCTTTTATGCTCTGAGGCTGAGCCATATACAAACAGGATTTTCTCCAAATATTTCGAATATTCCTTTACTGTAATGGCAGAGGCATGGTCAAAACGCGGCATGATATTGAATTCAACATCATCTGCCGGTTCCGGGGCCGTTATTCCAAAATCATTGAAAAAAGCCATGCAACCGCTATCATCCAAAAGTTTTTTATGGATTACCGGCAAGTAACATTTTTCACTGGGCGGCAAAAAAACCTTGAGCGTATTTTCTGCCGAAAATGCTGGTCTGAACTGGCCATCTGAAGTTAAAATAATTGCCGCCTTTCTCAGGCTGTAATATTCAGCGCTGTGCCGGACATCCCACAATACCTGATTTTTATAAAGATAACTGTAAAACTTTTGAAGCCAGCCAATATTTTTTGTTTTTAAAAAATCAATGTCAAGCAACAGCCTGAATCCAAAACTTTGAGCATCGGCTGTTTTGATATTTAAAACATCATTGAAATAATTTCTCAGACCGTAAAACTTTTGATCATTTATTTCAGGATCAATAAAAAATCTTTTCTGAAATAATTTCTGAAGATCCCCTGAGCTTAAAAGTCCGGCTATTTCAGCATCCTGAGGTAATAATACTTCCTGCCAGCATCCATACAGCCCATTGATTACAGGTATTGAAGCGCCTTTCTTTAAAAATGCGGACAAGGCATCATAAAAAATCCCGTAAACCTCTGCTTCATAAATTCCGCCAATATCGTTTTTTTGCTGGTTGATAATCGTCAGTTGGTTCAGAAAATATAGATCAAGAATTTTATTTTGCTTAAAATCCTTAAGCGCCGCAGTAAATAATGCAGTTGATTCCTTTAAAAGCTTAATGTTTTCCGGGGCAAGGTTTTCATCCAACGGAATATACTCACGTAATGGGTTGGTTGTAAATGGCGCATTGATGATAAAATTCAGCCTGCTGTTCATCTTTGTAGGGAAATAAACAAAAACAGGAGAATCCGGTACAGGGATGATCTTCATAATTCCTTCAACCTCTTCAAATCTAAAAGCGAGCTCAGGCTGCTGCTTGTCCGGAAGCGGAATTTTTGAATAAATTAAAAATTGGCTCAAAGATTCAACCGTATCCCTACCATGCGTCGTTTTTTTTATAGACACGATTCGTGAAATTTTGCCAACCTTCATTAATTCCCGGCTGAGCTGTATAAGTAGCGCACCCGATACATACACCTCAATACTATCAGTTTTCTTCAGAAATAAAAGAAGATACTCATTGATAGCTGATAGTTCACTGCAAATAGAATTATAGCAGTTCTCAGGATTCTTTTTCTTAAAGGGAAGAATGATCAGCGTGTTAAATTTCTCATCGGCATGCCGGGGATTCACTTCATCCAGCACTTCAAAATCTCTTATGGCATAATGATAGGGATGGCAGTGTATTTCAGGAGTATCAGTTATTGAAAAAACCGATTTGAAGCCGATTCCAAATTTCCCGATCTGATTTATCCCGCTGTTGCTTTTCTTGGTTGTATTGGCAAACGTGGTGATCGACATCAGGTCGGCTTCATCAAAGTCCTTCCCGTTGTGGTGTATCTCAAGACGATCGTTAAACAGTTTAAAACGAACTATATTTTCCGGGCCTGCTATACCCTTGCGTGCGTATGCGTCTTCCGTATTCTGCAAAATTTCCTCAATAATACGTGAAGGTTGTGCATACATGGTAGCAAACAATTCTGCATGCCTGTTCCCTTTTGCCTTATTGGCGGCAACGGCTTCACGGCTTCGGGCAATATGTTCAGCTAACGAAAGTTTCAGTTTTTTGTTTTTTACAAAGTTAAATCATTCAAACATATGAGATGCAAAATATTTCCCGCAAATCATTTCTTGCTAAGACACGAAGACAAAGGCGCGAAATAAAAACGAAATAAAGAATAAACTATGTGTCCCTATGTGCCCTATGTGCCTATGTGGTTATGACACCGGCTATTCATTTCTCGCGAAGACGCAAAGACGCGGAGACGCAATGCATTATCGAAATAAAGATTATAACTATGTGTCCCTATGTGTCCCTATGTGGCCTATGTGCCTATGTGGTTATGACACCGGCTATTCATTTCTCGCGAAGACGCAAAGACGCAAAGACGCAATGCATTATCGAAATAAAGATTATAACTATGTGTCCCTATGTGCCTGATGTGCCTATGTGGTTATAATATCGGCTATTTATTTCTCGCTAAGACGCAAAGCAATAAAATTCAAACTTTCTTTTCCTTACCAGTGATTTGACGTGAAACAGGCCCTTTGGAGCGGGTTCAAACATATCTTTATGTATCAAAAAATCAAAAACTCAGAAAGCCTGTCAAAACAAAATACTATTTTTGCCGCATGGCAGAATTTGAAAAACAAAAAAACAGGACAGAATTGTCAGAACTTGGTGAGTTTGGGCTTATCAACCACCTGACTGAAGGAATTCAACTAAAAAACACTTCATCAATAAAGGGTATCGGTGATGATGCTGCTGTTATCAATAACGGAGATACGCTAACCTTAGTTTCAAGCGATCTTTTGATAGAGAATGTCCATTTTGACCTCACTTACACTCCGTTAAAACACCTTGGATACAAAGCCGCGGTTGTGAATTTTTCCGACATCTATGCTATGAATGGTATTCCGCATCAACTAACAGTGGGAATTGCCGTTTCCAACCGGTTTTCCGTTGAAGCACTGGAAGAGATTTATGCCGGTATCCGCCTTGCCTGTGACAAATATAATGTAGACCTGGTGGGCGGCGACACCACCTCCAGCAATTCAGGGTTGTTTATGGGGCTGACCATCATCGGAACGGCGCAAAAAAATGAAGTTGTTTACCGCAATACGGCCAATGAGCATGAGCTCATCTGTGTCAGCGGCGACCTGGGCAGCGCTTACGCAGGCCTGTTGCTGCTCGAACGCGAGAAAGCCGTTTATGTTGCCAATCCCGGTATGCAGCCCGACCTGGGCGGCTTTGATTATATATTGGAACGTCAGCTTAAGCCCGAAGCGCGCCACGATATCATTGGTTTTTTTAAAGAAAAAAACATACTGCCTACCGCTATGATCGATGTTTCGGATGGCCTTGCTTCAGACCTGCTTCACATCTGTGAGTCATCAGGAAAAGGTTGCGACATCTATGAGGAAAAAATTCCAATTGATATGTCTACAATTAATTTCTGCGACAGCATTAATATTGATCCTACAACAGCCGCACTCAATGGAGGTGAAGATTACGAGCTGCTGTTCACTATTTCACAAAAGGATTATGAGACGGTAAAAGCACATCCTGAAATAAGCATTATCGGCCATATTACAGAAAAAAATTCCGGCACCAACCTGGTTACACGTAGCGGACAACAAGTCCCGCTGACAGCCCAGGGATGGAATTCCTTCAGAAAACATCGCGGACAGTGAAAGTAGTTAACCCCACTCTTTAATCATTATAATATCTGAAAGTAATTATCGCGGCAATTGTCCCGAAAACCACAATGCCGGCGGCGCTGCCGATAGCAGCATTGACGAGCTTTTTACGCCGGGCTACATATTTAAAGCCTTCGACATAATATTCATCATTCAGCTTTTCAGTGGGAAAATATTTTTTTGATTTCGGATTAACAGGTATAGCGGCAACCACGCCCATATAAGCCGCCGGAACGGCAATTCCGAACATTCCGATCTGCAATAATCCCACCCCGGTAACAGCACCTACAGCCGAAGCCCAGGGCGCATGATACCGGTAGCGCGCAAGGTTCTCGCCGGCAATATAACGTCCTATCTCATCTGTGGTCCATGGCCGTTCCTCCGTCATCAGCGGCTCATAAAAGACCCTGCTGATACTGTCTTTATAATAAATAGCAAAAACATCTGCCCGCTGAACAAGCTTTATTTTCGATTTATTTTTCTTCTGAACCTCAAACTTCAGCTTTGTATCGTTGTTATTGAATTCAATCACCTTCCCCTTGTAATATTGCCCGTTGTACATGATCAGCGAATCCTGGGCATATACAAACCCCGAAACAGTTAATACTAAAAAGGTTATATAAAGCTTTCTTCGCACTACAGAATCATTTTATTACAAAAATAAAATCAATTATTGGATATTCCTGTAAATTAGTTTTATATTTTTGTAAAAAAGAGAAAGAATGAACATTAAAATTGGCAACATAAAAAAGCTTATTGTTGTTGGCGACAGGGTATTGATAAAGAAAACAAAAGCCAGCGACAGAACAAAAACCGGGTTGTTATTGCCTCCGGGCGTTGCCGAAAAAGAAGACATCCAGGCCGGGTATATCATCAAGACCGGCCCGGGCTACCCCATGCCCTATCCCCAGGATGATGAAGAACATTGGAAAGAAAATGACAACATCGTAAAATACCTGCCGCTGCAGGCTAAAGAAGGCGATCTGGCCATCTACCTCCAGAACCAGGCTTACGAAATAGAATTTGACAAGGAAAAATATTATATCGTACCAAATTCAGCAATACTGATGTTGTACCGTGACGAATAATATCTTTCTATTCCTTACTGCATCAAGCTTTTTGAAAATTTATTTTCTGATTCTTTTTATACAACTTATTCGAATTTCTCCTTTTCACCTTTACCCAGAGTTCTGCCAGGATCAGGTACATCGCAGGAACGATCAGCAAGGTAAGTATGGTTGCAAAACTCAGCCCGAAAATAATGGTCCACGACAGGCTTCTCCAGAACATCACGTTGTCGCCGCCAAAAAAGACATGAGGATTTAATTCGGTAAATAACGAAATAAAATCAAAGTTCATCCCGATGGCCAACGGCACCAGCCCGAGCATGGTAGCTGTAGCTGTAAGCAACACCGGCGTGATCCTGGTTTTTCCAGCCTGAACAATGGCTTCGCGCGTTTTCAGGCCTTTTGCACGCAACACATCGGCAAACTCCACGATCAGTATTCCATTTCGCACCACGATGCCCCCCAGTGCAAGTATGCCAATACCCGTCATGATTACCGAAAACTCCATCCTGAAAATAATGATCCCCAGCAATACACCGATAACACTGAAGACCACCTCAGTTAAAATGATGATCGTTTTTGAAACAGAGTTAAACTGGGTGATCAGAATGAAAAATATCAATCCCAGTGCAATGATCCCGCACTGTAAAAGGAAATTAATAGATTCCTTCATGAATTCTGTTTCACCCGTCATTTTTATTTCTACGTTGTCATCTTTTGCAAAACGCTCAGCTTCATTGGAAATTCTTTTAACGATTTCGTTGGCATTATAGCCGGGCAGCACTTCTGATGAAATAGTAATTACACGTTTGAAATTCTTGCGTTTTATGCCGCCATATGAATTGGTATAATCCACCTTCACCAGCGAAGACAGCGGTACCTGACGGGGCCAGAAAGTTGTCATATCACGGTAAGTAATTTTCTGATCAAGTATCCTGTTGAAGTTTTTTCTTTGTTCCTCGGTAACCCTTACCATGATGGGAAATTCATCTTCATCCTGCTTCAGTTTTGTTACTTCTTTGCCAAAGATAGCTGTCCGGAGTTCGCTTCCGATTTGCCCGGTTGACAAGCCTTCGCGGTTGGCCCTCACCCTGTCAATATCAATAAGAATCTCAGGTTTATTCTCGTCAAAATCCCATTTCAGTTCGTCGATGCCCGGTATTTGCAAGGAGTCGATATGTTGCTTGAATTGTTTGGCCGTCTCCACCAGGGATTCTATATTTTCGCTGCTGATTTCTATATTCACGGGTTTACCGGTTGGCGGGCTCATCTTGCTTTTTACCACCGTTATCTGAGTTCCGGGAATGCCTTTGACCGCATCACGGATCTTTTCCACATAAGGATTGGTCTCTTCACCATGGCGTTGGCTGAATTCAACAAAATTAACAGTGACCTTGCCTTTATTCGGTGAAGGGAACCTGTCAAAATCAAAATTCTCGCCGGCTATTCCATTTGTTACATTGGCAATTACCGATTCCACGATGGGATTTTCTTTACCAATAGCCTCTCCAATGCGTTCTTCAACAATACGCGTTACAGAATCTGTTACTTTCTGGTCGGTGCCTACCGGCAGTGTGATCATCACACTGATGGTGTTCGGTTCGTTATCGGCAAAAAACACGATCTTAGGCGGCCAAAGTACCATCAGGACAAGTGTAAGTATCAACAGTATAAATGTTCCTGCCAGTATGGAATAAGCCCTTTTCCTGCGCAACACGGCACGCAGCAGTTTTTCATATTTATCCATCACCCACGGCCAGGTTTTCTCTCTGAAATTTTTGATGGCGCGTTTTAATACATAGTCATACAATAATACAATCAGGTAGACAAAAATGATAAAGTTCGCGAATCCCGGCCATTTCAGCAGGTAGCAAACGGTTGCCAACACAACAGTTACAATGCCGAAAATGATGATCTTCTTTTTATTTACCGTACTTTTATGAATATCAAATTCGTGTTTCATAAATGAAACAGCAAAAACAGGATTGATAACATAAGCAACAAAAAGTGATGCGAGAAGCACTATCACTAATGTTACCGGTAAAAAATACATGAATTTACCGACAATTCCCGGCCAGAATATCAGAGGAAAGAATGGGGCCAGTGTTGTTAGTGTACCGGACAAGATAGGTACAAACACCTCTCCTGCTGCCGATTTGGCAGCTTTAGTTATATCCGGCTCGTTTTGATGATGCCGGTGTGTATTTTCAATAACCACAATGGCATCATCCACGATGATCCCCAGCGCGAATACCAGCCCGAACATCACAATCATGTTCATGGAAAAATCAATGCCCGGAAAAATCAGGCAGGAAACAAATACGGATAACGGCACCGAAAGCCCGACAAAAAAGGCATTGGTGATACCCATAAAAAACATCAGCAAAAACATGATCAGGATAAACCCGAAGATGATGGTGTTGTTCAATTCACTCAAGGTACTTCTGGTATATTTTGAAATATCACCTGTTGAAGTAACCTTGAGATCCGGCGGAAAACCATTTTTCTTCAAATCTTCAATAATCTCATTGATCTTATCGGAGCCTTCTATCAGGTTTTCCCCGCCACGTTTAATCACACTCAGGGTAATCACATTCTGCCCGTTCAGTCGCGAATAACTTTCCTGCTCCTTAAACCCATCCTTTACTTCAGCAATGTCTTTTAAATATATTTTTCCGCCTATGGTCGAAATCAGAACAATATTTTTAATATCATCGATGTTTTTGAACTCACCGGTTATCCTTACGTTGCGCTTCATTCCGTCCATGCTGATCTCACCGGCAGAGATGGTATGATTCTCATAAGATATGGCTTTTTCCACATCATACATGGAAACACCGGCAATCTGCATTTTATACATATCAATATTGACCTGGACTTCACGGTCGAGGGCGCCAACAATATCCACACGGGTTATCTCTTTCAGCGACTCTATCTTGTCCTGCGCCATCTCGGCATATTTCTTCAGTTTTTCAAGGTCGTAATTTCCTGATATCTGAATATTCATGATCGGCATTTCAGCAAAGTCGATCTGGATAACTTCCGGGTCTTTGTACAGATCGGTAGGCAATTGTGATTTTGCTTTATCCAGCGCGTCTTTTACCTTTTGCTTGGCTTCCGCCTGGTCAACTTTTGTGCTGAATTCAATAATGATGCTTGAAAAATCCTGGACGGAAGTGCTCGATACATTCTTGACGCCGGAGACAGCTTTTAACTGCTTTTCAATAGGGCGCGTCACCAGATTTTCCATATCCGCAGGGGACGTTCCCGGATAGATGGTATTGACCATCACTGTAGGAATTACAACGTCGGGAAGCTGTTCCTTGGGTAACGACCTGTAGTTGATGATGCCGAGAATGGTGATAAGAGCTACAAGTACATAGATACTCGATTTATTATCAATGGCCCAGCTGGTCGCGAAAAACTCCTTGAATTTATTTTTTTTCATCTTTAATACGTTAATCAGTCAGATCAGAATTTAACTTTTTCGTTGCCGTTAAGGTTGTTGTATCCGGTTGTGATCAGCATATCACCGGGTTTCAGGCCGCTGAGAATTTCCGTTTTACCATTATAGGTTACGCCTGTGGTGACTGTACGTTTTTTAGCGATCATATCCCCATCAACTTTTTCTGCAACAAAAACGAACTGCTCATTGATGGATTTATGTATGAGGTTGGCGGAAACCACTACAGCATCTTTGGAAACATAATCATTGATCTTTATCACCGCTATCATGTTGGCCCTGAGTTCATGGTCAGAAATATTTGGAATTAATGCCTCAACGCTGAAGGCCCTGTTGAGCATATTGATGTATTTACTGGTAAAGCTGAGCTTTGAAGCAATCTCATTATTGAAGTCGGGAAAAAAGATATGTACACTGTCCCCGTTTTTTACTTTGGAAGAATAGGCTTCGGCAACTTCGGCAACAACTTTTAACCGGTCGAAATTAACCACTCTGAAAGTCGGGTATCCAGGAGAAATAGCCTGGCCAACCTTTAAGGAAATTTCTTCAACCGTGCCATTAATAGGCGAAATGATTGTGGACAGGGCGATCTGGTCTTTCATGGCCTGAATCTTATTCTCTAAGCTTTCCTTGGTGTTTTTGGCTGTAAGATACTGAACCTCGGAGCCGATCTTTTGCTCCCACAGGTTCTTTTGCCTGAGGTACAAATCTGTTACAAACTCCAGCGAGGTTTCCATATCACGAAGAGTCGTTTGTAACACCTGTGCATCAAGGGTTGCCAACAGCTGGCCCCGGGTAACCTTCTGGCCTTCCTTCACATCAATGCTTGTTACAATACCCACGTTGCGTGCGCTTACCGATACGTTGTCATCACCATCCACTTTTCCCTGAACTTCCAGAAAATGCCTGAAAACCTCGGGTTTTACTTCGGTAACCGCCACAGATACTATTTTTTTCCCGGATTCGGCATTTATTTCTTTCTCAAGCTCCTGTATCTGTAACGCTATTTTGTCATGCTCCCTGAGCAGTTTGTTCAATCGTTCTTGCTTGTCACTTCGGTTACAGGAAATAAAAACGGTTAATAAAACCAGTAAGAAAAATATTCGCTTCATAATATGTATTTTTTCGGTTAATGATTATAGTATGTTCAGTGCTTTACTAAGATTAGAGTATGTATTCAGCAACTGCAACATCGTATTTAAATACGTTCCGTGTTGTGTAAGAACCTGGAGGTACGCCTGGTTCAGGTCCATGCTGGATGCCAGGCCTTCTTTGTATTTTGCATAGGTCTTGTCATAGATTTTAACAGATAATTCATAATTTTTCTTGTCAGAATAAAATTGATCACTATATGTTTTCAAAAGAGATTTCGAATTATTCACATCAATCCTCAGCCCGTCCTCAGCCTGATTCAAAGAAACCTGGTGTTTCATCAATGCAAATTTATCCTGGCTGATCTTGTAACGCCTGATACCCGAACTCCAGATAGGTATGGATAAAGTTGCGCCGATGACTGTGGTATTATACCATTTATCACTGTTGAAAAAATTAAATTTATCACGCTGAGCCAGGGATTGAGTATTGAAAAATACATTCAGCGAAGGATAGTATTTCGCCTGGTCAATTTTAATAACCTGGGATAACAATCGTTCCTGGCTCTTCAACAGCCTGAAATCAATATGGCTGTTTACATCAAATTGTTTGTCGGCAAGATTGGAAGCAATAGCCCGATCCAGCAAGGTTGAAAGTTCATCATTCAATTGGACAGGCTCGTCGATATCCATGCCCATCTGCAGTTTAAGAAGGTCGGTTACCAGGGCAATACTCCTGTCGACCATGTCAAGTTTATTTTTAAGATTCGAAACAATAAGAGATAATTGCTCCACATCGGTATCTTCAATAAACCCGTTTTTCTGAAACTGCCTGGTTTGTTCCAGCATCACATTCATTTTTATATATGTAGAATCAAGGATTCTCCGGTTTTCAGATGCAACCAGCACCAGGTAATACGCTTGCTGAACAGCGGCTTTGACCTCATTTATGGAGCGGTCTATTGATGTTTTGCTAAGGTCGACCAGCATATTTGCCGCTTTTAACCCGACAAAAAAAGTTCCGTCGATTACCAGCTGGCTTGCAGTAATTCCGGCAGACAAATTATTTTTATCACCAAATGCTACCGGGCTCTTTTCATCACTGGCCTGTATCTCACCCTGCGGTATCAATCCGTATTGCATAAGCGTTGCTTGAATGGCGGGGCTTAAAATGTCGGGCATGAGCTGGGTCGGAAGACTCGAGTAATACTGATAATTCACACTGGCATTCACTTGCGGCAATCCCATGGAAATATAGCCTCTTTTCTGTGCTATGGCAGACTGAAGATCATACTGCGCTTCGCGTGGTTTGTAACCATTAACCACGGCATAATCCATGGCCTCCTGAAGCGTGAAGCCTTTAATTTCTGGCTGCTGTGCATACGCAGACAGGGTAAATAACAGGTTTAAAAGTGTACAAATTAAAAAACGCCCTCTGTTCCTGTTCATTCGTACTTTGTTAAAATTACATATTTGCATGACCTATCTTTTTTTCAAAATAATCTATTCCCTTTTTACTTGCTATACCGTGAATATGATAGGAAAACATTTCATTAAAAAGTTCATTTGTGGTATATTCTTTACCGGAAAGAGAACTGGTAAACAGAAAAGCCTCAATACGGCTGATATAAATATGTGCGATCAAATCAGGGTTGATATCCGACCGGTATAAACCTTCTTTAATGCCCCTGTTCAGATTTATAATCACACTTTTATACATCAGGTCTCTTTTATATTCAAAAAATGACTGAAATACTTCCGGATAATATTTCTGCAAGTCGTAATGTACGGTCGGGCTGAAATTCTTAAAAAAACTGGTGATCAGCTGGCTGATCTCAAACAAATGATCAATTGCATTGGTGCCGGGATTCAAATCCTCATTGAAAACCGTTTGAATTTTAGAAATCTGAAATTGAAGAATTTTCATCACCAGATCTGCCTTATCGGTAAAGAATTCATAAAGTGTTTTTTTTGATATACCCAATTCGCGGGCTACATCATCCATGGAAACACTTTTTATACCATATTTCTGGTACATAACAGAAACCTGTTGTAAAACTTTATTTATTTTGTCTTCCATGTCACAAAGATAAATATAATAAAACTTCGGAAACGTTTTTTTCAAAAATAGTTTCTAAAGTTTATACCTGCTTATCATTTACAGGTAACCAGGTTCATCAGAAAAACCTTTGAAATATTGTCCAGGAGAATATTCTTTACCAGGTTTATATCCTGAGGCATATTAAGCTCACGAGATAATGAGGTAACGGCTTTATCGGTATATCCGCAGGGATTTATATAATTGAAATAATCAAGGTTTGTGTTAACATTAAAAGCGAAGCCGTGCATGGTAACATAACGGCTTGAGCGGACCCCGATAGCACATATTTTTCTGACTTTCGGGCTGTTGGTATCTATCCATACGCCGGTAGCGCCTGCAAGCCGCTCTGCCTTTATTCCAAAATGGTCAAGGGTGAGAATTATGCAATCTTCAAGCGCTTCAACATACTTTTTTATGCCAAGCCCAAACAACTCCAGGTCAAGAATCGGATACCCGACAATCTGCCCCGGCCCATGGTATGTGATGTCGCCGCCGCGGTTTGTCTTATAAAATACAGCATTTTTTGCCTGCAACTGAATATAATCAATCAACAAATTTTTTTCCGAGCCGCTTTTCCCAAGGGTGTATACATGCGGATGTTCGCAAAAAAGCAAATAGTTTTTCTTTTCATTTCCGGTTGAAATCAACCTGCCCGTTTTTAACCCTATTACTTCCTCAAACAGGCTTTCCTGGTAATCCCAGGCTTCTTTATAATCAATAAGTCCCAGGTCTTTATAAATCACATTTTCCATATCACTCAAAATTGCCGGCAAAAATAGAAATAATAAATACAGCATTTCATACCATGACAGAAAAGGTTTTTAACAGCCGGTATTTTATACGGTCAAAAACAATAAATTTGCAAAAAAATTCAAAATGAGTTACGAATTAAGCGAACAGGAACAAATCAGACGACAGGCGCTGGAAGAACTGTATAAAATGGGTATCAATCCATATCCTGCCGAAACTTTTGAAATAAATGCCATATCAACTGAAATTCATGTAAATTTCCCTGCCAACACTCATATGTACCAGGATGTGAGCATTGCGGGTCGCATCATGTCGAGGCGCATTATGGGCGCAGCCTCTTTTGTAGAATTGCAAGACGCAAACGGCCGTATTCAATTATATTTTAAACGCGATGATCTGTGTGCCGGTGAAGACAAAAGCCTTTACAATACTGTTTTTAAAAGATTGCTTGACATTGGAGATATTATCGGGGTCAAAGGACATGTTTTCATTACGCAAATGGGAGAAATCACCATCCATGTCAGAGAATTCAAACTCCTGAGCAAATCACTCCGCCCACTGCCTATTGTCAAAGAAAAAGATTCAGTAGTTTATGATGCTTTCACTGATCCCGAACAACGGTACCGTCAACGCTATGTTGACCTGATCGTAAATCCGGACGTGAAACAAATATTTATTAAAAGGTCGCAGATATTATCCTCTATGCGGGAGTTTCTCAATAAAAAAGATTACCTCGAAGTAGAGACCCCTGTTTTGCAGCCATTATACGGAGGCGCCGCTGCACGCCCGTTTAAGACGTTTCATAATACATTGAACAGCACGCTTTACCTGAGGATCGCCAATGAATTATACCTGAAACGCCTGATTGTCGGAGGTTATGACGGCGTGTTTGAATTTGCAAAGGATTTCCGCAACGAAGGCATGGACAGGTTTCACAATCCGGAGTTCACACAAATGGAACTTTATGTGGCTTACAAGGATTATGAATGGATGATGAAACTTGTTGAAGAAATGGTAGAAAAAATCGCCATGGATATTAACGGTTGTACGCAAATTAAAGTGGGTGAAAACACTATTGACTTCCGCCGTCCATGGAAGCGTTTTACCATGTTTGAAGCCATCAAACATTTCACAGGTATTGATATTTCCGAAATGGATGAACCCACGCTCAGGGACACTGCATGCAAACTGGGTGTCGAAACTACAGATGCTATGGGCAAGGGAAAACTGATCGACGAAATATTCGGAGCCACATGTGAGCCTAACCTGATACAACCGACATTTATCACCGACTATCCCGTGGAAATGTCGCCGCTTGCCAAAAAACACCGCAGCAAAAACGGGCTCGTTGAACGATTTGAAGCTATCGTTAATGGTAAAGAATTATGCAATGCCTTCTCAGAACTCAATGATCCTGTTGACCAGCGAAAACGTTTTGAAGATCAGCTTGAGCTTGGCAAACGCGGTGATGAAGAGTCCATGGTGCTTGATGAAGACTTTTTGCGTGCCATAGAATTTGGAATGCCGCCTACAGCCGGCCTGGGCATGGGTATCGACAGGCTGACTATGGTGCTGACTAATTCACATTCTATACAGGACGTATTGTTTTTTCCACAGATGAAACCTGAAATAAAATCCATAGTGACTTCTTCCGAAGATTTTATAAATAAAGGTATTCCGCAAGAATATGCCGAGCTCATAATGAAATCGGGTTATTCCACGCCAGAATCATTGAAAACAGCAGTTCCCACAAAATTGTTCAACAGCATTTGCGGATTACGGAAAAAACTAAAGCTTGATATTAAAGCGCCATCTCTTGAAGAAGTGACCAACTGGGTAAACAATGCCTGATCAATCAGCGAAAATCTGCGGGATATGCGGGAAATCCAGGCTTATCTTATCTCCCGCAGATAAAGCAGATGAACACAGATGATAATCAATTATGCATCCTGAAAAAATTCCATATCTGCTCTATAGCGACGACCAGGGAAATATTTTTGAAGACACATCGCTGCAGGTATGCGGGAGACTGGTGTCTGAAAATGTCCGGCTTACTTCTGAAGAAATGATTTTGTTGCCTGAAGGGAGTGATTTTTTTCACCTGCCCGGCAGGCGCGCCATAGGATATGACCCCATACTAAAACAATTCCGGACCTGCGACAAGGGCTGGGCTGTGGCAGCATTTGTGGCCCCGGCATATACCCTTACACATCATGCCGCCTGGATAACAGAACATAATGCCCCGCGGCTGCCATTGTATGCATACGCAGCCATTGGCTGGGAAAAGAATAAATTCTATACAACGGCTTTTCGAATCGATCCTGATATCCGGCAGGACTGCGACCAGTTCAACCAGTTTTATGTTGAGAAAAATGCAAAAAAAATGCTGAAGTCAAATCCGGACAACCGGCTGCTGAAGCATCTTTCACATTGTGCCCTTGTTTACTTCTGCCCTGCTGCCCGTAATTATTTTATGAACCGCTGGGAAATGCCCCTGCCCACATCACCCACGTGTAATTCGCGCTGCGTAGGGTGTATATCATATCAACCCAAAGATCACCATATTTCTTCCACACAAAATCGTATTACCTTTATTCCTGCACCTGAAGAAATTGCAGAATTAGCAGTCGATCACCTCAACTCTGCCCCTGATCCGGTTGCCAGCTTCGGGCAGGGCTGCGAAGGAGAGCCGCTGATGGTATGGGAAACGTTACGTGATGCCATACTACTAATTCGATCAAAAACGCAAAAAGGTATTATCAACCTGAACACGAATGCCAGCAAGCCAGAAGCAATAGAGGAATTATGCAAAGCCGGGCTGCAAAGCATACGCGTGAGTATGAACAGTGCGCAGCAAAGCAATTACCTGAAGTATTATAGTCCGTCAAATTATACTTTTGATGATGTACTTGAAAGCATAAAAGTTGCCCGTAAACATAATATATGGGTTTCTCTCAATTATTTTGTGTTCCCCGGTTATACCGATGAATCGGAAGAAACAGAGGCATTGAAAAGTATCATCCGCGACTATGACATAAATATGATACAATGGCGAAACTTTAACATTGACCCGGAATGGTATGCCAGCCTGGTACCACAAGGAGATAATGCCCGGTTTACCGGAATTAAAAACCTTGTCGATGAGATCAGAAACGAATTTCCGCGCTTGTATCACGGGTACTTTAATCCGGGTGAAGAAATTATCAGAACTCACCTCGGAAAATAATAAAATTGTAACAATTATTTATTAGAAATATCCAATAGCCAAACAAAAAACCACGATGAATCCGAAAGAAGAAAAATTTCGAAAAATAGTGGAAGAACAACAACAGCGTATCTGGAATATTTGCCGTCATTATTCCAGATCAGAAGAGGATACCTATGACCTGCAGCAGGAAGTGCTTATCAACGTATGGCGAAGCCTCGACAATTTCAGGGGCGACTCCTCGATAAGTACCTGGATATACCGCATTGCTGTTAATACTTCATTGAACTATATCATGAAAGAAAACCGCAGGTCACAGTTTAACCTTTCACTTGACAACCAGAATCTGAATTTTCTCATGCAGGATGAAGAGCATGAACAAAAAATTGAAACAGAAAAAAAACTCGATGAACTTCATGGATTTATAAACCAGTTGAATGTGATCGACAAACTGCTTGTCACGCTGTCTATCGAAAAACTTTCCACGCGTGAAATATCGGATATCATCGGAATTACGGAACCCAACGTACGCACCAAACTTCACCGTATCCGTGAAGAATTGCGGCAAAAAATTCAAGGAGGCTACCATGAATAATAATTATAATACACCCTCACAAGCTGTCGATACTGAGAATCTCATCGCCAGGATGCAGAAAGAAGACAGAAGAAATAAAAGAAATATGTATGGCTTGTTCTTTGTTTACCTTGCATTCTCACTGATTTATTTCTTCTTATTTGTGATAAACCCCGATCCGTTGTTGTCTGCCATGCACAGGTTTGCTGGTATCTTGTTCGTGATCGCATTCATGATCGGAACTGTGTTTCTTTGGTTCCGGTACAAAAAATTCAAAAACCTTGATTACACACTTCCGCTGGTCCAGGTACTCGAAAAAACTGTTGAACGTTACTGCTACTGGGGAAAAAAATGGATCACTGTTTCCATCATCATTATCCTGATCGATATAGGTTTTACTATCAGCTATTATGCAAAATTTGAATACTGGGATGTGGCGTTCTGGATAAAGATTCTTGTTATACAGGCGTTCTATTGGGGGCTGATGGCGCTGGCGGGATTTGTCGGTTACCTCATCTGGCGCAGGCGCTCAAGGCCCATATGGAGAGATGCAAGGAAGTTGCTGGACGAGTTGAAGAATTGAGATCAGAGCTAATTGAGTTGATTGGTTGCAAAGGAATATAAGACTCAAAACGCAAATTATTTCCAGAAAAGACGCTAAGACGCAAAGAAAGAATTGTGCCTCATCAATTAGATTTCTGATTTATAAAACAACATTCACTGATACACTTTTCAACAAGGCATATACATCCGTGCAACTATATACCTAACTAGTGTTTGTAAGAAAACGCCAATTTTTTCGTTACGCTTGCGTCAAAAATGCTCATATACCCAAGTAAATTCCGCTTTTTGCCACTTTGCAAGCCTCAAACTTGACGTTTTCTTTTTACAAACAGGAGTATTCTTATTGACACTAACTATCATAAAGTCGGGGAATCCAAAAATATTTTCAGTAAACCGCTCGCCTAAACTTTTTCCTTATCTTTACGCTAAACAATCTGCGCATGTCTTCTGAAAAAAAACTCTACCTGCTTGATGCCATGGCATTGATTTACCAGGCCTTTTACGCTTACCGCGACAAACCACTCATCAATTCCAAAGGAATAAACACCTCGGCTGTATACGGATTTGCCAACATATTATACAAATTGCTTAAAGAAGAAAAACCTTCACACATTGGTGTTGCCTTTGATACCATGGCCCCCACCCTCCGCCACGAAGATTTCATACAGTACAAGGCCAACCGTCAGGAAACCCCGGAAGATATTGTATCATCCATTCCTTATATTAAAAGGTTGATTGAGGGTTTTAATATACCGGCTCTTTATGTTGACGGCTATGAAGCAGATGATGTGATAGGTACCCTTGCCAAAGAAGCTGAGCAAGCCGGATACACTGTATTTATGGTTACACCCGATAAAGATTTCGGCCAGCTGGTGAGCGAAAATGTTAAGATTTACAAACCGGCCCGCTTTGGGGATAAGCCATCTATCATGGGTCCAAAGGAGGTTTGCGAAAAATTCGGAATACAAAAACCCGAACAGGTAATCGACATGCTTGGCATATGGGGCGATGCTTCAGATAATATTCCGGGGATATATGGTATCGGTGAGGTTGGAGCCCGTAAATTGGTAAACGAATTTGGTTCACTCGAAAATATTTTATCAAATATAGATTCCATTAAACCCGATAGCTTAAAGCAAAAAGTAATTGCAGGCCGCGAACTGGCCATACAATCAAAAGCCCTCGCAACAATCATACTGTCGGTTCCTATTGCTTTTGAAGAACACAAACTAATAATGGATGCCCCTAACGAGAGCGTATTGAAAGATCTTTTTGACGAACTGGAGATGCGGACATTTGCAAAACGGGTCTTCACCGATATTTCGTTAAAAAAACAAGCCGATGTGCAAAAGAAACTTGCATCGCAGCCCGACCTGTTCGGATCAGTAACGGAAGAAGAAACAGAAACACCTTCAGAAAGTCAGCTGAAAAATATTCACAACACACCTCATGAATATGTTTTGGTCGATAATGCAGAAAAAAGAAATGACCTTATTGCTGAAATCAGCAGATGCAGGGAGTTTTGTTTTGATACAGAGACAACGGGCATTGATCCCAATTCAGCAGAACTGGTTGGAATATCATTTTGTGTAAAACCTCATCATGCCTGGTTTGTAGCCCTTCCAAAGGAATATGATGAAACTTACCGCATTGTTCAGGAATTCAAATTTATTTTTGAAAATCCGGACACGTTAAAGATCGGGCAAAACATGAAGTTCGATATGGAAATGCTGAAATGGTACGATATTGAAGTCAAAGGGCCGCTATTCGATACCATGCTTGCACATTACCTGATTGAACCCGATATGCGGCACAACATGGATTACCTGTCGCAAACCTATTTGAACTACATCCCGGTACCTATAGAACAACTCATTGGTAAAAAAGGGAAGAACCAGCTTACAATGAATATGGTGGCTGCCGAAGAAATAAAAGAATATGCAGCCGAAGATGCCGACGTTACCTTTCAGCTAAAGGAAAAACTCGAACCGCTCCTGGATGAAGCCAGGGTGACTTCATTGTTCCATGATGTAGAGATACCGCTGATTGCGGTTCTGGCATCAATGGAGACCGAAGGCGTGAAGATCGATAAAAAAGCTTTGAATGATTATTCGGGACAATTACAAAGCGAAGTAAGTATTCTTGAAAAAGAAATATTTGAGCTTGCCGGAACTGAATTTAATATTTCTTCACCGAAACAACTCGGGGAGGTAATATACGGACGCCTGAAAATTATCGAAAATCCCAAGAAAACAGCCACTAAACAGTATTCTACCGCTGAAGATGTTTTAATAAAGCTGGTGAACAAACATCCGATTGTTCAGAAGCTTTTAGATTACCGTTCGCTGACCAAACTAAAATCAACCTATGTAGACACCCTGCCCGAACTTATAAATCCCCGTACGGGCCGTATTCACACCTCTTACAACCAGGCTGTAGCAGCCACCGGAAGGCTTAGTTCCAACAATCCGAACCTTCAGAACATCCCTGTCAGGACCGAAAGAGGACGCGAAATACGTAAAGCCTTTGTGCCGCGTAATGAAGACTATGTGCTGGTTTCAGCCGATTACTCCCAGATCGAACTGAGGATCATCGCTTCCATAAGCAATGAAACCAATATGATACACGATTTCGAGCAGGGGCATGATATTCACGCCGCCACAGCTGCCAGGGTCTACAATGTTCCATTAGCCGATGTTACAAAAGAAATGCGCCGCAATGCCAAAACAGTAAATTTTGGAATCATTTATGGCATATCGGCATTTGGCCTGTCCGAAAGGTTAAACATCCCGCGCAAAGAAGCCGCCGACATTATTGATCAATATTTTGTGAAATATCCGGCCATAAAAAAATATATGGAAAACACCATAATATCTGCGCGTCATAAAGGATATGTGGAAACGCTGCTCGGGCGTAGACGCTACCTGCGTGATATTAATTCGGCTAATGCTGTGGTACGCGGCTATGCCGAACGAAATGCCATCAACGCCCCCATTCAAGGCTCAGCAGCCGATATTATTAAAATTGCCATGATCAATTTACACAGGCAAATTGCCGGAATGCAGCTCAAAAGCCGCATGATTCTTCAGGTACACGACGAATTGGTGTTTGATGTTTTCAGGCCTGAACTGGAAAAGATTCTGCCTGTAATCAAAGAAAGCATGCAAAATGCAATAAAGATAAATGTGCCGCTTGAGGTAGAGATCAGTTCGGGGAATAACTGGCTGGAAGCACATTAGAGTGCAGAAGGCAGATTTATGAATTCAGAAGTATATGAAGGCAGAAATTATTAATTGTCAAACAACATGAATAAAATAATGCCTGCTCTTTTTGTCGGACACGGAAACCCGATGAATGCCATTGAGAAAAACGAGTTTTCATTGACATGGGAAAAGATTGCAAAATCAATCCCTACACCTGAATCTATTGTTTGTATTTCTGCACACTGGGAAACAGATGGCACGCAAGTTACCGCCATGCCAAAGCCCAGGACTATTCATGATTTCGGGGGATTTCCAAAAGAACTTTATGAAGTAGAATATCCGGCGCGCGGAAATCCTGAATTAGCTAAAGAAATTATACACTCGCTTCTGGAATACAATATTGTTGCGGACACCAGCTGGGGCCTCGACCATGGCTGCTGGAGCGTTATCCGTTGCATGTATCCCGAAGCTGATATTCCCATTATTCAGCTTAGCCTGAATTATAATGAAGATGCGCTGTATCATTATCATCTTGGTAAAGAACTGGGCTTCCTAAGGGAAAAAAATATTCTTGTAATCGGAAGCGGTAACATTGTACACAACCTTGGCCTTGTTGACTGGAACCATCAGTCAGGATATGAATGGGCACAAAATGCGCACAACACCATCAATAATCTGATTCTGGACAATAATTTTGATCCGCTTATCGACTATAAAAACCTTGGAAAGGAAGTCCGTTCGGCCATTCCCACACCGGAACACTACCTGCCGCTCCTTTATATTTTAGCGATGAAGCAGGAGGGTGAAAAGATTACATTTTTCAATGATAAACTTGTGATGGGATCGTTGTCGATGACGTCTTTTGTGATAACCTGAACTTTTTTTTGGAAATTAAATTACTTGAAACAATTATTATTTGCCAACTCGGGTTGGCAGTTTTTATTCATTTTTGCAAAGTCAACACTTCAATTTAGAAACCTATTTATAGATTTCAGTAATCAGCCTTTCACCATCAGCCTCGGTTCCATCATATCCAAAATAGCATATTTCACGCCTTCCCTGCCCAGGCCGGAATCCTTGACGCCGCCGTATGGTGTATGGTCCATCCTGAATGTGGGAACTTCATTGATCATCAGTCCGCCGACTTCAATATTATTAAAAGCATAATCCATTTCTGATATGCTGTCGGTGAAAACGCCGGCCTGCAACCCATAGCGACCGCTGTTCACCTCTCCGACAACTTTTTGAAAATCTTCATAGGGCTCTATAACTACGACAGGGCCAAAAATCTCACAACAGCTAACTTTCATCTCCTGTTTCGTTGCTGTCAATACGGTCGGCTCAATAAAACTTCCCTGCCGGCCTCCACCGCATAACAACTGCGCCCCGCCGGCCACGGCCTCTTTCACCCATGCTTCCACACGAAGGGCATTTTCTTCATCGATCAGTGCGGAAATATCAGTATCTGCATTTTCAGCAGGGCCACCCTTGAGATTTATCGTCTTTTCTACAAATTCCCGTGTAAAATCCTGAAAGATATCCTTGTGTACATATATCCTTTGTGTATGAATACACACCTGCCCTGCATAGGCAAAACCGCCCGCCACACATTTGGCGACAGCACTGGTTATATCAGCTGTTCGCGTAACAATCACACCAGCATTACCGCCTAATTCAAGTACCACTTTCTTCTTCCCGGCATCACGCTTCATTTTCCAGCCCACCTCCGGAGAGCCGGTAAAGGTAAGCAGTTTAAACCTCTCATCCGTTACCATGATATTTCCCGTTTTTCTGTCCATCGGCAATATGGATAAAGCCCCTTTGGGCAATTCCGTCGTGTCAATGATCCTCGCCAGTTCAAGAGTAGTGAGCGGTGTCGATGATGATGGTTTAAGGATGATCGGGCATCCTGCAGCAATTGCAGGTGCTATCTTATGCACAGCCAGGTTCAATGGAAAGTTGAAAGGCGAAATCCCCGCTACCAAACCTACAGGAAAATATTTCACCAGGCCTTCCTTACCTGAACCTGCTGCAGTCCAGTCAACACTGATATACTCGGCCGGCAGCCGTTTCGATTCTTCAGCTGCAACAATAAAGGTTTGTATGGCACGGTCGACCTCGGCCAGGGCAAGTTTTAATGGCTTGCAGGCTTCTTTACTCAATGTGATCCCGATATCATCTTTTTCTTCTTTCAGCCTGGTGGCAATTTGCATTAATATTTCATAACGCTTATACGATGGCATAACGGCTAATTCTTTCTCCACTTTCAGTGCAGCAATTATGGCACGTTCAAGGTCATCTGCCGAAGCCATTGAAACTTCCGCAAAACATTCACGGGTGTATGAATTGATCACAGATATCGCAGCCTGCGTTTCAACAAATTCGCCGGCTATGTATGGAAAATACTTTTTCATAAAATAGTTTGATTACAAATTCTCAATATAAATCCAGTCATTTTTAATTAAAAACATTGTGCGGTCTCATTCCTGAATAAATCTATCACGGAATGCCGTCAAATACAGTTTCGGTGTTAAAATTAAAGAAAACTTTTATAAGTGAAAAACCTCTGATAAAACTTCAAGAGATTTGATCTCTCCCACTCCTATATGATGAAGCTGGTAATAAAGAATTATTTTTTCAAGAAGGCTCTTTCGGATATATCCAGAAAGCCTGAATTTGGCCGATTCTTCCAATGTTGCGTTAAGAAAATTATCCAGGAGCTCCGATTGCTTTTGATCAAGAAAAAGATCATCATCGGTTTTATATTTACTAAACACCCCTTCCTGCAGCAGAAAGTAGGGCGTTTGCGGGGTAAAGTTTCCCAAAGGGCAAAATCCAAGGAATTTTGAAAGATGCAATGCGAATACTAAATGTAAGTTCCCCTGTGCCTGAGGCAGCCTGTCAATGTAGGTTATGCATTTCGCCAGAAAATCAAACAGGTCATGGTTGGTTTCTTCCTCGTGTACCGACCGGTAAACAAGCTCATTCATAAAGATTATCTGGGCGCTCTTAATAACATCAAATGATATGCTGGTAAACTGATAGCACGACGAAATTTCCCTTGGAATATGGAGCTGGTTTTTTTCTTTGTTAATAAAAACAACCTCGTTGATGCTTAATGGCTGAAGCAGGCTGGCACTGATCCTGGAATGCTTTTTCCGGACACCACGTATCAAAAAAGATTTTAATCCGAACTGTTTGGTATACATTTTAACTACGACGCTGCTTTCGGAATAATTGACCGTTTTAAGGACAATAGCCCTTGTCTTTGAGATCATAATTTCACAGGCCGCTTAATTGATGACCATGATCTTGGTAACTAACTTATCCATTCCGTCTTCGCTGCTGCAAAACACAAAATAAACGCCGCTTTTTGCGCTATCTCCATTGAAATTTTTTCCGTTCCAAACGGCCTGTCCGCCTTCAGACTTTGTTTCATAAATAAGAGTACCGCTGATATCTGTAATTTTCACGGTGGCATCTTTCACCAGGCCTTTGATCCCGATCATCCCGCTAAAGTTTTCGCGGACAGGATTGGGATAAGCATAAACATTCGAAAATGTTTCGCCACCTTGCGTAGCGTATGCCTTAAAAGATACTATCCCATTGGAGGTCCCGAAATACACCATTCCGGTTCTGCCATCTATGGCAATACTTGTTATTGTATTTGATAACAGCGGACTGTTGTCTTCTGTAAAATGGAAAATCTCTTTTTGGCCATCTTCACTCATAAGAAAAACTCCGGCATTTTCGGTCCCGAACCACTTTTTATTCGAGCCATCAACAGCAATGGCTGTAACGCGTTCAAATTCCAAGAGATGCTGGGCAGTGCCATCCTGCATAATTGTTATCACCTGAGAATCGAAATTGCTGCCGCTGGAAATATTTTCGGGATTATAAAACACAGCAATGCCTTTATCTGTCCCGACCCATATCTTACCGTCGAGGTCTTCTGCCATACTGTATACTGAATTACTGGGCAGGTTTCCGTTTCCAACAGCTGTTGTGAGTACTCTTATCTTATTATCAGAATTATCGTTCCATGTTCCGTTTTCATTAAACACCAGTAATCCGGCACCGTTTGTAAGAATCACCCATTTCTGTCCATTATTATCAATCATGATCTTTCCGCCCGTTCCTTCATAAAGGTAAGGTATGGTGCTAAATGATGTCCACGTTCCATCGGGTTTTAATACTTTGAACAGATTATTACAATTTGTATTCACCGCCCAAAGGTTAAAGTCTTTATCAAATGCAAGCCCGCCTATGCCGAGCCAATAGTAAAAGCTATAAGGTTGTTCAAGGCCCGAATTACCTGCGCCATAAACGTTGGTTACTATTCCGTTTTTAATTTCAACAAGTCCGCGCGCAAGTGAGGCGGCATAAACATGTGTGTTATCACGTGGGTCTATTTTCACATCAATAATATCAAATAACGTGTCAAATGCCGCATTTTGATCTTTCAGAACATACCACAGATTACCGATATATGAGAATACGCCGCTGACATTCCAGGCATTTCCCCATGACGAAGTCACACCACCCGGGGCAACATATAGATCACTCCCGGAGATGTCCATTGAAAACACGTTATTATTGCCGGGACCATTGGGAGCAATTTTTTTGGCAGTCCAATCTTTATAACCTACAAGCCCGCTTTTCTTGTCAGCAATCCAAACAGTACCATCAGCATCATAAATAGCGCAACCCGGCAATACAGAACCGGGGTTATAAGTCCAGACATTGACTTCTTCGGTCAACGAAGTATTATAAACAAATACATTCATGTTATTTGATATGACCAGATGGTTGTTTGTCACCCTCATACTGAGAATATCATTGCCCAGTACCGGATTAAAGACCTGCCAGTCTGAACCATTATATACAAATAAAGTATCATTATTATAGCCGGATAATAAGCAGCGATTGGCAAATACATTTCCGTTGAAAGCCACAACCGAACTAAAACATCCATCCGGATCCGGTAATAGTGTATCCTTTTTCCAGTTGGCATAATTGGCAAGGTTGGCGCTGTTATAATCTGCTTTATACAAGCCCGACTCAGTAGCTGCAAATATTTTCGTTCCATCGCACGTGACATCCATCACATCAATAGCGCTGCCATCATGGCCGATATAATACGTATCAAAAATCTCTTTATGAGCAATATCCAGGACAACGATACCAAATCCACATGACAGGTATGCGTAATTTCCATAAAGTGTAATATTGTTGATGGTCTTATTGCCCATGATGGGCTTGCGTTTTATATCGGAGATATTAATAATCTCATCACCGGAAACCAGGTCAATATTGGCATTGGAATAAGCCACGATAAGGTAGCCAAATTGCTGGCTGTACCTGATCGTACTGATGTTGACGTCAGACAGTCCGTTATTTTTGGTTAACGTATTTACACTGTTATCGTTTTTATCGTAATAAAAAATGCTGTTGGATGTGGCACAATATATTTTTTCTCCTACAAAGTCAACAGCCACACATTGCCTGTACGGCAGATGTATTTGCCACTCGCCAATTCCGACATCCTGCGCATGAGATAAAAGAACATTATATAATAAGCAAAATGAAATTACAAATATTTTTTTCATGTACCGGAAAGTTGGAATTTGATTAATAGACAAAACTGATTTTTATCAAATTTATTGTTTTTCAACATTCATTGAAACGAATTCCCTTGCCATATCAAATACTTTAACAAGTCCTTCGGGTTTTTTACCGCCGGCAGTAGCATAAAAGTCCTGACCGCCGCCGCCACCCATGATTTCCTTCGAAAACTCACGGATAATCTTTGATGCATTCCAGTTATTCGACTTGACCAAATTGTCAGAAATCATAAGTGTGATATTTGCCTTACCTCCATCACTATTACCGAGAATGACAAATAAATTCTCAACTTCGTTTTTCAATGCAAATACAATATCTTTAATATTGACCGCATCAACATTAACCTGCTCTGCAATAAAATTAATACCGTTGATTTTTTCGGCTTTATCCTTTAAAACATTTTTCAAATCCGCCGATTTTTCCTTCTGAAATACCTCAATCTGTTTCCTCAGCGCCGCATTACTATCAATCAGCACACCAACAACATCCGGAAGCTCAGTGTAAGGCTTTTTTAATAATGATTTTATTTGATTCAACGGCTCTATATATTGCTGAACAAGGTAATTGAATGCCGTTTCCCCGGTAATGGCTTCAATACGCCTTACACCCGCAGCCACGGCCGTTTCTTCAACAACGACAAATAATCCGATCTGCCCGGTAGACTTCACATGTGTGCCGCCGCATAATTCTTTTGAATAATCGTTTCCGATGGTTACCACACGCACCATATCCCCGTATTTCTCACCGAACAAGGCAACAGCGCCTTTTTTCCGGGCATCTTCCATACTTTCAACATCTGTTGTCACCGGCAGATTATCAGAAATTCTTTCAAAAATAATCTTTTCAATTTTTTTGATTTCCTCGGCTGTAACACCGGTAAAATGTGAAAAATCAAATCGCAGGCGATCATCGCTCACATACGAACCTTTTTGTTCAACATGATTACCGACGACATCCTTTAAGGCTTTATGCAACAAATGCGTTGCAGTGTGATTGTTTTGTGTCAGCCGGCGTTTTCTGCCGTCAATCCTGGCTATGCATGCATTTGTAATATTCTTCGGAAGGGCCGGGATAAGGTGTACGATTAAATTGTTTTCCTTTTTTGTATCAAGTACCTGAATCACTTCTCCTCCGAAATCAAGTGTCCCTTTATCTCCTGTTTGGCCGCCTGATTCAGCATAAAAGGGCGTTCTGTCCAAAACAATCTGGTATTGCTCTTTATCTTTTATTTTAATTTTTCGGTATTTTATAACTGTCGATTTACATTCTGTTTCAGAGTAACCGGTAAAATCTGTCTCTTTCTCTGATTCATGAAGCATCACCCAGTCTTCCTTATCAACCTGTGCTGCCTGCCTTGATCTGTTTTTCTGCTCTTCCATGCATTTGCCAAATCCGGCCATATCGACAGTCCAGCCTTTTTCTTTAGCCATCAGCTGGGTAAGATCTATCGGGAAGCCATAAGTATCAAACAATTCAAAGGCGAACTGGCCATCAATGGTTTTGCTGTCGGGAACATTATAATTATCGAACTTATGGATTCCGACTTCCAGTGTCCGTAAAAAAGATGCCTCCTCCTCGGCAATAACCTTTGAGATCAACTCCTGCTGGGCCCTGATTTCCTGAAACACATCGCCCATTTGCCTGACCAGTAACGGTACCAGGGCATTTATAAACGGCTCTTTAAAACCGAGAAATGTATACCCATACCTTACAGCCCGTCTTAAAATACGCCGTATCACGTATCCTGCTTTGTTGTTCGAAGGCAGCTGACCATCGCCTATGGCAAAAACAATAGCTCTCAGGTGATCGGCTACCACGCGCATGGCAATATCTTTTTGGGAATCATCACCATAACGGCTGCCTGATAATACGGCTATCTGCTGTATTAATGGTTGAAACACATCCGTATCGTAATTTGATTTCACTCCCTGAAGCGCCATACATAAGCGTTCAAATCCCATTCCTGTATCAACATGCCTGGCTGGTAAGCTCACCAGGGAACCATCAGCTTTGCGGTTAAACTCAATAAATACGAGGTTCCAGATTTCTATAACAAGCGGATTCCCTTTATTGACAAGCTCCGCACCATTTACCTTCCTTTTTTCCTCCTCGTCGCGTATATCAATATGAATTTCAGAGCATGGACCACAGGGGCCGCTGTCACCCATTTCCCAGAAATTATCTTTCTTGGATCCCAGCAAAATCCTTTCTTCAGGGACAATGTTCTTCCAGAAATTATATGCCTCAGCATCCTTTGACAGCCCGTCCTTGTCGTCGCCGGCAAATACCGTAACATAAAGTGAATCCTTATCAAGTTTATATACTCCGGTCAGTAATTCCCATGCCCATTCTATAGCCTCTTTTTTAAAGTAATCACCAAATGACCAATTGCCAAGCATTTCGAACATGGTATGATGATAGGTATCATGTCCTACTTCTTCAAGATCATTGTGCTTCCCTGAAACACGTAAACATTTTTGTGTATCAGCAACACGCTTGCTTGATGAAACGGCATTTCCAAGGAAATAATCCTTAAACTGGTTCATGCCTGCATTGGTGAACATCAGGGTAGGATCATTTTTTATGACCATTGGCGCAGACGGGACTATACTATGCTGTTTGGATTCAAAAAATTCGAGAAAAGTTTTTCGTACTTCAGATGATTTCATAATTGTAAATTGATATAATAACGCCTTGCGTAATTGTTTGTATATTAATTATTTAGATTTTTATTAAAGCTTTTTTAACTTTTATTACCATATAAAAACCACTGCAAAATTAATTTTTTTTGTTAGCTTTGTGAATTAAACAATATCAATTAGTGCCGGTTTTGCGTTAAATAGTTTTTTAAATTAAATTCAGGCAGATGAAAAAAAAGAAGTATCACTTTAACACCAAAACTCTTTCTTTTGAAGAGTTTAGGGGGTCAGTAAAAAAAAGTGCGCTGAAATTTATTTCGATTTTAACCTCTGGTATGGTACTTTCTGCGGCTATTATGCTTGTTCTTTACAGTTTTATTGATTCTCCGAAAGAAAGGGTTCTGAAGCGAGAAAATGAAAAGTTGAAACTTCAATATGCATTGCTGAATAATCGTATGGATCAGGTTTCGTCCATCATTGAAAATCTTAAAAATCGCGATAATAATATTTACCGTACAATTTTTGAAGCTGAACCTATTTCTGATGATATCCGAAAAGCCGGCTATGGCGGTGAAGACCGATATAAAGACCTTAAAAGCTACGAAAATTCGGAATTGATGAAAAAGACCGCTATGAAGTTAGACCTGATTTCACGGCAACTTTATATCCAGTCAAAATCATTTGATGAAATCATCAACCTGGCCAGGAACAAAGAAAAAATGCTTTCAAGTATTCCGGCTATTCAACCTATTTCGAAACTTAAAGGAAGTATCATTTCAGGTTTTGGCTACCGCATTCATCCTATCTATAAAACCGCACGCATGCATACAGGTATTGATTTTGCCGCAAAAACAGGCACTCCCGTGTATGCAACAGGCGACGGAACGGTGATTGATCCCAAAGGCAATGAAAGCGGCTACGGGATTGTATGTGTCATTAATCACGGCTTTGGATATCAATCATTATATGGCCACCTGAGTAAAATAATTGTAAAACCCGGCATGAAAGTGACACGGGGACAGGTCATCGGCTTTGTCGGCAGCACAGGTTTATCCGTGGCACCACATTGTCACTATGAAATTATTAAAAACGGTGCTAAGATCAATCCTGTCAATTATTTCTACAACGAGCTCACACCTGAAGAATACGAAAAAGTTATCGAACAGGCTTCAAAACTTAACCAGGCGTTGTCGTAAGGATTGCATTATTTCCCATTCATGAATAATTATTGTTTTAAAAACTTTGGGAAATATCTCAAATCAGAAAAATCATCCGACCTGAAAATTTATTTTTTTCTTTTTCTGATAACTATTGCCGGTTATTATAATATTTCATTTTTTATTCACCCGCTGAAATGGGATATGATCGACCAGGTATATCCTTACAGGTATTACATCGGTGAATGTTTAAAAAATAATTATTTCCCATATTGGATGCCATACCAATTGCTGGGACTGCCGGTTTGTGCCGACCCACAGGGAGGTGTATGGTACCCTTTTACGTGGTTAATAGGGCTTTTTGCCGGTTATAACATTTATACCATTTCGGTTGAATATATTTTACACATATTTTTTGCCTCTATTGGGTTTTATGTGTTAAGCAAAAATACCGGCTTTTCAAAATGGACGGCTTTTATTCTCGCTATTTGCTATATGTTTTCAGGTTTTATTGTGGGTAATTCCCAGCATCTCTCCTACATTATTGCCGCTACATGGATTCCATATATTTTAAATAGTTACATTCTCCTGATCAAAAGGAAAAAGTTTTTCCATGCAATTACCACCGCATTTTTTCTGTTCCTGTTGGCAACAGGAGGATACCCTGCGTTTTGGATAATTTTAGGTTATCATCTGCTTGTAATATTTATTGCTTATTCCGTTTGGCTTTTTATCCGGAAAAGATATAAGGATTTCATACAATTTTTTAAGCTGAATTCTGTGGCATTAATAGTCTTTGGATTATTGGCGTTATCGTTTTTCGTATCGGTTTTATATAATAAAGATCAAATCGGACGATTCGGCAGCACAAGCCTTGAAGATGCTCTTTCAAATCCGTTTTCGCCTCAATGTTCGTTGTCGTTTATTGCACCCTATTCGGTAGCTGGCAATGCCGAATTCCTTAATACTGACGTCTCGATGGCAAATGCCTATTTCGGAATTTTTTCTCTGGCCTTTTTCTTACTTTATTTTTTTCAAAAAAAATCCAGGATTTCAATTGTCATATTAATTATCGGTTTTATTAATCTGTTGTTTGCTTTTGGCGGTTATTTACCCTTCCGCGGATTTCTTTTCCATTACCTCCCTCTGATGAATATGTTCCGGTTCCCTTCGGTATTCCGCTATTTTGCTATTGTTGCATTCCTGTTGACCACAGGATTTTCCATGCAATACTTTTTTGATAAAAAAAATAAAAGCTACCTGTACATTTTGGGTTCAATAATATTACTTTTTTGTATAACGATCATTACTTTGAGGATAAACGGATACCTGAACCTGAAAAATATTACTATTAATCTCGCGTGGCAATTTCCCAATGACACGACGGTTGCACAAAGGGCCGCATTCCATTTGATTATCCAATCCGCCTTATTGGTGTGCTTCCTTCTGATCAATTACCTTAAAAAAATAAAAATCCAATATTTGATTTTAGGTTTTGTCCTCATTGATCTTTTGATTGCAACAAAACTTAATTCACCCTGCACGGTGTATTATGATAATTTCAGAAGCAAAGAAATAAGAACATTTGAAAATCAAAATTTCATCCATGGCTTTCCGGCGCCGCTTATGCCGGTTTCAGCATGTTCAGATTCAACAGGCGCTTACCAGTGTTTCTGGCGAAACCTCAGTATATTTTACCAAAGGCCAGCCTACGACGGATATAATCCTTTTCAAATAAGAACATACACAAATTTAGTTGATTACCAGGGAGCTTATTTCAAAAAAATAAAACAAAATAAACTATTCTACTTTGCTGATACACTGATAAAAAATTTCGACAGTATTACCGCAAACAATTTTGGACAACAGGGAATGGTTTTTACAGAAAATGATTTTCCATTTTTTCAACAAAAAAAACAAGCCGGTCAAAATATAACAATAGCGAAACTAACACCATCCTCGGCCCAGGCCACAGCAGTTTGCAGCGATAGCTGCCTGTTGGTTTTTTTTCAAAATTTCAATAAAGGATGGCTTGCAACCATTAATAATAACCCTACAAAAATATACCGGGTTAACCATACCCTGAACTCCGTCATTCTTCCTCCCGGAAAAAACGAGATTACTTTTAGCTATAAACCCCAACCAATAATTATTGCCAGGTTCATTTCACAGGTATCTTTAATATTAGTTGTTTTTTGTCTTATTGTCTTTAGGATTAAAAAAACCGCAAAGGATCAAGAAAAAACATAGCATGAAAAATGCGCGTGGGGAACTAACATTCAAATTATTTTATACGGATAAGTGTGGCTATAGGCAGACTAATCGAATACAAATAGATTATAAAAACTATAGTTGTTTTTATCAGGTTGGGGAATGAATGGTCTTATGATAAAAATAGTGAAATAGATGATATATTTAATTAAAACTTGATGTAATCCCTGACCATAATAAAGTTCGGCATGTTATAATCCATTACAGCTAAAAATATAAAAACATTTTCTTTGTTAATATTTTCATATTTAGTATTTTTGATTAATATTTCATTTACATAAATAACAAATCATTGAAAGTTTTAATAAATTAATAACCTTAAACTATGAAAAACAAAATCTCGTATTCGGTCTTAGTTATCTGCTTTGTATGCATGAGCAGCATTACCAATGCAAAAGTATGGCGCCTGAATAACAATGCAGGCATCAGCACAGATTTTACGAGTTTTACGACTGCGCAAAATGCAGCATCTAATGGGGATACCATATACGTGGAAGGCTCCCCTACATCCTATGGAAATATCACAATTTCAAAGCAATTGATTATTATTGGCACAGGTTATTTTTTGACTGAGAACCCACAAACCCAGGCAAATCTAAATTCTTCAAAATTCGGAACCGTAACTTTTAATACAGGAAGTGAGGGAACAATCATGACTGGCTTAGAAATTACAGGAGATATTGAAATCAAAGTCGGAAATATCAGTTTATTAAAAAATAATACAAAAAACATTCATATAAACTCATCAATTTCTTATGGTAATATTTTATTAAGTCAAAATTATATAATAGGAGAGATAACAAGGAATACAGGTTCTTCAAATATCTACAATGTCATAATAACAAATAACTGCATTAATAATGGCAATTGCACTAATTGTTCAAGAATAGGTTTTGGAAATAATTTTTCTGGCTTGATTAGTAACAACATATTAAATTGCAACATCTATGATACACATAATTTTACTTATTCTAATAACATAATGTGTGGTGCTTTAACATTAAACAACAACAATTTTTTTAATAATATCGGAGACGGCACTCAATTTCTTGCAGCTAATGGCAACATGCAAAATATAAGTTTGTTTGATATTTTTGTCGGTTTCCCTACCCAAGGAAGTTATTCAAGTGACGGACGCTTTCAGTTAAAATCTGGTTCTCCTGCCATAGGCGCTGGAAACGATGGGACAGACTGTGGCATCTTTGGCGGGGTCACCCCTTATGTATTATCAGGGATGCCTGAAATACCGGCGGTTTATGAAATCAATATGCCATCAACTGGTACAACGGGAAATGGAATTAATGTAACGGTAAAAGCTAAAGTGCATTAACCTTATTTATTTTATTTTCTACTAAACTGAAATAAATTGCAGGTTCCCTTCAAAATAATTTGAAACATGATAATTATAGACTATAGTTTATACATTGTTTAAAATTTTTATTATGAAAAAATATTTTAGAACAATAACGATAATTCTATTACTATACACCGGATTTTCGGCTCGTGCAGGCAATTTAATAAATTATCCACTGACACTGAATCAGCCCAATGGTATGGCAATTTATATTTTTGCCGATGGCGATGAATACTATCATTGGATGCACGACAGCAACAATTATACGATTATAGTTAATGAGCAAACCGGATATTATGTTTATGCACGACTTGCAAATGATTCATTAGCCCCGACTTCTTTGATTGTAGGAGTTGATAATCCCGCAATTAATAGTTTGCAGCCTGGTATTAATATTTCACAAACAAAAGTTAAGAATATCAGGGAAACTTATAGAAAAAAGACTCCTTCAAAAATTCCGCTTACTCAAAATACTCGGAATATCAAACAAGAAAAAATTGCTACTTCAGGAACTATCAATAATATAATAATATTTATACGATTTAGTAATGAAAGTGAATATACCGATGATATTTCTTTATATAATGATATGTTTAATAATTCTTCTGCCGGATATAACTCATTACGAAATTACTTTAATGAAGTATCATATAATCACCTTTCTATTTCATCCACTTTTTATCCCGTCCCTTCAGGTTCAACAGTAGTATCATACATTGATTCACATCCAAGAAATTATTATCAACCTTACAATGCAACCACCAACCCTAATGGTTATAATGACGGCAATAATGGAAATGAAAGAACTATAAGAGAACATACCTTATTAAAAAATGCAGTTAATGATGTAAGCTCGCAAATACTTTCTTCGCTGGATATAGACAGCGACAATGATGGTTATGTTGATAATGTCTGTTTTATAATTGAGGGTGATTGTGATGGGTGGAGCAGTCTTTTATGGCCGCACCAATGGGCATTATATTCCGAAAATGCTTATATAAACGGAAAGCAGGTGTGGGATTATAATTTTCAAATCCAAATTCCCACACGGAATTTGGGTGTCGGAGTATTATGTCATGAAATGTTTCACTCACTTGGTTCACCGGATTTGTATCATTATAGTCAGGATGGATTAGCCCCTGTGGGTTCCTGGGATTTGATGGAAAATACCCAAAACCCGCCTCAACACATGGGTGCCTACATGAAATATAAATATGGTAATTGGATTGATTCTATCCCTGTTATATCTCCAGGAACTTATTCAATAAAACCTTTATCCTCACCTGTTAATAATTGTTATAAAATTGTTGCACCATGCCTTACCAATGAATATTTTGTTTTAGAATACAGAAAGAAAGAAGGAGTTTTTGAAATTTCAACACCCGCTTCAGGCTTATTAATTTACAGAATAAATCCTGATTCTGTTGGAAATAAAAATGGGCCACCTGATGAAGTATATATATATCGGCCCGGAGGTACAATAAATAGTAACGGATCGATAGAATTTGCAAATTTTTGTGCTGATGAAGGCCGAACTAGTTTTAATTTGACTACCGATCCTAAATGTTTTTTATCAGATGGAATAGATTGTGGGCTAAATATTTATAATATTTCTGAAATCGGTGATTCAATCACATTTTCATATGAAACTTATTGTGGCACACCGGTTTTTTTAACAGCATTATACATTACTGAACATTCTGCTGATTTAGGGTGGTCGAGTACAGCTACCCAATGGCAGATTGAATATGGTCCACACAACTTTATTCAGGGAACCGGAATAAAAATAATATGTAATTCAAATCCCTATATTTTATCGGGCTTATCTGATGGAACAAATTATGATTATTGCGTTAGAGCCATCTGTGGCGTTAATGATACCAGCGCATGGTCAGCACCAATATCTTTCACGACCGTATTCCAAAATGTTGTAAAAGAAATTGAATACTTCATCGATACCGACCCCGGCTTTGGAAATGGTACTTCTGTAGCATTAACAACGGGAAGCGATATTACTTCTAATTTTAATATTCCTTTGAATAGCCTCTCAACGGGATTTCATATATTATATGTGCGGGTAAAAGATAATAATGGAATCTGGAGTTCATGCCAGACAATGCCTTTTTACCATGTCACTCTTAGCGCTCCGAACATCACAAAACTGGAATACTTCCTCGACAACGATCCTGGCTTGGGTAATGGAACTTCATTGGTAATAACCTCTTCATCAAATATCACCAAAAATTTTACAATTAATCTCAACAGTATTTCCAGTGGATTTCATTTATTGTATATAAGGGCAAAAGATAATTCTGGAAAATGGAGCATTGTGCAGACACAGCCATTTTACAATACAACTATTACAAACCCTAATATTACAAAATTGGAATATTTTATCGATACTGATCCTGGTTTTGGCAATGGAACAAATTTGAATATCAATTCATCTGCTGATATTACAAAAAACCTGAATATTCCTTTATCCGGCATTAATGATGGATTTCATATATTGTACCTTAGGGCAAAAGACAATCAAAACAAATGGAGTTTAACACAAACGCAATCATTTTATAAGGTAAGCTTATCAAATAAAAATATTTGCAGGTTAGAATATTATATCGATTCAGACCCTGGTTTTGGAAATGGCATTCAGGTAAGTGTAAATCCAAGCTCCACAAATATTTCGAAGCTATTTAATGTAGATTTGGCTTGTGTTCCTGCCGGCAACCATATTATTTATCTTAGGGCAATGGACACACACAGCAAATGGAGTTTAATAAATATTAAATCATTTACTGTAAATCAGTCATCACCTGAAATTTCCTATACAGGTTCAACAACCTTATGCCAGGGTGATTCTTTAATTCTTAAAGCCCCAACAGGACCTGGTGTTACTTATCAGTGGGCACACAACGGAACAGACATTAACGGAGCAACTGATTCCATATATATTGCCAAAACAAGTGGCATATATAAAGTTTTTATGCATCATACCATTTACAATACCTGTGATGACAGTACATCAACCACAACCATTACGGTTAATTCATTGCCCGCAGTTGCTGGAACAATATCAGGAATATCAACAATTTGCCCGGGTCAAAATTCAGTGATCTATTCTGTTCCGAATATTACCGACGCCACATCGTATATTTGGACATTACCCCTGGGCGCCACAGGGACAAGTTCTACAAATACTATTACTGTCGATTACGGCCTAAACGCTGTATCAGGTAATATCACAGTAAAAGGCCATAATTTATGCGGTGATGGTGTTGAATCAACATTGCCAATTTCAGTAAACGGACATGTTATCAGCGGAAAAACGCGTTATGCGGGTAAAGCTAATGCTGGCTCACCTGCGCCAAATTTACCCTCATACAATTCCGCCATCTATAATATCAGTAAGGTAATAGTAATCCTTAAAGATAAATCCAGCGGGAACGAAATAGCCCGCGATACGAGTGATGCCTTGGGTATGTACCAATTAATATGCATACCGGATGGTATTTACTCACTTTCCTATGATAAATATACCGCCGATACCATGCAATCGGCCAATGGTGTTGATGCTATTGATGTGACCTTGCTAAAATATTTTGTGGGTATTGATACACTTGTTGATCCTTCACGGAATTTTTCATCAAAATATAAGAAGGCTATCAATGTGGATAATAATCTGTCTCTTAATGCAATTGATATCTCGAGGATTAAAGCAAAGATTGGATCACCTTACAATGTCGGCAAGAACTTCCCGAAAGGCAACTGGGTGACGCTTGATACTTCCGTTACCATTGCAGGTTCGAATTTAAATATCACCTTGAAAACTATTTGCTACGGTGATTATAATGCTTCGAGTATAAAATACCGTGATTCTTTAACAAACTGGAATGGTACAAAATCGTTGAAGGAAAATATTATCAGTGTTTCTGATGATTACATCACGACAAATGATCTATTATATTTTGAGGTTCCATTGCGTATCAGCTCAAAAATGGATGATTTTTCAGCATTGGGGCTGGAACTATATTATGATGAATCAAAATACAACCTGACGTCTGCATTCATGTCAACCAACAAAAATGCAACGGTTAAGATCAATCCTACTCTTGAAGAAATCATTGCTAAGGATAATGATCTCCTTGTTACCGATGAAGATGGAGTTATCAGAGTAGTTTATGCTACCACTAATCATTTGGATGTTAATGCCAATGATCCGATAATAACGTTGGGATTTTCGCCAAAACATTCAGTACCAGCCGGAACGCTTGATTTTTCATTGACGGGTACCGGTGTCATCGGTGACCAATATGGCAATGAAAGTGCTGATGCATTTCTGATGATGCCTAAACTATTCATTCAAGGAGATAATGAATCTGATGCAATGTTTAAATTTTCAGGATACCCGAATCCTTTCAGTGGCAATATAACAATTTCCTATTACCTGCCGGAGAATGGAAACGTGAATATTAACGTGTTCAATGCATTAGGTGAACGAGTCGCCCTGCTGGTGAATGAGCTGCAGACCACAGGAAACCATAATATAGAGTTTTCAGGAATAAACCTTCCTGCAGGGATATATAGCTTTAAACTGGAATTTGAAGGCTCACAAAAATCAGAACATTGTATAATTAAACTGATTAAGCCATAATATGGAACGAAAAAACATCGCAGAAAGAAACATCCAAAGTTTTTTTAATAATTCAAATAAAAAAGTAAAACATCAACAAGGGTAATTCAGAATTCTGACTTCTTAATTCAGAATTGATACCTTTTGCACATCAGGTAGCGGGATTTGAAATAATGACTGTTGTTCAATTTTTCGATAATCACGCCATTGATGCATGATGAGTGCATCATAGTGACCTTACCTGAATCGGCTTCAATGATCAGCGCCACATGCCCCACATGCGATGACTTGCTACTTCGCCCCTTGAAATAGATAAAATCGCCCTTGCGTGCATTTTTGATGTCAACTTTTTCGCCATATGTGGCCATAGCGGCAGAAGAATGCGGAAATGAATAGCCGAACTTTCCAAAAATATAGGATACATAACCGGAACAATCAAATCCCTGAGGCGAATACCCCCTGGATTTGTACCTCAGTCCAAGAAATTTCTTACCAAAATTAATGACACTGTCAATCACAGCCTCATTATACCCGGCTCTCGTCAACGTATCTGCCGGAGGTATTATTTTTTCCGCAACATAAATAGAATCGCTCTTCATGTATATCTTATCCCCATGACTATGCACTTTTGGAATCAGGGTAGCCATGATGGCAACAAACAACAAGTTCAGGATATATTCTATTTTTATCTTTCTGTGCATGAATACTTTTTTCTTTAGGGAAAAACCCTTGGAGACTTATGAGACTAAGACCTACAGCCTCAAAATGCAAACGTAATGTATAACGTTGCAAGACAAAGATATAATTAAATTTTTAATTGACCAAATTTTTTTTTGCTTATTCTTATTTTGTCAGCCGGCTGTGTTTATAACCATATGCGAAATACAAAACCAGGCCAACAACCAACCAGATAAGAAAACGAAGCCAGTTTGTAATTCCCAGCTCGGTCATCAGGTAAAAATTTGTGAGTAACCCAAGAACAGGAATCAGCGACAATTGTTTTATAACAGCCACCACGGTGAGAATGATCGCAATAACGATAAAAATCAGCAACGGAATCCGTTGAAGAATGTAATGACATTGGCTATTAAAATCTTCTTTGAAAAAACTTTCAAAAAATGGCTGATTAATAAAAAATAATGCCAGCAAAATTCCCGATAAAATGAACGGAAGATAATAACGTGAATTCAAATATGGTATCCTGAATGATTTGCCGGAAGTTAAATGTTTATTCTTTTTAGGGTTATCAATTAACAGCACACCGCCCGACACCAGGACAAAAGCAAAAAGAGTACCTATACTGGTCAGGTCGGTAACTTCGGTGAGGTTCAGGAACAAGGTAGGCACCGCCACAATAATGCCTGCTATCACTGATGAAAATGCAGGAGTCTTATACCGGGGATGGAGTTTTGAAAATCGTTTTGGCAATAATCCGTCGCGGCTCATGCTCATCCAGATACGCGGCTGGCCGAGCTGAAAAACAAGAAGTACACTGGCCATCGAAATCACGGCGCTTACAGCAATAAGCCCCGAAAACCCTTTCAGGTTCAACCTCGCAAAAACATAGGCAAGCGGGTCGCCCACAGCAAGTTCTTGATATGGAGCCATACCTGTAAGTACAAGGCTGATGATCACATATAATAATGTAGAAATTAACAAAGATAGCAGCATGGCACGCGGCAGATCTTTTTGTGGACGTTTACACTCTTCTGCCGTGGTAGAAATGGCATCAAAGCCGATATAAGCAAAAAACACGGCAGCCACTCCTTTCAAAACACCTGATGCTCCATTTGGCGCAAAAGGGCTCCAGTTGGCCGGATCGACATAAAAAACACCTATGGCAATAATCAATAATAAAATAATGATTTTAAGCGCCACCATAAGGTTACTGGCAATTTTTGATTCACGGATACCTACATAAACCAGGGTGGAAATAAAAACAACAATTCCAAAAGCCGGGACATCAGCAATGATTTTAATTCCAAAAACTTCGGGGGCATTTGTCCATGCCGTGTAAGATTCACGCAAACCCGGGGCCATCGAATCAAAAGAAACTCCTGTAGATAATTGTTCAACCACTGAGCGGTATCCCCGTAATGCACTAAGATAATCTGTTGACAAATAAGCAGGAATATGAATATTCATTCCCTGGCACATGCCTGCAAAATAATCCGACCATGAAATAGCAACGGCAATGTTTCCGACAGCATATTCCATGATCAGGTCCCAACCGATGATCCAAGCTATTAACTCACCAAAACTGGCATAGGCATAGGTGTATGCGCTTCCGCTTATTGGAATGGCCGATGCAAATTGTGCATAGCACAATCCCGATAGCCCGCAGGCCACTGCTGTAAATACAAATAATAATGATACAGCCGGACCGCCACTGGCCGCTGCATTACCTATCGTGCTAAATATTCCTGCGCCAATGATGGCCGCAATACCTAAAGCAGTTAAATCAATAAGATTAAGGTTCTTTTTAAGACTATGTGTTTCATGTGCCATCTCATCAGCATGACGCATGATATCGTTTATGGACTTTTTCCTGAAAAGATTATTATTGTGCAAAACCAATTATTTGCTTAATAATTTTAATGCGGTATTATAAATGCCCGTCGCATCAAAGCCACATTCAGCATATAATTCTGATAATGATCCCTGCTCAATAAAATGATCGGGAACGCCTAATTTAACCACTTCGGAATTATACCCCTTACTGTTCATAAACTCTACGACAGCTGTGCCCAGCCCGCCGACAATAGTACCATCTTCCAGTGTTATAATTTCATTAAAATTCCTGAAAACTTCATGCAACAAATCTTCATCAATGGGTTTCAGGTAGCGCATATTATATAATGCAACACTATAACCCTCCTTTGCTAGTTTTTGAATGGCTTCCACCGCAAAATTTCCGGGATGTCCGATACTCACTATGGCAAGTTGTGAACCTTCCGTTATTCTTTGACCTTTACCAACATCCAGCAACTGAAATTCCTTTTTCCAGTTCTCAAGCACGCCTGTACTGCGCGGATAACGTATAGCAACCGGCAACTCGGCATATTGCGCTGTGTACAACATATTTCTAAGTTCCAATTCATTCATTGGGGCCGCTATGATCATATTCGGAATGCACCTCAGGTATGCCAGGTCAAATACACCATGATGCGTAGCTCCGTCCTCTCCCACTAGCCCTCCGCGGTCGATGCAAATGACTACATGAAGCTTTTGAAGCGCCACATCATGAATAATTTGATCGTATGATCGTTGCAAAAAACTTGAGTAAATGTTGCAATAAGGTATAAAACCCTGAACAGCCATCCCCGCTGAAAAAGTAACAGCATGTTGTTCAGCAATGCCCACATCAAAAGCCCGGTCAGGGTATCTTGCCGCTAACATGTTCATGGAACAACCTGTAAGCATAGCCGGTGTCACACCTACAATTTTTGGATTTTTTTCAGCTAACTCCACTAAAGTCCCTCCAAATACTGTCTGGTATTTTGTCAGTTTTTTCAAACCAGGTTTTTCAAGATTGGCCCCTGTTTCAGGATCAAAAGTTCCGGGGGCATGAAACCTCGTCTGATCTTTCTCGGCATATGAAAAGCCCTTTCCCTTCACCGTTATGCAATGCAAAAGCTTGGGTCCTTTAATATCTTTAATATCATTAAAAATTTTTACCAGACGAATAACATCATGTCCGTCAACAGGCCCGAAATAACGAAACCCAAGGGATTCAAAAAGATTGCTTTGTCTCGCGATAGCCGTTTTAATGGATAACAACAATTTATTGATCAGCTTTCGGATGATTTTGCCTTTAAGAACGTTCCAGATATTTAACTTTATTCTGTTATAAAAACGTGATGTAGTAATATTGGTAAGATACACTTTTAATGCCCCTACATTTTTATCAATAGCGATACCATTATCATTTAGCACAACCAGCAGGTTTGTTTTTCCGACACCTGTATGATTCATGGCTTCAAAAGCCAAACCCGCTGTCATGGAGCCATCGCCAATAAATGCAATATGATGCCGGTCATGTTCTCCTTTTAATTCAGAGGCTATAGCCATTCCTAATGCAGCGGAAATTGACGTTGATGAATGGCCCACGCCAAAAGCATCAAATTCACTTTCTGAAATCTTGGGATACCCACTTATTCCCTTGTACTTGCGGTTGGTATCAAAAACATCTTTCCTGCCCGTCAGAATTTTATGTGTATAGGCCTGATGCCCAACATCCCATACCAGCTTATCATATGGCGTATTAAACACATAATGCAAAGCAACGGTCAGTTCAACCGTACCCAGGTTTGCACCAAGATGGCCGGGATTTAAAGAAGTAGAATCAATTATAAACTGCCTCAGCTCATTGCATAATTGTGGCAAATCATTTACATTGAGCTGTTTAAGATCTGTAACTGAATTTATCCTCGAAAGTATTTCACCTTGTTTTATTGTCATTTGAAAACAAACTCACATTTTTTAAAAAACGTGTGCAAAATTATAAAAATTTTAAAGGTATGTTGAATAACTGAACTTTTAACAAATCATACATGCTTTGATTTTGAGATTATTAGCATAAATAAACATTGGTAAAGTTGTTTATCAGGCCGAAAATTGTTTTTTTTGCACAAAAATAGATTATGGAAAAGCAATATTCTTCATTTAAGATAAAAGAAATACTAAGCAATAAAGATTATGGCAAAGCTGTAAATCTGAAAGGCTGGGTAAGGTCAAAAAGAGGTAATAAACAGCTTGCTTTTATCGCTTTGAATGATGGCTCAATAATTCATAATGTCCAGGTTGTTGCCGAAATTGAAAAATTCAGTGAAGAAACCATGAAATTGATCACCACAGGTTCATGTATTTCGGTAAACGGAATTCTTGTGGAATCACCGGGACAAGGCCAGACAGTTGAAGTACAGGCCGAAATGATAGAAGTATTTGGAACAGCTGATGCTACTGTATACCCTTTACAGAAAAAAGGTCACACACTCGAATTTTTGAGGGAAATAGCCCATCTGCGGCCCAGAACCAATACATTCGGCGCAATATTCAGAATACGCCATGCCATGTCCTTTGCCGTGCATAAATACTTTAACGATCATGGTTACTATTACCTGCATACACCGCTCATTACCGGTTCAGATGCTGAAGGTGCAGGAGCATTATTTCAGGTAACAACATTGAACCTTGAAAACCCTCCACGTAACCCCGATGGAACGGTCAATTATGCTGAAGACTTTTTTGGAAAACGCACGAGCCTCACTGTTTCGGGACAACTTGAAGGCGAATTGGGGGCCATGGCATTAGGGCTGGTATATACTTTCGGCCCCACATTCAGGGCAGAAAATTCAAATACGCCGCGCCACCTTGCCGAATTCTGGATGATAGAACCGGAAATGGCATTTTATGATATAAACGACAATATGAACACGGCCGAGGACATGCTTAAATATCTGATTACATATGCATTAGATAATTGCCGTGATGATATTGAATTTTTATGCAAAATGTATGACAATGAACTTATCTCACGCCTCAATTTTATACTTGAAAATCCTTTTGAACGTCTGACATACACAGAAGCCATTGAAATATTGATTTCATCGGGCAAAAAATTCGAGTTCCCTGTTAGCTGGGGAACAGATTTACAAGCTGAACACGAAAGATACCTAGTGGAAAATCATTTCAAACGCCCGGTGATACTGACCGATTACCCAAAAGAGATCAAGGCTTTTTACATGAAGCAAAATTCTGATGGAAAGACCGTGCGCGGTATGGATGTTCTTTTCCCAAAAATAGGCGAAATCATTGGCGGATCACAGCGTGAAGAAAACTATGATCTCTTGTTAAACAGAATAAAGGAACTTGGGATTTCCGAAAAAGAAATGCAATGGTACCTTGACACCAGAAGATACGGGTCTGCTCCCCACAGTGGGTTCGGGCTTGGATTTGAACGTCTTATTCTTTTTATTACCGGCATGGCAAATATCAGGGATGTAATTCCTTTTCCACGAACACCGCAAAATGCAGAATTTTAATGATCAGGGTTAACTATATTGTTATTATCTTTAATCGATTTTTGTTGCAATAATCCGGCTAATACACTATATTCGTATCAAAATAAAGGATTGTTTTATGCTCAACCAGAAACTTCAGCAAAAATTACAACAGAAACTTTCTCCTCAGCAAATACAACTGATGAAATTGTTGCAACTGCCTTCAATAGCTATTGAACAGCGTATCAAAGAGGAACTGGAAGAAAATCCGGCGCTTGAGGATGCAAATGAATCTGATATCAAAGAAGAAGCTCAGAGCCAGGAAGACCAGGAGGAAATGAATAGCGACAAGGAGGAGGCTGAACGGGATGAAAATGAGGAAGTTGAAAAAGAATTAGACGAAACCGAAAAAGACCCTGAAGAAGTTTCTTTTGAAGATTTTTTAGAAGAAGACGATACGCCTGCCTATAAATTAAGTACCTATGAATATAATCCTGATGAAGACGACCGCAAGGAAATTCCGTTTTCGGTAGGGCAAACATTTCATGAAACACTTATCTCCCAACTCGGAATGAGAAAACTTGATGAGCGGCAAAAGCAAATTGCATTGTTCATCATCGGGAACCTCGACGATTCGGGATACCTGCAACGTGCACTGCCCGCCATGGTCGATGATATCGCTTTCACCCAGAATATTACAACAGACACCAAAGAGCTGGAAGAGTTATTGTTTATCATCCAGGAATTTGAACCTTATGGCGTTGGTGCCCGGAATTTACAGGAATGCCTGTTGATCCAGTTAAATAAAGAGGATGAAGTTACTTCCGATGTGCTTTTGGCCAGAACTATTATTGCAAAGTTTTTTACCGAATTCACTAAAAAGCATTATGATAAAATCGAAAAACGGCTAAATATAACAAGCGAGCAGCTTAAACTGGCTATAAACGAAATTCTCAAGCTGAACCCCAAGCCGGGCAATTCAATGATTGACAACGCAAAACCTAACCAGTACATTACTGCTGATTTTATTATCACGAACAACGACGGGCAACTTGAGTTGACATTAAATGCTAAAAACACCCCTGAACTCCGTATCAACAAGGCTTATCTCGAAATGATCGGAACACTTTCGGCAAACCCGAAAAAGAAATCGGGCCAAAATAAAGAACTCGCACTTTTTGTAAAACAAAAACTCGATTCGGCCAAATGGTTTATCGACATGATCAGGCAAAGACATGATACTTTGTACAAAACAATGAAAGCCATCATGGATTTTCAAAAAGATTATTTCCTTGATGGAGACGAAACATTCCTCAGACCAATGATATTAAAGGATATTGCCGAAAGGGTAAACCTCGACATATCAACCATTTCAAGGGTAGTGAACAGCAAATATGTGCAGACACATTTTGGCACATTCCTGCTGAAAAGTTTTTTCTCCGAATCATTACAAACCGAATCAGGAGAAGAGGTTTCTACAAGGGAAGTGAAAAAAATACTCACCGACTGCATCGAATCGGAAAGTAAAAGCAAACCTTTGACAGACGATCAACTTACTAAAATACTGAAAAGTAAAGGTTATAATATCGCCAGGCGTACCATCGCGAAATACCGTGAACAGCTTGAAATACCCGTTGCACGGCTGAGAAAGGAACTTTAGTTTTTATGGGAATCCGGCTGTCAAAAATCATTTCTTACATTCTCCATCCGTTGCTAATACCAACTTATTCGCTGTTGTTGGTATTCGGTATCAATTTGTATTTTGCTTCCATGCTGAACTTATTCGCAAAATCACTTTTGCTGATAATGATTTTTTCATCAACATGTATTGTACCTCTTATCATTTTTACGATTTTCAAGAGAAAAAAAGTCATTTCAAGTTTCCATATGCCGACAAAGGAGGAAAGGACTTTCCCCTACCTTGTAATGTCTGTAATTTACTTTGTCATGTATATGATGCTTTCACAAAGCGCACTGCCGTCTATTTACAGTTTTTTTCTTCTTTGTTCTACAATACTTGGGCTGGTTCTACTTGTATTGAACCTAAAAATTAAAATCAGCGCTCATACTGCCGGAATAGGCGGAATAACCGGTTTACTATCGGGTATTGCTTACAGGCTTGATATAGATTTAACTTTCCCTGTTCTAATAGTGATAGCTTTAGCTGGAATAGTCGGTTATGCAAGACTACGGCTTGATGCACATAAGCCTTCAGAAATTTATTTCGGATTCCTTGCAGGAATAACTGTTTTCCTGCTTCTCACGCTGTTTCTCTGAAATCAATACGGAGAAAATGTCAAACCAATGGATATCGGGTACATATCGGGGCCTTTATCCTTTTTGAACAAATGCGACAGTGAATAATAACCGTATGCCTGTATCCATTTCCAGCCCGTGCGTACCGTAATACCATAACGGACAGTATTTACATTTGATATTTTATACTCCTTAATGCGGATCGATTGTGTTGGATAAGCTTCATTATAATTATCCCCGTTGTATTTAGTATGATTGCCAAGCATCAGCCCGAATTTTCCACCAAGATAAAATTTAAAGGCATTATTTTTCAGGCGAAAACGAAATTCTATAGGAATATCAGCATAAACCACTGTGTACTTGTTGTTTTTATAACTTATCTCCTGTTTGCCATCAGTCGAAAATTTAGGAATTTTAGTAAATACCGTTGTACCATCGAATACTTTTGCCCCTAAGGAATCATATGTAAAGTTTTTTGTCGGCGTTGCGTCGCTGTATATATTATGGCAACTTACACCCAATCCTAAGGCAAAGCTGAAATTACTGGTGCCAAACGGAAATTCTTTCATTATATAAAAATTGGCCCCGCGGTTAATCTGTTTGGCATTTATGGAATCACTTGCCGCCCCTTTAATAACCCAAATGTCAGAAAAAATATCGCCAATTAACCGATCAGCCTGTGTGAGTTTTCCGTATACGGGTTTCTTTATATCTTCTTTATCCTGAGCACGCAAATTGAAGGAAAAAACAAGACAAACTACGATAATGAATAGTCTCTTCATGACACAATTTTTTAATTTTTACAAAGATAATGTTTATACAAATACCGGACTTTATTTTATTTAACTTAACCAGATTTTATCTTACGGCGCTGATTGTAAAAACAGAAATTCTCCATAATTCTAAAACCGGTAAAAACTTCTTATTAACGTCTTTTTCTTTGATATTTATATGTCTGCACAAAATTTCTCTGATACCTGATTTGATACAACCAATTCAAAAAATTCGTTGTCATTATATCAAGCACTAATAATAAATATTTATTAATCAAGTATTATTAAAGTTATTTATTATTTATATTAATGTTGATTTTTGCAAAAAATAGTTGTGTTTTTATTTATTTTTATAAATTTGTAGAATATATTAGATAATATCTGTTTAAATTATTTTTTTGTATTAACAATAGAAAGATTCATCTTTATAATTTGTAAAATCATTTTTGTTATGAGTAGAATAAATGGTATTTCGTTTAAGTTTTTTCTGGTGTTAATAATTATTGGATTATTTTCATTTTACGGGAAATCCCAGAATAAAAGCAATTGGTCTGTCAATTGGTCGTATCCCAAAGTGTTCATTGAAAATAAAGGACAATTCGACGGCAGGGATAAATTGAAAGATTCTGAAATCATTTATGGCATCGATCAAAGCTCCGTACAAATATTTTTCACTAAACAAGGGCTGACATATTTCTTAAATACAAAAGTAAAAAATATAAACAGAAAAAAATTTGACACCACCCAGCCTAAAAGACTTATTGTCAGTGATTTTATCCATATGACATGGGAAGGTGCAAATCCCAACCCGGAAATTGTACCTGAAGATATGGCCTCTGCTTACCAAACATATTCTATGTTGAGCAAGGACCGAAAGAGTTACTATGACATACGGAACATCAGGGGATACAAAAAAATAACCTATAAAAATTTATATCCGAACATTGATGTTGAGTATACTTTTCACCCCGAATCAGGAATTAAGTACTCGCTGATTTTACATCCGGGAGCCGATATCTCCAAAGTAAAAATGAAGTACACAACAGATTCAACTATTAATATTGACAACGAGGGCAATGTCAGGTTAGCCACTATCTATGGCGATATCATTGATCATGCTCCGGTTAGTTATTATAAAGGTAACAAGAATATAGTTCCGTCAAAATTTCTACTTGATAAACAAACAGTTTCATTTATTCTGAATAATTATAATAATTCTAAAAGTATAATCATTGATCCTTGGGTGGTTACTCCCTCCAACCTGCCAAATTCAAATTGCGTTTGGGAATTGGATAAAGATGCAGCAGGTAATATTTATATTATTGGTGGTGAAATGCCCATGAAACTTCAAAAATATAATTCATCAGGGGTATTGCAGTGGACTTACAACACCCCATGGGATACCAATAATAACTGGCTGGGAACCCTTACTACTGACCAGAATGGGTTTTCATATATTACGTCGGGATCAATAGCGGCCATTCAAAAAATAGACAATGCTGGTTCAATGGTTTGGGCGGCTAACGGCGGACCATTCGACGAATATTGGATGATATGTTTAAATTGTGACCAGACAAAACTTATTGTTGGAGGAACGCGAATTTATAATCCTATTGACCTTACTCAGGGCGCTGGTGTTATTTTCGATATTAGTATTACGGATGGCAGTGTACTTGGAATAGTAAATGTAGCCAGATCCAAAACTTACACAGCATTAATCGTACCTGCAGTTTACCCGAATGAAGTCAGGGCATTATCATCCTCAAGGGATGCTAAATACTATTTCCTGACTTTTGATTCTGTTGGGGCTATCAATCAAAACCTGTCGTTATGCTCGACAAATGAGCCTGTTTTTAAAGCCCTAACAAACTATGAATTCGCCTATAAATGCGAAAATTACCGTCCCAGTAACGGCAATGCGGGCATACGTTCCATAAGGGCAAACAACAATTTTGTTTACACACAGAATGGTGTTACCATTGAAAAACGTTCTCTAGTTGACGGCTCCATTTTATCTTCTGCAAGCATCCCCGGAGGTATATCAACAACTGTATCTCTGACAAATTATTATCAACCCGGTAATTCAGGAATAGCTGTAGATGATTGTGGAAATGTATATGTTGGCTCAGGTGACAGGGTTATTAAATACGATGCAGACCTTAACCTCTTATCGCAGACGACACTGCCTTTTGCTGTATATGATGTCGTTGTTACTCCAGGTGGCAATGTTGTGGTATGTGGTGGTACAGGAACGTCATCCAGCACGACACGAGCAGGTTATGTCCAGTCAATTAACATGTCTGCATGCGATCCTTTCCAGTTAATCTGTTGTAATAGCGGAGTATGTCCTGCCGGTCCATTTTGCTCCAATGACCAGCCTATAGCTCTGGTTTCGGAAACTTCAGGCGGTACATGGAGCGGCCCTGGTGTGGATCCCGTCACCGGTGTTTTTGATCCGGCTTCAGCCGGGCCAGGAACCCACATGATAACCTATACTTTACCTTGCGGCAACAGTTCGATTAACATTCATGTCAACAGCTGTGCAACCTTATATGTATGCCAGGAACCAAACGGAGATTTATCGGTAACTGGTGGCGCTTCACCATATACATGGCAAACAGCTCATGGCTACACCGACTGTAGCTCTTGCACCATGGGAATATGTATGCCACCTATTTGTAATGGTGTGTATACCGTCACCTGGAATGATTTTGGAACGGGGACTACAATTACACCTATTGCCGGAGACTCTTTGCGGGTAGTTGATAATGATGGTAATTTTCTGGAAATATATGATACTGCCAGTATTCCATCCTGCTCCGCGTGCCCGCATTTTAATTTCAACCTGACCAACATTATTAATGTTTGCCCCGGCCAGTCCAATGGCGGATTTACTACAACGCCATCAGGCGGCACTGCACCTTATGACCTGGTTCTGAAAAACCCCGGCGGAACAATCATAGCTTCTTTCAGCAGTGTTTCCGGCTCGCAGTCATTCAGCAACCTGGCAGCAGGAACTTATAACCTGGTGGCTGCAGACAATGACACATGCAGTGACTCCACCCTTGTTACCATATATCAGCCCACAGAAATGAATATCATTATGACACCACAGGATGAACATTGCCCCAATAGCTGCGATGGCGGCATCACAACTTTTGTAACCGGTGGTGACGGGCCCTATTCTTATTCGTGGAGCAACCTCCCCGACACCGTGTCAAACTTAGACAGCCTGTGTGCCGGCGTTTATACCGTGACTGTTACCGACAACAATCACTGCATTAAACCATCAACTACTACAGTTAACACATCAATAATCGTCAGTGCTGTATTTACGGCAAATCCGCAATCGGGAAATGTTCCTCTAAATGTAGCCTTCTCCTACACCGGATCAAATGCAACATCCTGGTTCTGGAACTTTGGTGATGGAATGGTTTCCTCAGACCAGAACCCCAGTCATGTCTACGATTCTATTGGGACTTATACGGTTATATTAATTGTTACCTCAGGCGCCCCTGATTTCTGCATTGATACTTTTAAAGTTGATATCATTGTACAAAAGCCCTCACTACTTACAGTCCCAAATGTATTTACGCCTAATAACGACGGCCATAATGATGAGTTTAAAATGGATTACAGGGAAATCAAAACTTTTTCCTGCACAATTTTTAACAGGTGGGGAAAAAAGGTCTTCCAGTGGACAGATATCAGCAAAGGATGGGATGGTAATACAAACAGCGGAGCTGAGGCTGCCGATGGCGTTTACTATTTTATACTCAATGCCGTCGGAAATGATGATGTAGAATACGATCTTAAGGGAACCATTACACTGCTTAGATAATTAATACGTATAACCAAATATATATCGCCTATTTCTCGTTTAATTAAGACAAAGAATAAACATTCTACCTACCATGAATCAAAGATATTTCACGCCTAAAGTATATTTTGAGAAAAAAATCAAAAAACATGTTACCTGTTTTTTAAGCTATTTTCTCTTTACAGGATTTCTCCTGATATTTAGCTCGACAGGATTTTCCCAGTCACAGAATTGGTCTCTGAAATGGGAATACCCCAAGGTTTTTATTGAAAATAAAGGACAATTCGACGGCATGGATAAATTGAAAGATTCTGAAATCATTTATGGCATCGATCAAAGCAACGTACAAATATTTTTCACAAAACAAGGGCTGACATATTTCTTAAATACAAAAGTAAAAAATAAAAACAGAAAAAAAGGTGACACCACCCAACCTAAAAGACTTATTGTCAGTGATTTTATCCATATGACCTGGGAAGATGCAAATCCTAACCCGGAAATTGTACCTGAAGATATGGCCTCTGCTTACCAAACATATTCTATGCTGAGCAAGGACCGAAAGAGTTACTATGACATACGGAACATCAGGGGATACAAAAAAATAACCTATAAAAATTTATATCCGAACATTGATGTTGAGTATACTTTTCACCCCGAATCAGGAATTAAGTACTCGCTGATTTTACATCCGGGAGCCGATATCTCCAAAGTAAAAATGAAGTACACAACAGATTCAACTATTAATATTGACAACGAGGGCAATGTCAGGTTAGCCACTATCTATGGCGATATCATTGATCATGCTCCGGTTAGTTATTATAAAGGTAACAAGAATATAGTTCCGTCAAAATTTCTACTTGATAAACAAACAGTTTCATTTATTCTGAATAATTATAATAATTCTAAAAGTATAATCATTGATCCTTGGGTGGTTACTCCCTCCAACCTGCCAAATTCAAATTGCGTTTGGGAATTGGATAAAGATGCAGCAGGTAATATTTATATTATTGGTGGTGAAATGCCCATGAAACTTCAAAAATTCAATTCATCCGGGGTATTGCAGTGGACTTACAGCACACCCTGGGATACCAATAATAACTGGCTGGGAACCCTTACTACCGACCAGAATGGGTTTTCATATATTACGTCGGGATCAGTAGCAGCCATACAAAAAATAAACAGTGCTGGTTCAATGGTATGGGCTGCTAACGGCGGAGCATTTGACGAATATTGGATGATTTCTTTTAACTGTGATCAAACCAAACTTATTGTTGGGGGAACGAGGTTGGGTCTTGATATGCATGGTGTTATTTTCGATATCAGTACAACAAATGGCAGCGTTCTCTCCTTAGTGAATGTTGCGAAAACTAAAACCATTCTTATTGCGTCATATCCGAATGAAGTAAGGGCATTAACTTCTTCAAGGGATGCAAAATACTATTTTCTAACGCTGGATTCTTTAGGTGCAATAAATCAGAATATGACTTTATGTTCGACAAATGGCCCCGTTTTTAAAACTATTTCGAACTATGAATTCTCATATAAATGTGAGAATTATAGGCCTAACAATGGTAATGCTGGTATCAGATCTATACGTGCAAATGATAATTATGTTTATTCACAAAATGGAACTACAATTGAACAACGTTCATTAGTTGACGGTTCCATAATTACATCCGCAGCTATTCCCGGTGGTATTACAACAACAGAACCTTTAACTGCAACTCATCAGCCCGGAAATTCCGGAATTGCTGTTGATGATTGCGGCAATGTCTATGTGGGTTCCGCCGACAGGGTAATTAAATATGATGCGAATTTAAATTTGCTGGCTCAAACCAATTTACCTTTTGCCGTATATGATGTTGTTGTTGCTCCCGGTGGTAATGTTGTTGTTTGTGGTGGTACAGGAACGTCATCAAGTACATCGCGTTCAGGATATATTCAATCCATTAATATGTCGGCATGTGATCCTTTTCAGCTGATTTGCTGCAATACAACCATGTGCCCTGCCGGTCCTTTCTGTCCGACTGATCCGCCTTACCAGATTATTTGCGAAGCTCCGGGCGGAACATGGAGTGGCCCCGGTGTTGATCCTGTTACAGGAATATTCGATCCCGCAGTTGCCGGCCCGGGACTGCATACCATTACCTATACTTTCCCTTGTGGCTCCAGCTCTATTAATATCCTTGTAAATACATGTGTTCCTCTTGACATATGCCAGGAACTTAACGGGGACATGAGTGTTACCAACGGGACCGGACCATACACCTGGCAAGAATATACACCGGCTTCAACATTTCCAATAACTAATCAGGCAGAATGTGTGTCATGTGGTTATACTTGGACTCCTTTGGTGGATATTTGCATGAATGGAATAATTCCTGCCGATAATTGTATTGTACCTGCCGGTTGGTCAACTTTTGCAACAGGTGTTACCGTTACCCCTTCCGGGACATGGCCTGTCAAAGTAGTTGATGCCAACGGCGATTCAGCTATTATTTATGATTTCAATTCTTTGCCTGTATGTGAGCCTTGTCCTACTTTTTCTATAAACATTTCAGGTATTATCAATGCCTGTGCAAACGGGTCTAACGGAAGTTTTTCGGTTGTTACAAGCAATGGTACAGATCCTTATGACTATGATTTATTGTTGGGAACCACGCCTGTTGCTAATTTGACAAATGTGACTGGTTCCCAGACCTTTACCGACCTTGCTGCAGGAACATACACCTTAAATGTTACTGATGCCGATAACTGTACCGGTACTTTGGATGTAACTATAGGCTCAACACCAAATCTAACGCCCATCATCACAGGGCCGGATACTCTTTGCGACGGCACTCCAGCGACTTTAGACGCCGGAGCCGGGTACCTGACCTATTTATGGTCTACCGGTGATAATACACAAACGATCACCATCACCACCAGCGGAACCTATTCCGTGTCTGTCACCGATCAGAACTGTTCAGGCAGCAGTGATATCACCATTGCGCAAGGTGCGGCTCTTACTCCGGTAATTACAGGCCAAACTCAAATATGTCCAGGAGCGTCTACCATCCTTGATGCAGGTGCCGGTTATGCAGGTTATTCATGGTCTAATGGAGGATCATCTCAATCAACATCTGTAAATGCTGCAGGTACCTATTCGGTTACTGTTACTGATATTAATGGATGTTCAGGATCTACCAATACAACGGTTACCAATATTACAACTTTACCTGTCACCGTTACATCGGATACCAATACTATTTGCCCCGGAAATCCTGTAACAATCACAGCAACCGGCGGTGGAACTTATTTGTGGAACACCACTCCGCCTGAATATGATTCTGTAATTGTGGTTCATCCTATGACATCCAACACTTATGTTGTAACTGTAACGTACAATGGTTGTGATAACATCGGGTCTATTACCATTACTGTTGATCCCACACTTATTGTAAACACCACGAGTACCAATGCAGGCTGTGCATTTGACGACGGAACCGCAACCGCTGACCTCAACGGGCCCGGCTTCACATATGTCTGGAACACCAATCCCCCGCAATATACCCAAACCGCAACGGGATTGGCAGAAGGTACCTACACCGTTACGGTCGGTTATAATGGCTGTGTTGGCGTGGGAATCGCCGACGTGGGCAAAGAACCCGGCCCGGAAGCTATCTTCTATACATTTCCGCAAATCCCGGTACAGGATGGTGATCCCGTTTTATTCTTCGACGAATCACTCGGAAACGTTCTACATTGGGCATGGGATTTCGGCGACAGCACACAAGCAACAGGATACCATGCCATGCATACTTATGCCGATACCGGAAATTTCCTGGTCACGCTCATCATTACCGATGATGAAGGATGTAAAGACACTGCCCGTAAATATATTTATATCAACCCCTTGTTCACTGTTTGGATACCCAATAGTTTTACACCTAACGATGATAACACTGTTGAAGCTCCCGAAAACGAAATATTTAAGCCTGTTGGTGTGGGTTGGGATACTAAAAATTATTTAATGATCATTTATGATCGTTGGGGACGCGAAATATTTTCAACAACGGATGTCAATGAAGGCTGGAATGGGACGGATCATAACAGGTATGGAACTAACAAGGCTGTTCAGGATATTTATGTTTACCTGATTCAAATCAGTGATTTGTCTGGAATAATTCATGAATATAAAGGCATTATTGTTTTGATACAGTAAACTCTTTTGCCCAGGCATAACTGTTTGCTTAGACATAAAACAGGTATAGGCCAGTTATAAACATACCGGCTTATCCCGATCTAAACTTACCTGTTTACACATATTTATTATGCTGAAAAATTAGCAATTTTTAACATTGTATCGGGCATTTTTCATCAATATCTTTGTGTTTTACTAAATACTTTTCGATATTTGTCGTTATTATATCCAAATATATATTGTTCCTTGTTATTTTCATGTTTTTTTACTATTTTAGCGTAGTTTATCAAAAATATTCTTTCGCTAATAAATCATTAGTACATTTTGATTAAAAACGCTGCTTTATGTTGGTTTTTAATTCTGATTTATTCTGACCATAACCCATTAATACATACCATATGAAAAAAGTATTTATACTTTTAGCTTTTATCCTGGTTACTTCATCCTTATTTTCTCAAACATTCTATGGGAAGGATGCGTATTCGATCGTACCCGGATCTGAAATGGTCATTAAAGACCCATCGCTTGATATCCCTACCTTTATCCGATTTTCGAGCAACTCAAAACTTACAAATGAAGAATCATTGAACTGGTTGAAAGATTTTTTCAAAATCAGTTCTGATTTTGATTTTGTTTTGATCCGAAGTGAAAAAGACAAGCTCGGAATGGTACATCAAAGGTTTCAGCAAACATATAAGGGATACCCGATACACTCCAACATTTTTATCATACATGAAAAAAACAATTTGGTAACATGCATGAACGGGAAATTATTCAGCAACCTTGACATACCGGTAAGTGTTACACTCACAGAACAGGACGCTTTGAAAAAAGCCATTTCATACGTTGGCGCGGAAAAATATATGTGGCAGTTACCAGAGGAGGAAAAATTACTGAAGTATTCTTTAAATGATGAAAACGCCACATATTATCCAAATGGTGTTTTGATGCTGGTTCCAACAAAAAGTAAATACGATATCCCTTCAGAATACAGGCTTGCATACAAATTCGACATCTATGCACAAAAGCCCCTGAACCACCAGTGGATCTTTGTTGATGCAACTACCGGCCAAATCAATAAAACGCTCCAGCGCCTGTATTCCGAAAAAAGTGAACTTCTGACAAATGCCACAGGTACAGCTGTTACCAAGTATAACGGGACCAGAACATTCACCACCGACTACACGGGGTCTACTTACCGCTTACGCGAAACCGGCAGAGGCCTTGGCATTGAAACCTATGATATGAATACCGGCACCACCTATTCGTCAGCTGTTGATTTTACTGACGCCGACAATAACTGGAGCGGCACCAATGCCAATATGGATGAAGTGGCCCGTGACGCGCACTGGGGCGCTGAAGTAACTTATGATTATTATTATAATAAACATGACCGGAACAGTATAAATAATGCAGGGTTGAAACTGCTAAGCTACGTTCATTACGACGCAGGTTATGCCAATGCCTTCTGGGATGGAACACGGATGTCATATGGTGATGGTGATGGCACTTATGATCCTTTTACTACCCTTGATATTTGCGGACATGAAATAACACACGGCCTGACAGAATATTCTGCCGCCCTTGATTATCAAGATGAATCCGGCGCTTTAAATGAGGGCTTCAGTGACGTTTTCGGAACAAGCATTGAATATTATGGCAGCCCCCCATTTCAAGCCGGCAACTGGACAGTAGGTGAAGATATCGGATCGCCCTTCCGGAATATGGCAAATCCTAATCAGTACAGTGACCCCGACACCTATGAAGGAACAAACTGGTACACCGGAACCAGCGATTATGGCGGGGTTCATACAAATTCCGGCGTACTGAATTTTTGGTACTACCTGCTTTGCCAGGGCGGATCGGGAACAAACGACAACAACAATACATACAGCGTTATCGGCATAACAATGGACAAGGCCGAACTCATTGCCTTCAGGACGCTGACCGTTTACCTGACCAACTCATCACAATACGCCGATGCCAGGACATATTCGATTCAGTCAGCTATAGATTTGTTTGGCAGTTGCTCTCAGGAAGTTCAATCCACAACTAATGCATGGTATGCTGTGGGAATTGGAAGCGCTTATTCGGCCATGCCCACGGATGCAGAATTCTCAGTAAGCATCGGAAATATTTGTTCCGGAGCGCCTGTAACTGCTCAATTTGATAATATGAGTACCAATGCAAATTCATACATTTGGTATTTTGGCGATGGCTCAACCAGCAACCTGACCGACCCTGCACACACTTACACTGCAAATGGAACTTACACAGTAAAGCTTGTTGCCCACGGTGGCACATGCGGAACGGATTCCATCATGAAAAATGCCTATATCACCATTGGAATAAACGCTACAAACGATACCATCTGCGGGCCAGGCCAGGCCTCCCTAACAGCGACCGGAGCCGGAACCATGAACTGGTACAACGCCGCAACCGGCGGCAATTTGCTCGCTACAGGAAATACGTTTACAACACCGGCTATCTCAAATACTACCACGTATTACGTAGATCAAACGCTGGTGCCACCGCATGAATACGTAGGCAAAACAAGTAAAAATTCCAACGCTACACTGCATAACAACAACAGCTATTATCTTATTTTCAGTTGTTATTCGCCTGTAGTTCTGAAATCTGTGAAGGTCTATGCCGGCGCTGCCGGTAACAGGATTGTCCAGCTAAAAAACAGCGCCGGAACCACGCTGCAATCTGCTACCGTTTACATGGCTGCAGGCGAGAGCCGGGTAACCTTGAATTTTAACATACCTGTCGGGACCAACATGCGCCTGGCCTGCGGAACCTCCGACCCCAATATGTACCGCGACATTAGCGGAATTACTTTCCCATATGTTCTGGACAATAAAATTTCAATAACAGGTACCAACGCCGGGACAAGCATCCGCTATTACTATTATTATGATTGGGAAATAGAATCACCTTCATGCACCAGTGCACGCACACAAGCCACTGCCACCGTGCTGACGCCGGCGCCCGTGGCACAGTTTACCTATACACCGGCTAACCTGACCATAAATTTTACAAATACCTCAACTAACGGAACAAGCTATTACTGGAATTTTGGCGATGGATCGACCAGCATACAGGTCAGCCCCTCACATACCTTTCCCGGAAACGGCAACTATTCCGTGATGTTGGTTGCGTCAAATAATTGCACCAGCGACACCACGTACCAGTCGGTTCAGGTTACCGGTGCGGGCTACACTATACAGGGGAAGACCGTATATACAGGCAAAGCAAATACCGGAACCCCAGTGCCAAATCCACCTACATACATTGCTATCAAATACGCCATCAATAATGTTATTGTGATCCTGAAAAATTATCCTTCCGGAACCGAAGTTGCTCGCGATACCAGCGACGCTGCAGGAATTTTTCAGTTCAGCAATGTGACAAACGGCAACTATATCCTTTCGTATGACAAGTACACTCCCGACACCATGCAATGGGGAAATGACATCAGCGCTGTGGATGTGGCCCTGGTGAAGTATTACATTGGCGCCGATACCCTGACGGACCCGACACGAAACTTCTCGGCAAAGTATAAAAAGTCGGCGAATGTGGATAATAATTCAAGCATAAATGCTATTGATATTGCCCGCTTAAAAGCCAAGGTGGGTTCGCCTTACAGCGTATCAAAGAACTTCACCAAAGGCAACTGGGCAAGTTTCGACACCCTCGTTACTATTGCCGGCGCTGACCTTAATATTTTGCTGCGGACAATATGTTACGGCGATTTCAATGCATCAAGCAGTAAATATCGTGATTCGCTGACATCATGGACCTCTGCGAAGTCATTACCTCAAAATATCATTGTACAATCAGATGATTTTATTACTACTGATGATCGCGGAAATATCGAAATCCCTTTAAAGCTTAGTAACGGAATGGATAATTTCTCAGCCCTGGGGCTTGAATTGAAATACCCTGAAGGATACACTCTCACTCATGCCTATTTGCCAAAAGTTTTAGCGAAAAAAGACCCGGTAAAGATAAATCCCACCCTTGACGAAATTATAGCCGATGATAATGACCTGCTTGTGACAGACGAAAATGACGTCATCCGTGTGGTGTATGCCACCACAAACCACATTGATGTAGCTGCCGGTGATGACCTGATCGTACTGGGATTTAAATCACCTGCATACGCCAGCCCCGGGGTGCAGGATTTCACTTTAAGCGGAACCGGGGTTGTTGCCGACATGTACGGTAAAGAAGATGATAACGCTTATTTGATCATGCCTAAAATTTTATTACAGGGCAATACCGATGGAGTTGATTTATACTTCACCGGGCGTCCTAATCCTTTCAGTAATGAAGCAAGCCTGGCTTATTCGCTACCTGAAAAAGGAACTGTTGTTATAAAAGTATACAATGCTCTTGGGGCGCTGGTTTCAGAACTCGTGAATGCTGAACAGGAAAGCGGAAAACATTCTGTTGTTTTTTCACAAAATGATCTTCCTTCGGGGATTTATACATTCAGGCTTGATTTTACCGGCAAAAATGTCTCAAAGTGTATGACAGTGCAGATGGTTCACTGAGCAATGGTATAGATAATCCGGCTGGTTTCATTTTTGAGTTTATATGTTAATGTGTAATTTTTACCTGACATAATAACCTGATTTTATTTCCCATTTTTCTGAAGTGTTGAATTTCCGCATTTTTATCAAAGATCTGCAACTGGTGATAATGGCACACAATCCAACTATAATAAATCAGAGCGCCAAATTTGCCATCAAATATTCAAACTTAACATCCTTAAATAAATACTCCTATTAATTATTTTATAAAGTTATAAAATTATTATTAATCAAAACGATATACAATTTTAAAAACAATGAGGCCCGTATGCGAACGCATACGGGCCTCATCACAAATAATACCATTAGCTATTATATAATAGTCTAAAAGTGGCATAATAAATACTTA